>NZ_JBQNCH010000006.1:0-96539 GCF_052169515.1 Campylobacter sp.
TTGATGAGAGTGAGCAAAGAGTGGCTATCGTAGTGCCATTTGGCTACCGCCTAAACCCACAACCAGAAAAACTACGCAGGCAAACATCTGAGCTTGTGACTTGGATATATTAAAAATTTATGAGCCAAATTTGAAAGCAATTTTGGCTCAATTTTCAAAAAATCAATAAATTTTAAATAAATACCTACTTTTATAAACCCAAATCAAGTAAAAATGGGATAAAATCAAGGCTAAACCTAAATTAACGAGGTCTTTATCGTGTTTGATAGCCCAAAATCTAGCTTGCAAATAATAAAAAGATTTTACGCAAAGAATGTTTTGCTTTTGTTGTCATTTTTGTTTTTGATGTTATTTGTAATTTGTGCCGGCACAAATGATGTAAAGTACGATCTTCACTCATTAAATTCAAATATAAAATCATCAATCTCAAATAGCTTTTTTTTAGTAAAAAATGATCTATTTTTAAAATCAAAAATGGTTGAAGCCGGTCTTAGCGACCTGTTGTTTGATAAAAACGCTACAAAAAATGATTTTTATACAGCATTTTATATTTTTGATAAAAACACAAAATTACTCTATTCAAAGAAATTTACCGGAGCTCGTGACATAAGAGAGAATGATCTATCGTGGCTAAGGTTAAATGAAGTCAGGCCAGGAGAATTTAGAGTATCAGACCGCGTTTATAAGGATAGCTATTTTAAGGATCTTTATGCATCTTATGGATTAAAAAACGGCGGCACTATTTTGGTTCAGATCGATCTAAAATTTTTGCAAAGCCGTGTTAATGTAGATTATGATGCACAACGTGGAGCTTATGCTTACTTGGTGGATAAATATGGAAATTTATCAAGAGATGAGTTTTATAAGGAATTTGATCAGTCGGTATTTTTACCTTACATAAGTCTTGGCGATGAGTTTAAAGAAGATGAGATAGTTTTTTCTTTAAAGCATATAAATTTTTATCTCGTAAGCTACATGCCAGAGTATAAAATTTTTGTCATTACAGCTTCAATAAAACATTTTCATATTTTTGTGCAGTTTGTTCTAATTTGCCTATCGATCATCTGCTTTATATTGTCTATAATTTTATGGGTTATGGACATAATTTTTGTAAGAAGTAAAATTTTACCAGCCTTAAAAGAGGTAAAAACCGCTTTGGATGGCGGTGAAAATGAGATAAGACGGAGCCTAAACGTCGCTGAGTTTGAAGAGATAAAAAGCGGAATAAATAAGCTGCGACTAGATAGTATCAAGGCGGCTGATAAATTAGAAGAATATCAGAGTAGGTTTGGCTACGTTTTTGAACAAAGCTTTTTAAAGATAGTAGTCTATGATGCTTATAGTGGCGATATTATTGATGTTAGTAATGCCTTTTTGGCTTCCGTTGGTTATACAAAAGAAGAGATCACAAATCTAAATTTAAATGATTTAATAGATGATGATTTTGCGTCATTTATGCAAATGAAACAAGAGACTCAAAATAGCGATACAAGCTTCAAGATCAAACTAAAAACAAAAGAAGGCGATATCAAAGAAGGATTTTTACAAGAGTCACAGGTCAAGCTAAGAGACGCTAGGCTAAATTTTATGCTTATATACGAGCTTGATGAGGGAAGATTTACAAAAAAAGATAATGAAGCGATGAACGATTATACGCTTTTATCACCAAATGTAATAGCTGAGGCATTAAGTGATGATCCATTTACCATCGTAAGAAGCTCACAAAATATCGATAGCGTCTTTAAAGTCGCACAAGATGAAAAACTTATAAATTTAAGGAATTTATTAAGTCCTGAAAATTTATATGAATTTGAAGCAAACATCTTTACTGAATCTAAGAAATTTTTTGAAAATGGTGGTCAAAAAAGTGAAATCGATCTAGTCGCCAATATGCAGACACATGAAAATAAAAGTACACCATTTAGAATAAAAGTAAAATTTATAGATAGAACTGATGATGGAGCGAAAAAGATCATCTATTTCTTTAATAACTTAAGCGATATAGCAAAACTGCAAAAGAAATACGATACTGAGCTAAAACAGTTTCAAAGCATACTTTGGGCGAGTGAAGCACTTGTATTTTCATGGGATAAAAAAAGTGATACGCTCTATATCCCAAGTGATATTGCTAAGTCACTCGGATATGCTTTAAATGGCGATATGAGTATAAATTTTGAACGTGCAAAAACTATATTTGTAGATGAATTTTCAAGTTTTAAAGAATTTTTTGATTTTATAAAAAAAGATGAAGTATATGATGGGGAAGTGCGTTTTTATCGTGCAGATAGAGAGATTATTTATTTAAGGATTAGAGCAAAAGCGATAGCTTTTGATGATGGTGAAGCAAGCATTATAAAAGGCACAATACAAGATCTTAGCGTACAAAATAGCTTTTTCTCTTATCAAGATCTTTTAGCAAAAATATTTTCATATTCAAAAGAGCAAATGGTTATACTTGATGATGAGTTTAGGATTGTAGATGCAAATGATGCCTTTTTTGATACATTTAATGCAACAAAAGAGAATGTCTATTTAGAAGAAATTTGTTCAAAAGATATAATAAATTTTAAGACTGGATTAAAAGATCTTAAGAGTGAAATTTTAAATAAGCTTGAAAAAATTGGTTTCTGGCAAGGCCTTGTTTATGATATCCAAAGTAAAAATAGACTCGAAGCCATAAGCGTAAGCAGGCTTTTAAATTCATTTGGTGATCAAAAGGGATATATCTTGTTGGCCTCAAGTGTAAATGATGATCGTTGCAATAAAGAATATCTCGAATTTATCGCATATCACGATACTTTAACTGGGTTGCCAAATAGATTTTTGCTTTTTAATAAGCTGGAGAACCTCTTAAAACAGGCAAAAGAAAACGTAAAAATAGCTGCTTTTTATATTGATTTTGATGATTTTAAAGCGGTAAATGATGAGTTTGGACATCAAGTAGGCGACAAGGTGCTTATAGAAATTTCAAAAAAAATAGATGAAATTTTTCCAAAACAAGGAATATTTGCGAGGATAGGCGGAGACGAATTTATAGGCGCTATGCCTTATGAAAATCTAGGAGAAATTTACGAAACCGCTGAAAACATTTTAAGAGTAGCACAGAGTAAAATTCCTATTGATGAGGGTGAAATAAAACTTAGCGTGAGCATTGGAATTAGCTTAAGTAGTGATGCGCTTAGTGTTGATGATTTACTAGAAAGAGCTGATTGGGCTATGTATCAAGCAAAACTAAACGGAAAAAATAAATATTATATGTTTAGCTCGAAAAAAGATACATACTTTAAAAATGAGTATAAAGATGGCTCAAATATCATTAAAGCTATTGAGGCTGGTGAAATGTTCTTACTATATCAGCCTGAAGTCGATGTAAAAAGTGGGGAGATTAGCAGTTTTGAAGTATTTATTAGATGGCAAAATGGTGAAAATATATTAAAGCCATCTGATTTCTTGCCACTTGCAAAAGTATCAAAAGCAGCTGTTGCTATCGCGTTATTTACACTAAAAGGCGCTTTAGAGGCTAGAGATACATGGTTAAAAGAGGGAATAAATGCAAAGGTTAGAGTAAATTTAAGCATTAAAAAACTAATGACTCCTGACTTTTTTGAGAAATTTAAAAAGCTTTTAGAAGATGAAAAACTAGATGCTAATGGGCTAATCATAGACATCATTGACTCTGCGAGTGGCGTAAATTTAGATGATGTGATTAGATATATTGATGCTTATAGGGAGCTAGGCGTAAGCTTTTGCCTTGATGATTTTGCAACTTACTCAGGTTCGATAGAAGCACTAGGTATGTTAAAAACAAATAGGTTTAATATAGATAAAAGATTTTGTAATCAAGTATTTGAATCGGTAGAAGCTCTTAAAACCATGCGTATGATAAGGCACATATCAGATACATTTAATTTTAATGTAATGATAAAAAATTTAGAAGATATAAATATGCTTGAAATTTTTCTTGGCTTTGGCTTTAGTAGATTTCAGGGGCGTCTTTTTGCGCCAGAGCTTAGTTTAGAAGATGCGATCAAGTTTAAATTCTCTTTATCATCTCCTCTAAATGTAAGAAATTTTCAAAATGATGAAAACTACAATATGCTTTGCAAAATAGTGACTATAAAAGAGCTTATGAATCGCTTGATAGGACAACTTAAATATGATGAAAAAATAAGCGAAAAATTAAAAGAGGAAATACTAAATCAAGTAGATAGCATAAAAACAATCAACGAAAAATTAGCTGAGGTCTTAAGTATCATCCTTGCAAAAACAGAAAAAGTGGATATTGTGAATTTGGCTAAAGATGCGATTGTATTGTGCGATAATGATCTAAATTTAAGTGGAGCGAACAAAAATAATGAATGAAAATGTTTTAAATGTTTATGAGCATGAAATTCCAAACGGAAGCAAACTCTACTTTGCTAGCAGCGCAAAGCTAAAGAGGCAAATCGAACAAAAAGCTAGTGAAATTTTAGAAAAAGAAGGCTTTAGTGAGATCGTTACACCATTTTTTTCATATCATCAACATTTAAGTGTAGATGCTACAAACCTTTTACGTTTTAGCGACAGTCTAAATCACGAGATAAGTCTAAGGGCTGATAGTACAGTCGATACTGTAAGAATTGTGCTTAGAAGACTAAAGGCAAGCGAGTCAAAAAGGTGGTTTTATGTCCAACCAGTCTTTCGCTATCCAAGCCAAGAAATTTATCAAATTGGAGCTGAGCTAATTGGCGAAAATGATGTTTTAAAAAGTATTAATATCGTTGCAAAGCTTATTGATGAGCTAAAAATGGATACATTTTTACAAGTGAGTAATATGCAAATTCCAAGGGTGATTTGTGAAATTTTGAGTGTACCTATTGAGATTTTTGAAAATGGACAAATGGAGAAAATTTTATCTCAAAATGTTCCATGGCTAAGCGCTCTTGCTCTTTTAAAATCAGTCAGTGAGCTGGATGAGATAATAAAAATATCTCCAAGCAAACTAAAAGAACCGCTTGAAAATTTGAGAAATTTAGCTAGCGCTTTAGAATATAAAAATTTAAGAATAGTTCCGCTATATTACTCAAAAATGAGATATTACGATAGTTTATTTTTTAGATTTTTAAGAAATAACAGCATAATAGCAAGTGGCGGCAGCTACGAAATAGACGGAAAAATAAATAGTGGTTTTGCTGTTTATACAGATGCATTGATAGAAGAAAAAATTAATTTAAGGAAGTAAGAATGAGAAAGGCTGATTTAGTAGTTGGAGTTCAATGGGGTGATGAGGGTAAAGGCAAAATAGTTGATATGCTAGGACTAAACTATGATATGATTTGTCGCTCTCAAGGCGGCCACAATGCTGGTCATACTATCTGGGTCGATGGCGTTAGATATGCCTTACACCTTGTTCCAAGTGGAATTTTGCATAAAAATATTATAAATATTATCGGCAATGGTGTTGTTGTTTGCCCAGAAGTGTTAATTACTGAAATGGCGCAGTTTGAAAATTTAGAAGGTAGGCTTTATATTAGTGATAAGGCTCACTTAAATTTAAGCTATCACAGTCAAATCGATCAAGCAAAAGAGAGACTAAAAGGTGAAAAAGCTATCGGTACGACTGGCAAAGGCATCGGACCAACTTATGCAGATAAAATAAGTAGAAGTGGTCACAGGGTAGGCGAGCTACTTGAGCCAGAGCGTTTGTGCGAGGCTTTAATGCATGACTTTGAAACAAACAAATGTGTATTTGATGCGCTTGGTGTAAAAATTCCACTAGAAAGTGAGCTGCTTGAAGAGCTAAAAAGATATAAAGAGGTGCTAGCTCCGTTTGTCGCAAACACTACAAATATCATTTGGAAAGCTCTCGATGATAACAAAAAGGTACTTCTTGAAGGCGCTCAGGGCACGCTCCTAGATATCGATCATGGTACATATCCTTATGTCACCAGCTCAAATACTATAAGCGCAGGTGCTTGTACAGGACTTGGACTAAATCCAAAAGAAATCGGTGAAGTAATAGGTGTTATAAAAGCTTACACAACTCGTGTAGGTTTTGGCCCTTTCCCGACAGAAGATAAAGGCGTAAATGGTGATAAGATGTGCGATATCGGTAAGGAATTTGGCACAACAACAGGTCGCCGTAGACGTTGTGGTTGGTTTGATGCTGTGAGTGTAAAATACGCATCAAGGCTTGACGGTGTCGATACTTATGCACTTATGAAGCTTGACGTTCTTGATGGATTTGAGGTGGTAAAAATTTGCAAAGCTTATCAGTATAATGGCGAGACGATTGACTATATGCCAACAGATCTTGAAAACGCAACTCCTATTTACGAGGAGCTTGCAGGCTGGGATAGTGTAAAAGGTATAAGCAAATATGAAGATTTGCCAGCAAACGCAAGAGCTTATATTGAGAGAATAGAAGCGCTAACTGGCGTAAAGATCGGCTATATCTCAACAAGCCCTGAAAGAAGCGATACAATCATTAGATGAAAAGCAAATTTACCTCTATCGTTCGAGTAAAAAAGCAAGAAATGGACAAAGTAGAGGCCAAGCTCGCCATTACCAGGCTTAATGTGAGAAATTTTGAAGAAAATTTATCACGTTTAAGAGCTAGACTCGGCGAGTTTGTATTGCCAAAAAGTGGCAATATAGGTGAGCTAAAAGAAAATTTAGAGCTTATAAATATAACAAGGCAAGAGCTAAATGCTTGCAAAGAGAGCCTTGAAATGGCTAACAAAGAAGTTTTACACTACGAGCATAAATATAAAAATGCAAATTTAGAGTACGAAAAGATGAAATATCTAGAAAAAGAAGAGTTCAAAAAAGAGATAAAACGCATACAAAAGGCTGAAGCACTTGCACTTGACGAGTTTGCTGTGATGAAATTTGTTACTAAAAGTGAGCAGTGATGAGAGGGTTTTTATTATTTTTCGCGATCCTAAATTTTGCATTTTGCTACGAAGTGCCTGTTGATTGCACTCAAATTTTTGAAGCTAGAAAAGAAGAAATTTCAAAAGAACTTGAGATTATAGATGAGCAGCGTCAGGCACTCGAGGCTTTTCGTGCAAGCTCGGCAGCAGCTTATGAAGAAAATAATAAAAAGCTTGCCAAAAAAGAGGCCGATCTAAATGCAACAATGAAATTAATCGATCAAAAACGTAAAGAGATCGATGAAGTGGTCGCTAAAAATGAGAAAATTTTAAAAGAGCTTCGCACAATGACGACTGATAAAGTCAATGAGTCATATTCTAAGATGAAGGATGGAGCGGCGGCTGATGTGCTTTCACAAATGGCTAGATCAAACGCAGCTACTATACTTTACGCTCTTGATGCTAAAAAGATATCAACTATTATGGCAAAAATGGACCCAAAAGTAGCTTCTGAGATCACTGCGTTACTACAAAAAGGACCACCATTTGTTGATGAAAAAGGTGAAATGCCAGCCCCAGCTGGAAGCATAAATATGCAGTAGTTTTTAAGTTTAACTTTGTTTTGATAAAAATAAAATACTACCACACATATTTCTCTTGCTCCAAAATTTATGATCAAAAAGTCTATCCTAAAGGAAAATGTCACTATTGCAAGAAAAATTTATAGTTGTTTGAAATTTCAAACAACTAGTTTTTGTTAAAAATTTCCTCTCAACAAGGCATTTTTAAGACTTCAACCACTTCACCTTTTGCGATAAATTCTGTTTCTTTTGGGATGATAAGCAATGCAGCCTCGTTTGTTAGGTTGTTTACGATTGCTGAGCTACCAAGCTTTTTGCCGTCTAAATTTACAAAAATTTTGCCCTCACGATTTTCTAAATTTACAGCTGTAAATTCTAAAAATGGTGAGCGTTTTTTATAGTCTTCGTCCATTATCGCCGTGATCTTTGGCTCTTCTTGACCAAACCACGCATTTATTAGCACCCTCACGTAAAGCACACACATAACCATTGCTGAGTACGGAAATCCAGGTAGCGCAAAGATGTATTTATCGCCTGACTTTGCCACTCTGATGTGACGGCCCGGTTTTATCGCAGCACCCTCGATGATAAGGCTAAAATTTTCATTTAAAGCGCCTTTTACAAAGTCGTAATCACCCATGCTTATGCCACCAGTCGTCACTAATATATCAGCTGATTTTAGTGCGTTTATGATCGCTTTTTCGACAAGCTCAGCCTTATCTCTTACGATCTCGCAAAGGATCGGCTCTGCACCCATTTTGCGTATTTGCATAGCGATGCCTATGTGGTTTGAGCTGTGAATTTGTGCCGGATTTTCTAGAGGTTCGCCAAGGTCTTTTATCTCGCTACCAGTTGCAAGTATCGCCACTCTTGGACGGATAAAGGCGCTTATGTGAAAGTGGCCAAGCTCTGCTAGCAGCGCGATTTCAGCGTAGCTTAGACGAGTGCCTTTTTTGATCAAAATTTCACCTTTTTTATAGCTTTCTCCTACTTCGCGCACGGCAAAGCCCTTTGGCACGCTCTTTTTGATGAGTATTTTCGAGCCGCTAACCTCGACATTTTCTACCGGCACAAGAGTATCAGTGCCTTCGCTCATTAGTGAGCCAGTGAAAGTTTTTACACATTTACTACCCTCTATAACTAGTCCTTTGTCGCTTCCAGCAGGCAGGTCTGTAATGAGCTCAAGCTCGCTTAGGCCATCTTTAAAGGCAAAAGCGTATCCGTCCATCGCTGAAACTGGCTTTGCTGGGTAATTTTCAGCGGCTGTCACGTCGTAGGCGATATTTCTATCAAGTGCATCTGTGATGGCTACTTTTTCGACCTTTTCCCACGCATTTATTGTATCTTTTAAAATTTTTAGGCTATCTGCGTAACTCATAAAATCTTTCATTTTTATCCCTTTTATGAAATTTTTGCATATTTTATCTACTTTGCTCTTAAAAAAATTAATCTTTGTTTTATTTAATGATTATTAAAATGTCGTTTAAGAAATCAGTTTGATTTTACCCTATACACAGGAATATTCATGAATAAAACAGTGCTTTACATCATTGCAGGTGCAAGCTTAGGCATTCTTGGCCCAGTGCTTGTTTATTTTGGCAACCCAGCAAATATGGGCGTTTGTGCGGCTTGCTTTTTAAGAGATAGCGTAGGCGCTTTTGGATTTCATCAAGCCAAAGTGGTACAGTATCTAAGGCCTGAAATTTTAGGGCTTATCATCGGAGGCTTTTTAGCAAGTATGCTTTGGAGTAGAAATTTCACTCCAGTATCTGGCAGTGCAGCATTTTCTAGGTTTTTCTTAGGTGTGTTTGCGATGATTGGCTGCCTTATCTTTTTGGGTTGCCCATGGAGAGCGTTTTTGCGCCTTGGAGGCGGAGATATGACCGCTATTGCTGGGCTTGTTGGCTTATTTGCTGGCGTTTTTGTTGGACGATTTTTCAAGAAAAATGGTTACGTTATACCTGAAAATGATGCCACTACAAAACCAGTTGCCTTTTTACCATTAATTATTGCTGTTTTGCTTTTAGCAGCCCTTGTTTTTGGTTTAAAGCTTGGCGATAATGGTGCATTATTTAGCTCAGAAAAAGGCCCAGGCTCACAGCATGCAAATATCCTTATCTCGCTTATTTGTGCTATTGTTATTGGTATTTTTATACAAAGAAGCAAATTTTGTTCGGTTGGTGCGATCAGTAAAGTTTTTGAGCGTGATTTTTCGATGTTTTACGGCATCGTATCGGTTGTTGTTTTTGCTAGCATTACAAATTTAGTGTTAAATCAATACAAATTTGGCTTTGAAGGTCAGCCTATCGCTCACAATGACATTCTTTGGAATTTTCTTAGTATGACGCTCGCCGGTCTTTGCTTTAGCTTAAGTTATGGCTGCCCAGGCAAACATTTGGTGCAAATGGGAGCCGGAAATTTAAGCTCAGCTGTATTTGTTTTAGGTATGGGAGCAGGTGCTGCGATAAGCCATAACTTCATACTTGCAAGCTCAGGAGCTGGCATCACTCCTTATGCTCCATATGCCGTAGCGATCGGCTTTATCTATGCTGTTTATGTTGGAGTTTTTACTAAAAAAGCATAATATAAATTTGGCTGCTTTTGCAGTCAAATTTACTCACTTCTTATATCTATAATCTTATCAAAAAGTTTAAAAAGCTCGCGTTGATGGGTTATCATTGCAATGCTAGGATCGATCTTTAAAATTTTAGTATCCTATAGCAAATGCTATGAATAATTTGTATCTAATATTTACTATTATTTTAGTAAATACTATGATTTAGTGAAATTTTAAAGCTCACATAAACATTTAATAAAAGAATTACAAAATTTAGTTTTCATTTTAAGTTGAACTAAAATTTTTAACAATAAATGGACAAAATCTAATAAGCATTAACACAACGTAAATTTTTAATCTATTTTGATATAGAATATTAATTTTAATTTTATCTAAAGGAACACTATGAAATTTAGCATACTGGCTTCTTCACTGATCTTTAGCTCGCTGTGGGCTTTAGATACGAACAACAGTGATTATTCGGTCATTCTACCAACTATCGAGGTGGAAGGTATCTCGGAGCAAAATACCCTAAAAGGTTATATCACATATGATAGTGCGGATATCAATAGAAATGGACTCAGCAACAAAGAGACGCCACAAACTATCGAAAATATCGATATACAAAAGAACAGAAACTATGGCACAAACGATCTTTCAAGTATTCTAGAGGGAAATGCTGGTATTGATGCAAGCTATGATATGAGAGGCGAAAGCATCAAGATAAGAGGCTTTAGTGTTGATGGCGGCGATATATATAGAGATGGTGTTAGAGACTCTGGCCAGATAAGACGCAGTACGGCAAATGTCGAGAGAGTTGAAATTTTAAAAGGACCAGCCTCGATCTTGTATGGAAGAAGTGACGGCGGTGCGGTTGTAAATTTGGTTAGTAAAAAGGCAAATTTTATGCCTGTTTATAAGCTCTCAGGAAGAGTTGGTAGCTGGAGTAGATATGGCGGTGGTATAGATGTAAACCATGTAGTAAATAATCAACTAGCCGCAAGACTAACGACTGATATGGAGCGTGGAAAATCATGGAGAGAGGGCGTAAAATATAAAAATTTTATGGTAAGTCCAAGCGTTGTCGTGACAAATGATGGCGGAACGGTTAGTTTTGAGGCGCAATATACATATGATAATGCTTGGCGTGTACCTGATAGAATGCCGACAAAAAGTGTCTATGACAAACTTGGTATCGACTATACAAAGGGATTTTCTCACGATGGAGACTTTGTTGAAGATAAGCTTCATTTCTTCCGTACCGAGCTAAATGCGCAACTAGTCAAGGATATAAATTTAAAATGGGTTTTTGGATACAGAAAAGCTAGTCAAAATTTTGATCATTATTTTAGTGGTACCATCATGCCTGGAAATAGACTAAAGCAAAACTATGCTAAACAACAAACCGATAATGACACGCTCTCAAATGCTATAACACTTACAAAAGAGCTTGAATTTACAAGATTTAAGCATAATCTTACTTTTGGCTACGATAATAGCGTCGAAACTCGTCATCCAAGGCTTTGGTACGATAAAGCCAAAAGTGTGACCATAAACCCATACGCATCAAGATCGAGTTGGGGTAGTGTGGGCTACATGCCGCTTACGACCGACAACAAGCACAAAGCTATAAATAATGGAGTATTTTTAGAAGATCTAATAAGCTTAGATGACAAATATAGGCTACTTCTTGGCAGTAGGTTTGACTTTTATAAGTTTAAAACAAGAAATATTGCAGATATGACAAATAGCTACAAAGGGCACTCTTTTAGTCCAAGAGTAGGCTTACTGTGGGACTTTTTGCCAGAGCATACCGCATACGCTTCATACTCAAAGAGCTTTGCACCATATGGTGGTCGTGGTAATATAGGCATAAGCACAGACGATACGTCAATGCTTGATCTAAAACCACAAAATAACGAGCAATACGAAATCGGCTTAAAAAGCACATGGGCTGATAATAAATTTAGCTCAAACCTAGCTATATTTCAGATCGAGCATAATAATATAAGATATAGACCAGATCCTACAAATAATCCATTCACTTGGGCACAGCGCGGTAAAGAGCGAAGTCGTGGTATAGAGCTAAATATCTTGGGTCAAATTTATGAAAATTTATATCTAAGAAGCTCTCTTGGATACATGAGGGCCATTATCGTAAATGACAAGTCAAATCCATTAAATGAAAAACTTAGTCTAAACAATACAACTAACTGGCAGGGCAATGTTTTTTTAAGATATGCTAAAAACGATAAATGGTATGTCGAAAGTGGCGTAACAGGATACTCTAAAAGATATAGTTATCAAGTAAATAAAACAAGCGTAACCGATCAACACTTGCCCGGCTTTGCAAGGCTTGATGCAAGTGCTGGATATAACTTTAATGAACACGCTCAAATAACACTGGCAATAAATAATATCTTAAATAAAAAATACTGGCGTTCAGACTCAAGACCTGGTGATGAGAGATCGTTCATGATAAATATGCACTATACTTTCTAGCTAAATTTACACCGCCATCTTTGGCGGTGTAATCTTTTATTGTGGGAAATTTAGCCACCAAAAGATGGCCAAAATGGAGTTTATCTTAAAATTTGAATCTTTGCTTTTGCGCGTAGTTTATCGAAATAATCATTCATTAACTTCTCTTGCTCGCCTTGATAAAGCTCGTTTATGACATTAGCTTTAACATCCGCAAAGCTTGGGATATATGAACCGATTTTCTCTTTTACATAAAACATATCAAAATTATCAGGGCCTTGTAAAATTTGAGTGAATGCTCCGTTGTTTGTGTTGGAGATAATGGCTGCTAGCCTTGGGTCTATGCTCTGATAGTCTAGGCTAAGCTCTTGTGTTTGCACGCCACTTAGCAGTGAAGGGCTTGTCCTTTGAGCTTCAAGCTCTTCAGGACTATTTGCTCTATATAGGACCACTTTTGCTGTACTAAAGACCTTAAATTTGTCAGGATTAGCGTCAAAATACATCTTTGCTTTTTGCTCATTTATGTTTTTGCCAGCTTCTGCTGAGATGCTTTTATAAAGCTTTTCTTGAAGCATCTTATGCTCTAAGCTATTTTTAAATTCTAAAAAGTCCATGCCCTGAGCTTGAATAGAATTTCTAAACTGCGAGTTTGTCATGCCATTTTGTTTTGCGATCGCTTCGACTCTGTCATTTAATTCAAATGGTGTTACGCTTAAGTTTAAATTTTTTATCTGAGCATCTTCGAGTCTATCTCTGATAAGCAAATTTAAAGCGTCTTGCTCGCTTGATTTTAGCTGTTCTTTTAAGCTATAAACCTCATAAAGCGTGATGGGCTCGTTCTCTACAATGGCTGCGATACCATTTACCATCTGAGCTGAATATAAATTTAAAGCACTTAGCATACCAGCAGCCAAAAAGAGCATTTTTTTCATAATAAAACCTTTATTTAAGTATTTAGTAAATATAATTTTGGGCAATTATAACATAAAAATAAGGCACAAAATGATAGTTACTAGATTTGCTCCTTCGCCTACTGGATACCTACATATAGGTGGACTTAGGACAGCTCTTTATAATTATTTATACGCAAGAGCTAATAACGGAAAATTTTTACTTCGCATCGAAGATACTGACCTAAAACGAAATTCAGAAGAAGCCACACAGGCCATAAAGGAGGCTTTTGCTTGGTGTAAGCTAGATCATGATGGCGAAGTAACTTATCAGTCAAAGAGATTTGATCTTTACAAGGAGTATGTAAAAAAGCTTCTTGAAGAAGGAAAAGCTTATAAATGCTACATGAGCAAGGACGAGCTTGAAGAGCTTAGAGCTAGCCAAGAAGCTAGAAAAGAGCGTCCAAAATATGATAATAGATATAGAGATTTTACAGGTACACCTCCAGCTGGTATCGAGCCAGTTATCCGTATAAAAGCCCCGCTTAGCGGCGAGATCGTGATAAATGACGGCATAAAAGGCGAGGTTAAATTTAGAGTTGAAGATATATTAGACGACTTCATCATCGCAAGAAGCGACGGCACACCGACTTACAACTTCACAGTCGTTATCGACGATGCCTTAATGGGTGTTACAGATGTAATTAGAGGCGACGATCACCTATCAAACACTCCAAAACAGATCGTTCTTTACGAGGCGCTTGGCTTTAAAACACCAAAATTTTATCACGTAGCGATGATAAACGGCGAGGACGGCAAAAAGCTTAGCAAGAGGCACGGCGCAACCGATGTCATGGAATATAAAAAGATGGGTTATCTGCCTGAAGCGCTTTTAAATTTTCTCGTGCGTCTTGGCTGGAGTCATGGCGATGATGAAATTTTTAGTATTGATGATATGCTTAAATACTTTAATCCAAACGATATCAACAAAAGCTCAAGCACCTATAACGCTCAAAAGCTTGATTGGCTAAATTCTCACTATATCAAGACTTTGCCTTATGAGAGACTAGCTCATGATATGCTTGAGTTTGGCGTGGATTTTAAGGCCTTGACAAAGGGCGAGTTGCTACTAAATTCGCTCCGTGAGAGGTCAAAGACATTAATTGAGATGGCAAACAGCGCAAATGCGATCATTAATGCCCCAAAAAGTTACGATGAAAAGGCATATGATAAATTTATAAATGAAAATAGCAAAGAAATTTTGGCTAAATTTGCTAAGATTTTAGACAGCGACCTCGATGCAAAAGGCTATGAGGAGCTAACTAATAAATTTCTAGAGCAAAACAGCTTAAAACTAAAGGACCTAGCTCAGGCCTTAAGGATAGCACTAACTGGCTCGAGCGTGAGCCCAAGTATCTTCGAGGTTCTTGAGGTGGTAGGTAGCAATGAGATAAAAAATAGAATACAAAATTTATTAAAGGAAGAGAAATGACACACGTTACTAAAGAAGAAGCACTAAATTATCACATAGGCGGTAAGATCGAGATCAAGGTAAAAACACCTTGCGAAACATCAAAAGATCTTTCTATGGCTTACACACCTGGCGTTGCTGAACCTTGCAAAGAGATAAATGCAGACACAGAATTAGCTTATAAGTATACAAATAAAGCAAATCTAGTAGCTGTTATCACCGACGGTACAGCTGTTCTTGGATTAGGTGATATCGGTGCGATCGCTGGTAAGCCAGTTATGGAAGGCAAGGCGGTACTATTTAAGAAATTTGCAAATGTTGATGCGTTTGACATCGAACTAGATGAGCACGATCCTGATAAGATTGTTGAGATTTGCAAGGCTCTTGCTCCAACATTTGGCGGTATAAATTTAGAAGATATCCGTGCTCCAAAGTGCTTTGAGATCGAGAGAAAACTTCAAGAAGCAGTTGATATCCCGGTCATGCATGATGATCAGCACGGCACAGCAATGATAACAAGCGCTGGTATGATAAACGCAATGGAAATTTCGGGCAAAGACATATCTAAAATCAAAATCGTAGTTAGTGGTGCTGGTGCGGCTGGTATCGCTTGTGCGAAGATGTATAAAGCGCTTGGTGCAAAACATATCGTGATGATAGATAGCAAAGGCGTAATTCACTCAAAAAGAACAGATCTTACACCTGAAAAGGTAGAGTTTGCACTAGATACAGAGGACAGAACCCTGGCTGATGCGATGAAAGGTGCTGATATGTTTTTGGGTCTTAGCAAGCCAGGAGTACTTACAAAAGAGATGGTTGCATCTATGAATAAAGAGCCTATAATTTTTGCTCTTGCAAATCCAGTGCCTGAAATTTATCCAGAGGACGTTGAGGCTGTAAGAAGCGACGTGATGATGGGTACAGGTAGAAGCGACTATCCTAACCAAGTAAATAACGTGTTAGGTTTTCCATTCATCTTTAGAGGCGCACTTGACGTTAGAGCTAAAAAGATCACTGAAAATATGAAAATGGCAGCTGCTAGAGCACTTGCTCAGCTTGCAAAAGAGCCAGTGCCAGCTGACGTTTTAAAAGCAAGTGGTGTTAGTGAGCTAAAATTTGGCAAAGAGTATATCATTCCAAAACCATTTGATAAACGTGTGCTTACAGCTGTCGCTCCAGCAGTTGCAAAGGCTGCGGTTGAGGACGGAGTAGCAAGAGTAAAAGACTTTGATGTTGAGGCCTATAGAGCCAAACTTGCAAAAGGATTTTAATAAATTTAGCCCGACTTTGGGCTAAATCTCTTTTAAATTTGGCATTTTCTTTAAGGCCAAAGCCTTGCAAAAATAATAAATTTAAGGATAAAAAATGCAAAATGTTAAGCTCATCTCGCATCCATTAATCGAGCACAAACTAACCATTTTACGCGACAAAAATACTCAGCCTTTTCAGTTTCGCATGCTAGTTGATGAGATTAGTTATCTCATGATATTTGAAGCGACTAGAAATTTAAAGGTAAAAGAGGTAAAAGTACAAACTCCAGTTGCTACCGCAAATGCCAAAAAACTCACAACAAAAGTGATGATATGTCCAATCTTAAGAGCTGCTCTTGGTATGCTTGATAGTGTTTTTACCATCATTCCGGATGCAAGTGTTGGATTTTTAGGATTTCAGAGAAATGAAGAGACAGCGCAGGCCGAGTTTTTCTACGCAAAGCTTCCAAAAGATGCAAAAGAGCGAATGGCAATCATCATCGACCCTATGTTTGCAACTGGTGGTACAGCTATAGACGCGGTTAAATTTTTACGTGAAAAAGGCATTAAAGAGATCAAATTTATATCTATCATCGCTGCACCTGAAGGACTTAAAAGATTTAGTGAAATTTATCCAGATGTTGAGGTCTACACAGCTTCAATCGATGAGAAACTAAACGAGAAAAACTATATCGTTCCGGGTCTTGGTGATGCTGGAGATAGAGTTTTTAACACACTTTAAGGGTTAAATTTGAACAAAAGACTTTTGCCGACCTTGGTTGGTTTTATACTGGCTGTTATAGTCGGTACTTTCTTTTTTTCTAATGAAAATAGCGATGCAAACAAAAACGCCCAAATTTTACTTGAACAGCTTAATAAGGAAGGGCAAAAAAGCCTAAAATTAGAGGCTGGTGGCTCATACACTTCAAAAGAAGAAGTCGCACTTTATATCTATAAATTTAACAAGCTACCAAAGAATTTCATAACAAAAAAAGAAGCACTAGCTCTTGGCTGGGACGCAAAAAGTGGAAATTTATGGCAGATAAGTGACGGCAAAAGTATCGGCGGGGATAGATTTTCAAATAGAGAAAAGAGGCTTCCAGAAGCTGATGGTAGAAAGTGGTTTGAGTGTGATGTGAATTATAATGGCGGCAGACGTGGCGCTGAGCGGATAGTATACTCAAACGACGGTCTTATCTACTACACGCCTGATCATTATGAACATTTTTACCTGCTTTATGAGAAGAGGATGCAATGAAAAGCGTAACTTTAGACGCTAAAAGAATGTGCGAAAAAGATAAGATGCACGACTATCTCGCTAATAAATTTGATCTGCCAGAACACTATGGTAGAAATTTAGACGCACTTTTCGACTGTCTTTGTGAGATAAATGAGCCAACGCTTATAAAGCTAAAAAACGAAGATGCTCTAGAAGCTAGCATAAAAGATGGTTTAATGGAGCTATTTTTAGATGTTTGCGAGGAAAATGAGCTGGTAAAATTTGAGCTTGTAAAAGATAAAAAATGATATTTGGAAAGATTGATTATCTAAATTTACTCCCATTTCATGTATTTTTAAAAGCAGCTCCATTAAAAACTCAGATAAAAAAGGCGATCGAGTTTAAAAAAGGCGTGCCAAGTAAGCTAAATAGAGCCCTAAATGCCAGAAAGATCGACGCTGCAGTGATCTCAAGCATAGCTAGCAAAAAGGCAAATTTAAAGAAGCTAAATTTTGGGATAGTCGCCAAAAAAGATGTAAAAAGCGTACTTGTGCGTAAAGGCTCAGCTATGAAATTTGACCCAGCCTCAGCTAGCTCAAACGCCCTAGCAAATATACTTCATTTAAAAGGTGAGGTGATCATAGGCGATAGAGCACTTAAAGCCTATCTAAGGGAGGGCAAAGAGTGCTTTTATGACCTTGGTCAAATTTGGCATGAAAAGACGAATTTGCCATTTGTTTTTGGTAGATTTTCATACGTAAAAAATGGCTCGTTTTACAAAAGGTTGGTCTCAAAATTTCTACAAAAAAATGTAAAAATTCCAAACTATATCTTGGCTGAGTATGCTAAAAGCCGCGGTATAAGTGAGCAAGATATCAAGTGGTATTTAAAATTTATAAGCTATAAAATAGGACCAAAAGAGCAAAAATCACTTCGCAAATTTTTTAAAGAGTATAGACTTTTAAGACAGCCAAAACTCCCAGTTTAATTAGTATCGAAACTAAAACATATCTACGTTTTATCTTAAAAGCTTTGCCACACAATACAGATTTAATTTACCATTAAACTATATTGATATTACAGTAGATGTAAAATACGGCGAAAACACTACAAAAGCTATCTTATATAAACAAAGTTTAAAGACTAAAATTTAGTCTTTAAACTAATGAGAGATCACTGGAGAGAACTCCTCCCAACGAAGCTTGGTCTTAAATGTTGGCATTTTGCTTTGGAAAGGCTCTTTTTTAAGTGCAGCCATGGCAACACTATCGCCTTGTGGTTTAGCCGGTGCTTCTACACCTAAGATCGATCTTTCAAGTTCGATAAAGTCTTTTAAAATGGTCGCATACGAGCTAAAGAAATTTATATCTTTATGAGCCATGATAAGCGAGATGAACTCATCTATAAATAAATTTAAAGTCTCGCGAAATAGCTTATCGCTGATGTTTTTTGCGCCATTAAATTCGTCATTTAAAAAGGTTGCCATTGCTAAAAATATAAAGCCAACGTAGTCTTCGCTATCTTTGCAAAGCTCCTTATCGCGTCTATATGGGCTAAGTTTTAGGCACTCGATCACCCTAAGTCTAGCCGCTCCGTCATCTCTGCCTTCTTCATAAAATGAGGCATTTAAAGGAATGTTTGAAAAGCCAAAAATGACGTCATTTTGCTCATTTGCAAGCTCTTCAAAGCTAAATTTATCTAAATTTGCAAATGCCACCTCACTTTGCTCGCTCAAAGGGTTTTGTGCTAGGTAGCCAAGCTGCTCTTTCCATCTCGCAAATTTCTCATCATTTGTATGAAAGAAGACAGGATACGCCAAAAATTCGTAAAAATATGCTCTTGCTTTTATTATGTTCTTATCCATTTAATAAATCCTCTTTCATTGCGTTTAGTTGGGCTTGCACCATGATCTTTGCTTTGCAGTCGGCACAGCAGTAAAGTGATTTTATTTTCGCTCTATCATTGCCAAATCTTGGCTGCATGATCGATGCGATCTTCTCGACCGCTTTTTTGGTTGCAAACTCTTTTCCGCACTCTACGCAGGCAAATAGTTCGTCATGCGCTAGCTCACTGTATACGAAAAACTCAGGCTTAAGTGAAATTTTGCCAACCTCAAGCGAGATAGTGTTTTTCTCAGCACAGCTTAGCTCGCAGTAGCCACAGGCGGTGCAAATACTTGGGTTAAATAAAATTGAGTTTGTCTTTTTGTCAGCTACCAAGGCACTTACGTTGCATGATCCTACACAGCTTAAGCAAAGCGTACAGGTATCAGCATTTATTTTAACTTCGCCATATCTGATCATCTCGTCGCCAGTTTTTACCACTCCAAGATCATCGTTGCCTACGATAAATTCAAGTCTTTTGGCAAAAATTTCTCTCTTTGGTAGAGCGTATTCTGTTATAGAGTGCTGAGAGCCATCTATAAATTTAGCCTTTTTCAATGCACTTTCAAGCTCGGCTTTATCTTTTGCATGGTAAATCGCTGGCTCTTTAAATTTAAGCTCATAAATTTGATTTAGGATGCTAATGGCATCTTTTTCGCCTTTGCCAAGGCTTTTGCTATATAAAATCACACTTGCACCACTTTCTTGAAGAAGTGTCAAAAAGTGCGTTTGGCTTAGAAAATGTGCAGCTGAAATGGCAAAAGGTAGAACATTTTCTGGTAGGCTAACGCTAAGATCTTCTAAATTTATCTCTTCTGGCACAATGAGTGCAATCTTGCCTTTATAAAGCTTTGCCACAGCAGCAAATGAGCTTTGTGGCATTAGAGTATAATCAAGTGCGCCGCTAGGGCAGACGCTTATGCAGTTTCCACAGTTTGTGCAGTCTATCTGTGAAAATACAAGATGCTTTGTTTCATCTTCTTTTAATATCGCAACTGTTGGACAAACTTCGGCACAGCGACCACAAATTTCAGTCCTGCGCTCGTGATACTGGCAAATAGATGAGTCGTATTGAGTGAAACTTTTATATCTAAATTTTGGTGATTTTGCATTTAAAATTTCAAGTACTTTTTCATCTTTTAGTCCTGCTATCTCATAGCAGCCACTTTGTTTTAGCATATAGTCCCTTGCGTTTTCAACCAAGAAAAAGTCGCAATCAACTTCAAATTCGTCATTTGCTCTAAGCACCAAAACGCTTAGCTCACCAGCCGCGCCGTATAAAAATTTTACTTCAAAGTGCGTTAGCTCAATGACCTTATAACCATTTTCTTTTAGTAAATTTGCTAGCTCTTCGCGGCCTGAGTTGCTAACTATCACGACATTTTTGCCAACCTCTTTTTCGAAGTCTACGTCTTTTGCCATATCAAAGGCGCTCGCTCTTGCTTCGTATAGTAAAAGCGTGTTTTTGGCTTTTTCTAAGATATTTGCAGTTGTATTTTTTAGGTAAAAATTTATCTCAGGTGCGATGACATTTGCTTTTAGCTTTGGCGAGTTAGAGACGAGATAGTCGCCATTTTCGTTGTTGATCTCTATTTGTTCATTTAGCATCAAAGCATCGTCAAAATCGTTATAAAAGCCAAATTCTTTCATTGTTTCTCCTATTATCAAAAACGGACTTATTCTAATATTAATGGGATTAATAGACTCTGAATTTTATATGTTCTTTTTTGCTCTAAGTTTTAATTTATAATATTTTTTATGTTAGAATCATGTCTTGGTAAAACTAACTTACTAGGAGCAGAAATTGAACGATTTAAGAAATATTCCACAAGTTGATAAGATCATAAAAAACGAAGCATTTTCGGGGCTTAACGTGAGTTTAGTCACAATGCTTGCAAGACAAATTTTAGACGAAGTAAGGGCTAAAATTTTAAATGAAAACGCAAACTTTAGTAGCGAAGAAATAATAAATTTGATCCTAAATGAGTACTATAAATTCAACAAATCAAGTCTTCAAAGAGTTCTAAATTTAACTGGTATCACTATCCACACAAATCTTGCTAGAAGCGTAATCGATAAAGAAATTTTAAACCGTGCAACGCCTGTTATTACAGGATATTCTAACCTTGAATATAACCTAGAAACGGGCAGTCGTGGCAACAGATATGACTATATCGGCTCGCTGATCGCTAGAGCATTTGGCTTTGAAGATGCCATCGTCGTAAATAACAACGCAAGCGCTGTGTTTTTAGTGCTAAATACCTTTGCAAAGGGCAGGGAGGTAGTCGTTAGTAGAGGCGAGCTTGTCGAGATAGGCGGTAGTTTTAGAGTGCCTGAGGTGATGGCAAATGCAGGTTGCTTTTTAAAAGAGGTTGGCACAACAAATAAAACTAGACTTAAAGACTACGAGTCGGCGATTTGTGAAGATACTGCAATGCTTGTAAAAGTGCACCGCTCAAATTTTGACATAGTTGGTTTTAGTGAAGAGGCCACGGCAAATGAACTAAGCAAGCTAGCGCGTGAGCAAAATTTGATAGATTATTTTGATCTTGGCAGCGGTTTTTATGGAAATTTACCGTTTAATCTAGACAAAAATGAGCCAGATTTAAAACACTTAAGAGACGTTTCGCTAGTTAGTTTTAGCGGTGATAAGCTCCTTGGCACGGTGCAGTGTGGCATCATAGTTGGTAAAAAAGAGCTTATAGCAAAACTTAGGAAGAACCAGCTTTTAAGAATGCTTCGTGTTGATAAGGTGATCATCTCGCTTTTAGCTGAGAGCATGAAAGCTTATCTAAACAAAGAATTTGAGCTAATCACAACACAAAAACTGCTTCACAAAAGTGTAAAAGAGCTTGAAAATTTAGCAAATTTTATAAATAAAAATTTAAAAACACCACTAGAAATCATTCGCACACAAACCTTTGTAGGAGGCGGGGCGATGCCAAACAAAAAGATCCCAAGCGTGGCTTTGGCGGTTAGTGGTGACGCAGTTTTAAATGAGCAAAAATTTAGGCAAAAAAAGGTGATCGGCCGAATAGAAAATGATAAATTTATGCTTGATCTAAGATCGCTTTTGGATGATGATGTAGAGATGCTAATAAAAATAATAAATGAAACGGAAGAAAAATGAGTCTAATAATAGGAACAGCAGGACATATCGACCACGGGAAAACCGCACTTATAAAGGAGCTAAACGGCTTTGAGGGAGACAACCTTGAAGAGGAGAAAAAGCGTGGCATAACGATCGATCTAAGTTTTTCAAATTTAAGCAAAAACAGCGAAAATATCGCCTTTATCGACGTGCCTGGGCATGAAAATCTAATAAAAACAATGATAAGCGGTGCGTACGGCTTTGATGCGTGCTTATTCGTAGTGGCTGCAAATGACGGGCTTATGCCTCAAAGCTTGGAGCACCTTGAAATTTTAAATCTCCTTGGCGTGAAGTCCTTGATAGTGGCGCTTACAAAGTGCGACCTCGTAGATGAAGTGACTATAAATTTAAGAAAAAAAGAGATAAGAGAGGAAATTTCTAAATTTAAAAATTTACAAATTTTAGAAATTTTTGCCATTAGCATAAAAGATAAGGTAAGTATAGATGAGCTTAGAAACTATCTCTTTACACTAAGGGCTAAAAAACGCGATGAGGACGGCGTTTTTAGATACTACATCGATAGGGTTTTTAGCCTAAAAGGTATCGGTAGCGTCGTAACTGGCACCGTGATAGAGGGAAGTGTTAATAAAAACGAGAAGCTTTTTAACTACGACTCCGGTAAAGAGGTGCTCGTAAGAAGCGTGCAAAGCCATGATGAATTTGTAGATCGTGCTGGAGTTAGCAGCCGCGTGGCACTAAATTTGACAGGCGTGGAGCTTAACGAGCTAAAAAAGGGGCAGCTACTTAGCAAAAAAGGCTTCTTTAGAGGTTTTAGAGAGGTAGACGCGGTCGTAACTGCTAAAAGCTTGATCCACTCGCAAAGTGTAACATTTTGCGTGGGTGCTAAAAATGTCCCTGCAAAGGTGCTAATACTAAGCCAAAAAGATAATAGCTACTTTGTTACCTTTAAATTTCAAAGCGATATGTTTTTGAAATTTGACGAGACTTTTGTTCTCATTTCAGACGCACGAGTGATCGGTGGTGGTAGAGTACTAAACCCTGTACTTGAGCCACTAAAAAAAGCTGGAAAAATTCTCTTTTTAGCAGCACTTTTAAAGCATGATTTTGTGGAGGCATTTTCTATACTAAAAGATGCTCACAAAAATGGCTTTGGCATTATCTCGTCTTATCAAAGATTTGGTTTAAGTCACGAAGAGGCCGTGAATGTAGCCAAAAAACTATCATCTGTTTTTGTTGATGAAAAGGCGTTAAATATTTACGATCTAAGTGCGGTCGAACGGATAAAATCAGTGGTTAAATTTATGATAGAGAAGAATGAATTTGCTGTTTTTTCAGCTCAGAGTATAAGCTTGAAGCTTACTTGGGCTAGCGTTAGTTTGGCTCAAAAAGCACTTGATGAGCTCGAGAGCATAAATTTAATCGCTAAAAATGATGGTGTCTATACAAAAAAGGGCGTTGATATTAGCAAACTAAAAGTAAGGCTCGAAGAGAAAATTTATGAAATTTTAGAAGATGGTAAACTGGCCCCAACTGCACCATATAATATATATGATGAGTTGGAGATCGATAGGCTAAGTGGCGATAGTGCTCTTAAAAAACTCACCGCAATGGGTAGAGTCATAAGGCTAGAACATAACCTTTTTATAACTAGAAATTCGCTAAAACTTGCTCTTGACAAGCTAAGGGGTATCATTAAAGTGCATGGATTTGTAAACGTCACAAATGCAAAAGATGAGCTTAATCTTAGTAGAAAATACATCATTGCATATCTAGAGCAGCTTGATCTTGAGAGCGATATAATGAAGCAAGGGAACGATAGAGTTTTTCGTGGTTAGTATTCGTTTACAAAAAGCAAATATAATCCGCCAAATTTTTAAAAAGGAAAAAAATGAAAAAAGTGGTTTTAGCCTCTATTATTGCAGCAACTAGTCTAATTGCAGCAAGTGATAAACAAATAGAAGATTTTTATTCGGAAATGGTTAATGGGGGCATAAAAGTCAAGGTAACTGATCGCCATAAAATCGCAGGTGATATTGAAGCGGTTGTTGTAAATTTAAGTAAAGATGACAACTCACAAGATGAAATCGTATTTACAAAAGGTGACTACATCTTTCCTGATGTGATCGATCTAAAAGAGCAAAAGTCGTTTTTGTCTGAAATGAAAAAAGATGTTGCCGCAAAGGGAATTTCTAAAATTTACAAAGAAGAAGATAAATCAAACATCATAACTCTTGGTAGTGACAGCAAGAAGCCAACTATTATTATGTTCTCAGATCCAGAGTGCCCATACTGTAGAGCTGAGCTAGCTAAGATCGAGACAACGCTTAAAGATAACAATGTAGAGCTTATTTTAACTCCAGTGCACGATCTATCGTCATTGCAAAAAAGTGCACTAATCTACAAAGAAGCTAAAAGTGCAAAAAGCGACAGTGATAAGGTTAAAATTTTAAGAAAATATTTCGCTGAAGACTATAATGTAGATGAAAAAAGCGTTAGTAAAGAAGCGAGCGATAAGATCGATGATCTACGCAAAAAATACATCTCAGCTGGTGTTAGATCAGTTCCATTTATAATAAATAAAAGCGATCTAAAATAACATTTTCTAGGGAGCTCTCCCTAGAAATTTACTACTAATAAAAATTCTTAAATTTTAAAATACATTTAACTATATTTTTAATAAATACTTAACAAATATAATTAGTATTATATATTTACTTTTATTATTTTATAAATATGCTAAATTTACATAGTTTAATTCTAGGCTCTAAAAGCCCTGAAATAGGCTTTTGCAATATTTTAGTATCTCTAAATATGCAAATTTTACATATTACGGAACCAAATTTCTCAAATTTTTAAGATTTGAGAGGCAAGGAGAAAAAATGCAAGGATCAAGAAGAGATTTTTTAAAGAAATCTCTAAAAGTTGGTACTGCTGGCGGAATACTCGCAGTTTCTGCAATAGCAAAAACAACTAGTGATGACTTAGCTCCTGATGGCAATGGCGTCGTCGTAGGTAAGTCTAACAAAAAAGAGGTGCTTTATAAAAAAAGCAAAAATTGGGAAACCTACTATAAAATCGCTTATTAAGGGAGAAAACCATGAGTGATGCACGTATAGGGAGACGTTCATTTTTAAAGCTAGCAGCACTTGGTGCTGGCACCACAATGGCTTTTGGAAAAAATGATACGATAAGAGAGGCGAGTGCGGAAGAGATAAAAGATCCTTTTCCTGGCTCAAAAAAGGTTAGGACTATTTGTTCTATTTGTTCAGCAGGCTGTGGTATCGAGGCTGAGGTAAAAGATGGTGTTTGGATCCGCCAAGATATGGCGATGTACCACCCAATATCTCAGGGCTCACACTGTTCGAAGGGTATCGATCAGATCGATCTTACACATAGCAAACAACGCATCAAGTATCCTATGAAAAAAGTTGATGGTAAATGGCAAAGAATTTCATGGGATCAAGCTGTAAATGAGATCGGTGATAAAATGCTTCAGATCCGTAAAGAAGACGGTCCTGATAGCGTTATATTCCTTGGATCTGCTAAATTTAACAACGAGCAAGCATATTACTTTAGAAAATTTGCTGCGTTTTGGGGTACAAACAGCAACGACCACGTAGCAAGAATTTGACATAGCGCAACAGTCGCCGGTGTGGCGAATACTTGGGGTTATGGCGCAATGACAAACCACTTTGGAGATATGGCTGCAAACTCAAAATGTATATTTATAATTGGAGCAAACCCGGCTGTGGCAAACCCAGTTGGCGGAATGAAGCACACTCTTCAAGCAAAAGATAGAAACAACGCAAAAGTGATCGTAGCTGATCCAAACTTTACAAAAACAGCTGCACACGCTGACCTTTATCTAAGACAAAGATCAGGTACTGATATCGCACTAGTATACGGTCTTATTCATATCATTCTTAAAAATGGTTGGGAAGATAAAGAATTTATAAAACATAGAACGTACGGTATTGACGAGATAGTAAAAGAGGCTGAGCATTGGACGCCTGAAGTTACATCTGATGTTACAGGTGTGCCAGTTGATAGACTAGTAGAGGCTGCAAACATCATAGCCCATACAAAACCAGGCACTGTTATTTGGGCTCTTGGTATCACACAACACTCGGTTGGTAGCTCAAATACAAGAATTTTGCCTATCTTGCAACTAATTTTAGGAAATATGGGTAAACCAGGTGGCGGCTGTAATATCATCCGTGGTCATGACAACGTTCAGGGCTCAACTGACATGTGTAACCTTTCAGATAGCTTGCCAATGTACTACGGATTAACTGATGCAGCCTGGAAATATTACTGCCAAGGCTGGGGCGTTGATTATGAAGAATTTGTAAAACGTTTTGCAGTTTCTACAAAAGAGCCAAAGCAAGGCGGAGCACCGGTTAAAAATACTGTTTTTGAAGAGTATTATTATCATGATCCTAAAAATCCAGAGGATAGAAACTGGAGAAATGAAAAGGGCTGGTCGCTTTCAAAATGGTGGCAAGGCGTCTTAAAAGAAGAAAACACATTTAGCAATGGCAGACTAAGAGTTCTTTGGGTACAAGGAACTGGTATTACATCAATGGCACACGTTGCGAAAATTCAAGAAGCAGCTTCAAAACTAGATATGATTGTTGTAGCTGAGCCATTTGTAAACGAGGTCGCGATCCTTTCAGATAGAAAAGATGGCGTTTATATCCTACCAGTGGCAACTGCCTTTGAAAATGAAGGTCACGTAAACGCTACAAACCGCTCAGGCCAGTGGAGAACTAAAGTCGTTGATCCACTTTATGAGAGCAAGGCTGACCAGGAAGTTATGTTTGCATTTGCTAAGAAATTTGGCTTTTACGATGAGTATGTAAAAGGCATGAAGATGGCTGTCGTAAATAGAGAGCTAAAACAAGTTAAAGATGACTTTGTATGGCCAGATGATGCGACAAATGAGATTGCAAGGGTTGGAAATTCTATCGGTTATGGCGGCAGAACTGCTGAGATGTTTAGACGTCACCAAGCAAACTGGGATAAATTTGACCCAGATACGCTAATAGGTCTTGGCGGTGAAGTAAAAGGCGAGTACTATGGCAAACCATGGCCAGCATGGGACACAAAACACCCAGGCACGCCGATACTTTATGATATGAGTAAACCTTATGTAGAGGGCGGTTCGGGCTTTAGAAATCGCTTTGGTCTAGAGCATAATGGTGTTAGCCAGCTAGCTAGTGAAGAGACTACGCTTGTAGGTTCAGCTATAAAAGGCGGCTATCCACAAATCACTAGAGACAACATCGAAAAAGTCTTAGGTATAACCCTAACAGAAGAGGAAAAAGCTAAGATTGGACCAAGCTGGAGCATGGATTACAGCGGTATTATTTTAGAAAAGTGTCGTGAAAAAGGCGTTGTTCCTTATGGTAACGCAAGAGCTAGAGCGATCGTTTGGGAATTCCTCGATCCTATTCCAAAACATAGAGAGCCAATCCACTCACCACGCTGGGATCTTGTTCAAAAGTATCCAACATTTGAAGATCAGGCTAGAAATTTCCGTGTTGCTACTAAATATAAATCAGAGCAACAAGCAAAAGACTGGTCAAAAGAGTTCCCTATCGTGTTTAGTACTCAACGCGTCGTAAACCTAAGTGGTGCTGGTATGATCGAAAGAACGAGTAAATATCTCTCAGCTATTACGCCTGAGATGTTTGCTAACGTTCACCCTGAGCTTGCTCTAAAACACGGAATAAAAGACCGCGACATGATGTGGATCCACAGTCCACAAGGCACGAAGATAAAAGTGAGATGTTATCACAGCTATATGGTAACTCCAGATAGAATTTGTATGCCTTACAACTTTGCTGGTGTTATGCAAGGTGTTGATCTTTCAGATCGCTATCCAGAGGGCACTAAGCCTTATGTTATCGGCGAGAGCTCCAACACGATTACAAACTACGGATTTGACCCTGTTACTCAAATATCAGAGTTTAACGCGGGTCTGTGCCGCATAGAAAGGGCTGAAGAAGATAAATTTGCAAAATCGTTTTTCCATGAGTATGGCGAGAGAGACGCCACTGGTAAAGAGTAAGGAGAGATAAAATGGCAAGAATGAAATTTTTCGTAGATACTAATAGATGTATTAGTTGTTATGGGTGTCAAGTAGCTTGCTCTTCTGCTCACGAGCTCCCGGTTGGAATTTATAGAAGAAAGGTCATCACGCTTCACGATGGTATAGAGGGCAAAGAGGTCTCAACTACCATCGCATGTCAACACTGTACTGATGCACCTTGTGAGCAAGTTTGTCCAGTAGATTGCTTCTATATTAGAGCTGATGGTATCGTGCTTCATGATAAAGATAAATGCATAGGCTGTGGATACTGCCTATATGCTTGTCCATTTGGTGCACCACAGTTCCCTAAAGATGGAGCGTTTGGCGTAAAAGGCGTAATGGATAAATGTACTATGTGTGCAGGTGGTCCAGAGCCAACAAACTCACACGAAGAGAGAGAGCTTTATGGCCAAAATAGAATGGCTGAAGGCAAAGTGCCTATGTGTGCAGCAGTTTGTGCTACAAATGCACTTTTGGTTGGTGATGCAGCTGATGTGTCAAATGTATACCGCAAACGCGTTATGCTAAGAAATACAGGACTAAAAGTCTAATGTTTAAAGGAGGGCACTTTGCTCTCCTTTAAATTTTTTATATTTCATCTAAAACTAAACTATCTTACTTAGCAATTTTAAAATTTAATTTATTACTCTTTTTATAAAGCTATTCTTGCATTTTTAACACAAATTTTTAAATTCACGTTAGATAAATTTAAAAAATTATTTGTTATTTCAATTTGACCTATTTTATGATAATCGTTTTTATTTTAATCAAAGTAAAAGATTGATAATATTCCAGCAAAATATATTTTACAGGTGGTTTAATTAATGAGTAAATTTTTCAAATTTATGCTTATTATGTTGTTGCCAGTTTGGCTAATGGCAAGAAACGAAGACTACGAGCAAGTAGCTGCTCAGATAAAAGAGTCATTACAAAAGGTAATAACAGAGTATAGAGCTGGCAATGTCGAGCAAGCAGTTAGCGATACTCAAAATGCTTATTTTGGTCTGTTTGAAGATGTCGAAGCTGGCATCAGAATAAATTTAGGTCAGAAAAAAGCTTACTCTATGGAGAAACAGTTTGGCGAGATCAGAAAGGCGATAAAAGCTGGCGAAGCACCAGATGATGTGCAAAAAAGAATAGATCAGATAAATAGCGAAATCGCTGAAGTTTTGCCAGTTATTTTAAATGGTCATAAGCTTGTTGGTGAGTACTCAGACAGCCCAGCACAAGCTGCTGCAAGTGGCTATGACACTTCTAAATTTATCCCTGAGTGGAAGGTGGCATTTGAAAATTTATCAGCTGCTCTAGATAAAGCTATAGCAAGCTACGAGGGTGATAAACAAGATGATGCTAAAAATTCTATCCAAGATGCTAAATTTAATGATTATAGAAACACTCAACTTGAAATCGCCGTTCGCCAATATATAGAAAATGGCAAAAGCATAGATGCTGACATCCAAAGAAAGATGGGTGAAGCGATCAGTGGCATCACAAATGGCATAAGCAAAGATGACTTTAAAGTAAAGCTAGAAGAGATCAAAAAGTTAGCTTATGATGCCGTTGCAAAACTTCCAGCTGAAACAGTAAAACTAGCAAAAGTTGATATGAGCAGTGCAGTATCTAGCGATAGCAGCGAAGATAGTGGCACAGACTACACTCAAACTGTTAAAAACATAAATGACAAAATTCAAGCAGCCATCGCGCTTTACAAAGGTGGCAATAGTGCTAAAGCTATGGGCGATATCCAAGACATCTACTTTGATGAGTTTGAAGGTAGCGGCATGGAGAACAAAGTAGGTGCGATAGATGTAAATTTAAAAACAGCTATCGAAGCTACATTTGGTAACCTTGTAGCCCTTATGAAATCAGGTGCAGACGAAAAAACACTTGAAGAGAGTGCAAGCAAGATGTCATCTCAGCTAGCAGCTGCACTTGAGAAAACTAGCGGTTCAAGCTCACCTTGGACGCTATTTATCTGGGCACTAACTATCATCTTAAGAGAGGGTTTTGAGGCTCTTATCATCGTTGCAGCCGTCGTTGCATATCTTGTAAAAACTGGCAATGCAAAAGCTATGGGTAAGGTAGTATATAGCTCAGTTGGCGTGGCTGTCATCTTAAGCTTTGTCATGGCTTGGATAATGAACATCATCTTTGGCGAGGCAGCAGGTCAAAAAAGAGAGCTTATGGAAGGCATCACGATGCTTGTTGCTGTGGGACTTCTATTTTATGTTGGCTTCTGGCTTCTTTCAAATGCTGGCGCTAAAAAATGGAACGACTACATCAAATCTCACGTATCTGAGTCTATCTCAAGTGGCTCAAGCACGGCGCTTTGGTGGACTGTATTTTTAGCGGTATTTAGAGAGGGCGCTGAGACAGTGCTATTTTATCAAGCACTTATCTTTGATGCAAAAGACTCAGCTGGCTACTCAATGATCGCAGCTGGCTTTGTCGTAGGTCTTATCGTTCTTTTAATAGTCTATTTCTTATTTAAAATTTTCGCTGTTAAAATTCCTATTAAGCCATTTTTTATATTTACATCAGCTATAATCTTTTACATGTCGATCGTCTTTGTTGGCAAGGGCGTTGGCGAGCTAGTTGAGGGCAAAATTTTCATCCCAACTATCATAAAAGGACTAAATTTCCCTGACTGGATGAGAGACTGGCTAGGACTTATGCCATATTACGAGAGTTTAGTACCTCAAATCATTATGGTGCTTGCCCTAATTATAGGCATTGTTATCATGAAATCAAAACAAAATAAAAAATAATCTTATTTAAAGGAGAGGATATGAATAAAATTCTTAGTTCAGCTCTAGCACTTAGCCTAGCAGCTGGTTTTGCACTTGCTGGAGAGCACCCAATCGGCGAGCCTGTAGAGGCTAATGGCATGGAGATAGCTGCTGTTTATCTTGAGCCAATCGACATGGAGCCAAAAGGCGTTGATCTAGCTCCAAGCTTAGCTGATCTTCACCTAGAAGCTGACATCCACGCTGTAAAAGGCAACAAAAACGGCTTTGGCGAAGGCGAGTGGATCCCATACCTAAAGATCAACTATGAGCTAAAAAACCTTGATAATGGTAAAACTAAAAAAGGTACATTTATGCCAATGGTTGCAAGCGATGGCCCACACTACGGCGCTAACGTAAAAATGGATACAGGTGTTGGTAACTATGAGCTTAAATTCCACATCGACAATCCAGAAAAACAAGGCTTTGGTCGCCACGCTGACAAAGAGACTGGTGTTGGTAAATGGTTTGAGCCTTTCACAACAACTTATAAATTTCAATGGACAGGTGGTCCTGTTAAATAGTCACTTTGGGGCGTTCTCGCCCCTTTTTAAAAATTCTCATAGGGTTTAGTTATGTCAATTTACTTCTATCAGGTCTTTTTAGCCCTCCTTGGATTTACGCTTTTTGCTGCCTTAAATAACAATGGCAAAAGTTTAAAAACGATCTTTTTACCGTCATTTCTTGGTGTTGTTGCTGGTGTGCTTATCTTTAAAGCTGCTCGTCATGCGCTTGTTGATGACCAGTTTAAAATTTTCATAGATTCTGTGACACTGGTTTTTCTACTCATTAGCATTTTATGGATATTTTTCGAGCTTAAGATAGCAAAAATCGTAACATTTTTTATTTTAGGCATCGGCTTTGGCTTTGGCTATAGCTCAAGTAGCGCTTTGTTCCCGTTATTTGGTGGCGAGCTGCTTGACACGCTTTCAGTCATAAGCTTCTTTTTGATGATCTTTGCGATGATCTTGATACTATTTTTATTTTTCTTCATTTCAAATTTAAAAGCAAGCATCCCATCATCAGTAGCTAAAATTTTAGCTCTTATCACATTAGTATTTTTACTAGTTGATAGAAGCTCACAAACTGCACTTGAGCTTTTGCGTGCAGGCGCTTTAAAGATAAGTAGCGAGCTAAATTCTCAAATTTTATCTATCAGCGCAAAAGGCATCTATGTCACAGAATTTAGTGCCTATTTTTACATAGCAGTGATCCTTCTTTTATGCATCATCGCGCTTTGCTTTGTGCCAAAGAGTATCGATAAGAGCACGTTTGGCTCTATCAAATACCGCTTTACAAAAGCCATTAGAGAAAATGTCTTTGACAATGCAAAATTTGCATTTTGCAGCGTTTTAATAGCGCTTGGATTTTCACTTTATTTTGATCTTTACGCATCTCGCCCACCTCAAATTTCAGAGCCGGTCTTGGTTGAGCCAGTGGGAGATAAATTTATATTTGATGTTGATATGCTAAAAGATAATGAACTTCACAGATTTGCCTACATCACAGATGAGGGCAAGCAGATAAGATTTTTCTTGCTAAACCGTTTTAGCGACCGCCCATCTCCAGTCATCGTCTTTGACTCGTGCATGATCTGCGGCGACATGGGCTATATCAAGAAAGGAAACGACCTTATCTGCATCTCTTGTAACGTCAGAATTTTCTTGCCGTCAGTTGGTAAAGAGGGCGGTTGTAACCCGATCCCTATGCCTTTTACATTTGACGGTAAAAATATTATAGTTGATTACAAAACTATCGTTGATGGATCAAATTTCTTTAGTAAAGTCGTTGAAAAGATGGTCGTTGACCCAGTTAGCCGCAAAAAGGTGAGCAACCTTGAGTCAAGGTCGTATTTGTACTATGGACGCACATATTTCTTTGAAAACAACGAAACTCAGGCGAAATTTGAAGCAAATCCAGAAAAATACGTAGAAACAAATGGAACACTAAAATGAAAAATATGCAACTAAGAATGATAAAAAGCTCGATCACGGGCTCAAAGGTGCAAAAGACGATGGCCTTTATCACGATACTTTTGGCAGCCCTTTTGATAGCTTGCATGCTAAATATCACGCTAAAAATTGGCGACCAAGTGGCAAGCGAGCTTAGAGGATATGGCTCAAATATTGTCGTTTTACCGCGCGGTGAGAGTCTAAGCATTGAGATCGAGGGTAAAAATTTTACTCCGCTAAAGTCGCAAAATTTACTCCCAGAAGCTGAACTTTATAAGATCAAAGAGATCTTTTGGAGAAATAACATCGTTGCTTTTGCACCGTTTTTAGAGACAAAGGTCAAAAATGAAAAAGGCGAAGAATTTGGCTTTGAAGGAACATATTTTGATAAAAATATTGGCCTAAAAGATGAGCCAGAATTTAGCACAGGCGTAAAGACACTTTACGGCTTTTGGGGCGTTGAGGGCACTTGGCCAAAAGATGAAAGCATGGATGAAATTTTAGTTGGTGAAGAGCTTGCTGGCGCTAAAAATTTAAAGGTTGGTGACAAGCTAAATTTAAGTGGCAACGGCGCTACAAAAGAGGTTAAGATAGTTGGTATCTTAAAGGGTGCAAGTGACGAGACGCATAAGCTAATTGGCTCACTTAAACTTGCTGGCGAACTCTCAGGTCACGTGAGCTCATACACAAAGGCTGAAGTCTCAGCTATGACGATTCCAGAAAACGACCTATCGTTAAAAGCAAGACGAAATTTAGACAACCTTGATAGTGCAGAGTACGACAAATGGTACTGCTCGGCCTATGCTGGATCGATCGCATTCCAGATAGAAGAAAATTTACCAAACGTTAGCGCAAAGGCTAGCCTTCAAGTAAGCGATGCTGAGAGTAACATCGTAAAGAAGATTCAAAGCCTAATGGGTATCGTTAGTATCATCGCCCTTGTAGTTTCAGCCATCGGCATAACATCGCTTATGACAAGTGAAATTTACCGCCGCAAAAAAGAGATCGGCCTTTTAAAAGCCATAGGCGCAAGTAACTTTGAAATTTACGCCCTTTTTGCGAGCGAGAGCCTTGTGGTTGCCTTTTTTGCAGGCATCACTGGAGCATTTTTAGGATACGCTCTAAGCTACGTGATGTCTTACATTATCTTCTCTCACGGCATAGGCATAGCTTGGATCGTGCTACCAATCAGCGTGGCATTTGCCCTGCTTATCTCAGTCGTTGGCTCGCTAATGCCAATGAGAAACGTCATAAATTTACTACCTGCGGAGGTGCTATATGACCGCAAATAGCAAATTCTTTTACAACCTGATCTATAAAAGTCTAAAAAACGGCTCATCAAGAGTTATGGTCATCGTGATCTCGATCTTGCTTGGAGCATGCGTGTGTGGCGCCTTTGTAAACGTCTATCTAGACATCGACTCAAAGGTCTCACGCGAACTAAAAACTTATGGTGCGAACATGATCTTTGCTCCAAAAGATATGGCGACAAGCGATGATATGAGTGAAAAAACTTATAATGAAATGATTGCTAAAGTGCCAAAAGATAAGCTTCTTGGCGAGAGCGGGTATCTATTTGCTCAGGCAAACATCGGCCCAACAAATGCCATCGTCATGGGTGCTAAATTTAGCACGTTAAAGCAGGTTAAGCCATTTTTAGAGGTCAGAGACGGGGCGATGATAAATGTTGATTTTGATGATAAAAACGTGCTAATCGGCATCGATCTAGCCCGCCAAGCTGGTTTTAAAGCAGGCGATAACATAGAAATTCGTGCTATTGGCTCAAATGAGAGCATAAGTGTCAAGATAAAAGGCGTAGTTGCAAGCGGCGACAAAGAGGACGCTCTTTTGATCACATCGCTATCTTTAGCTCAGCAAATTTCAAACAAAGCTGGCAAGATAAACTACGCAGAAGCAGTTGTGCTTGGTAAATTTGAAGAGATAACATCACTAGCTAGCTCTCTAAATAACGACGAGATAGCGGCAAAGCCAGTAGCAAAGGTCTCAAAGTCTGAGGGCTATATCTTGGAAAAAATAAAGCTACTAATGGCGCTTGTTAGCCTTGTTATCTTGCTCATCACTTCAATGTGTGTAAATACAACGCTTAGTGCTATTTTGCTATCTCGCTCAAAGGAGATCGCACTTCTTAGAGCCATAGGTGCTAGCAAGAAAGATGTGCTAAGACTATTTGGCTTTGAAACATTTGCAACAGCGCTCATTTCGGCGTTAGTTGGAGCATTTTTAGGTTATCTACTAGCTCAAATTTTAGGATATGCGATATTTGATTCTAGTATTGATTTTAGGATTTTAAGTATCCCAGTGGCTGTAGTCATTTCGCTCATATTTGCAGCGATTGCAGCATTTTATCCGATCAAACGGGCACTTAATAACAAAATGGCAGATACATTAAGAGGAGAATGATATGCAAAATGCATTAGAATTAAAAAATATTTGTAAAATTTTTGGCGATGTTAAAGCACTTGATGATATAAATTTTGAGGTTAAAAAAGGCGAGTGGGTCAGCGTCATGGGACCAAGTGGTAGTGGTAAAAGTACGCTTGTAAATATTCTCTCTCTTATGGATACTCCAAGTAGTGGCATTTATATGCTTGGTGGCGATGATGCGAGCAATCTAAATGCCGATGATACGCTTAAATTTAGACGTGAAAAGATCGGCCTTATCTTCCAGCAGTTTCACCTAGTGCCATATCTTAGTGCGCTTGAAAACGTGATGATCGCTCAGTATTATCACAGTTCGGTTGATGAAGAGGACGCTAAAAGAGCTCTTGAGGCAGTTGGTCTCTCTCACAGGCTCACACACAGACCAAGTCAGCTAAGTGGTGGCGAGCAGCAACGTCTTTGTATCGCGCGCTCACTCATAAACGACCCTGAAATTTTAATAGCAGATGAGCCAACTGGTAACCTTGACGAGGCAAACGAGAGGATCATACTTGATCTATTTTGCAAGCTAAGAAAAGACGGAAAAACGATACTTCTAGTTACTCACAACCCAGATCTTGGCGAGTATGGAGATAAGATCGTATATCTAAGACACGGCAAACTAGAGAAAATTCGCACTATTGAAAATCCAAAGGTGCCAAATGAAATTTAAGTTTCTATTTTTGTGCCTGGTCGCAGCTCTAGTTATGGGCTGCGTCAAACAGTATGAGAAACACCACATCACACTAAATGACTCAAGTGGCATTGACACGCAGTTTTTCCCAACTGAAAAGCGCCTAAAGATAGGCGACAAGCCTTATATGCTATTCTTCTTTGGCACTGACTGCGGAGTGTGTAAGGCTGCGATCCCTGATCTAAATTTACTCCAAAAACAATACGGCAAAGATGTGGAATTTATAGGCGTTTTAGGGCCTAGCAAAGGCTTTGATAAAGATATTGAGCTTTTAAAAGAGCATAACATCACCTTTAAAACCACCAGTGATAAGGTTTCAGTGGATTATTTTAGTAAGGCAGTTGGCGGCGTCATGGGTGTGCCAGTTATCTATTTTTTTGATAAAGATGGTAAGATGCGATCAAAATTTATCGGTCTTACACCAAAAAGTGTACTTGAAGGTGCTATAAGATCGCTCTTGTAGGAGTGAAAGATGAAAAATTTATTTTTACTTGTCTTAGCTATATTTTTTGTCGGATGTGCTACTAGTACGCCAAATATCTCGGTCAAAACGAGCGATCCTATTTTTTTTACGCTTAGTGAGTCAAACAAAAGCGTTTATGTAAATTTTAAAAATAGTGCGACTGGACAAGATGTAAATGCTGAAATTTTGAGCGAATTTACAAAGGCTGGTTTTAGAAACGAGCCAAATATTAATAACGCCGACTTCATTATCCTTGGCGACGTGCAAGGCTTTGAGCGAATAACCAAGAGAGACCCTAAATTTAGCATGGGTATGGGATACGGCTTTGGTAGACCAAGCTTTGGCTTTGGATATTCGATGTTTTTTCCATTCGGATATGACGATGATGACTTTACTACAAGCAGCTATGTCTATCACATGCAAGCAAGTGTGCTAGTGCGTCCAAAAAAAGGTGGAGAAAAAGCGACAAATATCTCTTTAATGCAAGTAGGCAATGTCTATTCACCAAGCTACATCTGGCCATTTTTCAAAGAGCGTTTAGCAAAACAGATCGTCGGCTTTTTTTATAACGTTTCACAAAAGTAATCAATTTTATAAATTTATTTGATAACTAGGCTTTAAAAGCAAGCCTAGTTTTAGATTTATCTCTCGTTATCTATCTCAAAGTCATAGAATTCGTTTTCGTATTCAACGTTTCCTAGTTTATTGTATTGTATAAGAGCGGCTTTTATGTTGTCTATTTGTTGATACATAAAGCCAAGAGCAGCCCTGTTTTCAATAGCACTGGCATCACCTAGCTTTGTAAGCTCTAAAAGTGCGATCGCATTTGCAATTTTATCAGCTCCAGTCGCAGCCACAGATGCCAAAAATAACGTTCCAACATCATTTACTTTAAACTCATCAATTGCTTGATTATAAAGCTTATAGCTCTCCTCAAAGTCGTTTGTAAAGATGTCAACATAGGCTAGAGTTTGGATCAAATTTATATTCTTTGGAGCACTTTTTAGCTCGGCTCTAAGCCTATCGCGCTCTCTAGTTAGCAGGCCAGAGATTTGTAGTAGCTTGATGTATTGCTTTTTGATTATGTCAGCTCCGTGATAGAAAGCGTTTGAGTCAAGTTGCTTGCCGTTAAAGTAAATTTGTATCGCTTTTGCATACTCTTTGATGTTTTGCTCTTTGTTTTTTGATATAAAATTTAAGATATTACAAATGATGTCATTTGGTAAAATTTTAATGAGCTCGTCAGCTTTTTTTGACATCAACTCATCATTATTTGTAATTTTTGAGATTATGATGTCGAAGGCTAAATTTAGCGTAGTTTGCTCTTTAGGTTCTTCAAGCCACCTTATCATGGCACTTTGGTTACCGTTTATGAGACTTAAAAGGGAAGCATATAAATTTATAGGTTTTAGATTTTTATCGTTCTCTAAATTTTCTCCGATTTCTTCAATGAGTTTTGGATTTAAATTTCTATTTATATCCATGCAAATCGCCCCAAAAATACCAGCAAGATGGTTATTTACATCTTGGTGATAGCTTGCTATAAAGTGCTTTGCAGCTAGGCTAAAATTTCCAAGCTGAGCATAGCTTAGGGCTAGGTTGTACTGTAAAATAGAGTGGTTTGGATAGGCCTTGGCAAGCTCTTCAAAATCCTTGTTTGCCTCTTTTAATCGGTAGTCTAGAGCTTTTGCGATAGCTTCGCTAAGTTTTGCATTGACCTTTGAAGCAGCTGCACTTTGGCTAAGGTAGTCGTTTGCAGCAGATGTATCATCTAAAAATACACTAACCCCGCCTTTTCTAATGTAGTCGATACTCTGCTTTGCGTCAAATACCTTGTACGGAGCGAAGTAAAAAAGTGTTTCGTAACGTCTAGTTCTATCAAAAAACATATCGTCACTAAAGTGTATCTGAGCTAGGCTGATATCAAAAAGATCTGGTTTTAGTATCGTTTTTATCTTGTAAATTTTATTTGGTAGTGTGGCATTGTAATCATAAACGTCTTTTATAAATATAGCCGCATCGCCGTAATATCCTGTTTTTAGATCGATTAGTGCTTCAGTCATCTTTATAAGATCAGGATTTGGTGTATTTTTAGAAGCCTTGGCAAGATAGTCTCTTGCTTTATCATATTTCCCAAGTCTAGCGTAGAGCTGAGCTAGTGTAAAATCGGCTTTAAAAGCCTTTTGCCCTTCAAGTTTTGATATGGCCGTCTCATCATCGCCAAGAAGCGACAAAATTTTTGCACTAAGATATGCATATTCGCCTTTGTAGTCATCTGTACTCGGATGAGAGAGTGCCTGAAGTGCTTCGTAATAATTACCCTTATAGTAATTAATAAGTGCATAGTAATAGCTATAAAGTGGCGAGTTGCTTTCATATTGCAAAAATGAGTCAGCTAGCCCTATGTAATAGTTAAAATTTTTTGTGTTATTTAGCTCAAGCGAGCAAACAGCAGCATTGATTGCACTAACTGCTGTATTTTCTCTGTCGGTTATCGCTTTATTAAATGAAACGATCGCCTCGTCGCATTTTTCTTGTTTCATCTGTGAGACACCGAGGTTGTAGTTTGAAAGAGATTGGTTATAAACAGCTACATTTTCATAAATTTTTAGAGCTTCAAATTTATTTCCACGTTCATAAAGCTGATTTGCTTTATTTATCATTTCATCGATCTTTGAGGCACCAAAATTTTGCGTTTGGTAGTTGTTTTCTATATTTTTTACTATGCTGGTTGTATCTACTTGCTCTTTTTTTTCTTTTTTAAGCAAGATAACTAATAAAACAACCAAAATAACAAACAATAAGGTGGCTACACCAATAATTATTAAGAGCTTCTTCTTGCTCTTTTTGACAGGAATAGGCTCTGGTATGCTCTCGTCTTGCAGCACTTCATCATTTGTAATGCTATCAAGCGAAATAATCTCTTCGGCTGTTTCGTTTGTGTTTTCTTCTGGTGCTTCTGCCTGTTCGCCTGGCGGTTTTAAAACTACAACCTCGTCATTAGCCACTACATATACCTTTTAAGAACTTCTGGAATTTCTATGCTGCCATCTACTTTTTGGTAGTTTTCCATGATGGCTATTAGTGTTCTACCCACAGCTAGGCTTGAGCCATTTAGGGTATTTACAAGCATGTTTTTCTTGCCATCTTTAAAGCGAATTTTTGCACGTCTTGCTTGAAAATCACGTGTATTTGAGATAGAGCTTATTTCGCGGTATTTGCCTTGACCTGGTAGCCAAACTTCAAGATCGACAGTCTTTGCTGCACTAAAGCCAAGGTCGCCACTACAAAGTAGCATATGACGGTGAGGTAGTCCAAGACTAGTTAGCAAGTCACTTGCGCAACTTATCATCTCATCAAGCACAGCTTCACTTTGATCTGGCTTAGTGATACTTACAAGCTCGACCTTTTCAAACTGATGCTGGCGTATCATACCCCTCGTATCACGTCCTGCTGAACCTGCCTCTTGACGAAAGCATGCTGAGTAGCAAGTCATTTTTATAGGAAGCTGTTCGTCCTCTATGATAGTGTCGTTGTATAAATTTGTCACAGGCACTTCGCTAGTTGGAATGAGATAAAGATCCTCATTGCGCACTTTGTAAAGATCATCTTCAAATTTTGGAAGCTGGCCTGTGCCAAAAAGTGTGTTCGAGTTTACAAGATACGGCACATTTACAAGCTCAAATCCACGAGCACTGTTGAAGTCGATCATATAATTAACCAAAGCTCTACTTAGCCTTGCTCCCATACCACGAAGCACGGTAAAGCGTGATCCAGAGAGTTTTGCACCTCTTTCAAAGTCAAGCCAGCCAAGGCTCTCGCCAAGCTCCCAGTGTTCTTTTGGACTAAAGTCAAATTTGCGTGGCTCAAGTACTGTTTTGATGCAGACATTGTCATCTTCGTCTTTACCAAATGGCACGTCGTCATCGGTGATATTTGGCACATTAAATGAAATTTGCTCTAATTTTTCTTCGTAGCTTTTTACAATATCTTCAGCGTCAGCAAGGGCGGTTTTGTTTAAATTTAGCTCATTTTTAAGCTCACTTACATCTTCGCCAGCCCTTGCTTTTATGCCAAGTTCTTTACTTTTTGCGTTTTGGATAGCTTGGAAATTTTCAAGTGCTTTTCTCTTTTGTTTTAGCTCGTTAAAAGTTTGCAAAAGCTCATCAATCAGCTGAGCTTTGACATTTTTGCCTTCTAGTTTCTTTACGAATTCATCGTAGTTTGTCTCAAGTAATTTTAAATTTATCATTATCTCTCCTTAAACCATAAACATAACTTTTGCAAGTAAGACGATTATAACGGCAGCAGTTAGTGCAAATGGGTGGATATTGCCAAGTGGACTAGGGCGTTTAAATATAAATTTGCAGCTTAAATTTATAATCACAGCAACTGCGATTATCATCGCTAAGAAAAATTTAACCATAAAAGCGATTTGTAAATTTGTCTCAAAATAACCTCCAGCCTTGCTTCCGACCCAGCTACTCATCATCATGCCACCAGTTAACACTAAAAGCAACAGACAAATAGGCATTATCTTTATAGCAACCGAACCGATAGCTTGTTTTGTTTTTTGAGCAAGCTCAGGCGGTATTTTTTTGCAAGCTGCCTTAAAAATGATTACATCAAAAAAGAGGTAACCAACGAAAATAATCGCACAAACAAGATGAACTATTTGTGCATATGGATATAAATTTTGCATATTTTTCCTTATCTATAAATTCCAACTGCTTCACGCACTTTTTCTATTGTTGCGTGAGCTACATTTTCTGCCTTTTTGGCTCCTATTTCTAAAATCCCAGCCACTTCATCAGGATTTTTCTGATAATACTCAAATTTTTTTCTAGCATCCTTAAAATACTCCCAAACAAGCTCGTTCAGATAAGCCTTGAAGTGTCCGTGACCCTCGCCACCACGCTCATATCTAGCTTGCAGGTCACACTGCCCACTCTCGTCTAAGAAAAGCTTAGCTATGTTGTAAACATTGCAGTTTTGCCACTGTTTTGGCTCTTCAAGCGGTGTGCCGTCTGTCACGATGCTAGAAATTTGCTTTTTAAGCGTTTTAGCATCGGCAAAGATGTCGATTGTATTGCCGTAGCTTTTGCTCATCTTTTCGCCGTTTGTACCAGGCACGGTGGCGACATTTTCATCGATCTTCACCTCAGGCAATGTAAAAATTTCTCCATGTTCGTTATTAAATTTAATAGCTATATCACGTGCGATCTCAACGTGTTGGATCTGATCCTTGCCCACAGGTACGACCTGCGCATTATAAAGCAAAATGTCAGCCGCCATTAAAACCGGATAGCTAAAGAGTCCGTGGTGCGAACTAAGGCCTTTTGCGACTTTGTCTTTATAGCTGTGTGCACGCTCAAGTAGACCCATTGGTGTGTGTTGACTTAGCACCCAATAAAGCTCAAGTACGTCTTTTACGTCACTTTGCACCCAAAATATGCTTTTATTTGGATCAATCCCAAGTGCCAAAAACGCACACGCAGCCTCAAAAGTGTTTTGCTTTAGGGCTTTGGCTTCGCTAAGGCTCGTCATCGCATGGTAGTTTGCTATAAACATAAACATCTCATTTTGCTCTTGCATATCAACCATCTGCTTTATCGAGGCAAAATAGTTACCAAGGTGTAGCTTGCCGGAGGGTTGAAGGCCGGTTAATACTCTCATCTTATCCTTTCAAATTTTTGCTTTAACTTTTTTGCCTATGCTTCGTTGAAATTTTGTTTTCAAGCTCAGCAGACCATGTGTCTAGTCCTCACTTAAAAACAAAATTTTGCCTCGCCTAAACAAAAAACTCTTTGCCAAAAAACATTTAAATTTTAACATCACGTCAGACTTTTACGTATCCAACTTGATCTTAAAATTTATCGTTGCAAATCAGCAAGTTTACGCCACTTTGCAACCAAATTTAAATTTTTAAAAGCATCCTTATCTCTTTTACGATCTGTTTTGGTGTTTTATCCTCGACCTCGATGATATAGTCAGCCTTTTTCTCATAAAGCTTCTCGCGCTCCAGATGAAGTGCTTCGGCTTTTTTTAGATCACTTAAAAGTGGGCGTTTGGCTAGCTTTTTCTCGCTATTTTTACTATTTTTTAGCCTTTGTATTATCGCTTCAAAGCTAGCTTTTAGATAGATCACGGTACCAATTTTCTTTAAATTTTTAACCTTCGCAAAGCCCCCACCTGTTGAGATGATGCTGTTTTTGACATTTGTTGCTAAAAATTTAGCTAGATCCTTTTCAAGCTGCCTAAAATGCTCCTCTCCATACTCTTCAAAGATGGTTTTTATCTTCATGTTTTGTGAGCTCTCAAGAAGATCGTCGCAGTCAAGATTCATCGTCTTTAGCGCCTTGCTTAAAGCCCTTGCAGTCGTCCCCTTACCAACACCCATAAATCCTATCAAAACGATATTATTGTTCTTTGTTTTCATCGCTCTCTCCACGTTTTTTAGGGATTAGCACGATAGGCACGCCAGTTAGGTTAAAACTCTCTCTAAGCTTGTTTGTTAGGTAGCGTTTATAGCTAAAATGCAGACACTTTGGGCGGTTCATTATAAGCGCTATCATGATAGGTGCGGTCTTAAACTGCACTGCGTAATAAATTTTTACGACTCTGCCTTTATCTCGCGGCAATGGATGTGCTTTGGTTGCTTCTGCGATCACATCATTTAGCTTTGAAGTTTGAATTTTTTGGGTGTAATTTTTATAAATTTCAATGATGAGTGGATAAATTTTATGCACTCTTTTGCCGCCAAGTGCTGAAACGCTGATAATAGGTGCGTATGCTAGAAATTTAAACCTATCCTTTATCTCTTTGCAAAGATCGTCAAATTCCTCGTTACTTTTATCCCATTTGTTTAGCACGATGATGACACCAAGCTCAAATTTTGAAGCGATACCAGCGATACGCTCATCAAGCTCGGTTAGCGGTTCGGAGCTATCAAGCACGAGTAGTGCCACGTCCGTCTCTTCTAAAATTTTCTCAGTTCTATTTAGTGCGTATCTCTCGATACCCTCGATCTTGCCACGCTTTCTAATACCAGCAGTATCGACAAACTCAAAAACCCTGCCATCATGCTCATAAATTTCATTTACTGGGTCGATTGTGGTGCCTGCGACGTCGCTTACGACAGCTCGGCTCTCTTTTACAAGGGCGTTTAAAAGTGAGCTTTTGCCGACATTTACGCGGCCGATGATACCAACCCTTATATTTTTGTTCTCGTAGTCTACCTCGTCGCTAAGCTCGCCCTCGTCGTTATAGTTTTCTAAAAAATCATCAAAATCTTCGTTCAAATCGGCCTTTATCTGCACCTTGTCTCCGATGTGTTTTGCCAGCCACATGCTAAGTTCGTCAACGCCAGTGTTGTGGCTTACGGAAATTCCAAAGGTGTTTTTCGCACCAAAGCTTATAAATTCCCACTCTCTTTGCTCATCTTTTTTGCTGTCAATTTTATTGATGACTAGAGCAATTGGTAAATTTAACTTACTAAGCTCATAAAAAATAGCTCTATCTTCGTCATCTGGCATCATTTTGCCATCGACCATGTATAAAATGACGTCTGAATTTCTAGCCTCAGCCAGGGTCTTTGCTTTTACGTTTTTAAAAAGCTCGCTACTATCATCAAGTCCACCGCTGTCGATTAAAATGCACTCTTTACCCTCGACTTCGATCTTGGCCTTGTTTGTATCTCTTGTGGTGCCACTAACGTCGCTTGTGATGGCGATACGTCTTCTTGCTAGGCGGTTAAAAAGTGAGCTTTTACCGACATTTGGCTTGCCTACTAATATTACTTTTTGCAAATTTTGTCCTTTTTATGATGGCTGATTATACAAATTTTTGACTTATATAAAGTATAAAAATTTGCTTAAAAGCACCAAAATGAAAGAAAAAACGACCGAAATTTAAGCCATTTTTTATTAAAATGCTTGCTTTAAAAATAAAGGTTATTTGATGTTAAAAAGGTTTTATATTTCACATCTTGGCATCTTTTATATGCTTTTTGCTTGCTTTATGTTTGCTGCAACTGGTGCATTTGCAAAGCATCTTAGCCAAGATATGCCTTCGATCGAAGTTGTATTTTTTAGAAATTTAATAGGCCTTTTTATTGTTATTTATGCCATTTATAGATTTCCATTTAAGCAAGCCGGTGGGCACTTTTTCTTATTGATGTTTCGCGGTTTTGTCGGCACTGTGGCACTTTTTGCTTTTTTTTATAACGTAGCACACGTAAATTTGGCTACAGCTTTTACATTTCAAAAGACAAATCCGATCTTTACAGCAATCCTTGCAGCTATAATTTTTAAGGAGCGACTAAGCTCACTTGGCTGGTTTGCTGTCTTTTTGGGATTTGGCGGAATTTTGCTTGTCATCCAGCCAAATTTAGGCATCAACAAAACCGATATTATCGGTATTTGGAGTGGTCTTGGTGCGGCAATAGCATACACAAGTGTAAAGGAGCTAAACAAGAGCTATGGCACAAATATCATCGTGCTAAGCTTTATGCTTTGGGGATCATTTTTGCCGCTTATTTGTATGGGTCTGGCAGAAATTTTTACTTACGAGCCACTTGATTTTTTGTTTTCAAAATTTAGTATGCCAAACTGGAATAATATTGTTTTTATCTTGCTAATGGGGCTTAGCGGATACTATTTTCAGGCTTTTATGACAAAGGCCTTTGCAGTTGGTAAAAAAGCTGGCGTCATCGCTTCAGTTAGCTATGCAGACGTTATTTTTACACTTATTATTGGCTATTTTATGGGCGATGCGTTACCAAATCACTTAGCGCTTGTAGGTATCATACTTGTCGTGGTTAGTGGAATTTTAGTTGTTAGAGAAAAATAAAGGAGAAAAAAATGATACTAATAGCAGGGCCTTGCGTCATCGAGAGCGAGCAGCTCGTTTTTGACGTGGCAAGAAGGCTAGTTAAATTTAACGAAGATAAGCGGATAGATTTTTATTTCAAATCAAGCTTTGACAAGGCAAATCGCACGAGTATAAGCTCGTTTCGCGGGCCCGGACTTGAAAAAGGGTGCGAAATTTTAGCCAAAGTAAAAAAGGAGTTCGGCTTTAAAATTTTAACCGATATCCACGAGAGCTATCAGGCCGGTCCTGTAGGCGAGGTCGCGGACGTGCTACAAATACCTGCATTTTTATGCCGCCAGACCGATCTGCTCGTGGCTGCGGCTAAGACAAAAGCGGTCGTAAATATCAAAAAAGGGCAGTTTTTGGCAGCGTCTGCGATGAAGCATTCTGTTAAAAAAGTGCTAGAAACAAGGGGCATTAGCGGCGATGGATACGAGATTGCCAAGCAAAACAGCGTGTGGCTAACCGAGCGAGGTAGTACATTTGGCTACGGAAATTTAGTCGTGGATATGCGAAATTTGGTGCTCATGCGCGAATTTGCGCCCGTGATTTTCGACGCGACTCACAGCGTGCAGATGCCAAGTGCTCTTGGCGAAAAAAGCGGCGGGGACGCGAGATTCGTGCCGTATTTGGCGCGTGCGGCGGCGGCTGCGGGCGTGGACGGATTTTTTTATGAGACGCACGTAAATCCTTGCGAGGCGCTTTGCGACGGGCCGAATATGTTAAATTTGGACGAGCTAGACGCAAATATCGCTCAAATTTTTAAGATAAAAGACGCCCTAGGCGATGCAAACTAAGGGCTTTTTGTGGATATTGCTTGGTGCGCTGGCTGAATGCGGCTGGGCATATGGCCTAAAGCACGCATCAAATTTAGGGGAGTTTTTGCTCACGACCGCTCTTGTGAGCGTGAGCTTTATCTCTTTTATGAAAGCCTTAAAATACATCCCACTAAGCATATCTTACGCTGTATTTGTGGGTTTTGGCACGATATTTATAGTATTTGCCGAGATCATCAGCGGCTACATAGCAAGCGGAGCTTTACCAAATTTTCTTAGGCTATTTTTCATAGCAACGCTCATTTTGGGCGTGCTTGGGCTAAAAAGAGTGAAGCAGTGATCCATTTTTTAGCACTTTTACTAGCTGGGTGCTGCGAGGTCTCTGGCGTCTTTTTTATCAATAAATTTGAAAAGAGCAGTGGCGTGCAAAAGTGGGCAAATTTTATCCTTTTGGTTGGAAATTTTTCATTGTCGCTAACGCTTCTTAGCTATGCCATGCAGGCTATTGCTATGTCGGTGGCGTACGCGATCTGGACAGGCATTGGAGCAGTCGGTGCAGTGCTAGTTGGTCTGGTTTTTAATAACGAAAAGATAAATTTAGAAAAGGCTTTTTATTTATCACTCATCATCTTTAGCGTAGTGATGTTAAAGATTGTTTAAGTGCTAAATTTAGAAGCGTAAATATCAAGTTAATTTGGCAAGATAAAAACAGATTTTAAGATATATAACTTCAAAATTTATTTACTTAATATATTCTAAAAATAATATCAAAACCAATTTTAAAAAGTTTTCATACTAAAATATTGTTTTCAAAATATTGATTTTTAAATTCAAAATAAATTTATGCAAATAGTAATACACTTTCAAATTAGTTTTAAATTCAAGGATATTTTATGAGAATTTGTAGAATTTTGTTTGTATCTAGTATGGCATCAAGCTTTGTCTTTGCATCGCAAGATCTGTTGCTAGAAGGTGTTGTCGTAAGTGCGGCTGGTATATCATCGAAAAAAACAGAGCTTAGTAAAAGCGAGTTAAAAAAGGGCCAAATTTTCTCTGAGCGAGATCTTGTGCGAAACGAAACTGGCGTAACTGTTACAGAAGGTGGTAGAAGTGGTAATAATGGATATGCTATACGAGGTGTAGATAGCGATAGAGTTTCTTTAAAAATAGACGGGATGGAAGCTGTTGAGAGTTTTATGCCCCGCTCTTACAATATTTTAGGGATTTTAAATGGAAACCGAAACAGCACCGAGCTTGAAAACATAAGCAGTGTAGAATTTGTAAAAGGTGCAAATTCATTAAATAAAGGTAGTGGTGCAATCGGTGGTAGCGTTAGTATGCAGACAAAAAATATTGATGACTTTGTAAGGGATGGGCAAAATGTTGGTTTTTATAGCAAAAGCGCATATGCATCAAAAAATAGTGAATTTAGACAAGTTGCAGGTGCAGGCGTAAAAGTAGGCGGTATCGAAGCACTATTTCAGCATACGTATAAGCGTGGCAAACAGACAAAGAATTTTTACAGCGGCAAGTTAGATGATGTGCCATTTTGTGGAATGGGAACCAGTGTGGAGGGTTCATATTTAGCAGAAAAGTACCCAAACCTTTGCTCTTTTGGTAGAATTTTGCCCGATGATGTGAGATTTCGCACGCACTCAAATTTGATGAAATTTGGCTATAGGTTTGACTCGCATTTTATAAATACATCCTATGAAGACTTTAGGCAAAACTATTTTACAGAAGAGAAGAGTAATAGCACCGCAACACTTAATCGAAAGCAGACAAGAGATAGCATCCCTTACAAAAGATATGGAATTTACTATGAGTTTGTACCAGACCATGATGCTTTACTAAGTAATTTAAAGGTAAGCTTTTATAAGCAAAGAGTGCAGCAGAGGTCAAATTTCACAAGATATCATGCAAACTATCCAAACGACATGCAATACAACTCAAGTTTTGATCAAAAAGATAGCTATGAATTTTTTCAAGATAAAAAACAGTTCGATATAAGCGGCATGAGTGGTGACATTAATGCAGGTAAAATTTCTCACATCTTGAGTTTTGGTCTTGGCAGACACATCTCTACCTTTAAAAATAAAAATTTACAACTTAGACAAAGTTTTAATACAAAATGGAGCGGTAGTGGTTTTATCGTAGATCCAGCAAATCCTTTTAAGCCGGTTAAAGCAACGGACGTAACATTTGCTCAGCCAGTAAAAAGCACTCTTGAATATGCTTTTCTAGGTGACGATATGAGCTTAAACGAAGCCTTAAGTCTAAACTATGGAGTTAGACTTGATAGATATGTTTATAAACCAGAGCAAGCAAATATTGCCTCTGGTGCAGGATATAAAATGGTGGCTACGCCATATCTTCAAAATAGTAAATTTAAGGCCATTACCTACAATGCAGGAGCCCAGTATGATATAAATAACAATGTGAGTGTTAGCTACGCATTTAGCACCGGTTTTCGTGCACCAAGAGTGGAGGAGATGTATTTTGATACACCTAGGGATAGTACAAGATATGTTAGAAATTTGGAACTAAAACCAGAAAAAGCCTTTAATCATGAAGTAAGTTTATTGTCATCGGGTCAGAGCTATGCACTTGCTCTTAGTGCTTTTTATTCTAAATATAGAGATTTTATTGATACTGATTATGATGTTGGTATTGATGAGATAGAAGAACTTGATTTTGATACATGGGAGCTTGTAAAAAAATACAGTAAAAAAAGTCTCGATTTTAAACACGTAAATGTTGGTAGAGCCACCGTCAAAGGTTTGGAACTAAATTCGCGTGTAAATGGGAATGCACTAAATTTAAGTGAAAATTTATATGCAAGCTTAAAAGCGACTTATGCACGTGGCAAAAAAAATGATGGAACTTCACTTATGGCTATTCAGCCGTTTACTGCAGTAGCTGGACTTGGGTATAGTGATAATAAATTTGATCTCTTATTAACTAGCAAATTTGTAGCAGCTAAAAAAGCAAAAGATGCGGTTTCAAAAATACCACCAAATTTTTCTCAGATAATCGTCGATAGAAATACAGGCAAAGTGACTGGTACAACTCAGCCAGAAGCACATAAATTCCTAAGCAAAAGCTATTTTGTCTTTGACTTAACTATGGGTTATAAGATCAGTAAAAATTTCAGCATCAATGCAGGTGTGTTTAATATTTTTAACAAAGAGTATTCCACTTGGGAAAATTTAAGACAGCTTAGATATAACGGTAACCAAAGCTATGTTAAATTTGATGGTACCGGACTTGAGCGGTATACTGCTCCTGGTAGAAATTTTAGTGTTTCTTTTGAGATTAGATATTAGCTTTAGTTTAAATAAGATTTTGATAAACTAGGCAAAAATCTAAGGAAAAATTAATAAAAATAATTGAAGAAAATTTAGCTTTAAAAGGCGATGAGAAGATAACGATCATCAACGCAAGATTTAACCACATTATCACAGACCGCTTGGTAGAGGGCGCAGAAGACGCATTCTTACGTCATGGTGACGACGAGAAAATTTAACCTTAGTGCTATCCTAGCACATTTGAGATCCCTATTACGCTTGAAAAAGTGCTTACAAGCGGTAATTTGACGCGGTTTGCTGCATGGGTGCAGTGCTAGTTGGTCTGGTTTTTAATAACGAAAAGATAAATTTAGAAAAGGCTTTTTATTTATCACTCATCATCTTTAGCGTAGTGATGTTAAAGATTGTTTAAGGAGCAAATTTGGAAGTAGTAGAGCAGGTCACGTCGCGAGATAAGACTATCGTAAAAACAGGTGTCGTAGGCATAGTGGCAAATGCCATTTTAGCAGCTATAAAAGCGGCAGTGGGCTTTGCTAGCGGCTCGATCGCTATCATCTTAGACGCGGTAAATAACCTAAGCGACGCACTCTCATCGGTCATTACCATTGTCGGCATAAAAATAGCCGGCAAAAATCCGGACAAAGAGCACCCATTTGGCTACGGTAGAGTGGAGTATCTAACGGCTATCGTTATAGGCGTGATCATACTTTATACAGGCGGCACGTCCGTGGTTGAGTCTGCTAAAAAAATCATCTCGCCAAGCACCCCAAGCTACGACACCATCTCGCTTGTTTTGATCGCCGTTTTAGTTGTGGTCAAATTCGCGCTTGGGCTTTACACGCAAAGGGTCGGACAAAGGGTAAATTCCGACTCGCTCATAGCAAGCGGAGTGGACGCGAAATTTGACGCTCTTATCTCGCTTGGTACGCTTTTGGCAGCTTTAGTCTTTGTATTTTTTGGCATTAGCCTTGAGGCGTATCTTGGCGTGGTTATATCGCTACTTCTTATCAAGGCGGCACTTGAAATTTTACGTGACGCGATAGATAAAATTTTAGGCGCGAGGATGCCTAGTGGCGATAGCTCGGAAATTTATGAGTGTGTACGCTCGTTTGATGGCGTTCTTGGGGCTTATGACCTTATCTTTAACGACTACGGCCCAGACAAGAAACTGGGCAGCGTGCATATAGAGGTGGCGCACGATATGAACGCCGCGCAGATAGACGCGCTTACTAGACGTATACAAAACGAAGTTTTTGCGAAATTTAACATTGTTTTAGATACCATTGGCATCTATGCGTTTGATAAAGAGGACAACGCAACAAGGCTAAACGTCGAAAAGATAGTTTTTGGACATAAATTTATCAAGCAAATGCATGGATTTTACATAAATAAAGAGACAAACACGATCACGTTTGATATCGTCATAGACTTTAACGCGCCAGATAGCTCGGCACTCTACCGCGAAATTTTATCGCAAGTAAGCAGCGCCTATCCTAGCTATAAGGTCATCATCACGCGTGACACGGACTACAATGGATAGAAATTTAAGGAGCAAACATGAAAATAATCGAAGGAAATTTAGCTTTAAAAGGCGATGAGAAGATAGCGATCATCAACGCGAGATTTAACCACATCATCACCGATAGACTGGTCGAGGGTGCTAGGGACGCGTTTTTGCGTCACGGTGGGGATGATAAAAATTTGAGCCTCATTTTGGTGCCTGGCGCGTTTGAGATACCAATGGCACTAGAAAAGGCCCTAGATAGCGGTAAATTTGACGCTATTTGCTGCGTGGGAGCGGTGATAAGAGGCTCAACTCCACACTTTGACTACGTGAGCGCTGAGACCACCAAGGGCATCGCAAACGTCACGCTAAAATACGGCAAACCGGTGACCTTTGGTGTGCTAACGGTAGATAGCATCGAGCAAGCCATCGAGCGAGCGGGCTCAAAGGCTGGAAACAAGGGCTTTGAAGCGATGACTGGCGTGATTGAGATGCTAAATTTGTATAAAAATTTGGAGGCGTAAAATGGCGACTCGTCATCAGGTTAGGCAGGCTGTCGTTTCGCTGCTATACTCAAACGAGATAAATCCAGTAACTCCAGCGTTTGAAGAGGAATTTTTAGAAGAGAAAAAGATAAGAAACGAGCGCAAGCATGAGGCGCAGCAAACCTTTAAAGAGGTACTTGCAAATAAAGAAAAACTAGATGAAATTTTAAAGCCATATTTAAAAGACGGCGATTTTAGCAAAGTTGGTGCAACAGAACTAGCTATCCTTAGGCTCGGACTTTTTGAAATGAAATTTAGCCAAACTGATAAAGCAGTTATCATAAACGAAGCGATTGAGCTTGCAAAAGAGCTTGGAAGTGATCAGGCACCAAAATTTATAAACGGCGTACTTGATAAGCTAAAGGGCGATCTGTGAGGCTTTGTGTCGCACTAGATATGGCTAGTCGTGAAGAGAATTTAACCCTTGTTCGCGAGCTAAAAGGGCTTAATCTTTGGCTAAAAGTTGGGCTTAGAAGCTATCTTAGGGATGGGGCAAAATTTATAGAAGAGCTAAAAGGGATTGAAGGTTTTAAAATTTTTCTTGATCTAAAACTTTATGACATACCGAACACGATGGCAGATGCGGCTGAAGTCGTCTCAAAAATCGGTGTAGATATGATAAATGTGCATGCTAGTGCTGGCGAGCGTGCGATGAAGACAGTTATGGATAGGCTAGCTGGTCTTAATAGCCGTCCTTTAGTGCTCGCAGTATCGGCACTTACTAGTTTTAGCGAGAGTGAATTTGAAATGGTTTATAACGATACGCTTGCTCGCTCAGTTAGAAAATTTAGCCAAATGAGCTTTAAATCAGGGCTTGACGGAATGGTCTGTTCTGTTTTTGAAAGCAAGCTCATCAAAGATGTTACAAACGAGAAATTTATTACGCTTTGTCCTGGAGTTAGGCCATTTGGCGAGAGCGCTGGAGATCAAAAAAGAGTAGCTAACTTAGTGAGTGCAAAGCAAGAGGGTAGTGATTTTATCGTTGTTGGTAGGCCGATTTATGAAAATGCAAATCCAAGAGAAATTTGTGAACGAATTTTGGAGCAAATTTAATATTTGAGTTTTTATTAAGTTGTTTTAATTATAGCTTCTATGTTAAAATTTTTACAAAATGTTGCGTGAAGACGACATCAAAGCGAAGTAGAGAGCTAAATTTGAGTGATTTTAAGAAAATCCCCTATGTCGGCGAAGCGACACAGGCCGATCTGCTGGCACTCGGCTACACAGACATAGCTTCGTTAAAGGGTGCGGATCCGGACGAGATGTTTGAGCGCACAAAGGCGCTCGGACGTGGCAGTGATAGGTGTATCCTCTATGTTTACCGTATGGTTTGCTACTATGCAAATACGCCACACCCAGACAAAGCCAAACTAAAATGGTGGCTTTGGAAGGATTAAATTTACAAATTTGACTTGTGGCGAGTCGTTTAAATTTGAAGTAGTTTATTCGGCTATTCTTCTTCGCGAAAGCGGCAACTGTGAAAATGTAAATTTAAGCAAGATATCAGCAGTATTCAATTATAATGCGATTTCTTTTTTATGGACAGATGGGTGAGCGGCTGAAACCACACCCCTGCTAAGGGTGCAGCTCTTAATCGGGGCTCGAGGGTTCAAATCCCTCTCTGTCCGCCACTACTTATAAAAATCACAGTTTTATTATATAAAGATATTTGAGTAATATTTTAAATCATTTTTGTATAAAAATTTATCCAAGTCTATAAATAAACGCAATAAAAGAAGATAAATATTTATAATGCTTTTAAATTTCTGTGGATATCAAATAAGTAGCTTATTTTGAACTTGATTAAAAATAGTGTTTCTGAATAAAATTTTTAGTTGTATTGAGTCAAGTAAATAGTTTTTTTGTTAAAAATTCCTATACTAAACATAAAAATTTTGGAAATTTTATGGTTTTTTCAGTTATATTGTTGTTTCATGCTAATTAAAAATATCTTAAATTAAGTATTTATGATAAAAAATATTATACTTTGTATGATTAACCATATTACTAATCAAAAAAACTACTTTTTGATAAAAGCTTAAAATTTGCCTTTACAAACTATTGATATTTAGAATTTTGATCCATATTTATTTAATATATTTTTTCTCAAAAGATAAATTTTATTGTATAAAGTTATATTACATATAAATAGTATATAATCACACTTTTAAATTAATACAAAAGTAATAAAAAGGAGTATTTGTAGCTAAAGAAGCAGGCGTAGTAAAATCGCTTAGTGGCAAGGCAGTCGCTATCGATCAAAATGGAAATGAGAGAGAGCTAAAGATCGGCGATATCGTTTATATGAACGAGAGCATTAAGACAAGTAATACAGCCGATAAAATAACCATTGTTTCAAATAATGGAAAAGAGATTACAATAGTAGGTGATGATACGCTCGTCTTAAATCAAAATACTATAGGGGCAGAAGGTCTAGCTAGCATTAGTGACTTGCAAAATGCTATTTTAAATGGAGGAGACCTAACAAAACTTGGAGATACTGCAGCTGGTGGAGATACTGCTGCTGGCGGTGGTGGAGATGGCGTAAGCTTATGCGACGCTAGATTTGCTGAGGGCGGCCATTATTCAAATATTAGTGAGACATATAGAAATTTAAGCGATACAAATAGAGCTTTTGCATCATACGAAAATACAGTAAGCGGATACAATGGCGGAGATATTAATATAATCCCAGGCAATCCTATCGTAACTTTCATAAGCGATACTAACAATGATGGTATTTTAAGTAGGGTTGAGCACGCACAAGATACAAATTTACATACGTCAAAAGTTCTTGTTACGGTTCCAAATGACGGTAGTGTTAGAGCTGGAGATGTGCTAAATATAACTATTACTGAGCCAAATGGCAATCAAATACAAACAAATGTAGTTATTACTCCAAATATTATGAGTAATGGTTATCGGTTTGATGCGCCAATAGAAACTGATAAGGTTTCAAAGGTTGATGCAACTATTACAAATTTTCAAGGAAATGTTAGTGGTAGGAGTGAGGATAGCTTAACTTCTACTGGCTTTAGTGCCCCAGAGGTTAAATTTACAGAAGATAACAGTCCTGATAATAATCTATGAACATATACCGAAAATAATAAAGATGGCAAATTAAATGAAACCCCAGTTCTTATAACTGTAAAGGATGTGATTGTTGGAGATATACTTCATGTGACTTTGACAAAACCTGATGGCACAACCGAGGTTAGAAACGTATCTATAGATCAAAATATAATAGATAATGGATATAAGATAGATAATATGCCAGTTGAACATGGCAAGCCTTCAAAAGTAGAAGCTTTTGTATCAGATGGTACAAACACAATGAGAAGTGCAGCTGCAAGTGACTCTACTATTACTGATGTAAAACCTACTTTGACATTTACAGAAGATCAAGACAACAATGGCTATTTATATGATCCAGAAAATAGTCAAGACAATGATTTTAGAAGCACAACAGTAGAGGTAACTTTACCAAAAGATGTGGTTGTTGGTGATAAGATCGTTATAACTTATACTGATCCATTGCACCCATCTCAAAATTTAGAAAAATCTATCACTCTTACACAAGAGATGATTGATAATCAAAAAGTAAATACATCTCTTCCAATATTTCCAGATGTAAGAACATCTGCTAGTGTTCATGTGGAGGACAAAGATGGTAATGTAAAAAGTGAAAATTCAGACCAAGATACTGTATTGCCTGTAGGTAGAAATTTGTCGATGACACTACCAGAAGAAAAGACTCTTAATGAGCTTTTAAGACAAGAGAGTACTTTAGATAATGAAGTAAATAAAACTACAGCAAAGATTACTCTGCCAAATAAAATTGATGATGGCGATAAGCTTACGCTAACTATTACTGGACCTGATCCTGTTGACCCTGTAAATAATCCTTCTAAAACTTATACAAGAGAATTTACTATACATATGGATAGTAAAGGTGCTGTGACTAGTGTAACAGAAAACGGAACTTCTAATGTTTTAATACCTAAAAAAGGTGGCGACAATCAATACACCATCAATGTTTCTGGTATCCAGCTAAAGCATGGAGAAGATACGACCATTAATGCTAAAATAACACATTCAAATCCAGACAGGCATACATCTATAAGTGAGCCAACAGTATCAGCTAGTCTAGAGCATGTAAAAAAACCTGAAGTTACATTTGACGAAGCTAATGGTGCTAAGAGTATGAGTAGGGAGCAGGCTATTGGTGATCGCGATCTTAATAGCACAACAGTCACTATAAAGCTTCCTAAAAATGCAGTAGATGGAGATAAGCTAACTGTAACTATAAATGAACCAGATGGAAAAAATCCAGATGGAACTACTAAATTTCATGAATATACTAAACATTACACAATTAAAAAAGATGCTAATGGCAATCTAACTGCTATAAAAAATGATGACGATCCAACTGATGTAGTAAATATAGAAAATGGTAACAGTTTTAAAATTTCTGGTATCAAAACTACAACTGGCTCAACAACAAAGGTAACAGCTGAGATAAAAGATAAAGATGGCATCCAACATGCAGATGAAACAAGTACTGTTTCTATTTCTAATATAAACGATACGGCAGTATTTTTCAAAGAAGATGCTGATGGTAATGTATCGCTAACGAGATCTGAGAGTAAAGATGGCGAAGATCACGATCTACATAAAACTACGATAGTGGTAAAAGTACCAAACAATGTTATGGCTGGCGACATAGTAAATGTAACTGTAAATAACGGCAATAAGCAAGAGAATATAGCATATAAAGTTGACGGTAGAGACCCAACTGGCAATGTCATACTAAAAGATGCAAACGGTAATGAAGTGATCACCAATAATAGTAATCAGATAGAAATTCCTGGCATAGATATCGTACCAGGTAAAACCATAACTGTAACAACAAAAACTACGGACGCAGATGGTAACGGTAAAGCTGAGGCTGAAAATCACAACATCCTTGAAACGCTTAATGATGATATGAGAATCACTTTTGAAGAAGATACTGACAATGATGGCATCTTATATAATGCTGAAGCAAATCGCGATCACAGTGAAAACACCACAACAGCAATTATCAAGCTTCCTTCGAATTTTGTTATAGGCGATAAATTAGTAATAGAAATTACCGACAAAAATACTGGTGCCAAAGTAGAAAAAACATATGAAATCACTACTGGTGCTAACAATAATCTAGTAGTTAAAAATGGTAGCGAAGAGCTAAATATCACTAGTGACAATAACGGTAATAAAGTAGTTAACTATACACTTGGTTTGACAGAAGATCATACTACTATTGTTAATGCCAAGGTTGTTGATAGCAAGGGTGCCGATAAGGTAGAGACAACTAGTGATATCACACTTGATGCTCAAGGTAACGGCTCTGGAAGTGGCTTTAGACTATTTATAGATGAAGATATAGATAGAAATGAAGTGTTAAGTAGAGATGAAGCGATAAAAGATCAGCAGTTAAACACTACTTCGGCAACACTTCAGATCCCAGTTAGTGTAAATCCAAACGATACTATAAAAGTCAAGGTAAATGGTGGAGCAGAGAAAACTTATACTGTTGTTTCAAATGATGGTACAAACGTTACCATAAAAGATGCAGATGGTAGCCTTGTTACGCTTGAGCCAGGAAATAAACTAAGAATTCCTAATGTTCATATAGACAAAGATCATCCTGCAGAAGTAGAAGCTACTATAGGTGGAGTAACAAAAACAGCCAAAGCTACGCTTCAGGCGATGGATACAAAAGATCTAAAGGTTGAATTTGTAGAAGATAATGCAAGTAGAGATAATGTAATAGATAGAGATGAAGCTTTATTGGACGATAAAATAAAAGAAACAACTATAAGCGTTCAACTACCATATAATGTTGTAGCTGGTGATAAAGTAGCAGTGACTATCAAAGAGCCTCAAGCTAATGGCTCTACGTCAACTAGAACTGTAACTTATACTGTCACAGGAAACGCTAATGGTAAAATTTCAGTTATAGACGATACTACTCATACTGCTACACAGCTAGTAAACAACACTATAAAAATTCCTGGCGTTGCTATGCTTCCAGGTCGTGATACTAGTGCAGTAGCTACTATTACAAATGACACAGAGACCACAACTAGCGGTGAAGCTAAAGTAAAACTTGTTCCTTTAAGTACAGCAGGACTAAGTGCAAACATAGTTGCTGACAGAGACGATAATGGCATCGTATCAAGAGATGAGTCAAGTAGCAATGCCTCAAAAGTAAATGTTACTATTCCAAAAAGTGTTGTAGTTGGCGACAAGATAGATATTGAGATAACAAATCCTGATAGCACTAATGTGATTAAAAACTATGAAGTAGTAGGTAAAGATGTAAACGGTAATATCACTTTAAAAGATTTGGCTGATAATTCTCAACGCACATTAAGTAGAGACCAATTGCTTGAGCTTGATGCTAAAATTGCAGTTGATGCTGAGACAAAGGCTAAAGTAACGCTAACTGATACTTTTGGTGAAAGCGTAAATGTAGAAGATAGTGCACATGCCCAGATGGATGCTATAAGAGGTATTAAGTTTAATAAAGATATAACTACCTTAGAAAATGGTGAAAAGACTACCAAAGTCAGAGTTTATTTAAATGAAGATGCTAGGGAAGGCGATACGGTAGAATTTAAATATACTGATCCAGACAACCACACACAAATTAAAACTGAAAGTCATGTATTAACAAGTAGTGATATAGCTAACAGAACATTTGATCAAGCACTTGATATCAATGCTAGATCGGCTTATGATTTGGAAGTAAAAGCTACGCTTAAGACTTCTGGTGGTTTAGAGTCTAAGTCTTATGAGCCTCATGAACCATTTCATATAGATGTTAAAGACTATACAGTTAAATTTGACGCAAGTAAAGATATGAAAGGTGGCGAAGGCAATGATACTTTGGTCTTTGATAGCGACAAAGTTAACTTTAACAACATTTCTAATCTTGATTCAAAAGTAGAAAGCTTTGAAAATCTTGACCTGAGAGGAAAAACAGAGGTCAAATTTAATGCACAAAATATCTTTGATATCACTGATAATCTAGATACTGTTCTTAAGATAAAAGGTGGTGCTTTTGATGAGCATGGCAATAAAGTCACAAAAGTTGATCTAAAAGACAAATGGACCGAAGATCATACATATGATACTGCTGGATTTAAAGGCTATTCAAGTGTAGATCAAATAAATGGTAAAACTATCCATATCCAAGTAGAAGACAAGATCCAAATAGATATTTAATCTTCATAAAGTGAGTGTGTAAATTCGCACTCACTTTAACTCCAATTTATACTATTTTTTAAGCCCTGTTTTATTAATATTTCTTCGTTAAAGGAGAAAATATGAAAAATTTAATATCCGTTATCGTAGTTATCGCTGCACTAGCTTTCGGTGCTTTAAAATACGCAAATTCATTTGTCGAACTTGATGAAAATGCAAATGCAAAGTGGTCGCAAGTACTAAATCAATACAAAAGAAGAGCAGATCTTGTACCAAATTTAGTTGAAACAGTAAAAGGCTATGCGGCTCACGAGCAAAAGGTTTTTGAAGATGTAACAAACGCAAGAAGCAAGAGTATGCAAGTAAGCGTTGATGCAAGCAGTCTTAGCGATGAAGCTAAGATAAAAGAATTTATGGCAGCTCAAAACTCTTTAGGCTCAGCACTTGGTAGGCTGATGGCGGTTAGCGAGAACTATCCGGAACTAAAAGCAAATCAAAATTTTCTCTCACTACAGAGTCAGCTTGAGGGCACAGAAAATCGTATAAGCGTAGCCAGACGTGACTACATAGATGCAGTAAAAGAGTACAATGTGGCTATAAGAAGCTTCCCTGGCAAATTTATAGTAAGTATTTTTTATCCTGAGATGAAGTTAAAGCAAGGTATCGAAGTGAGTGATGAAGAGATGAAAAATCCAAAAGTTTCGTTTGATAAATAATGAAAAAAATTTTTAGCCTTTTATGCTTTGCATTTTGCTTTTGTTTTGCTCTAAATTTTAACGAGCAGATCAACGATGAAGCTCATTTGTTTTCAGAAAATGAAAGAGATGAGCTTTTAAACTTAGTACAAAATTTTGAGCAAAATAGCACCACGCAAATTGCCATTGTGACATTAAAATCATTAGAAAATAAGAGTATAGAAGAGTTATCTCTTGAAATAGCTAGAGGCTACGAATTGGGTCAAAAAGGGAGTGATAACGGCGTTTTACTGCTGGTTGCTCCAAATGAAAAGAAGGTTCGCATCGAGGTTGGATACGGCCTTGAGGGCATACTAACCGATGCTGTGGCAAGTCATATCATAAGCAGCAAGATGATCCCTGAGTTTAAAAAGGGCGATATGAGCCATGGTGTAAAGCAAGGCGTGCTAGCTATCATAAAAGCAGCTAGCGGTGAAGAATTTGTAAATGCAAATGAAGATGATGAGATGTCTTTTGGTGGGTCTACATTTATTATCGGAATGATTTCGTGTTTTTTATCTATTCTTTTGGGTAAATTTTTTAGGCGTATAGGATTTAGTTTGTGCTTTGCAGGGATAACGTCAATTGCGCTTGAAGAAGGTTTTGAAGTGCAGGATCATTTTATTATTTATACTGTTTTTGTCATTATCTTTGCTGTATTTTTTATGATTTTCAAGGACGCTTTCAAGAAAAGCACCAAAAGCGAAAGTACTTATAGTGGATTTAGGCGTGATAGATCGGACTCAAATAGTACAAACAGTAGCCGTTCAAGCAGCAGAAGTAGCGGTCGTTCGAGTAGCGGAAGAGGTGGTTTTGGCGGCGGAGGCGGAGGTTTTGGCGGAGGTGGGGCTAGCGGTAGCTGGTAAATTTTTGCACTATTCTCGCGAGCAAATAAATTTATAACACTTATTGTTTACTTATAAAAGCTAAATTTCTTAAAATACGTTTTAAAAATTTTAGGACAGAAAATGACTATAAAAAAGGGCAAAATTTGTCTTTTTATCGGCTTTGATAGTAGAAATTTTAGTCCTAAAATGTTGGATAAAAAAGATCGCAGAAGGCTAAAAAAATATCCAAATTTAATAAAACAAAACTCATTTAAAATTTCTCGCTACTTAAAATTTAAAGCAAAGATGCGAGGTAGAATATGTCTTTCACATAAAGAAAATATTGCTGTTTTGGCTATTTCAAAAGAAAAGATTGGAGTCGATGTTGAAGAGCTAAAAGAGCGAAATTTTGATGTAGTAGCTAGCTTTTGTTTCACAAAAGATGAGAATAAAATTTTAGCAAATGCAAAAAACAAAACGCAAAAATTTTATGAAATTTATACCGCAAAAGAGGCGACTTTAAAAGTAAGGGATTTGGCCTTTAGCGATCTTGCAAAGACTGAATTTAACGATACTGGAGTAAAGAAAAAATACTTTATTGTTAATAATTCATTTATTATTTGCCTTGCATTTAAGCATTGCAAAGATATAATTATTAAATTTTTATAATTTTTAGGTTTTAAAAGGTTAAAAGTGCTTGTCAGAAAAATGGCTATAATTCTTGCTGTATCGTTTTTAGCCCTAGGGTGCGCAAAGAAATTTGATACGCCGCAGATGACAGATTTTGACTTGAAAACATTTAAGATAAGCTCATCAAAAGGTTTGCTTTTGCTTTATTTGCAAAATAGCGAGAACGAGTATAAATTTAGCCTTGTAAATGCGCTTGGCGCGCCAGAAGCTAGGCGAGTTTTAAAAGATGGCAGCTTTAAAAATTTAGGTTTTTTGCCGCCAAATAGCACCTATAATGAACTTTTTATAAAAGTACTAGAGATGATAAAAGATGGAAAAAAAGAGCAAAAATTTATGATAGGCGATCAATATTATGAGGTAGAAAGTGTTGATCTACGTTAGCAAACCAGCCATCATCAGTGCCGCAGGGAGCAGCAGTAATGAGAATTTGAGCTCGCTTTTAAGTGGAGAGAGATTTCTAAGCCTTAGCAGTGAGTTTCATCCTGAGAATAAATTTTTAGTTGCAAAATTTGATAAGGCACTGCCAGAGTTTTCCAAGAACACAAAGGAACACTTTAAAACAAGAACTAATGCTTTGCTTCTAAACACGCTCCTTGAGCTTGACGATGAGATAAAAAAGGCTATCAAAAAATTTGGCAAAAGCCGTGTAGGTGTTATTTTAGGCACTACAACGAGTGGAATTGAAGAAAATTTTTGGACTTTTAAAGAGTATATAAAAACTGAAGTTTTTGATAAAAGCAAGTTTGGTATAGACAGAAATTGTCTTGCAAATGTGACTGAATTTGTGAGCGAATTTTATGGATTAGAAGGTCCAAGTTTTTGTGTTTCAACTGCTTGTACTTCTGGTGTTAAGGCGATTATTGAGGCACAAAGACTAATAAAAAGCGATATTTGTGATGCGGTTATATGCGGCGGCGTCGATAGTTTAAACACATTAACCATAAATGGCTTTAACTCACTTAGCATTTTAAGTCAAAAACCAAGCGAACCCTTTTCTAAAAATAGAGAGGGGATAAATATTGGCGAGGGAGCTGGGCTGTTTTTGCTGAGCCGTGATGAAATTTCAAACGTTGCGGTCGCTGGCTCGGCCTCAAACTGCGACGCTTTTCACATGACGCAGCCTGATTTTAGCGCCAAAATGGCGATAGAGTGCATAGAAAATGCACTAAAAAGAGCTGGCATGAGTGGCGTGGACTATGTAAATTTGCATGGCACTGGCACGCAAGCAAATGACAAAATGGAAGCAAAAGCAGTAAATTTAACGCTTGGCTCAACCTATGCTAGCACTCTAAAGCCACAGATCGGCCACACGCTAGGAGCTGCTGGAGCCATCGAGAGCGCCATTTGTGTGATGCTTTGCATGCAAGAAAATGCTACATTGCCGCCGCACGTTTATGACGGAGCTTACGATGAGGAGCTCGAGCGTCTAAATTTAGTAAAAATGGGCACGAAATTTGACGTAAAAACGGCGATGTCGCTATCTTTTGCATTTGGCGGAGACAACGCCGCAATAATATTTAAAAGAGTGAGATGATGATAAGTGATTATTTGCCACACAGTAGCGCCATAACTCTGATCGATGAAATTTTAGAATTTAAACCCTGTGAGAGCATCAAAGTAAGAAGCGCGATAAATGATCAAAATCCATTTTTGGAAGATGGGAAATTTTACATGCAAAAGGCAATCGAGATGATGGCTCAAAGCCTTGGTATTTATGACTCAAAAATGCGTGAGCTGCGCGGTGAGAAGGCGATATTTGGCTTTTTGCTTGGAAGTAGGAAATTTGAAATTTTTAAGCCGTATTTTAAAGTGGGAGATGAGATAGTGATCATTTCAAACTGCTCGATCCAAGACGAGAGTGGTTTTGGCGTTTATGATAGTGAACTTTTTGTAAACGGCGAGCTTGGCGCAAGGGCGGTTTTAAATGTGATGAGTCCTGATGAAGAATTTGTAAAAAAGGCACTTAGTGAGTAAGAGAGTATTGATAACTGGATCAAGTAGAGGCATAGGAGCTAGCATCGCTAAACGCCTTGCTGGCGAGTATGAAGTGGTACTTCATGCAAGAAGCAAGAGCGATGAGCTTTTAAAGATAGCTAGTGAGCTTGGGGCTAAATTTATGACATTTGACGTGGCTGATACGGCCGCAGCAAAAGAGGCGATAGAGGCTGACATGGAAGCAAATGGTGTCTACTACGGCGTTGTGCTAAACGCTGGCATAACAAGGGATAATACCTTTGTTGGTCTTAGCGACGAAGAGTGGTTTGACGTGATAGATGTAAATTTAAATGGCTTTTATAACGTGCTAAGGCCAGCTTTGATGCCGATGATAAGAGCTAGAAAGCCAGCTCGCGTCGTTACTCTAAGCTCGGTTTCTGGGGTTATCGGCAATAGAGGTCAGGTGAACTACTCAGCTAGCAAAGCTGGCATCATAGGAGCTAGCAAAGCCCTTGCAGTCGAGCTTGCAAGCAGAGGCATAACAGTAAACTGCGTAGCACCCGGGCTTATAAAAACAGATATGAGCGAGGAAATTTTAAATAGCGACTTTTTAGAAGAGGTGCTAAAAGCCATACCTGCAAAAAGAGCTGGCGAGGCTGACGAGGTGGCTGGACTTGTTAAATTTCTACTAAGCAGTGATGCTAGCTATATCACAAGGCAGGTCATCGGCGTAAATGGAGGACTTTGCTAATGCGTGTATTTGTCACAGGTATCGGTGCAGTCAGTGCTTTTGGCAACAGCTGGGAGGAGATGAGGGCTAAATTTTTTGAAGGCAAAAATGCCGTCAGATATATGAGTGAGTGGGAGGGTTATAAAGATCTAAACACACGCCTAGCAGCGCCTATCATAGACTACAAACATCCGCAGGAGTGGGACAGAAAACAGCTAAGAAGCCTTGGCAAGGTCTCAACATATAGCGTGCACGCGGCTGGACTTGCTTTAAAAGACGCTGGCTTGCTAAAGAGCGAAGCTTTGATGGCTACAAATTTAGACCCAAGTGTGCAAGATGGCAGGATGGGCGTGGCAAGTGGCTCAAGTACTGGCAGCACGGACTCCATCCTTGATATGGCAAAGCTAGTTTTAGATATGGATAGCGGTTTTAACGCAAATACCTACATAAAAATGATGCCTCACACCACGGCGGCAAATATTGCACTATTTTACTCACTAAAAGGCCGTATCATCCCTACATCTTCTGCGTGTACGAGTGGCTCGCATGCTATCGGCTATGCGTATGAGAGCATAAAAAGCGGCAGCATAGATATGATGTTAGCTGGTGGGGCTGAGGAGCTTTGCGTGAGTGAGGCCTACGTCTTTGACAAGCTTTACGCTACAAGTGTGAAAAATAGCACGCCAAATTTGACCCCAACGCCGTTTGAAAAAGATAGAGATGGTTTGGTTCTTGGCGAAGGAGCTGGATTTTTAGTGCTTGAAAGTGAAGAGAGCGCTTTAAAAAGAGGGGCTAAAATTTATGCTGAGGTTGTTGGCTTTGGTTCGACGTGTGATGGCACGCACATCACTAGGCCACAAAGTGCGACAATGAAAGCAGCGATGAACCTGGCACTTCGTGACGCAAATTTAGAGCCAAAAAGCATAGGATATGTAAATGCTCATGCGACTGCGACAAAACACGGCGATATAGCTGAAAGCATCGCTACAAATGAGCTTTTTGGAGAGAAGATCGCTATCAGCTCACTTAAAAGCTATCTTGGTCACACGCTTGGAGCTTGCGGCGGACTGGAGGCGATCGCTTCTATCATGATGATGAGAGAAGAGCTATTTTTTCCAACTATAAATTTAAACGTGATCGATCTAGAGTGTGCAAAGCTAAACTACTTAAAGGAGCCAACGCCGATAAAGACAGACTTTGTTATGAGTAATAACTTTGCATTTGGTGGTGTAAATACATCTTTGATATTTAAAAGAGTAGATAACAAATTTTAAAAAGGATAAACATGAAAAAATTAGTTTCATTAGTTGCTGTTTTGGCATTTGCGACAAGCCTTAGTGCAAGAGACGAGATAAAATACCACTCGCTTGATTTTTTAAATGGTCCAAAGGCTAAGGAATTTTTACTTCCAAATGTAAGTTTTAGCTTTGGCACAGGTTATACCGGACAGGTAATCGTAAAAGATTTAACATCTAATAAAAAGACAAATGGTTTTAATAAAAGTGACGAAGAGGCTTGCCAAATCGCACTTCTTTCTGCTATAAAAACTTTCCAAGAAAGAGCCTTAAAAGAAGGCGGCACAAAAGTTGTAAATTTAACCGGCTACTACAAAAAGCATCCATTTAATTCAAAAACTCAGTTCCAGTGTGGAAGTGGTGCTTTGATGTCTGGCGTTACACTAAAGGGCGATATCGCGAAATAATGAAATTTCAGGTAGATTTTTTTGATGCGATAGCTTATGGCGATGTCGGTGAGGATCTAGCTAGATATAAAAAAGAATTTGATCTAGCAAAGATTCCACCGATTCAAAGAAGAAGGCTAAGTAGCGCTGCAAAGTGCGCTTTTAGCTTACTTAGCGGTTTTGACGAGCTTGATATGCCGGTTATTTTTAGCTCATATGAAGGAGAAATAAATCGCTGCTTTGAGCTAGAGACTACACTGGCAAAAGCTGAGCCGGTTTCGCCTACATCGTTTTCACTTTCTGTGCATAACGCTATCTCGTCGCTTCTTAGCATAGAAGCTAAAAATCACAATGAAATTCTTGCCATATCGTCATTTAGTCCAGTTGAAGATGCCTTGCAAGCGGCATTTTTAAGACTAAATGACGGATATGAAAAGGTGCTAATACTTGCCTATCACGAGTCGATAAAGCAGAGTTATTTTGATGAGAAAAAGCCGTCATTTATGCTCGCTCTTATTGTTTCAAGGGCAAAAAATGAGAGAGTTTTAACTCTAAAAAGAGCTAAAAAAGAAAAAGAAATTTGCGAGAATTTATTACAAAACTTTATTGTAAATTTTGATCCAAAAATATCAAAAAGCTGGCAAAGTTGTAGTTATTCTTCATCTTGGAATTTTAGCTATGAGCCTTAAAATTTTAAGAGCTGGATTTTTATTTTTCCTTTTTGCAATCATTTGCATAAGCGGGGATTTAGTGCTTGTGCCAGTGGTACTTTTGAGGCTAAATAAATTTAAATTTATACAAAATTTATGCCGTGATCTAGTTAGAATTTCTTGGAGATTTTTTATAAAAGTTACTAAAATTTGTGGGCATCTTGACTATAAATTTGAGCTCGCTAAGCTAAAAGGTGGATCAAAATTAGTCATAGCAAACCACCCTTCGCTTCTTGACGTGGTCTTTTTAATTTCAAGACTTAAAAGGATAAACTGCATCGTAAAGGGCGAGCTTGGCAGAAATATATTTTTATTTGCTGCTATTAGGGCGTGCAACTATATACCAAATACAAATAATGAGGAATTTTTACAAAAAAGCGTAGATGTTTTAAAAAGTGGCGAAAATTTGCTCATTTTTCCAGAGGGTACACGCACGAAAGATGAAATTATTTTTCATAAGGCAGCTGCTTACATAGGTGTAAAAGGCGCTAAAAATATTGTATGTATCGGCATCAATATGCATCCAAGAAGTCTTAGAAAAAATGAACCATGGTACAAAATACCAGATGAAAAGATAAAATATCATTTTAAAGAGATGAAAAATTTTGATGTTGATATGTTTTTAAAGGATAGGCCAAGTCCGGTAAGGGCTAGGGCAATGCATGATGAGATAAGTAAAATTTATAAGGAGGAATTTGGTGAAAGAGCTAGTTAATGAGATAAAAGAGTTGATCATCACAAGCTTAAATTTAGAGGATATGAAGCCAAGTGATATTGATGAGAATGCGCCACTTTTTAATGATGGTCTTGGACTTGATAGTGTTGATGCCTTAGAGCTTGGGCTTGCAGTGCAGAAAAAATATGGTCTTGTGCTTGACTCAAAGAGTTCAAATCTAAAAGAGATATTTTTTAGCGTATCTTCTCTTGCAAAATACATTTACGAAAATAGGAAATAACGATGAGTGAAAAAGAAATTTTTGAAATTTTAAAGAAAGCCTTGATCGATCTTTTTGAGATAGATGAGAGCAAGATAAAGCCAGAGACTAGGATATATGAGGATTTGCAGATTGATAGCATTGACGCTATTGATATGATTGATTACATTAAGCGTCAAACTGGACATAGACTGATGCCAGAGGATTTTAAAAACGTAAAAACGCTTGATGACATCGTAAAAGCCGTAGCAAAGAAATTTGAAGCATAAAATAGTAAACCTGGTGCTAATTTTAGTAAGCATTGCTTACCCTTTAGTGCTATTTTTTTGGCAAGAAAATGCTACTTTGATATTTGGTGTTTTATGTGTGCTTTGGGGGCTTAGAGCCTATTTTGAAAGTGGTAAAAAAAGACAGGTTTGCTTAGCAGCTGGGATATTTTTTGCCATTTGCGCTATTTTTAGAAGCGTAAATTTAGCACTTTTGTACCCAAGTATCGTAAGCTTTGGCTTTTTGGCGGTCTTTTTTTATAGCTTAAAGGGTGAGGCGGTGATAACTAGGCTTGCTAGGCTAAAAGAGAAAAATATCGACGAAAAGGTCGTTAGTTACACAAGAGGGTTAACAAAAATTTGGTGCTTATTTTTTGTATTTAATGCGATTTTTGCATTTGTTTTATCGTGTTTTGAAAATAAATTTTATTGGAGTATTTACTGCTCCTTTATCTCTTATATTTTGATGGGATTTTTGTTTTTTGGAGAAATTTTATATCGTAAAGTTTTTATTTTAAAGAGGAAAGATGGAGTTTGAAAATAGTCTAAAGGACTTTAAATTTGTTGATATTGATAAAAATTTATACTCACAAGTTGTTATTTTTGGGGCAAATTTAAAAGAGAAAAATTTAAGCGAGGTAGAAATTTATCTAAGCGAGAGCTTTGACTTTTGTGTAGCTTTTTTTGGAGCACTTGCGATCGGTGTGAGACCGATTTTGCTCGCAAAGCCTATTTTTAGTAGTGATAAATTTAATATCAATGATGAAAATTTCAAGAATTTTTTGGCTCCAGCTAGAAATATAGAGCCAAAATTTGATATAAACTCTACTTTTTTTCTTCAGACTTCGGGCTCGACTGGAAATAGCAAAAATATACCAAAAAGACTTGGTGCGATGATAGAAGAAGGGCTATTTTTAAAAAAAGAGCTTGGATTTAATGAAAGTGATACATTTTTTTCAAGCGTTTCGCATCAGCATATGTTTGGTCTTACTTTTAAGGTATTTTTGCCCATCATCTCTGGTGCAAAGGCGGTTAGCAGGGAGCTAAATTACCCAGAGGCGATCTTTGAGCTAGAGCTTGAGAATTTAAGTTTCATAACAAGCCCAGTTTTGCTTCAAACGATAGTTTCTAGCCCAAGAGCAGCTGAAATTTCAGGACTAAAAAACATCATCTGTGCTGGCTCAGCCCTAAAGAGTGAGCTAAGAGCTGGCATAGCAAAACTGAGCAAAACACGCATTATCGACATCTATGGTAGCACCGAAACTGGTGCAGTGGCTAGAAATTTAGGTGATGAACTTTTGCTTTTTAGCAAGGTAAAAGCCGGACTAAATGAAGATGAGGCATTAAACGTTAGCTCGCCATGGTGTGAGTTTTTTCAAACTAGCGACTGGGCGGAGATAGAGGGCAGCAGGCTCACGCTAAAAGGCAGGATTGATAGGATCGTCAAGCTAAATGATAAAAGGGTCAATCTAATAAGCATCGAAAATAAGATATTTGAAAGCGGCCTCATAAAAGACTGCTATTGCGACACGCATCCAAAATTTAAGCGTCTAGCCGTACTTTTAGAGCTTAGTGAAGTAGGTGTGAAACTCTTTAGAGATAGCGGCAAAAAGGGTGTTGTAGGAAGATTAAATGAGCTTTTAAGGCCTGAGTTTAAAAATAGTGTTAGGTATTTTAAAATCGTTAGCTCGCTTTGCAAAAACGCTCAAGGAAAATTTCTAAAAGCAAATTTTAAAGAGCTTTTAGAAAAGAGCGAAGGGCCTAGCTGGGATAAAAGTAGCGAGGATGGCATTTATAAATTTAAGACAAAACTTAGCCCAGCACTTGGCATTTTTACCGAGCATTTTCCAAATTTACCGCTTTTGCCTGGCTTTGTGCAGCTTGATTTTGTATTTAAATTTGCAAGAGAGCTTGGCGCAGAAATAGGCGATCAATGTGTGGTAGAGAATTTGAAATTTTTAAAGTTTGTAAGGCCAAATGACGAGCTTTGTATAGAAATTTCGCAAAAAGATGAGAAGGTTTATTTTGAGATATTTTGTAACGGTACTAGAAGTAGTGTTGGTAGGATAAAGCTGGGTTCATGAAGACGCTTTTTCTCATACCATTTTACAACCATCCAGAGAAGATCAGAGCTCTTTGTAAGGCGCTTGCAAACTATAATCTACACATTTTGATAGTTGATGATGGTTCAAACGAGACTTCAAAAAAAGCACTAGAAAATTTAAGCGAATTTGGCGTAGAAATTTTTACAAGAGAGCAAAACGGCGGTAAGGGAGCTGCACTAAAAGATGGCTTTAGACACGCCCTGCAAAATGGCTATACGCACGCATTTCAGATCGATGCCGACTTTCAGCATGACATAAGTGAAGTGGCTGAGTTTTTGGAGCTTAGCAGAAAGTATCCACACGATATGATCTTAGCTGACCCCATCTACGGCGAGGATGCGCCAAAGTCGAGATTTTATGGTAGAAAGATTACAAATTTTTGGGTCAAGGTAAACACCTTAAACGCCAACATAAAAGATGCGATGTGCGGGTTTAGAATTTATCCGCTAAAAGAGCTTGAGAGTGTGACCCTCCAAAGTAGCTCAAATAGGATGGAATTTGACATGGAGATCCTAGTAAATGCGGTGAGAGCAGGCACTAGACTAAAGTGGATACCGCTAAACGTAAGATATGAAAAAGGCGGCGTTTCGCACTTTAAAATGCTAAAAGATAACGTGCTAATAAGCCTTATGCATGCAAAATATTTTTTTAGTTTAGTTCCATTTTTGCTAGGTAAAGCCTTTAAGGGGCAAAAATACGCATGGTGGCAAAAAGGCGAAAGATCAAATGAATTTTTCTTAAGGGTGAGCTTGTTTTTAACCAAGAATTTGCCTATTTTTCTTATAAAACCTATAGTTATGATAGTTGTTTGTTTCTACTACATCTTTTCAAAAAGCGAGAGAGAAAATATAAGAGAATTTCTTCTAAATGTAGAAAAATTTAGTGGTAAAAAACCATACACTGGTGTTTTTAGAAATTTTTATGATTTTGGTATAGCTATTTGCGATAAATTTCGTATCTGGCAAAATGGCGTGCTCGAAAATGAGCTGGATTTTAACGAACTTATGTGGATAAAAGAAGAGTTTGAGGCTTCAAAAAGTGGTCGCGTACTCCTTACTAGCCACTTGGGAAATGTAGAAATTTGCAAGGCGCTCTCACTTAGATCACCGAGCTTTCGCATGATCATCTTGGTGTATAGCAAAGGAAGTGAGAAATTTTATAAAATTTTAGAGCAGATAAGCAAGGGACAGATTAAATTAATAAGTGTAGAAAACCTCGATACAGCCGTGATGATGCAGTTAAAAGAGGCGGTAGATAGTGGTGTAAATATCTGCATTATGGGAGATAGAACTCCGGTAAATGGCGATAAATTTGTTGAAGTGAGCTTCCTTGGTAAGATGGCTAAATTTAACTACGGTCCATACCTGCTAGCTGGCATTTTGGGAGTAAAAATGAGCGCACTTTGGTGCGTAAAAAATGGCGATAAATTTAGCATCGAACTAAGTGACATAGCTGATGAGATAAAACTAGGTCGTGACCGCAAGGCAAGTGTTTTGCCATACGTGCAAAGCTATGTAAGGCAGCTTGAGGAGCAAGCTTGCAAGAGTCCGTCGCAGTGGTTTAACTTTTTTGATTTTTGGAGATAAGAGTGGAAATTTCACACGTTAGCACATTTAAAGTGGCGTTTTTTGACGTTGATAGCATGGAGGTGATGTGGCATGGCAACTACGTCAAGTACCTAGAAATGGCGCGATGCGAGCTACTTGACAAGCTAGGGTACAACTACATCGCTATGAAAAAAGATGGTTACGCATTTCCTATCGTAAAGCTTGACGTAAAGTACGTCCGCCCAGCCTTTTTTAACGACGTTATAAAGGTCACGACGACGCTTAGCGAGTGCGAAACATTTTTGAAATTTCACTACCTTATAGAAAATGAAAAGGGCGAAAAACTAAGCGAGGCAAATACAGCCCAAGCAGTCATCGACATGAAGAGCTTGCAAACTTACTTTGAGATGCCTGAAGCCCTAAAAAAGGCGATCGAAGCTTATAATAAAAAGGAGAAAATATGAGAAAAATAGCTCTTTTTTTAGCCATTTTTATATCTTGCTTTGGCTATGAGCTAGCTGAGCTTAAAAATATGGTAAAAACTGATGGCGTAAGCGGAAATTTCACGCAAACAAAGAGCCTGGTTGGCTTTAACAAAAACATAAAAAGCTCGGGCGAGTTTAGACTAGAAAATGGCGGTCTTTACTGGGATGCTCTAGAGCCCGTCGTCTCAAAGGTTTTTATAAACAAAGATGGCATTTTTAAAAACGAAAATGGTAAGCTTGAAAAGACGACAGCAAATTTTGATGAAAAGCTCTTTCTTGCCATTATCAGCCTCGATGAGAGCGAGCTTAGGAAAGAATTTGATATAAAAACAGGCGGTAGCCTAAAGGAGTGGAGCATAGAGCTAAGTCCTAAAAATTTACTCTTTAAGCAAATTTTTAAATCCATAAAGATAAGCGGCGATGAGGCGGTAAAAAAGATCGAGCTTGACGAGGTAAGCGGCGATAAAACGATAAACGAGTTTAGTATAAAATGAAAAAACTAGCCACGATCTTGGCTTTTATCTTTGTCTTTTTAGCCTCGCTTGGATATTCGCTTGCGAGCCTAAAAAACGTCCAAACAGATATCTTTTCACTAATAAATTTCAAAGACGCCAAAGAGGCAAAGGTGCTAAAAGAGGTGCAAGATGAGATGGCGTCAAATTTTTTAGTACTGGTAAATTCTAAAGAGCTGGCCAAAAATGTGCAAAATTTAGCTCTCAAAAGCTCGCTTTTTAAGAGCTTTGAGGCGAAACTAGATATAAATTTAAATGATATAAAAAGTGATATAAACCGCTCAAAGATCGCACTTTTAAGTAGGGCTGATCTGGAGCTTTTAAAAAACGATAAAAACACCTTTTTTAAAAAGCGAGCAGAGGAAATTTTTAACAGTTTTAGCTTTAGGCTTTTAAAGATAAAAGATGATTTTTTCTCACTAAGCAGTGGTTTTAGTGTAAAAAATGGCAATGTGAGCTTAAATTTAGCTGAGCTCATGCTCGAGGTAAAGGACGGAGAAAAGAGCTTTTTCTTGCTAAAAGGCGAGCTAAAAAGTGGCGCTTCTAGTGAGGGGCTAATAAATTTTTATAACGAGCTAAATGCGCTAAAAATAGGGCAAAACGAGCTTTTTGTGCACTCAAGTGCTCTCTATCAGGCATTTTCAAAGCAAAAAAACGAGAGCGAGAGCCTTTATATGAGCGCGGTCTCGCTTAGCCTCACTGCTATATTTTTGATGCTTGCTTTTAGAAATTTACGCATTTTTTATGTGATATTTATCGCTGCATTTGGCTTTAGCGTGGCATTTGCAGGCACTTTACTCTGCCTTGGCGAGCTAAACATCCTTACTATTTTAATAAGCACGAGCCTCATTGGACTTATGTTTGACTATGTCTTGCACTGGCTTAGCAAAAACGAGGGCGAAGCTATTAGAGCTAGCAGCATAAAAAATATGCTAAAAATTTTCTTGCTAGGCCTTCTTATCACGCTTAGTGGCTATCTAGTTTTTACATTTTCTGATCTTAGGCTACTTAAAGAAGTGGCGCTCTTTTCGGCATTTGCGCTCGTTGCTGCGTTTTTGGCTAGCTACTTTTTCATGCCTTTGGTTTTTGAAGGGGTTAAATTTTATAGATCAAAGGTATTTGATGCCTTTTTAACTAAATTTTGCGAGCTCTCAGACTTGGTCGCAAGGCATTTGGGGGCTAAATTTCTAGCTATTTCTCTTGTTTTACTAGCTATTTTTCTTGGATTTGACCTTAAAAATTTATCAAAAACCGAAAACGTAAAAGACTACTCAAATATGCCAAAGAGCCTGCTAGCGGACTCTTCTTATATATTAAGCTTAACTGGTAACAACCAAAATACTATGATCGTGACAAGATCTAGTGGTGACATTTTGGGCTATGAAAAGAGACTTTTAGACGAGCTAAAAAAGAGAAATTTGATAAAAGATGAGAGCTCACTAAGCGATATATTTTTAAGTAAAAGCGAGCAGCGGCAGCTAAAAGAGGCCTTTAAAAAGGCGCTTGATGATGAGCAAATTTATGTGATTTATGAGAAATTTGGCTTCAGCAAAGATGAGATACGAAGTGAAATTTTAAAGGTTTTAAGCCAAAAAGAGCTTGGCGTGAGTGAAATTTTGGCTCTAAAATCAATGAAGGATTTTAAAAAATTTGCCCTTGATGAAAATTTGATCGTAGCCTATGTGAGCGGCTTTGTAAAAGGCTCGGCAAGCGATGAGGTGCTAGCTCACAACAATGCTTTTAGCCTAAATTTTGCTGACTCGCTAAATGAGAGTCTAACTCGGGCAAAAGAGCTTGCTCTAAAGCTAAAAATGACAGCGCTTGTGGTCGCGTTTTTACTACTATGGTTTTATTTTAGTGCACTTGTCTCGGCGCTTGTCATGGGTGTCATCATCTTTGGCGTACTTCTTACACTTTTTATCTTTGCCATTTTTGGTGTAAATTTAAGCATTTTTGGTGTCTTTGGGCTCATCCTTGCAAGCGCTGTGGGGATTGATTACATGATATTTGCACTAAATGAGAGCCTTAGCGAAAAAGAGCGAATTTATGGGATATTTTGCGCATTTCTCACGAGTTTTATCTCGTTTTTTACTCTCTCTTTTAGCTCCACGGCTGCCCTTAGCGTCTTTGGACTAAGTGTTAGCCTTTGCGTGCTGATATATGGGGTATGTGCTAGCGTTTTATCTTGTAAAACGATAAAAATTTAGCTTTAAATTTGTAAAGCCTAAGCATTTTTGGCTTTGTGTAGTATCTATTGTTTTGCTACGGTTAATTTTGTTGTTGCCTGCAATCTTATTTTGGATTTTTTGAGTAAAACGAAGTTGTATTTTTTGTCCTATATTTTTAGTAGAGCTATGATGAGCTGGCTATTGATTTTGTATAGCTGTATTTTACTTTGCCAGCTATTTGACAAAGTAAAAAATTATCAAAAAAATATCTCACTTTTTAGGCGAAATAGGCATAAATAGGCGCTTAGCACGCTTTGCTCTCTTATGTAGTTGCGATCTCCTTTTAAAAGAAGCCTCTCAATCTCGGTGTTGCCGTTTTTATCGCCAGCTGCGACGTAGACCGTGCCAACTGGCTTACTATCCGTTCCACCACCAGGTCCAGCTATACCGCTAATAGCAAGTACAAAGTCCGCATTTGTATTGCTTAGCGTGCCTTTTACCATCGCTTTTACGCAGGGTTCACTCACGGCGCCATAGGTATCTAAAATTTCATCCTCAACGCCCAGCCACTCGTGCTTTATGTGGTTTGCATAGGTCACTAGTGAGCCATCAAAACTAGCTGAGACGCCACCATACCTTGCAAATTTCGCTGCTGCAAGCCCAGCCGTGCAAGACTCGGCAAATGAAATTTTTAACCCTTTTTGCATAAGTTTGTTTGCCACGAAGGCAATCACATCTTTTTGTGGGATAAATTTTTGTGAAAATAGCGTTTTTACCCCTTGTAAAAAGCTCTCGATCTGGCCAAATTTATTACTTTTTGCTTTGATTAGTATCAAATTTGGTAGGATCTGCGCAAGGGTTATATCGACCTCGTAAGTTTTAGCAAGTGGCAGCATAAGGATCCTCGCGCTATCTACGTCGATGTCTATTAGATGAAAGTAGCTAAAATCGGGCTTAAGATCAATTAAAAACTCGCCGAGTTCTTCATTTGGATTAGCTTTTATGAGATTTATTTGAGCGTTATTTAGCTTGACTAAAAAGCTATTTTTTGAGTAGTCTAAGCTATCTTTAAGTGCAAGTGTCGTGCTATCTTTTAGCTCGAGTGAGCCTCCAGTTAGAGTGGCTATAATCTTTGCAGCGATGGCAAAATTTTCATCCGAGCCAAAAATACTTACAAAGTCGTAATCTTTTGATAAATTTTCGATGATAAAAGGTAGCTCTTTGCTATTTTTTGGAGCAAAACTTACCACTCCAAGCTCACCAAAATGATCCTCGTAACTTTGAAAAATGTAGTTTAGAAATTCTCTATTTATCTCAAGATCTTCGCCTATTATCAAGATACTTTGTCTCATTTTTAAGCTCCTTTTTTTGCCTCATTATACTATTTTTCAGTGTGATTTAACCAGCACAGGTGTAAAATTAGCAAATTTTAAAATCAAGGTAAAAAATGGACTACAAAGAGACACTTTTACTCCCAGAGACAAATTTCCCAATGCGCGGAAATCTTCCACAAAATGAACCACAAAGACTAAAATCATGGTACGAAGACCGCAAGGTTTACGAAAAAATGAAGAAAAACCGCCAAAATGTGGCTAAAAATTTTAACATCCACGACGGCCCTCCGTATGCAAACGGACACCTACACATCGGACATGCGTTAAATAAAATTTTAAAAGACATTATCACAAAGACACACTATTTTTACGGCGAAAACGTTCGCTACGTGCCAGGCTGGGACTGCCACGGCTTGCCGATAGAACAACAAGTCGAAGTGAAGCTTGGCGATAAGAAAAAAGAGCTTAGCAAGGTTGAGATAAGAGAGCTTTGCAGGCAACATGCGAGAGAATTTATAGATATTCAGCGCGATGAGTTTAAGAGCCTTGGCATCATCGGCGACTTTGAAAATCCATACATGACGATGAAATTTGAGTTTGAGGCTGACATCTACAAGGCACTTTGCGAGATCGCTAAAAAGGGCCTTTTGGTAGAGCGAAGCAAGCCAGTTTATTGGAGCTGGGCAGCTAGATCAGCACTAGCTGAAGCTGAGGTCGAGTACGAGGAAAAAGAGGACTACTCTATTTACGTAGCCTTTGAGCTTGATAACGACGCACTAGAAAAACTTGGCGTAAAAGAGGCGAGCGCTGTCATCTGGACGACCACGCCTTGGACACTTCCAGCAAATCAAGCCATAAGCCTAAATCCAGATGAAATTTACGTCCTAACAGCTGAAAATTTGATCTTTGCAAAGCCTCTACTTGAGAGTATCGTGCAAAGCGGCCTAAGCAAGGGCGAGGTCAAAAAAGAGTTTAAAGCAAGTCTGCTTGAAAACACTCACGCGCTCAATCCACTAAACGGCAGAAAGTCGCAATTTTTACTAGGCGATCACGTAATGATGGACGGCGGTACTGGACTTGTTCACACAGCGCCAGGACACGGCGAGGACGACTACTACGTATGTTTGAAATATGGCTTTAGCGAAATTTTGATGCCAGTTGATGATGGTGGTTGCTACGATGAGAGCTTGAAACATCACGGACTATTTAGAAGTGACGTGGTAGACGAGTTTGTCGGTATGCACATCTTTAAAGCAAATGAGAAAATTTTAGAGCTACTTGGCAAAAATCTACTTAGCGTTTCTAAATTTAGACACTCTTATCCATTCTGCTGGAGAACGCACAAGCCTGTTATTTACAGAGCTACAAAGCAGTGGTTCATCGCTATGGACGAGCCAAAACTAGGTGGCAAGACGCTTAGACAAACAGCACGTGCGGAGCTTGAAAAGGTTAAATTTTACCCAAGCGTGGGCATAAAAAGAATAGGCTCGATGATAGAAAATCGCCCAGATTGGTGTATCTCTCGTCAGCGTGACTGGGGCGTGCCGATCGCGTTTTTCAGAGATAAAGCGACAAAAGAAGTTATATTTGATAGTGAAATTTTAGACCACATCGCAGGCATCTTTAAAGAAAAAGGCGCTGATGCGTGGTGGGCACTAAGTATTGATGAGCTCTTGCCAAAAGGCTCAAAATACAAAGCTGAAAATTTAGAAAAAGTGATGGATATCCTTGACGTTTGGTTTGATAGCGGCTCGACTTGGCATGCGGTCTTGCAAAGCGACAACTACGACGCTGGCAAATACCCTTCAAGCATGTATCTAGAGGGCTCAGACCAGCACCGCGGCTGGTTTCAAAGCTCGCTTTTAGTAAGCACAGCCGTAAATTCTCACGCACCTTATGAGAGCATATTAACTCATGGCTTTACAGTCGATGCTAAGGGTGAGAAGATGAGTAAGAGCAAGGGCAATGTCATCGCTCCACAAGATGTGGCTAAGACTCATGGCGTGGAAATTTTACGCCTTTGGGTTGGCATGAGTGATTATTCAAGCGACCTAAAAATAAGTGAAGATATCTTAAAACAAATCAGCGAACAATACCGCAAAATTCGCAACACTATACGCTTCTTGCTAGCAAACGTAAATGACCTTGAGAGCCTAAATACAGAGTTTAATATCCTTGATAAATGGATATTAGTGCGTGCTAAAAAAGTCTTTGACGAGGCGAGTGCTTGCTTTAGAAATTACGACTTTTCAAAGGGTTTTAACATCCTTTTAAATTTTCTATCAGCCGATCTTAGCGGCGTATATCTTGACGTTTGCAAAGATAGACTCTACTGCGACGCAAAAGACGCCCCAAGAAGAAGATCAGCCCAAAGCGCAATGGCGATCATCACAAAGACACTACTTCCACTCATCGCTCCAACGCTTACTTACACCGTTGATGAGGTGATGGACTATGCTCCAAAGATCATCAAAGGCGAGACAAAAGACGCATTTGACTTAGTCTATGAGCCGATCAAGTTTGACTTTAGCTTTGAAGATGAGCTGCTTTTTGCCTGCAGGGAGAAATTTAACGAGATCGTAGACGTTCTTAAAAAAGAGAAGAAGATAAAATCAACTCTAGAGCTAAGCTTGGAGACTACAAATCACAACATCACAAGCTACGACGAGCGTGAAGTAGCCGATCTTTACATGGTAAGCTCGGTCAGGGCCTATGACGACAGCGAGCCTTTGGTAGAGTTTGAGCTTGAGGGTGATAAATTTAAGATCATGGCAAGCGAGCTTCATAAATGCCCAAGATGCTGGAAATTTAACGCTAGCAAAGAAGACGCACTTTGCCCAAGATGCGAAGAGGTCATAAGTGCTAAGTGAGCCAGTAAGCGTAAGTATCATAGTAGCAACGATCGCTGTAGTGGTCGTTGTTAGCTTGTTTGGCATATTTTTGGTTAATAAATTTAAAGGATAAAAATAGTGGTAACTTTAAAAGAAGCTTTAAAATTTTCAGCTGAAGAGATAAAAAATTTAAGAGCCGAGCTTGAGGCGAAGATCATAAAAGAAAAAGAACTTGGTGCCTATGTCGAGCAGCTAGCAAATTTAGAGATCGCAAAACTAGGCGAGGGCGTGCCTATCGCTATAAAAGACAACATCCAAGTAAAAGGCTGGAACGTAACAAGTGCCTCAAAAATTTTACAAGGCTACGTAGCACCTTATAACGCAACTGTCATCGAAAAGCTACTTGGTAAAAATTTAGCTCCATTTGGCCGCACAAATATGGACGAATTTGCGATGGGAAGCACGACTGAAAGCTCATTTTACGGCAAAACACTAAACCCACTAAATCACGCTCATGTCCCAGGCGGCAGTAGCGGTGGCTCAGCAGCAGCAGTCGCAGCTGGTCTTGCAGTAGCTGCACTTGGTAGCGATACTGGTGGCTCGATCCGCCAGCCAGCGGCATTTTGCGGATGTGTAGGCTTTAAACCAACCTACGGCAGAGTGAGTAGATATGGCCTTGGCGCATATTCAAGCAGCCTTGATCAGATAGGGCCGATCACTCAAAATGTAGAAGATGCTGCCATTTTATATGACATCATCGCAGGACACGACGAAAAAGATAGCACGAGTGCAGATGTACCTTTTGCTAGCATTAGTGACAAGATAGATAGCGAGAAGAAGCTAAAAATTTGCGTTGTTAAAAACTACGTCGAAAATGCAAGTGAACAGACAAAAGTCGCTTTAAATTTAGCCATTGAAAAGCTAAAATCACACGGTCACAGCGTAACTTATACAAATTTTGAAGACTCAAAATATGACGTCGCAACCTACTACATAATAGCAACTGCAGAGGCAAGCGCAAATTTAAGCCGCTACGATGGCGTAAGATACGGCAGACGCGCAGATGCTAAAAATTTAAAAGAGCTATATATAAACTCACGCTCTGAGGGTTTTGGTGAAGAGGTAAAAAGAAGAATTTTACTTGGTACGTTTGTATTAAGTAGCGGATATTACGATGCTTATTACATCAAAGCGCAAAAAGCAAGAGCACATATAAAAGCTCAATACGAGAGAATTTTAGAAGAAAACGACCTTATATTTATGCCAGTGGCTCCGAGTACAGCCTATAAATTTGGAGCCCACAGTGATCCACTACAAGCATATCTAAGCGATATTTACACTATCAGCGTAAATTTAGCAGGCCTTCCAGCTATCTCTGTACCAGTTGGCAAAGATGATCTAAATCTAAACATAAGCGCTCAGCTAATCGCTAAAGCATGGGATGAACAGACCTTGATAAATGGTGCCAAGAGCCTAGAAAATTTAATAAAAGGATAAAAATATGAAGATAGTAAAGAGAGCTTTAACATTTGAGGATGTGCTTCTTGTGCCTCAGTACTCTGAGATCTTACCAAAGCAAGTAAATGTTGCAAGCAGGATCAGCAAAAACGTCACTCTAAATATCCCAGTGGTCTCTGCTGCGATGGATACGGTGACTGAGCACAGAACTGCTATTATGATGGCAAGGCTTGGCGGTATCGGCGTAATACATAAAAATATGGACATCGAAAGCCAAGCAAAAGAGGTCAAGCGTGTTAAAAAAAGCGAAAGCGGTGTCATCATAGATCCTATCTTCATACATCCAGAAGCGACTGTGGCCGAAGCTCTAAGTCTTATGGCTGATCTTCATATTTCAGGCGTTCCAGTCATCGACAAAGACCGCAAGCTGATAGGAATTTTGACAAATCGCGATCTTAGATTTGAAACAAATATGAGCACTTTAGTAAAAGACCGTATGACAAAAGCACCACTCATCACTGCACCAAAAGGTTGCACACTTGATGATGCGGAGAAAATTTTCTCTCAAAACAGAGTTGAGAAGCTGCCTATCGTCGATAAAGATGGCAGACTTGATGGGCTTATCACCATAAAAGATCTAAAAAAACGCAAAGAGTATCCAAATGCAAACAAAGATAGCTACGGCAGACTTCGCGTGGCAGCGGCTATTGGTGTGGGTCAGATTGACCGCGCTAAAGCACTTGTTGATGCTGGTGTAGACGTCATTGTCATCGACTCGGCTCACGGCCACTCAAAGGGTATCATCGACACTTTAAAAGAGGTAAAGGCAAATTTTAAAGTTGACGTCGTAGCTGGCAATATCGCAAATCCAGCAGCTGTAAAAGACCTAGCAGAAGCCGGAGCTGACGGCATAAAAGTAGGCATCGGACCAGGATCTATTTGTACTACAAGGATCGTTGCGGGTGTTGGTGTACCACAAATTTCTGCGATTGATGAATGTGCAAGCGAAGCAGCAAAATACGGCATCCCAGTTATCGCAGATGGCGGTTTAAAATACTCAGGCGACGTGGCAAAAGCCCTTGCGGCAGGTGCAGCATGCGTCATGGCAGGTAGCTTGCTAGCAGGCTGCGAAGAGAGTCCAGGCGAGCTAATCACATTCCAAGGTCGCCAGTACAAAGTCTACCGCGGCATGGGCTCGATAGGCGCTATGACAAAGGGTAGCTCGGACCGCTACTTCCAAGAGGGCACTGCTCAAGACAAGCTTGTACCTGAAGGCATCGAGGGTCGTGTGCCATTTGCTGGCAGCATAAAAGATGTGATACACCAGCTAATAGGCGGCCTAAGAAGCGCGATGGGTTATGTCGGTGCAAAAGATATCCCAACTCTTCAAGAAAAAGCTGAATTTGTCGAGATAACAAGCGCTGGACTAAAAGAGAGCCACGTCCACGACGTAGTTATCACTCACGAGGCACCAAACTACAAAGTCAATTAGTGTTAAATCTGCAAACTAGAACTATTAAATTTAACGAGCCACTCTATCTTGAGAGTGGCCGTATGCTATCAAATTTTAAGCTTATTTATGAGACTTACGGCACGTTAAATGCTGATAAAAGCAACGTTATAGTCATTTGCCACGCCCTAACTGGCTCGCACCACGCAGCTGGCACCTACGCAGATGATGAGAAAGCTGGCTGGTGGGACGGGCTAATAGGCAGCAAAAAGGCGGTTGATACGGATAAATTTTACGTTATCTGTGTAAATATCCTGGGATCGTGCTTTGGCTCGACTTCGCCGCTAAGCGTGGATAGAAGTAGTGGCAAAGAGTATAGGTTAAATTTCCCTGTCCTTGCCATAAGCGATGTGGTAAAGGCGCAAATGAGGCTATTTAGCGAGCTTGGTATTACAAAAGCAAGAGCTGTGATCGGCGGCAGTCTTGGCGGTATGCAGGCACTTTGCTATGCTATCGAGTTTCCAGAATTTGCGCAGGATATCATAATGCTAGCAAGTACCTATCAGACCAAGCCATGGGCGATAGCGTTTAATAAAATAGCCATCGAAGCCATTTTAAACGATGAAAATTTCAAAAATGGCGAATACGACGTGGAATTTATAAGAAAAAATGGGCTAAAGGGTATGGCTTATGGTAGGATGGCAGGGCACATCAGCTTTTTAAGCCCTGATAGCATGGATGAGAAATTTGGACGAAACTACGTAGAAACTGACGGTCTTTACGAGCTTTCTGGGCGCTTTCAGGTGGACCGCTACATGGAGTACAACGGCTACAACTTCCCAAAGAGGTTTGATCCGCTAAGCTACCTATATATCGTAAAAATGATGAACATCTTTGACTGCACAAGGCACTATGACAACCTAAAAGACGCCCTTGCGCCGATTAAGGCAAATTTGCATCTAGTCGCTTTTAAAGGCGATCTGCTCTTTCCGCCAAGCTGCATGAGAGAAATTTACGACGCACTTTGCGAGATGGGCAGAGGCGCAAAGACAAATTTCATAGAGATAGATAGCAACTACGGCCACGACGCATTTTTGGTCGAGATAGAAAAATTTGATGGATATATAAAAAATATATTAAAAGGATAGAAAATGGAGCAAAAAGAGCAAAGCTTTGAAGAAAAATTAGCCCTAGCAGATAAAATTTTAAACGACCTAAATAAAGATGATGTAAGCCTAGAAAATAGCATAAAGCTGCACGAGCAGGGCAAAAAGCTCTTAAATGAAGCAAGAGAAATTTTAGAAAATGCAAAACTTAGCATAAAGCAGGTGGACGATGAGTAGAATTTGTGCTCTTCAGCTACCAACTCAGCCGCTAAGCGAGGCAAGGCTTGATTATTATCTAAAAATTTGTGCTGACGAAAATGCAAGACTTGTTGTGCTTGGTGAATATGTGCTAAATAGCTTTTTTAAAGAGCTCATTAGTATGCCAAAAAGCCTTATAAAAGAGCAAAGCGAGCGCAAAAAAGAGGCTCTTTTTGCAATGGCAAAAAAGTATGATCTAAATATCGTTGCACCCATTGTAAATCTAAAAGGCAAGGAAATTTTTAAAAGTCTAGCCAAATTTACCTCAACACAAGTCAAGCTATATGATCAGCAAATTCTCATGCCTTACGCTCACTGGAATGAGGCTAAATTCTTTAATAACACAAGCGATGAGCTAAATTTACCTATCTTTACATATGATAAATTTAAAGTAGGCGTTATGTTTGGCTATGAGGCGCACTTTGACATTTGCTGGGCCTATATGAGCGCTAAAAAGGTCGATATCGTGCTCGTGCCAACGGCTTGTACATTTTTTTCTCAGGCGCGCTGGGAGGAGCTTTTAAAGGTTAGAGCCTTTACAAACAACGTCTATGTGCTCCGCGTAAACCGCGTAGGAAGCCATAAAAGTGATGATACGCAGTGGAGCTTTTACGGCGATTCGATGCTTATTAATCCGTTTGGCGAAGTTAAAAATAGACTTGGTAAAAATGAAGAGATGATGATAGATGAGCTTAGCAAAAAGGAGCTTAGCGAGGCTAGAAGCACTTGGGGCTTTATGCATATAGAGGCTAAATTTAAAAGATAAAAGAAGGCCGTAACTGGATAGGAAAGTGAGCTTAGCAAGAGTGAGCGCTCTTTAAAGGAATTTTGGAGTGAATTTTGAAACGAAGTGACGTTGAGAGATATATAAAAGAGAAATTTGACGTTTTAGGCGAGCAAATTTTCCCAAAATATCCAAAATTTAGCGCCTTTCGTCACAAGAAAAATGAGAAGTGGTTCGCGCTACTTATGCAGATAAGCGCTAGCAAGCTTGGGTTACAAAATGACGAGATGATAGATGTTTTAAATTTAAAATGCCATCCAGATCTAGCGATGGTACTAGTTGATGAGCAGCAAATTTTTAAAGCCTATCACATGAATAAAAAGCACTGGATAAGTGTAAATTTAGACTCCAAAATCTCACAAAAAACCGTTTTTGACCTGATAGATGAAAGCTTTGAGCTAAGCAAATAAAAGCCATTTTTCAGCCTTAAATTTAGTAGTTTTTGTTAAAATCACGAAAAAATTTAAGGATAAAATTTGCAAGAGCTAAACAATGAGATCAAAAAAGTCCATTTCATAGGCATCGGCGGCATAGGTATCTCAGCCATCGCTAGATTTTTACACGAAAAAGGCCACAAGATAAGCGGTAGCGACATCAAAGAGAGCAAGACGACGTTAGAGCTTCAAAATGAGGGCATCAAGGTCATCACGCCACACTGTAAAGAGGCGATAAAAGACCAAGACTTTGTGGTCTACTCGGCCGCGATAAAAGAGGATAATATCGAGCTAGTGGAGGCCAGAAATAAGGGCATAAAGTGCTTTTCTAGAAAGGAAATTTTACCTTATGTGCTTGAGGATAAGTGCGTTTTTGCAGTAGCTGGTGCACACGGTAAGAGTACGACCTCTGCGATGTTAGCAAGCCTAATCGAAGGCTCAGTCATCATCGGCGCCATCTCAAAGCAGTTTGGCTCAAATATGCGCTACGCCAAAAGCGACAACGTCGTATTTGAGGCTGATGAGAGCGACTCAAGCTTTCTAAACTCAAACCCATATCTAGCCATCGTCACAAACGCAGAACCAGAGCACATGGAACACTACGACTACGATCTAGCTAAATTTTACGCAGCCTACAAGGGCTTTTTGGAGCGCGCAAAGGTTAGAGTGATAAACGCTGAGGATGAGTTTTTAAGCACGCTTAAGCTTGATGCTATTAGACTCTTTCCAAACACTGATATCACCGAGCTTACGATGGTTGTAAGAGACTATCAACCATACACCAGTTTTAATCTTAAAAATTTAGGCAAATTTGAAGCCTTTGGTATGGGCGAGCACATCGCTATAGATGCCTCTTTGGCCATTCTTGCTGCGATGCACGAGACGCCGCTAAAAGATATCAGAGAAAATTTACTAAATTTTAAAGGCATAAAAAAGCGTTTTGACATACTTTGTGCAAACAAAAATTTCGTCCTAATAGACGACTACGCGCACCATCCAACCGAGATAAAAGCGACTCTAAAATCTGTCTTTGAATACGCCAAAATTTTAGGCATAAACAGCGTCACAGCAATATTTCAGCCGCACCGCTACACAAGGCTTAGCGCAAATTTAGCTGGCTTTAAAGAGTGTTTTAAAGGTGTTGATGAGCTTGTTATCTTGCCAGTTTATGCAGCCGGTGAAAATCCGATCGAGGTTGATATGAAGAGCGAATTTAGCGAGTATAACCCGATCTTTACAGATAAGGTCGAGCGAGTCGAGGACGGCATCGAATTTACAGATGAATTTGGCGTGAAAAACCGCCTAAGTGACGGCATCGTAGTTGGTTTTGGAGCGGGCGATATCAGCGTGCAGCTAAGAGGCGGCTACTAATGGATCTAAGTAGCTTCAAGCACCAAGATGAAAATGAAATTTTAAAAGAGATAAAAGAAAAAGAGCTAAGTGGTGATGAAATTTCAAGCCTTATAAATTTAGGTAAAAAAGATATCTTGATCGCGCTTGCAAGGGAGCAAAAACTAAGTAGTGCTCAGATAAAAGATATGTTGCCAAATGCCTCGTATATGGCTGTTTGCTTGCTAGTTGAAAAACAAGATATCAGTGAGGTTATGGCAGAAATTTTAGAAAAGATCAAGCCACATCCAGAAATTTATAAAGAGCTAATCGCAAAATATAAAGGCATAAAATGGTAAGAAATTTGATAATAATCGCCGGTGTGATGCTGCTTTTTGGAGCGATCTGGGCGATAAAAGATGAAAAGATAAACAAAAAAACAAAGGCTATTGTTAGTGCTATTTTGCTCGCAGTGCTTGTTTGTGGTTATATTTATGAGAGCAATTTGTCAAGAAATGAAGATGCTATTTCAAAGTTAGTTAGTGATTTTAAACAGGGCAAAACTCTAAAATGTGGCGACTATAATGTGAGCAATAAAAAATTTAACTACGAATTTGGCACGGCATCATTTTTGCCAAAACGAGAATTTAACGAATTTTCAGGCGTGATTGTGCCTATAAAGAGTTGCGAACAATGACTCAAGATATATTTGCAAAGCTCGATCTAAACGAGTATTTGGATAAATTTCACTCCTTTTTAGCAAGGCAAAAACCGCTATTTTTACAAGGCGACAGCAAAATTCACTTTGAAAACATAAACGAGCTTTCAAAGTATGACTTCAAGGCACCTGACGAGATAAAAAACCTAGATGATGCGTTAATTAGACTTAGCAAGCAAGCGGTGCTTCACATCAGTGAAATCTACGAGTTTGCAAAGATCATTCAGTATTTTTCATATCTAAAAAAGCAAAAATTTGAAGGCAGGCTTGGCGAGTGGATCGCAAAGGTAGAAATTCCTGAGGCGATGAGCACTTTGGCAAACAGCTTTGATGAAAACGGCGAGTTTAGTGACAGCGTGGACGAGAGATTTCACGCGATAAAGCAGGCGTTTAGTGAGAAAAAGCGCCAGATAGATGCCGAGCTTAAAAAGCTTATTTACTCAAAGCATATTACACCATATCTAGTTGATACCCAGACGCACTATATCAACTCGCAAGAGGCACTTTTGGTGCGTGGCGGCTTTAATCACGCCCTAAAAGGCACTGTGATCGCTAGAAGCTCAGGCGGCTACTTCTATGTAGCTCCTGCAAGCACCGAGCGCCTCAAAAAGGAGCAAAGCGAGCTGCTTGATAGAAAAGAGGAGATCGTTTTTGAGCACTGCAAGAAATTTAGCCTGCAGATGAACAAGAGCCTGCTCTTTTTGAAATTTATAAATAACGCATTTGATCAGTTTGACGCGTATCAAGCACGCGTAAATTTGGCTAGGTCACGTGATTATGAGTTTGTTTTACCAAATAGCTCGCATGTCATAAAGCTTGAGAAATTTGCCCATCCAGCACTTAAAAATCCAAAAAGTGTGAGCGTGGACTTTAGCAAAAAGGTACTTTTGATAACCGGCGTAAATGCTGGCGGAAAGTCAATGCTTTTAAAATCAATCATCTCAGCTACGCTGCTTGCAAAGTATCTGCTGCCAATGCGTATCGACGCAAACCGCTCAACGATCGGCTCTTTTAAAGAATTTGATGCGATCATCGAAGATCCGCAAAGTGTGAAAAATGACATCTCGACCTTTGCTGGCAGAATGGTGCACTTTGCAAAGCTTTTTACTAAAAAGTCAATCATCATAGGCATTGATGAGATCGAGCTTGGCACCGATTTTGAGGAGGCTGCGAGCTTGTATGGTATCATGATAGAGCGACTCATTACCCAAGATATCAAAATGATCATCACAACCCACCACAAGCGCCTTGCGATGTTGCTAGCTAAAAACCCAGAAGTTGAGCTAGTGGCTGCACTTTACGATGAGGCTGCGCAAAGGCCAAAATTTGAGTTTTTAAAAGGTACGATCGGCAAGTCTTATGCCTTTGAAACGGCAGCCAGATATGGAATCTCTCAAAATTTAGTAGCACAAGCTAAGAAAATTTACGGCGAAGATAAAGAAAATTTAAACGAGATCATCACAAAGACACTAAATTTACAAACCAAGCTTGATGAAGGCATAAAAGAGGTCACGGCAAAAGAGGAGAGGCTGGAGCGTTTGCTTGAGGAGCAAAAAGAGCTAAAAGAAAAAAATGAGATCAAGCTAAATGCGACTATTTCGCGCCTGGAAAAAGAGTATTTTGAAGCGATAAACGCTGCAAAAGCGGTTATAAATTTCAAAGACATAAAAGATAAACAAAGGGCGCTAAATGTGGCAAATGAGAAAAAAGCTGCTATCGTTAAGCCTAAGAAAACTGAGCGTGAGAGCCTAAAAGTAGGCGATAGAGTGAAGTATGAAAATATCAAAGGTACGGTTTTAAGTATCTCAAAAAATGATGCAACGATCGAATCAAATGGCATAAATTTACGTGTGCCACTAGAGCTTTTAAGAAAAAATGGCAACGAAGTGGCTCTACCTAAAAAAAGTAGCGTAAGCTTAAATGTTGATAAGCCAAAGTCGGCCTCACTCTCAATTGATCTACACGGCATGAGAGCTGACGAGGCGATAGCAAAGCTTGATAAATTTATCTCAGATAGTCTTGTTATGGGATTTGATGAGGTTAGTGTATTTCACGGCATTGGCACTGGCAAACTTGCCTTTGCTGTCAAAAATTTCTTAAAAGAGCATCCAAGTGTGAAAGAGTTTTTTGACGCACCGGCAAATCAAGGTGGATACGGCGCTAAAATAGTCAGGCTTTAACTTTTTTCCAAAAGTTAAAATTTATTTTAAGGTTGATATAATCAGTGCAATTACACAAAACAAGGGAAGTAACTTTTGAGTAACAAGGACGAATTGGCAAGTAAGCACTTGAATATCACTAAGACAATTATTGTTTTGGTGTTTGTTTTGGGGAGTATTTTTTTGATCGAAAACCTAACGGTTTTTTATTTTAAATTTAATAACGCTTCTTCTGAAAATAATTTTAACCTTCGAAAAAAAGTTGACTACCTAACGCATCAATATGTTGATTATTTCAAAAATGTCAGCAAATATGACATCTCAAATTTTCAATCTTATATCAATGATAGCGCCATGGGCGATATCCTTTTGTTAAAAAACGACAATAAAAATGGATATAAAGTTGTAGCCTCTTCAGATAAAAGAATAATAAATCAAGAATTTAACGACAAAAGCTGTGGAAATATTTTTACTCATAATTTTCAAAAAGATTATTTTTGGGCAAAAATTCTACCAGAAAATGCTGCTCAAGTTTGTATGTTTGTGCCGGTTGGAGAGTATATATTAGGCTTTAAAGGAAAGCTGGATCAGCGCATCACTGGTATGCATGATGAGTACTTTTTTGATTGGCTTTTAAAAAATATGGCCTTGAGTTTTATATTAAGTTTTACTGGCATAATGATCGCTCTAGCTACTTGTATATGGTATGCAGTTAAATATATAAAAGAAAAAAATAATTATGATGCATTAAAAGCAGATACTACAAAACAGATAGTTGAGCTTGGAGAAAAGCTTTATATAGATCCAATGACTGGACTTTTTAACAAATCAGCATTAATACGAGACGTTAATAGCTATAAAAATCCTAAAGTAGTGCTTATAGATATTGATGATTTTGGTAAGATGAATGACTTTTACGGCAAATTTGCGTGTGATCAGATCTTAGTCAAGATGGCTGATTTGATTAGTGAATTTGCTAAAAAAGAAAATATGAAAGCTTACTGCATAGAAGCAGATAGGTTTGCTCTAGTGGAAGATAGTGATAGTTTTATCGATAGATACGAGGATATGGTTGAAGATTTGATAGAAATTTTTAAAGGCCGTATGCTAAGCATAGTCGATGAAGACGGTAGGGAGCTAGAAGGCATCGAGATACATAATACGATAGGCTTTGCTCTTGATAGCGACCAAACTCTAAGAAAAGCAACAATAGCATTAAAAACAGCAAAAGAGCTAGACAAAGACTATGTTTGTTATTTCAAAGGGTTAAACCAAAAAGATGAATATGCGACTCAAATAGAACGCTCTAAACTCATACAATACGCTACTATAAATAACAATATAGTTCCTTATTTTCAGCCGATAGTTAATGATCAAAAGATACCTGTAAAATATGAATGCTTGATAAGAATTTTGGATAGAGGTGAAGTCATATCGCCAAATGCTTTTTTGGATATTTCAAAACGCATTAAGCGTTATGCTGATCTTGAGAAACAGCTTATTAAGAAGTGTTTTAAGCAGCTTTCAGAAGATCCAAATTTAGTGCTTTCCATAAATCTAAGCAGTAGAGACATGATCGATGGTGATGTTAGTTCGCTTGTTTTAAATTTATTAAATAAACATAATGTCGCTGGCAGGGTTGTGTTTGAGATCGTTGAAGATGAAGAGCTTAAAAATTTAGAGAGAGTTTCAAATTTTATCGAACGTGTGAAAAGCATGGGCGCAAAAATTGCCATTGATGATTTTGGCTCAGGATATTCAAATTTTTCTTACATTATAAAGATCAAGCCTGACTATGTAAAGATCGATGGCTCTATCATAAAAGATATAGATATTAACAAAGACTCACACTCAATCGCTAGTGCAATTGTGGCATTTGCAAAAGATCTTGGTATAAAAACTATTGCCGAATATGTACACTCAAAAGAGATATTTGAAATTTGTAAAGAGATCGGCATAGATGAGTTTCAGGGCTTTTATTTCGGCGCACCAGAACGTGCCAATATATAAGGTATTTTATTGGTGGCTAGCTTTTTAAAAAGCTTTTAAATTTTTGATCCATCATACCCAATGGTGCTGTAAATTTGGGGTTTGTAGCTAAATTTTTACCCAACTTTGAAGCAAAATTTATAGAAAAAACATAAAAATTGAACACTTTCTAATGTTTATGGAAAAGACGAGCATGGTATTCACTTAGTTTAAAGAAAAGCTCAAAGAAATTTCTGACAAACAAGATAGCAAAATCATGAAAAATTTAGTGACTTCGGTCACTAAAATCACCAGTGATCCGCCTATTTTAAACACAAAAGGTGGCACTAGCAATACAGAAACTTTGCCGAATTTAGTGTCATAAGCGACCATATACACGCCAAAAACTAGCGAGTTAGCGTTGATAAGACAAATAAACTCTACGAAATTTTTAAAGATCTTATATAAAATTTTAAAGCCTAATATACGTAAATTTCGCTACCTTAAAACAAAATATCCACTAAAAATTTTCTCTAACTTGATTGAAATTCACTTCAAATCGCCCCAGTTTTTAGCGATATTTAGCGATGTTTTAAGTGGCACATTTAGCGTGTAAATTTCTTCCATCGTCTTTTGTGTCGCTCTGCCAAATTCCTGTGCAAATTCATCTTTTACCTCAAAAATTAGCTCGTCATGTATCTGCAACAGCATTTTTGCATTTTCATCTAAATTTGCCCTGACTTTTACCATTGCCATCTTGACAAGATCTGCCGCAGAGCCTTGAAAGACCGTATTTACCGCCTCGCGCTCAAACATCGCTATTTGCATAGGAGTCGCACTTTTAAAGTCAAAATATCGCCTTCTGCCAAGTAGCGTCTGCACAAAGCCTTCGTTTTTAGCTGAAGTTTTTATCCCCTCTAAAAACTCTTTGATCGTCTCAAACGCCTTAAAATAGCGCTCTATATACTCTTTTGCTTCGGATCTTGTGATATTTACTTGATTTGCTAGCTTGCTTGAGCCCATGCCGTAAATAAGGCCAAAATTTATGCTCTTCGCCACGGCTCTATTTTGCCCATCACTACTGCCAAATATGCTAATAGCCGTCCTTGCGTGGATATCCTCGTCATTTTTAAACGCCTCAAGAAGCGCAGGATCTTGACTAAAGTGAGCTAACAGTCTAAGCTCGATCTGGCTGTAGTCAAGCCCCACAAAGCTATACCCCTCGCGCGCCTCAAAGCACTCTCTGACATCCTTTGCAAGGTTGCCACGAGCTGGGATATTTTGCAAATTTGGATTTTTACTTGAAAGCCTGCCAGTACTTGTGCCAGTTTGCAAAAAGCTCGTGTAAATTCGTGAGCCCTCATCCTTTTTCGCAAGTGCTAAAAGCGGCTCGCAGTAGGTACTTTGCAGTTTATATAGCTCCCTGTAGGCTAAAATTTTCTCCACCACTGGATGAGAGTCTATGAGCTCTGCTAGCACGCTTTCATCAGTACTATATCCTGTTTTTGTTTTCTTTTTGGTTGGAAGCTTTAAATGCTCAAAAAGTATGACGCCAAGCTGCTTGACTGAGTTTATGTTGAAATTTTCGCCGCTTAGCTCGTAAATTTCGCTTGTCAAAGCCTTTAGCTTGGTGTCGTTTTCAAGGATAAGTTTTTGCATTTTGGCTTCATTTATCTTGATGCCGTTTTGCTCCATGTCAAAGAGCGTGAGGATAAAAGGAAACTCATGTGTATCTGCAAGGGCTAGTAAATTTTTATCAAGCGTGTTTTGAAAAGTTTTATAAAATTTAAGCGTTATCCAAGCGTCCTCGCTCGCGTATTTAGCAGCATTTTCTAGCGGCACATCGCCAAAAGTTTGCCCCTTTTTGACCATGTCTTCAAATTTTATGGTGTCATAATCATAAAGCCTCTTTGCCAGCGCGTCCATGCCAACGCTCGAGTTTGGATCGCTAAGCCACGCAAGGATCATTGTATCTTTGAAATTTGCAGGCGGGTTTAGACCGAGGTTATTTTTAACTATCTCAAAGTCGTACTTCAAATTTTGTCCAATCACGCAACCTTTGTAAATTTGACCTATCGCCCAAGTGGCAAATTTTAGGCTAATTTGCTGCGGCACACCAAGGTAGTTGTGAGCTATCGGCACGTAGTAGGCGTCCTCATCGTTAAAGCAAAAGCTAAATCCAACGATCTTTGCACTCTTGCTATCAACACCTGTGGTCTCGGTGTCAAATGCGACGATGGTCTCTGGCGTGATGTCAGCAAGTAGCTTTTCAATATTTGCTTCATCAAGTAGTAAATTTGCCCTAAAGCCTAGTTTAAACTCGATACTTTCTTCTTTTTGCAAGCTCTTAAGAAGCCTATTTAGATCGTACTCTTTTAAAATTTCTGAGATATTTATCAAAGGATTTTGCTCTGGAAATTTCGAGTGCTCAAGGTCAAATGAACTAACTGCATCGTCAAATAGCGTGGCTAGCTTTTTGCTCAAAAATGCTTCGTCTTTTGCAGCGGCAAGCATATTTTTGGTGCGCTCGTTTCTAAGAAGGGCTAAATTTTCATAAATTCCCTCTAAGCTTCCATACTCAGCCAAAAGCTTCTTGGCCCCAACTGCGCCGATGCCTTTGACACCTGGGATGTTGTCCGAGCTATCGCCTGCGATCGCTAAGAAATCCCTTACTTGAGCCGGATAGACGCCGTATTTTTCAAAGCAGCTAGCACTGTCGTGATCGATCTTACTTTGAGGGCTGTAGATGCTTACTTTACCGTCTTCTATGAGCTGGTAGAGATCCTTGTCGTGCGTGACGATACGTACAAATATATCTTTGTCTTTGCAAAATTTAACTGCACTTGCGATGATGTCATCGGCCTCGTAGCCCTCGCGGCTAAGGCTGTAAAGTCCCATTTTTTCTATCATATCTATGCAAACTGGAAGCTGCTCTTTTAGCTGAGCTGGCGGCTCGTTTCTGTTTGCTTTGTAATCACCTAAAATTTCGTGACGCAAGGTCTTACCTTTGCTGTCAAGTGCGAAGATAAGGTAGTCGCTTTGATACTCATCCTTAAGGCTAGCTATAAAATTTGCAAAGCCACTAATCATTCCGCTTGGTTTGCCATCTCTGTTTTTAAGTCCGCTCATGGCGTAGTAGAGCCTAAAAAAGAAACCAAAAGTGTCAATAATCGTAAGTGTTTTCATTTTTATCCTTTGTGTAATTTTATGAAATTTAGGCAAAAAATAGGCTGATTTATAAAAATTTTTGATATTATGGCGGACATTACAAATAAAAAATCACAAAAATAAAAAGCTTTGAGGTCATGAAAAAAATAGTTTTTTTACGTATCAATCCAAACGCAGTCGGTGGTGCCGAACGCTATTTAAGAAGGCTTACTAAAGCCCTAAAAGACGTAGGTATAGACACATCTATACGCTCATATCTAGGAGAGGCTAGGATCTCATCATGGAAAAAGGCTTTGAGATTTAACGCACAGGTAAAACGCCAGAAACAAAGCGATGAGGTATATTTTAGCTTGGAGCGAGTAAGCTGTGCAGATATTTACAGAGCAGGGGACGGAGTGCATAAAATTTATCGTGCCACAAAGCCATTTTGGTGGGTTAATCCTCTAAATTTTGTCTATCCATATTTAGAAAAACGCTGCTTTAAAAATTCTAAAAAGATAATCGCAAATTCAAACTACATAAGAGAGCAAATCATTTCAGCTTACGGTATCGATGAGTCAAAAATAGTTACCATTTACAACGGTATAAATTTACCGCAAAAAGTGGAAAAGGGCGAAGCAAAACTTAGCGTATGCGAAGAATTTGGACTCGATTACAATTTACCAATTGTGCTTTTTGTCGGAAATGGCTTTAAAAGAAAAGGAGCAAAGGACTTTTTGCTTCTTGTCTCAAAGTTAAAAACGCCAGTAAATGCACTAATAGTAGGCAAAGATAAAAATTTAAATTCATATAAGAAGCTAGCAAAAAAGCTAAAGATAAAGGCATTTTTTACAGGTGAGCAAAAAATGACTGCAAAATTTTATGAAGCAAGTGATATTTTTATATTTCCAACGCACTATGAGCCATTTTCAAATGTCGTCTTAGAGGCACTTAGTTTTAAAAATATTGTATTTACAACCGCTCAAAATGGGGCATCTGAAATTTTAGAAAATCGTTTTGTCATGCGTGAACCAAATGATGAAAGTATACTGGAGCTAGTGGAGCAGGTGCTTAATGATAATGAGATGATGAGAGAGCTGCAAGAGAAGTCATTTTTACTTTCACAAAAATTTAGTATAGAAGAAAATGCAAGCAAAACTCTTGAAATCATAAACGAAGTGCTAAATTTGGAGCAAAAGTGAGAGTGTTTATAGAGCTTCCAACTTGGCTTGGAGATGCTGTGATGGCGAGCGCAGCGATAGAAAATTTAAGTAAAAATACTAAAAATATTGTATTTTTTGGCTCTTATGTGGCCTGCGAGCTTTATAAATCACATCCAAAGTGCGAAAAAGTAGTAATTGATGATAGTAAAAAGCAAAACTCAAGATATTTAAGCCTTATAAAAACAGCTAGAAAGCTTGGAAAATTTGATATCGCTATTAGTTTTAGAAGCTCATTTGCTAGTAAATTTTTGCTATTTTTTCTAAAAGCAACGCAAAAATTTTGCTTTAAAAAGAGTAGCGAGAGCTTGCATCAGGTGCAAAAATATCTAAAATTTGTACAGCAAAGCCTAAATTTAAAAGAAATTTCAAACGATCTAAAAATTTATTATGAGGCCCAAAAAAGCGAGCAAAAGCTCCTCGTGCTAAATCCAGGTGCTAGCTACGGAAGTGCCAAAAGGTGGTATCCACACTATTTTGCAGAGGTTGCACTTCATTTTAAAGATGAATTTGATGTAAAGATCACTGGCTCAAAAGCGGAGCTTGAAATTTGTAATGAAATCGAGCAAATACTCTTACAAAATGGTATGAAATGTGAAAATTTAGCTGGAAAAACGAGTATAAAAGAGCTTTGCGAGGTCATAGGCTCTATAAAAAATGGTATCTTTTTGACAAATGATAGCGGACCTATGCATATTGCAGCTGCCTATAAAGTGCCACTTGTGGCTCTTTTTGGACCTACTAAATTTAAAGAGACTAGCCCATGGCAAGATGAAAGTGCAAAGATAGTGCATTTAAATTTAGAGTGTATGCCATGCATGAAGCGAGTGTGTCCTATAAAAACACATGCCTGCATGAAGGAGCTTACGCCAAAAATGGTCATCACTGAAATAGAGCTGCTAAGAAAAAAATTAGAATTTTGACTTTATACAAAAAGAACGATAAATACGAAAAATATGACAAAAGATGCAACTCTTCTAAATATATTTAAAAGAAAAATTGAGATAAAATCCTAAAAGTAAAAAACTAATAGTTAATTTTAAGGAGTAAATATGCAAATCCATATCGCATACGGCAAAGACGATCACCTAAAATTAGAGATAAACGAGAAAAATTTGCTCGGTGTTTTCGATCCAAACCCCGTGGCTAAATTTGACGAAACGGCGCTCATCGCAAAGGCTCTGGCAAATCCGATAAATCAAAAAAGCTTTGACGAGTTTATAGCGGGCGATGAAAAGATCGTCATCATCGTAAATGACGGCACGAGACCTACGCCGACGGCAAAAGTTTTAAAGCAAATTTACCCAAAAATCCGCGAGAAAAATAAAATTTTCATCATCGCCACCGGCTGCCATAGAGAGGGCACGCTCGATGAGTACGAGATGATCTTTGGCAAAGAAATTTATGCTGAAATCAGCGCCAAAAACGAAGTTCACGATCACGACTCCAAGCACGACGAGATGGTATTTTTAGGCGAGAGCAAAAACGGCACGCAGATGTATCTAAACAAAATCGTAGCAGAAGCCAAAAAAGTAATCGTCATCGGCTCGGTCGAGCCGCACTATTTCGCGGGCTACACCGGCGGCAGAAAGGCCTTTTTGCCTGGCACGGCGTCTTATGAGAGCATCACGCAAAATCACAAGCTCGCCCTAAGCTCCGCTGCTCAGGCGCTGCGCCTAGAGGGCAACCCAGTACACGAGGATATGATCGACGCGATGAAAGTTCTCGCGCACATCGACGTTTTTTCGATCCAAACGGTGCTTGATAGCGAGCACGGCGTGTATTACGCGAGTGCCGGACACCTAAACGACAGCTTTTACGACTGCGTGAAAAAAGCAGACGAGGTCTTTTGCGTAAATATCCCGCGCAAGGCCGACATCGTGATCTCGGTCGCGCCATATCCGATGGACGTCGATCTCTATCAGGCGCAAAAAGCCCTAGATAACGGCAAACTAGCGCTCGCTCAGGACGGAATTTTAATCATGGTCGCAAAGTGCCGCACGGGCATCGGTCCAAAGCCGTTTTTTGATCTGATGG
>NZ_JBQNCH010000007.1:0-93886 GCF_052169515.1 Campylobacter sp.
TTTAGGCGGTAGCCAAATGGCACTACGATAGCCACTCTTTGCTCACTCTCATCAAGGCCTAAAATTTCATTTAAAGCGTGTCTATCAAAGCCTTCGATCGGGCAGCTGTCAATCCCAAGGCTTGCAGCCGCGTTCATCATATTTGTAGCAGCTATCATGCATTGTTCGTGCGACCACTGAAATGTTAGCTCATCGTCGTTTTTGAAATTTGATAGCAAAAAGTCGTGGTAGAATTTCTGCCTCGCAGCAATCATCTCAGGGTCTTTATCTGCGCGTCTAGAGATCATTTTATCAACATAGCTGCTGCCAAATTTTATCTCTTTGACCTTTGCCAAAACGACGACTAAATGCGAGCAAGATGTGATCTGCACTTGGTTCCACGAAACGGCTTTGATTTTTTCTCTAAGCTCCTTGTTTTGTACGACCAAAAAGTCCCACTGCTCAAGGCCAGTCGAGCTTGGGCTTAGTCTACCAGCCTCTAGGATAAAGTCAAACTCGCCAGCGCTGATCTTTTTGCTCTCATCAAAAATTTTGCAAGCGTGACGAAATTTTAAAATTTCAAGATAATTCATCATCTCTCCTTTGTTTAATTTTTAAAATTATAGGGCGGTTAGGTAAATTAAAAGAAATTTAGCAGCCAGCACAAAAGGCTGGCATGTAGTTTAAATTTATCTAAGAGTTATTTCAAACTCATTTTTACTTGTAGCCATACCAACGATCGCTGAGTGCTCATAACCAACCTCTTTTAGGCGCTTTAGGGCTAAATTTGCCTCATTTTCACCAACTGCGAGCAAAAGTCCACCAGAAGTTTGCGCGTCAAATAGCAAAATGTCAGCTTCCTTGTCCACAAGATGCTTTGCAAATTCGCGGTTTTTATAGCTCCCCTCTGGAATAATGCCCATATCGACAAATTCTTTTGCACATGTGATGATAGGTACGTTTTGCTCATAAATTTCAAAACTGATCTTTTCATTTAGCATTTCGCTTAAATGCCCCAAAAAGCCAAATCCAGTCACATCAGTGGCGCCGTAGACTTTGATGCCATCAAGTGCTTTTAATGCATAAAAATTTAGCTGCGCCATGATAGTTGCAGCCTCTTTTATCTGCTCCATGCTTAGTAAATCAGCCTTTATCGCTGTACTTAAAATACCACTTCCAAGTGGTTTTGTAAGGATTAAAACATTGCCATTTATAGCTGTATTATTTGCCCAAAATTTATTAGGATGGACTCTTCCAGTGACACTAAGTCCATAGTACATCTGCTGCGTCTCTATCGTATGTCCGCCAACGATGATACCACCACACTCTTTTACTTTATCGGCTCCACCTCTCAAAATTTCGCCTAAAATTTCAGATGCAAGATTACAACTATCAAAGCCTACGATATTTAGTGCATTCATCACCTCACCACCCATGGCAAAAACGTCGCTTAGGCTATTTGCAGCGGCAATCTGTCCATATATAAATGGATCATTTACCACAGGCGTTATAAAATCAAGCGTTTGAACCAATGCAAGGTCGCTTGAAATTTTAAAAACACTTGCATCCTCGTTTGAGTTAGTGCTTGAGAGCAGATTTGGATGAGATAAATTTAAACTACTAATCGTTTTGTTTAGACCCAACGGGTCAAGCTTAGCAGCTCAACCAGCGGCTCTAACAAATTGAGTAAGTTTTTTATCGTGATAGGTCATAGGATAATTTGCTCGTGAGTTGAAAGTATATCAATGATCTCATAGGCATTTGAAATTTCACCAATAGCAAGATCACTTACTAGTTTATATGACTCCAAACAGCTTCCGCAGCTTAAAATTTTTACTCCAGCAGCTTCAAGCTCCTTAAGCGGTTTAAAGCTTGGATGTGAGCGATTTGTTGTCATTTTTACAGCATTATTTACACATATTATTATCTTTGGTTTTTTATCAACCTGAAGAAAAGCTCCAAGGAATTTCGCAAGTAAGCTTACACCAACATCACCACTTCCTGCACGCTCGTCGTTTAGATAGAGCACTTTTTCACTTTTTGGTGTGATATCGCAGACAAATTCGTCAAAATTTGTAAGCTCAATTGCGTTTTTGCCTTTCGTGGCTAAAATTTTAGTCTCATTGCCATTGTTTTCAAGGCTAAAATTTATATTTTGATTTTTTAAAAATCTTGAGATATTCTCTTTTGGCGCTAATGCATTTACTAAAATTTCTAAGTTTTCACCTTCTTTTAAACTATCAAGCGCGTTTTTAGTCATGATAACTGGCTTTGGACATTCTAAATTTCTACAATCAATTGTCGTTGTCATTATTTTTCCTTTTGTGATTAGTATTTCAAACCTTGAAACTAGTTTTGGATTATAGCTAAAAAAATATTAATTATTTTCAAAAATTTAGGCTATGAAATTTGGAGTAAAAGAGAGATTTGACCTTGCAAGAGTCGCAAGGTCAAGGTTGATTATTTTAAATTTGTATAAACTTTTTCGTAATCAGATACTGGGATCTGATTTTTCTTAACAAGCTCTTGATACCAGTAGTGGTGAAGCACATAAACTTCTTCTTCCTCTTTGTATCCAGTGACCATCGACCAGATCGCGCCGTGGATAGCGATAGCAGCCATATAGATATGAACTAGGAAAAATACTGCACAGACTATACCAAGGCAGTTGTGTATAACTACGCTATATCTTAAAAGGTCGATCTGTGTTATACCAAGCCATGTAGCAACTGCTGGCTCTTTGAAGTCCAAGAAATACATAATCGCACCAGTGATGATCATCACAATACCACCAGGAATAGCGATCCAGTACCATGCTTTTTGTCCAGCGTTAAATTTACCAGCTGGAACAGGTCTCTTTTTCTTTGACAAGTAGCCACCGATTATAAACATCCACCTGATATCATAAACCACTGGGAGCATTCTTATAGTCCACGCAAATAGCATAGGAGGCACAGAAACTGCAAAGATCACAGTTGATATATCGTGCAAATATCTACAGAAGCGCACAAACGTACCGCCACCAAGCTCAGCACCCCACATGATGATGATGCCAGTTGGAACCAAAACCATCCAAGAGATCGCAGCTAGACCGTGAGCTATACGCTCAATCATTGAGAAAGCATATACTTTTTTGCCATCGTGACTGAAGTGTTTTGGTCCGATAATCAAAAAGTGTAACACAAATGCACCGATTACCGCAAAGATAATACAGAGCGCACCTATCGCAAAGTAGTCGTTGCCTTGGATAAAGGTAAATATCGGACCCCAACCATGTTCGTAAGGCTTGATATTTTCCACCCTTTGAGCTGCCCATATGGTGCTGTCAAACTGATTGACACCTGCTGGCCCTTGACTAGCCATCGCCGCTACCGACAATGTAAACAATAAAGACAGAATTCTCGTCATTTTATTCCTTTATTTGCACAAAACTTAATGATTTGAGCTTTTAGTTAAATATGCTAAAATCACATAGTTATGCCGTTTTGATCGCTATTATATCAGAGCTAATCACAAGTAAACCTTAGTAAAAAAAATTACTAATAATTTAATAAAATATATTTAAGTTTTGTTAATTTTTTACTAGAATATACCTAAAAATTTATTATCTAAATTTTAAAAACAATTTTCAGTTATCTCAATTTTTTAGATAAAAACTCTTTAAAAATTTATATTTTTCCCTTTATTTCTTAAAAATTTAAACTAAAATATCAAAGTATTTTTGAAATTTCTATCCAAAAGGCAGAGCAATGAATCTATTTTGTCTTCTTTTTGATGATTACGAGGCACTTGATCTCATGGGTCCTGTAGAGTTTTTAGCAAGAGTACCTGGAATAAATCCAAATTTTGTATCGTTTAATGGTAAAGCAATAAAAAGTAAGCAAGGCTTTGAAGTAAAAACAAAAAAGCTGGTCAATTTACCAAACAATAGTATTTTGCTGGTACCTGGTGGCCAGGGCACAAGAATTTTAGTAAAAGACAACGAGTTTATATCACATCTTGAAGAGTGTGTTTTGGCTTCAAATTTTTGCCTTAGTGTCTGTACTGGCTCAGCTTTGCTAGCTTGCACTGGAGTGCTTGATGGACTAAAAGCCACATCAAATAAAAAGTCGTTTGAATGGGTAAAACAGTGCCGTGATGCCGTAAAATGGCAATCACACGCCAGGTGGGTAAAAGATGATAAATTTTACACGGCTTCAGGTGTAGCCGCTGGCATGGATATGGCTCTTGGCTTCATAAGTGATCATTTTGGTAAAGAATTAGCTCAAAATATCGCAAATGAAACCGAATACAACTGGCAAAAGAGTGCAAAGATAGATAAATTTGCCAAAAAATTTATGGATATTGATCCGTATAAAAATTTATAGATATAGATACAAATGAGCTTTTAGTATTTAACAGTCAGAAACTAGCCACAAGGCCAGCTATTAGTTTCTACGCCTATACTCTTCGTAGTCAAGCTCTCTAATCATCTTTATCTCGCCATCTTCTTTTAAAAGCAGTAGATCAGGCAGTTTTATGCCGTTAAATGTCGTGTTTTTTACGATAGTGTAGTGAATTTGATCTTCAAAGATGACTCGGTCGCCGATTTTTAGCTCGCTATCAAATTTATACTCCGCATCGCCCGCTTCAAGCCCTACTATATCGCCAGCTAGGCAGGTATTCCCACCAAATCTATAAGCAAATTTGCCATTTTCACTCTCGCCTCTAACGGCTGGGCGGTAAGGCATAAGCACAGTATCAGGCATATGCGCCTCGGCCGAGGTGTCAAGGATGGCGATGTCTTTTTCGTTATGCACGATGTCAAGCACGCTACTTATCAAAAAGCCAGTCTGCCAGCCAACGGCCTCGCCAGGCTCCAGATAGACCTCAACGCCATATTTCTCGCGAAAGCGCCTTACCATCTTTATAAGTAGCTCTACGTCGTAATCAGCCCTCGTGATGTGGTGGCCGCCACCCATATTTATCCACTTCATCTTTGGGATAAACTCGCCAAATTTCTCTTCAAATGCCTCTAACACGACCTGCAAGCTACTCGCACTCTCCTCGCAAAGTGCGTGAAAATGAAGCCCACTAATGCCATCAAGAAGCTCTGGCTTAAAATTTTCTCTTGTGATGCCAAGCCTGCTAAATTTGCCGCATGGATTATAGCTGTCAGTTGGGGCTAGTGAGACTTCAGGATTTACGCGCAGGCCGCAGATGATGCCGTTTTGCAGGGCAATACCCTTAAATTTTTGCCACTGCGCAAAAGAGTTAAATGTAATGTGCTTTGAAATTTTTAAAATTTCATCAAAATCCTCATCCTTAAAGGCTGGACTATAAGTATGAATCTCGCCTTTTAGGTATTCGTTTGCAAATTTTGCCTCATAAAGCCCACTACAAGTCGCACCGTCAAGATAAGAGCCCACCATATCCATCACTCCGCTAAATGCAAAGCCCTTAAGTGCTACTAAAATTTTGGCTCCGCTTTGTTCTTTGACATACTTTAAAAGCTCCAAATTTTTACGTACTTTTGCCTCTTCACAGACGTAGGCTGGAGTTTTTATTTTCTTTAAAATTTCGTTCATTTTTTCTCGCTTTTTAAATTTTCAAATAAGTATATCTAAATTTATTTTTAAGTAAAATCAGCAAAAATTTCAAAGGATAAACTGTGATAGAGATCGAATTTCTTGGGCCTATCGGGGTAGAGAATTTAAAGGTAGAGGCTAAAAATTTAGGCGAGGTAAAAGCGGCTTTAAGCGATAAAGAGGAGCTAAAAAAATGGCTAAATATCTGTGCAGTTGCCGTAAACGACGAGATCGTAAGTGATATAAATTTTGCTCTAAAAGAAGGCGATAAAATTTCTATATTACCGCCAGTTTGTGGGGGTTAAGATGCAAATTTATGACGGAAGCTTGGATGTTCAAAGAATCACAAACGAGTGGTATGAAAAATTTCAGGATAAAAACTGCGGCGCGCTCATCACTTTTGTTGGAATTGTAAGAGAAGAAGGTGGCATCTCAGCGCTTAGCTTTGATATCTACGAGCCAATACTTAAAAAATGGCTAGAAGCCTGGGAAGAGCGAGCCAAAAAAGAAAATGCCTACGTGCTCTTTGCTCATTCAAAAGGCGACGTGGCAGTGCATACGAGCTCATATGTAGCAGGTGTTGTGAGCCCTCAAAGAAAAGTTGCTTTAAGGCTTATAAACGAATTTGTCGAGGACTTTAAGGCCAATGCACCAATCTGGAAATACGACGTGATAAACGGCGAGAGAATTTATGCAAAAGAGCGCAGCCAAGCGATAAATGGTGCTGGGATTTTAGCTTAATAAGGAGACATGGTGATAACAAAAGAGAGTAAAAAGGATCTATTTTTAACATTGGCGTTTGGCGTTGGACTATTTATATTTAGCATTTTTGGTTACTTTTATTTAGCCCTTGGCACACCATCTCTTCTTGGTATCATTGTCGGTGCTCTCTCAGCATTTTTTTGTATTAGAAAAATTTTACAAAACAATTTTTTATGTATTGATGATGATGGTTTTATTATCACAAAAGGATCAAAAAGCATCAAATTTTACTTTAAAGATATTGATGAGATAGCTATTAGGAGCTTTGGCGATAAGAAAAAAGTGGAAACTTTAAGCGTAAAATTTAGAAAAAATCGTCTTGATAGAGATGCTTGCTTTGGCCTAGTACAGCCTATTGGTGATGACATTATCATTATTTTTGACAAATACGAACTTTCAAAATTTACTATTTCAAAAGAGCTAAGAGATAGACTTGGTAAATTTAAAGCCTAGTTTGTTCATGGTCTATTTTACTACTTAAAACTTTATATTTTTTGTCAGCTTTGCAAAAAAAATAAATAATTTCATATTCCTCCATTTTCTATGGTTTTTAAAAATTAAAATTTCATTTTATTTTTAAAATAATGATTTATATCAACTCTTATAAATAAATTTAGTATTAGAATTATGATAAAAAAAATCATAATTATATTTTAAAAGGAGTTTTTATGAGGCCCATTTTAAGCCTAGCAGTTTTTTCGTCGCTGCTTTTAGCAAATGAAGCGAATTTAGACACTATAAAGCCTGTTAAAGAATTTGCTCCACCGCCGATCATCGCACCAAACGTTGCACAAAGTGCCTTTGTGGAAAATCAGTTTGATCACACTCAAAGAAGCGAGTATCCGTTTGTGACAAATTTACTTGACAACTCAGCTGATATGTTTCATATTTCAGCTGGAATGTATGGCAAAAGCTTTTACAACTCATCGCTTTTTAAATATCGTGGCGCAAATTTTTATACCATTTTAAACGCAAATTTCACCAAAGCAAATAGCTACAAAGATGGCAGTGGTAAAAGATGGGACTATGGCTACAACAGGCAAGGCCAAAGCGCTATTTTAGGTTTCGTACCAAATGAGCTTAGCGAGCTTAGACTTACATTTTTAAGGGATAATCTAGCAAAAGATAAACAACCAGAACACGTGATGGATGCCTTTAAAACAACCAGGAAAGTCGGCAAGCTAAATATTCGCTTGGGCGAAGAAGATCTATCAAATACGCTAAATTTTGAATTCGCTGCAAAAAAGATTGAGAGAAAAGCAGATAATTTTCACCTAAGAAATTCTACTCCAAATGTAAAAGTTGATATAAAAAGAGATGTACTTGAGGCAAATTTAAAGTATGACGCTGACTTTGCAAGCTTTCATAATCAAATAGGCGCTGGCTTTGAAAAAGATAAACATGATGGCAAAAGATACATGAAGCAAGGCAATAACTGGGTCTTTAACGGATACAGATTTGCCGATGTCAGAAATGATAAATTTATGCTCTTTGACACACTTGCTTATAAATTCAATGAGGCAAACGAAGCTTCTCTTGCTTTAAAATATGAAGAGCAAAGAAGCAAGCTTAATGGGCTTGATACTAAATATTTTGCACCAAATCCAATTAGCACCACTCGTGGACTACTTCGTCAAATTTACGGTGAAAACGTAAATGACAAGATCAAAAAAGACGCTTTTAGTGCAAGTTTAAAATATAAATTTACACCAAACGATAAGGATAGCTATTTTGCAAAACTTGAGAGTTTATCTCGCTTGCCAAGTAATATGGAGCGTTTTAACGCGCTTTATGGACAAAATGACTCTGGCTGGATAGCAAATCCGAATTTGGAGCCAGAGAGACACAATAGAGCAGTTCTTGGCTTTAAATTTGGCAGCCAGTTTTACAAAGAATACCTAAACTCTCTACAAAACAAAGATGCATTTGGTTTTAGCGGACATTTCATCGCTGATAGCGTTAAAAATTTAATCATTTTTGATAGACGTCACTCAAAAGCTGCGATGTCTCTAAACAAAAATGCAGTCATCTCAAGAAACGTTGATGCAACGCTTTATAGTGTAAATTTCAATACAGAATATAGCTTTGCAAGGCACTTTGGCTTAAAAAGCTCGTTTTACTACAACTACGGACAAAACAAAACAGATGGCAGGCCACTTTATCAAATAAGGCCTTTTGAGGCAAATTTTGCGTTTGACTACAAAGACTATGCAAGCTTTGGTAGCTACAACCTAGGCACTGCACTAAGACTAGTTTCAAAGCAAACTAGGGGCGATTTTAGCAAGCAAAATGGTCTAGGTATCGACAAAAAAGAGGCCGCAAAAGGATTTGGCTTGCTCGATCTTTATGGTGGCGTAGAGTTTAAAAACAAAGTCGGCATAAGATTTGGCGTAGCAAATTTATTTGATAAAGATTATGCAGAATTTATTAGCGGCGATCACGTAGCAGCACTTGATCCAGTAGTCGTTCATGCCCCTGGCAGGACATTTTTCATTAGCTTTCACAGCAGTTTTTAAAGGAGAAAAAGATGTTAGATAGAAGAAAATTTTTAGGACTTAGCACAGCTTTAGGCGTTAGCGCATTTGCACCAAATTTATTTGCAAAAGAGAGCTTTACTATGTGGGGCGCACCAGCAATCCCAAGCGTCATAATGGCGGTTGCTGCGCTACAAGGCGAGTTAAATAAAACTTACGATGTAAGTCTAAATATCTGGAAAACACCAGATCAGCTTCGTGCAGGCGTAGCTAGCGGAGACATTAAGGTTACGATGTCACCATCAAATGTCGCTGCAAATTTAAGAAATCAAGGGCTTGATTTTGCTATGTTAAATTTACTAACTCTTGGCGTAATGAACGCTATGGTCAAGGACGAAAAGATCAAAAACTTAGAAGATTTTGTGGGCAAAAAGCTAATCATGCCGTTTCGTGGTGATATGCCAGATCTTGTTCTAAGAGCACTTTGCAAAAAGCGAGGTATAGACGTTAGCAAAATAGATATCACCTATACAGCAACACCTCCTGAAGCTCTACTTTTATTTTTACAAAAAGATTTTGACATTTTAATAGTCCCACAACCTCTTGGCGAAGCTACTATTTTACGTGGTAAAAAAGCAGGTGTTAGCGTACATTACTCAGTTGATTTTCCAAAAATTTGGGGCGAGAGCTTTGGTACAAAGCCAATAATCCCAATGGCTGGCATTATCGTAGAAAAAGGCTTTTATGAGAAAAATTTAAATCTATTTGATACGCTCCATAGCGATCTTAAAAATGCTCTTTCTTGGATTCTTGAAAACAAACAAAGTGCAGCAAAGATTGGCTCAAGTTATTTGCCAGCTCCAGAAGTTGCACTTGCAAATGCCTTTGATAAGGCGAATCTAACAGTGACAAAAGCAAATGAACTACAAAATGAAATCATGGCATTTTTTGAAGAAATTTATCAGTTTAATCCAAAATTTCTAGGTGGTAAGATGCCAGATAAAGGTCTATTTTTATGATACTAATCGACGGCGTCAAAAAAGATCGCTCAGGCTTTTTAAAAATAATTGATTATTTTTGGGGCGGATTTAGCGGATTTGCCGTAGTTTTTTTGATCTTAGCCATTTGGCAAGTGGGAAGCGAGTTTAGCTCCCCACTCCTACTCCCGTCGCCAAAAGATGTATTTTTTAAAGTTTGTGAAATTTTAAAAGATTACAAAAATAGCGAGATAAATATAACGCTTTGCAGATCACTAGTTGGAGTTAGTACGGCAACATTTTTTGGTATATTTTTAGGGCTAATAGCAGGTAGCTTTAAAAGCTTTGCAGCCTTTTTAAAGCCTGTTATTACCTTGCTTTTATCGATGCCACCAATTATCTGGATAGTGCTTGCTATTTTTTGGTTTGGATTTGGAAATTTTAGCACCATTTTTACTATCTTTATAACCATTTTACCGCTTACTTTCGCAAGCTCGGCAGTTGCTATGAGCAGTGTAGATGAGGAGCTAAAAGAGATGTTTGATGCTTATCATTTAGGCTTTTTAAAAAAGATAAAACACCTTTATATCCCACATCTTACAAGCTATATCATAAGCTCGGTCAGTGTGGCTGTTGCAATGGGTGTAAAAATAGTCATAATGGCCGAACTACTAGGCGCAAATAACGGCATGGGAGCAAAGATAGCAAATGCAAGGGCGATGCTTGAAACAACCGAGGTAATGGCGTATGTTCTTTTAAGCATCACTCTTATCATGCTTTTTGAGTACCTCATCATTGAGCCTTTAAAAATAGCTCTGATGCCTTGGAGAAGATGATGCTTGAACTTAAAAATGTAGAGTATGAAATTTTAAGAGATAAGGTCGTAAGGAATTTTAGCCTAAAGGTAGAAAAAGGTGAAGTGGTGACACTTTTTGGGCCTTCAGGGTGTGGGAAAACTACTATTTTACGGATTATTAGCGGACTAAATGAGCCCAGAAAAGGGGAAATTTTTAATCAATTTAAAAAAATGACATATTTTTTTCAAGAAAATCGTCTGCTTACATGGAAAAATGCTCTTGAAAATGTGCTTTTGGTTATGGATAAACCTGATCAGAACAGCGTTTTAAAGCTCTTTGCCAAGGTTGGTCTTAGTCAGAAAGACGCACTAAAATATCCAAGTGAACTAAGTGGCGGCATGAGGCAAAGGGTCGCTTTTGTAAGAGCAGTTGTGACAAAACCTGATCTACTTTTAATGGATGAGCCATTTTCGGGGCTTGATTATGACATGAAAGAAATTTTGATCGATATCGTTAGTCAAAGAGTGAGTGAGGGCATGAGCATAATACTCGTCACACACGACAGAATGGAGGCCGTAAAGATGTCAAATAAAATTTATTTTCTCGCAAATAAAGGTGCGGTCATACAAAAAGAGCTTATTTTAGATGAGGCTTTTAAAAACCGTGATTTTGAATTTATTAGCAAAACAATAGATGAAAATTTTAAAGGGCAAATTTATTATGATTAATAACTTTTTTACATATCCTATGAGGATATTTTTTCTTACCAGTGCTGCCTGTGCTGTGCTGGGAGCTGCTATATTTTTTACACCAACTGATTTTGTGAGTCTACACAAATTTATATTTTTGCATCTTTTTTTAGCACTTGCCTATGCTGGATTTTTACTCACTGGGCTAACCGACTGGACAAATTTCAGCTCCTCACTAAAAGTCCACGCTTACATTTTATTTTCACTCTTTGCAACTAGCTTTATAGCTGCACTTTTTAGCTTATTTTTAGCACATTTTTTTATTACGCTTTTTTGGGCATATCTAGTGATGCTATGCCTTTATATGATCTGGCGAGATAAAAATCTTGATCAATTTGGCATACTTGGATTTTTATTTGGTATTTTAGGTTTTGAAATCTACTATCTAATAAGTGGGAATGAAAAATTTTTAAATTTGCAAATTTATCTTCATATCATCGCCATCTTACTTATTTCATATCGTGTTAGCGTTGTACTTGGCAAAGAAGCGCTAAAGCGAGAAAGAGATATGGATGAGGCTATTTTTGTACCAAATTTTATCTACAAAAATATCGCTATTTGTATGACTTGTGCATTTTTGCTTTTTAATATATTCTTTGAAGAGAGTATCGGCACATACTATGCGGCTATCGCTTGCGGATGTGCGGTGCTTGCAAAACTTAAAGAGTGGCACTACAAGCAACTTTTGAGACATAATTTTGTGATTTACTATTACTTTATGCAGATATTTTTAGCGGTTGGATTTTTGGGCATCGGAGTAAGTGGGCTTTTAAATCTAGGTCTTGAAGTAAATTTTATGCACTTAATAGCAGTAAATGCTGTTATTTTTAGTGTTATGCTTATTTTTAATATTGCAGGGCTTCGTCACAGCGGACAAGAACTTGAATTTTTATGCCTTAGCAAAATTGCATTTATTTTAGTCCTCCTAGCTGGCATTAGCAGAGGAATTTTGGCATATTTTTGGAGCGGATTTTATATTCATTTACCAGCCACTTTGATAGCACTTGCTTTTATCTTTTGGCTCATAAATTTTTATGCAATTTTTAGAGACAATGAATTTTCAGATGATCCAGAGTAAAAATATTTGCCAGCAAATCTGGCAAAATAAAGATACAACTTAACATATATGACAAAATAGCCGCCAAGATATTGATCGGTCTTATAAATAACCTAAATCTTAGTGAGAGCTTTAAAAAATTTGAAATAGTCGTTAGACTCTTTCAAAGCAACAAAAGCTACCTCTATGCAGAAGTCTCGCTTGAACTAAAAAACAATAGATTAAAGACTTATCTATACCAAATTTTTTACTTTACTTTTTATTCCATAATGCTAAAAATCAATAACTTAAAATGCAATCAGTCTAAAATTTAGTTAATGCAAAAATTTACTTTAAAGATATCGAAGAAATCAGCGTTCGCATGGTCGACACCAAGTGCAAAATTAGCGTTTTAACGTGAGATTTAAACGAGGGAAACTAGACTGCGACGCGGCTTATGGGCTATGCAGCCTATCGGCGACCATGGCGCCGTGATATACGATAAATACGAGCTCTCAAAGCACGAGGTTTTTAAAATTTAAAGCAGAAATTTGAGGCGCTAAGCACGTAAAAAAGCAAAAACAAGAAAAAGTAAAATTTGGCTTTGGCTACCGAAAAACTGAATAGTTTTAAAAACAAGATTACGAGGCGAAATTTCTACTTCGCTTTGCTCGTAGCTGCAAGCAGAAGATTTTTAAGTGGAGCGTGTATATTAAAATTTAAATGCCACAAACTCACAGGCAAAGTGTCGTGATATGGATTTTGGGGTTGCGAAGAAATTTTCATCCCAAGACTAGACATATAGTCTGTCGAAGGGTGAAAATTTCAAGCTCCACAAAATACACTCACGAGACAAGCCTAAAAGCTAAATTTCATACCTCTCGCCCGGTTTCATTTCGATCATCTCCCACGGCAAGCCCTGCTTATTTAGCTCATCCATGAAGGGCTTAGCGTCGAAATTTTCCATATTAAAGACGCCTTTGCCGTTCCAGATGCCCTTTGCGACCATCATCGAGCCGATCATCGCTGGCACGCCCGTCGTGTAGCTCACGGCCTGCGCGCCCGTCTCGGCGTAGCAAGCCTCATGGTCGCAGACATTGTAGATGTAGACCTGGCGCTCTTTGCCATCTTTTAGACCGCGGATTACGCAGCCGATGTTGGTTTTACCCTTCGTGCGAGGACCGAGGCTCGCAGGATCAGGCAGCAAGGTCTTTAGAAACTGGATCGGCACGATCTTTACGCCGTTGTGCTCGACCTCATCGATGCGTAGCATGCCGACATTTTCTAGGCATTTCATATGCGTGAGGTAGCTCTGCCCAAATGTCATGAAAAAGCGGATCCGCTTTAGTCCTTTGATGTTTTTTACTAAGCTTTCAAGCTCCTCGTGATAGAGCAGGTAGCTGTCCTTGACGCCGACTTTTGGGTAGTCCCATTTGAACATTATCTCCATCGGCTCGGTCTCTTTCCACTCGCCGCGCTCCCAGTAGCGGCCTTTTGCGCTCACTTCGCGCAGGTTGATTTCGGGGTTGAAATTCGTCGCAAACGGATATCCGTGATCGCCCGCGTTGCAGTCCAGGATGTCGATCTCATGGATCTCGTCAAAGAGATTTTGCTGTGCATAGGCGCAAAATACGTTCGTCACGCCCGGATCAAAGCCGCTTCCCAGTAGCGCCATCGTGTTTGCGGCTTTAAACTCGCCGTCCTTCGCCCACTGCAGCTTGTATTCAAATTTCGCGGTGTCCGGGTGCTCGTAGTTTGCGGTGTCAATGTATGGTATGCCGGCGCGAGAGCACGCGTCCATGAGCGTTAGGTCCTGGTACGGCAGCGCGACGTTTAGTAACAGCTCGGCGCCCGTTTTTTTGATTAAATTTACGACCGCATCAGTGTCGTCCGCGTCGATCTGGGCAGTATCGATCTGCGCGCCTAGGCGGTCTTTGATAAACTTAGCGATCGCGTCGCACTTGCTTTTGGTGCGGCTTGCAAGGGTGATTTTTGTAAAAACGTCCGCGTTCATCGCGCATTTTACGGTCGCGACTTGGCTCACGCCGCCCGCGCCTATGATTAAGATATTTGACATTTCATCTCCTTTAGATTATTTTTTATAGTCTTCCGTATAATTTTCAATTATTAAATTTGGCTCTAATTTATAATGTTTCAGTTGTTTGCCAATAGCTCTGTTATCGCTTGTCTTATCTTTTATTGCCTTGAAGAACTCTGTAATATTTTTCTTGAAATTTTGCAAATTTGCCTCTGTCATAACTCTTATTTTTTCATTAGAAAATGCATCTTGTGAAATTTTATTGCTTGGGTGAATTAAAATAGGGTAGAAGACATTTTTATCTTCAATATGATAAGTTTGATTAAACCAGCTAACAGACGAGGTTATCTGCTCTATATCGCTTTTTGAAATCGTGTCTGTTACGGAGCCATTTTTACATTCTATTATAAGATATTTATTATCAATTGCCCAAAAATTATCAGGACCACATTTATACTCTTTATCTGGCCGTTGTGAATAGAAGCCCAATAATGCACCTATTCTTTTAATGGAATCTTCAAATTTATCGTAGGTATCTTTCGCAAAAACTAAATGAGATAAAATTTTCTCAACCTCTATTATTAAGTCATTTGTGTTTGTAAAGTCAGATATATAATTAGTTATATTGTCTACCTGGCTTTTTTGCTGAGAAATTTTACTATATTCTATTCCATTGATCGGCTTTAAAATTTGATTATTTAGATTGCAGGCAGATTTTAAAATTTCTTGTGCCTTGTTTCGATCAATAAAATTTGTATACTCTGCAAGAATCTGTTTTGTGTAGCCTATAAAAATTTTGTTATCCTGTGGTAATTTGTTTATATGATTTTCTAAAATTTCTTGTGCTACTTTATAGTTTTTATTAATAGCAAAGTTGTAGGCTTTTCGTAATTCAATAGAAAATACATTTAAGCTGTTTGCTTTAAATTCTATATTTAAAATTCTGTCATTATGCGCTTGTATCCAATTCTTATCTCTTTGTAATACCTGTATAATGGTTGTTTGAATATCTTCTATGTTCTTACAATCTTTCATTACCTCTTCTGATAATTCAAACTGTTGTTTTGTCGCCTCTGAAAATTTATCTTTATGTTTTGCAGTTATTCTTGCTAAATCATACCCAAGTAACAATACGATGCAATAATCAGAATTTGATCTTATTCCCCTACCCATTCCTTGTTCAATTTTTTGTATTTTTTGGTTTAAAATTTTATCGTCGTCTCCTTGTAAATACCCTTCATTTAGCTGATCTATTAGCGTTTGAGCATTCGGTAATCCATCTATTACCAAAATTCTACAAGCATCATTTGGTAAGTCTATACCATCATATCTATTTGTAAAAACAACAATATTACCACTTGATTTTTTATCCCTAAGTTCATTGATGCATTCTATGATATTATCTTTATCCGCCATATTGGTTGCTATACATTTCCAGGCATTACTCTTTTGAAAAGATGGTGAAATTATTGATATGTTGCATCCTAATTCATTAACTAAATTTTGCAACATTTCTTGGATATCTTCTGTTGTTACGTCTGGATTTATCATATGTGGAGCAAGAATAAGACGTTCTCCAATATCGTTCACCATTTTTGGAGTAATTGGTTTGTTTAAATATTCCTCGCTTATATTAAAATGGGTTGATAATATGCTATCATCGACAAGTGTTGCAGTCATAAAAATCTTGCGCTTGGCATTTTCAAAAGATACAAACTCTTGCACAGGAATAACATGAGGAGTTATTTCGATTCTGGAAGGACTAACCACACATCTACATAATTCAAAATTTCTTTCTATCAATTTCAAATTAAATTTTTTTAAATTATCATCCCCATTCTCTATTATAAATTTAAAAGCCTCTTGATGCTTGTCGTGCCAATTCCAGAAAGGAACAAGCCCTATTGTATTTGGTTCATTCAATTCGAGTTTTGTTGCTAATGACTGGCTTTGGTTTCTAATATCATTAATGAAAAGTCTAAAAATTTGATTATATAAATTTTTATTATCTTCTTGATTAATCGTTATAGTAAATTGTTTGTTTATAATATCTATACAAGCGTGCGCATCATCTATAACTACACTTCCAATTTCAATTTCTGATTTCCCGACTCCAAATTTACTTTGTCCATTAAATAGTTCATATATATTGCATATTAAGATTTTTTTTGAAGTTTCAAATTCTATTGATTGCTTATCGGTAGTTGTATTGATACCTAGCAAGTCAGCTTCTTTTTTAACTTGTTCTACAAGGTATTTGTCAGGCACCACATATACGCAAGGTCCTTTTTTTTCTTTTAGACAGCTTTCTAATATAAGAAGGCCTGCTAATGTTTTACCGCTTCCGGTATTCATTTTTATGACCGTAGTATTTTTTTCTCTTTGCTCAAACCACTTTTCAATGACATCTGTTTGTGGAGTTCGCAAATATTGATAATGTTTTTGTGGTAGTGATGTAAAAATTTTACTTGGGTCTATTATTGTATTATTTTTATCCTGTTTTATATACTTTGCAAAATTAGCCATATATTCTCCTTGTTAAAAACAGATATTTACTGATTTTAACAAAGTTAATATAAATTTCTCGCTTTAAAAGGTAAAATAAGGCAAAATTTAAAAGTAAAAACATGAAGAAAATTTTGCCATTTTTAGCGCCTATTTGCCTCTTTTCAAGTAGCTGTGACGAGCTAATACAAGAGAGTGTGAGGGAGTTTTATAAAAGCGATAGAAATTTGGAGAGAGCCATAAATTTAGCCGAGCAAGCGACTGATGTCTGCTTAAAAGAGGGCAACACCGAGCAGGCGATCACTTCGCTCATAAATAGCGCTAGCATTTGCATGGTAAATAAAGAGCCACAAAAGGCGTTAGAGCTCTCACAAAGAGCCCTAGAGCTTGCGGCAAACGTTAGCGACAAGCTGCTACTAGCTCGCTCTTATCATAGCCTAGGTGCGGCACAAAAGGCGCTAGGCAGATACGACGAAGCACTTGCTAATTTTCAAGAAGCTTTAAAAATTTATGACAACGCGCCAAATGCCCCAATGAACGACGAACTCATCTGTATAAAAGGCATCGCTAGCGCCTACTACCTAAAAAATGACTTTGACAAAGCCCACGAAAACCACCTTTTAGCGCTAAATTTACTTGATATCACGCCGGAGTTAAGTGGCAACGAGCTTGTGCGATCAGAGCTTTTAGTAGAGCTTGCTAACGACCTAGCAAAACTTAATCAAAAGGACGAAGCTACCCAAAACTACAAAAAAGTGCTTGAAATTTTAAATGGAAAAGAGCAAAATCCTCGCGCACGGGATCTTTTAGAGCGAGCCGACAAAGGACTAAAAGAGCTTAACTAAAGTTTTTCTTTAGACTTTTTAGCACGAAATTTGCAAGCTCAAGTCCCTTTGAGCGGTGAGAAATTTTAAGCTTCGTCTCATTATCTAGCTCGCCAAGCGTTTTAGTAAAGCCATTTGGGATAAAAAGCGCATCGTAACCAAAGCCATTTGTACCTCTCTCCTCGTTTATCGCTTCACCGTACATAAAGCCGTGCGTCGTGTAGTCGCCAAATTTCGAGCTAATAGCGATGCAAGCGGTGTAGTGAGCAAGTGAGCTTTGTAAATTTAGAGCATTTAGTTTAGTTATGAGCTTTGCTCTGTTACTTGCGTCAGTGGCGTTTTTGGCTGCCATTTTGCCACTCTCATCGATATCTGAGTACCGTGCAGAGTAAATTCCTGGCTCGCCACCAAGCGCATCCACGCTGATACCACTATCATCACTAAGTGCTATAAATCCACTATCGAGTCCAAGCTCTTTAAGCTTCGCAAAAACAGCTTTGGACTTTATGAGCGCATTTTCTTGAAAGCTGCTACCGTTCTCAATGATTTCAAATGGCTTGATAATCTCGCTCAATGCATAAATTTCATAGCCTTTTAAAAATTCTTTTATCTCTTTTACTTTGTCTAAATTTGACGTTGCAAGCACGATTTTCATTGCAAGAGCTCCTTGATTTTTGGGCGTATTTTACATAAAAGTAGATTAAATTTTTAAATTTAGATTAGTATTAAAATGATAAAATTAAGGCTTTTAAACGAAGGGAAATTTATGTTAAAAAGTGTTTTGCCACTATCTTTCATTGTCGCAAGCAGATTTTTGAGTCTTTTTATCGTTCTGCCTGTTCTTAGCCTCTACGCCCTAAATTTAGAGGGTGCAAATGAATTTTTAGTGGGGCTCATCGTAGGCGTATATGCGATCTCACAAATGATATTTCAAGTACCATTTGGTGCACTCTCGGACAAGATCGGTCGTAAAAAAGCCCTGACTATAGGCCTTTTAGTTTTTATTGGTGGCTCGATCATTTGCGCTCTAGCAAGCGATATTTACACTATGCTTTTTGGTAGATTCTTACAAGGCATCGGAGCCGTTGGAGCTGTGGCAACAGCTATGATAAGCGACTTTGTCACAGAGGAAAACCGCTCAAAAGCCATGGCAATAATGGGAGTTTTTATAGGTCTTAGTTTTACACTATCGATGGTACTTGGACCGCTATTTGCTAGAAGCTACGGCCTTTCAAGTCTTTTTTACTTTAGCGCCGCTCTTAGTCTCTTTTGCATAGTGCTACTCTACACCGTTGTGCCAAAAGAGATAAAAGTTAGTGAAAAGGCCGAGAAAGTGCCATTTGGAAAGCTATTTTTACAAAAAGACTATATGATCATAAATTTCACATCTTTTATGCAAAAGATGCTTACAAGTACTGCATTTTTAGCTATTCCGATCATCTTGGTGAAAGAATATGGCTACGAAAGTAGCGAGCTTTACAAGGTCTATACGCTTGGTGCCGTGCTTGGGTTTTTAGCTATGGGGCTAGCTGGATTTTTGGGCGATGGAAAAGGCCTTAGCAAGGTCATCTTGATAGCAGGCACGCTACTTTTTGGGCTAACTTACGCTATTTTTGCTTTTAGTTTTTCACTTTTTATCTTTGTACTGGGCGTAGCCATCTTTTTTATTGGCTTTAATATGCATGAGCCTATTATGCAATCAACTGCGACCAAATTTGTAAAATTCTCACAAAAAGGTACTGCTCTTGGAGTTTTTAACTCATTTGGCTACCTTGGCAGCTTTGCTGGAGGAGCAGTTGGTGGATATATATTGCACGCCTTTGACTTTAAAACACTTGCCATCGTATGTGTGGTACTCTGTGTGATCTGGCTTGTTTTACTATTTAGCCTAAATGACCCAAGAATTTTTAAAAATATCTATCTAAGTCCTGATGTGACAATAAATTTGGAGCTGCTAAATAGCCAAAAAGGAGTGGTAGACTACTACAAAAACGAGAAAAACCAAGTGATCAAATTTGACTCTCGCCTAACAAGTGAGGCAGTTTTAAAAGAGAGCTTGAAGTTTTGATCTATGATGTCATCATCGTTGGTGCTGGGGCTAGTGGGCTTTTTCTAGGAGCAAATTTAAAGGGCAAAAAGGTCGCTATCTTAGAGAAAAACAGCAGCGCTGGCAAAAAGATCCTTGCGAGCGGTGGTGGCAGATGCAACATCACAAACCGCTTTGTAAGCGCCAAAAACTATCTTTGTGAGCAAAAAATTGTAGAGCAAATTTTAAAAGTGCTAACTCCGGATCAAATTTTAAAATTTTTTAGTGAGCTTAAATTTAGCGAGCAAAAGCAAAATCAATTTTTTTGTGATAGCGGCGCAAAGAGCGTTTTAAACCTACTTTTAAAGAGACAAAATGCGGATATTTTTTACAATAAAGAAGTTACCAGCGCTAAAAAAGTAGATGAAATTTTTGAAATTTTAACAAAAGATGAGAAATTTAGAGCTAAAAATTTAGTCATCGCAAGTGGTGGACTAAGCTACAAATCTCTTGGTGCAAGCGATATTGGCTACAAGATAGCAGGTGAATTTGGTCTTGAGCTATCGCCTATTTCGCCTGCACTTGTTAGCTTTAGCGTACAAAAAGATGAGTTTTGGTTTAAAGAGCTGAGCGGCGTTAGTTTAAGAGCAGATGTTGAGATAAGTGACAAAAACGATAATCATAAATTTAGTGACAATGTGCTTTTTACACACAGAGGCATAAGCGGTCCAGCAATACTAAACGCATCTTTGTTTTGGCAAAAAGGGCGGATCTACATAAATTTTCTGCCTAGATTTAGTGAGAAAAATTTAATAAACGGCAAAAAGCAGCTTAGCTCGGTTTTACCACTTCCAAAGAGATTTGTGCTGGAGTTTTTAAGGAATTTTGGCTTAAAAGACAAAGCCTTTTATGAGTTTAGTGATGATGAAAAGCGGACTATAAAAAGGCTATTAGCATATGAATTTGCGCCAGCCGGCACATTTGGTTTTGAAAGGGCTGAAGTTACAAAAGGCGGAGTAAAAACTGAATTTTTAGATGAAAATCTACAATGTAAAAGTATAAAAGGACTTTACTTCATAGGCGAAGTCTTGGATATTACTGGCATGCTTGGTGGATATAACCTACACCTAGCATTTGCAAGCGCTTTGAAAGTGGCAAAATATTTGAGATAGCTTGTCCAACTTAAGAGTTGCAATCCAATCTTAAATTGGGCTAAAAGCAAGAACGATATGTCAAAAAGACTTACAGACAAGCATTAAAACTATTTGTGAAATTGACTCTTTACAAATACAAGCAAAGCATGCGTAATATATGTTTTAATGAAAATATTCATGCATATAGCTAAAATCTATAAAATTATTTTAGACAAAATGAATTAGTAAACTTAAAAATTTAAATTCATGAATTCATAGCTAGAATTTAGCAGCTAAGCTTCTTTTATAAAAGAAACGGCCTCGAGAGAATTTGAAAAGATATATTCACTGTCGTTTACCAAATCGGCTCTTTGCCCATATCCGCAAGTAAGGCCAATACCAGTAATAAAAGCAGCTTTTGCAGCTTTAAGATCCATGATAGTATCGCCAACCATAAACGCACCGTTTCTATCCTTTTTTAACCTCTCAAGTGCTAAATTTATAGGCTCAGGATCTGGTTTTGGATTTACAACATCATCTCTGCCAATAACAGTTTTTATAAATTTCATAACACCTAAATGTTCTAGCAAAATGATAGAAAATTTAGAAGTCTTTGTAGTGACAATACCTATATCAGCAAAAGTACTTGCTTCTTTCAAAGCCTCCATTGCATATGGCAAAAGCACAGTTTCATCAAGATAAATTTTCTCATAGCAGGCTTTATATTCTTTTATATAACCATCAAGTAATTTCTTATCTGCACCAAGTTTTTCAAACATTATTTCAAGCGGATATCCAACTAATGATTTTAAAGTATTGTGATTAGGCTCTTTTTTACCGTGAGCCACAAATGCACTATCAAAACCTTTTAAAATAGCAGAAGTTGAGTCTATAAGTGTACCGTCTAAGTCAAAAAGTATAGTTTTTTTCATGATGATCTCCGCAGAAATAAAAAAGGGCCTAGCCGAAGCTAAGCCCTAAAGAAGTAATTTTAAATAATAAAATTATTTATTGAAAGTAGCTTCAACACGTCTGTTTTGAGCGCGACCTTCTTTAGTTTTATTTGTAGCAATTGGTTTAAGCTCGCCGTAACCAACTGTTGAGATTTTTGATTGCTCAACACCATAACCAGCAAGAACTTCTGCCACTGCTTTTGCTCTTTTTTCAGATAGTTTTTGGTTGTAAGCTTCTGTACCTACACTATCAGTATGACCAGCAAGTACAACTTTATAATCTGGATGCTCGCCCATAAAGTCAGCTACTTTTTTGATCTCAGCTGCATAGCTTGGTCCAACTTTGTAGCTATCAAATGCGAAGTTAACATCTAGATCTCTAAGAACGATAACTTTCTCACATCCTCTTTCGTCAACAACTACACCTGCTGGAGTATTAGGGCATTGATCGATATCATTTGGCACACCATCATTATCATCATCAAGAACTGGAGCTGGAGCTGCTGCCGCTGCTACTGGAGCTGCTGCTACAACTGGAGCTGCTTTTGAGTCAAGACCGATGCCAAAACCTAGTGAATAGAATAGGTTATGATCAGCGTGTTCAAATTTGATAGCATCTCTTGCTTCTGCTTTAAGAGCAAATCTATCAGTAACTTGGTATCTTAAACCAAGACCGTATTGACCAAAGCCGCCGTCTTCATTTTTAACAAAAACAGCAGGAACATCTTCATAGCCAGCACCAATTAAACCATATAGGCTAACTGGTCCAAAGTCAACGATATCTTTTACTAGGTTTGCGTGATATCTAAGTACTCTACCTTCTCTTACAACATCACCTGTTCTCTCTTTTATTCTTTGAGAATAGTCAACACCAATCTCAAATTGATTAAAGAAGAAATCTTCAAGATTTCTAGCAACTCTAACACCTACAAAGTTGTTATCTTTTACACGTAAATTTCCCTCTGGGTGAATACCGCCAATAGTTGGAGTAATTTCATAGTTATATGCTGCGTTAGACGCAAAAACCGCAGTTGCGGCAACCATAGCTAAAGCAATCTTTTTCATAGTAGAATTCCTTTCTTTTAGGATTTATTTTAAAGTGGTTACATTTTAACTTAAAAAAAGTTAACTAACCATAAATTATAATTTAATTAATAATGTAAATTTGAAATTTACATAACCTAAAATTTGCAAGAACAAAAAGCACTTGCAAAAAATCATTAACGTTTAGAGAATTGTGGACTTCTTCTAGCTTTTCTTCTACCAAATTTCTTACGTTCAACGGTACGAGAATCCCTAGTTAACAAGCCTTTTGGTTTAAGTGCTAATCTAAAGTCAGCATCCATATTAGCTAAAGCACGTGAAATACCATGTCTTAAAGCCTCAGCTTGTGCTGAATATCCGCCACCTAAAGTTGTAGCTACTACGTCTATTAAGCTCTCTTGTTTTGTTACTAAAAGTGGTTGAATAACCTTAAGTTTTATAGCTTCATGTCCGCCAAGCCAAGTATTAAGATCCATACCATTTACTACGATTTTACCGCTTCCAGACTTTATCCAAACCTTTGCTACGGCAGTTTTTCTTTTACCAGTTGCATAAACTTTTGCCATAATTATTTTCCTTCTTTTTTAGCTATTTGTGCCGTATGAGGATGCTCACTGCCAGCATAAACTTTTAGTTTTTTTATCATCTCTCTTCCAAGTTTTGTTTTTGGAAGCATTCCACGAACAGCTAGCTTGAACAGTTTTTCTGGCTTATTTGCTATCAAATCGCCGAATTTCTCGCTCTTTACGCTGCCAAAATATCCTGAGTGTCTGTGATAAAGTTTGTCTTCAGCCTTGTTATTACCAGTAAATTCTACTTTAGAAGCATTTATGATGATAACATAGTCGCCACAATCTACGTTTGGCGTGAAGCATGGTTTGTTTTTGCCACGAAGTATAGTTGCTACCTCAGTTAGCAATCTACCAAAGCGTTTACCGGCTGCATCAACAACGATCCAGTCTCGCTTAACTTCGTTTGGCTTTGTTATTTTTGTCATTTTCTTACCTTTGCCAAGTTAATTTTTGAGTTGTGATTGTATTTAAATAATACTTTGAAAAAACTTAAATTAAGTAGTCTTTAAACTTCAACAAATGAAATTTTGTCGCTAAGAGCATAAAAAATGACTGCTATTATACTATGTCCTGGATAAAATTTGCTTAATGCCGCCTTATATTCGCTAACTTGTTTTTTATTTTCCTCGATATTTTTATCGGTCGTTTTATAATCAATAACACAAATTTCGTTCTTACCAACACAAAACAAGTCCATCTGTTTTAGTTCATTTCTAACCTTAAATGGCTGCTCTTTATAAATTTCCTTGCCACTTACGCACTCTATAAATTTTGGTTCACTTATAAGCATATTCGCTCTTTTAAAGGCATCCTCAAGCTTTTCTATTGGCAAGAATTTATAAAATTTATTTAGCATCAAATTCTTAGCTCTCAAGAGCGAATTTTCATCGAATTTCTCGCTCATTTCGAGCAAATAGTGAAACGCTAAACCAAAGTAGATCGCACTTAAATTTTTTCCACTTGTTTTTTGCTCTCTTACCTCTACCTCTTGCTTATCTATCTTTAAAATTTCAGGGACTTCTTCATCTTTTTTTATTCCAATTTGCTCTGTTTTACTAGGCAAAATTTTACCAAAACTAAACTCCTTTAGATCAAGATAGTCGTTTACCTCGCTCTTGTCGCTCTTGGTATAAAAAGAGAAAAAGCTTGGATTATTTCCACCTGGATTAGCTTGTTTAACGACAATAAGTGATTTTGTAGCTCTAGTGAAAGCAACGTAAATTTTATTGATATTTTCTTGCTTCTCAAGCTCTCTCATTTGCTCTAATACACCAGCATACTCAGGGTCAAAATTTTCTCTACCTGAGATTTTGCTTTTTACGATCCACTCGCCTTTTTCGCTATATTCGGTTATAAAATTTGAGTCGTTGCCTCTACCCTTACTGATCATATCGCAAACTATAACGTGATCAAACTCGAGCCCCTTTGATTTATGAACAGTCATAATCTTCACACCATCACTGCTTTTAGGGCTAATTTTTGAGCTAAAATTTTCGAGATTAAATATAAAATCACTTAAATTTTTATAGCCACTGCTTAACTCGAAAAGCCTTAATATATCAACATCTGCTAGATTTATGCTCAAATTTTTGGCCAGATAAAATAAGCTCTTTGTCGCGCTATCTTCTACTCTTATTTTTAGTTTTTTAAAATTAGAATTTACAAGCGCTTTTACATTTTTCTCATAAATTTCTTCACCAAATAGACAAAATTTTGCATACTCTATGATAGCTACAACAAATGGCGTCCTCTTTAGCTCTAAAGTACTTTCGTTTACGCTCTTTATGCCCTCTTTGCTAAATTCATCAGAAATGTGTGTTATGTCGCTATTTTTCCAGCAAAGAACCGTTATATCACTTGGATTTACACCAGATTTTATGAGATCATGCGTCTGAGAGAGGACATCGGCCACAATATCTTCGCTACCAAGCACACGAATATATCCGTAGTCATCATCATCTGTCTCAAAATATGGGCATTTGTCACTTACTTTATAGTCTAGCTCATCATCTTTTTTTACTGGATTTTGAGGTACAAACTCAAGCCCATATCTATGATAAATTTCTTCAAAAATCGCATTGTTAAACTTCACCAAAGCTTTTAAACTTCGATAGTTGCTTGGCAAATTTTCTATTTGTATTTGTTTAAAATCCTCCCCAAGCTTGTCAAAAAGCTCTTTTTTTCCACCTCTAAATTTATAGATACTTTGCTTTGTATCGCCCACATAAAAGAAACTGCCAAGCCCATTTTGACCATATCCAGATACGATCTCAGCGATGAGTGGCAAGATGATCTCATATTGGATCACGTTTGTATCTTGAAACTCATCAACCAAAAGATGATTTATTCGCCCATCAAGCCTAAAATAAAGTGTATCTTTGCTCAAATTCTCAACTAAAAGTTTAAAAACAAGCTTATTTATATCAGCAAAACTTAGTGCATTTATCTCTTTATTTAACTCCAAATTTGAACGCTTGTAAATTTCCAAAAGCTTACTAAAGCCACTAAGTCTATATCTTTCTACATCCAAGATATAGTCTTTTATTGCCTCTTTTAGCTCGTTAAAAAGCACGTCAAGCTTGGGCTCATAAATTTTGCTAAATGTGCGGTAATCTAGACTATCTCTTTCAAAAACCTTGCTTTTAAAAAGCTCGAACAAATTTTGCTCTTTAAATGTCTTTTTAACTGTATCACTAGCACCAGCTTGAGAGCAGATATGATCATTTATCGCTTTTTGAGCGGCTCTTACTTTACTATCATCTGGATAATTTGCACTAGTTTCTCTTAGTTCACCGCCAAAGCTTTCATAAAATTTTGACAAAGTCTCTGAAAAGCTCGCCTCTTTTTGACTTGAGATGATCATCATCAAAGCTAGTTTGCTAAGTAGATTTTGATCCCTACTCACCTCTTTTACAAATTTTTTCCACGAAAGATCTTGCAGGCTATCTCGCACGCTATAATCTGGACTAAGGCCTAAATTTTGGCTAAATTTCTTTAAAATTCCAGAAAAAAATGCATCAAATGTATAAATTTTTAGCTCACTTTGCAAAAATGCTCCAAGCCTCTCATCTCGCCTTTTTATCACTTCGCTCTGACTCAAACCAAGCTCTTCGCTAACCTTTTCAAGCTCGCCTTTTTTATTTTGCAAATCCAAAAAAGTTGCGATTATCCGCTCTTTCATCTCATTTGCCGCTTTTTTTGTAAAAGTTAGAGCGATGATTTCATTTATATTTTCACCTCTAAGCACCAAAGCGATATAGCGAACACTAAGAGCGAAAGTCTTTCCACTTCCTGCACTTGCTTTTAGGGCTAAAAAATCTTTCATAACTCTCTCCAACAAAGTATGGCATACTCGCAAAATTTACAAGCACTACTCTTTTTTTCAAAATTTATCTTGGTTTTGTTTATATTTTTTAGATTTTCTATCTCGGCCCCTAGATCATCTATGCTCTTTTTTGAGCTAACTAACGTTGGCTCGTTTTTTAGGGCATAATATGCACTTTTTGCATCGCTGCCATAGAGTGCCTCATAAAAAGCAAGTTGAAGAGAATTTGCATTTGCATCGCCGGTTTTATAATCAAGTATAAAAGGCTCGCCATCGGGACCAGCATCGATCCTATCGATATATCCATAAATTTGTACGCCACAAAAATCTCTTTTTACCTCTTTTTCACACTCCAACACCTTAAATCCTGCATTTAAACGATTGTTTTCAAATTTCTCATAATCTTTAAATTTCTGTATCCAAATTTCAAGCTCAAGTGGCGAGAGAGCCTGCTTTGCTAGCATTTTTTTAAATACAGAAAGATCAAAGATATTATTTTGTATATAAAAATCACTCATATAGTACTCATAAAGTGCGTTGTGGACGCTATTTCCTTGCTTTGAACCAGGCTCGGTTGCTATGCCTTTTGCAGGCCTTATGCCAGCTATCTTTGCGTAATAATACTTCCTTGGACAAGTTAGAAATAAATTTAGCGTGGAAAATGAAAGTTCTTTAGCAAAAAAATCATGCTCCAAAACGATCTCATCATCGCTTAAATTTAGGCTGGCATTGCCTTTTAAAAATAGTTTTAAATAGGCTTCATCACTAAAATTTTTATCTTTTATAGTTCTAAAATTTTTTAAAAATCTTGAAGGAATACTCTCCTCATTGACACAGCAGCTTATAGCAACTTTTTTAGCATTATTTATAAGACTTTCGTAGTAAAATCTCTGTAAATTTTCTCGCTCAAGGTAGCTTATAAGACCTGCTTTTTGCCTCACTTTTGAATTTAAAAACATCTCATTTGTACTTCTTGTAGGGATGAAGTTGTCATTAAAATCAACCACAATAACACCATCAAATTTCATGCCACGACTCTCTAGCATTCCCATGACGCTGATCTTTCCTCCACCTACATCATCTATGCTAAGGCGTGCGATATTTAATAAAAAAATTTCACAAAGCTGTTTTAGGCTAAATTTAAAATACCTACATAAATTTTCGATCCTAAAAAATTCTAAATTAAGCTTTTCCTCGCTCCTTACTTCATCGCTTAGAGCAAAAATTTCATCTACCAGCTCTTTAAATCTGGCAAACTCACAAGGCTCAAAATAGCTTGACTTAAACTTGTTAAAAAGCTCCTCATTCACACCAAACTCGCTTAAGATAAAACCAAACTCCTCGTAACTTTCAAGCTTGCTTTGGTCAAATATAGGATTTGCTTCTTCGTTTATTGCCCTTGTAATGTAAAAAAGTATCTCATAAAATTTAGTACTTTTAAAGCTCTCGCCCATGGCATAGTTAAAAATTTTTCCGCTGTCATGTAGTCTTAAAATTTCACTAAAACTCTCGTCTGGTAAGATCACAGCGATATTTTCTGGCTTTATGCCATCACGCACAAACTCACTAGCTTTCGCCATCACATAAGCACACTGCAGGCTTCTAGTGGTAAATTCTCTCACCAAAACTGGTTCAAATTTGCTTATTTCTTCTAAGCAAACTAGCTCATTTGTCTTTAAATTCAGCTCATATTTTTTATAAGTATCAAGCTCGCTAAGATTTGAAATTTGTTTTATTTTATCAGCTAGCTTTTTATTAAAAATACTTGTTTGAAAGATGATCTTTAGTGTGGTTATTCTTGATATTTTTTCCAGAACTTCCCATTCAAATTCGCTTAAAATTCCATCGATGTGCAGAGAAATTTCACTAAATTTCTTAACGTAATCCTCATTTATAGTATAAATTTTTGGCAAAGTTATATCATCATAAAATTTTTCATGCTCAAGCAAACTCTCATACTTTTTTAAAACTACTTCAAGTATGCTCAAATGCTCCTCAAAATCAGCGTAAATGTCATTAAATTTGATCTCACCAATGCTCTTTTTGCTGATGGCTAGCTCTTTAAAAAATGAAAACAGATAGTCATTATTTTTCAAAAACTCAAAAAACTCAGTTGGTATTTTAAGTACCGAGTTTGCCTCTTTAACGCTGGCACAAGCCCTATTCATAAGAACCAAGGCATACGTACTATCGATCTCAAACCTATCTTTTACAAAAAGCACTTTTTTGTAAAACTCAGCTATACTTAGGCTCTTTGGCAATATCTCATCATTAAAACTAGCGTTAAACTCGCGAATCTTACGTGAGTTTGTAAAAACAAAAAGTTTGTCTAGATTGTGCATTTTTCTCTTTCAAATTTTTAAAAATGATAGCTAAAAGCTTATAAAAGAGCACTTTTACTGCCCAAATTTTAGTTTAAGAGTAAATTTACTTAATGGCGTTGAAGTCGAATTTATAATATCTCGTGTCTTGCTTATCGCTTAGCCTTAAATGTAGCTGCCATCTACCCTCTTTTAGGCTAACACTCTGGCTGATGAGTTCGTTATTTTGCCATGATGCGTTTAGTGTTTTATTCTCTTTATTTGTTTGTGGACGAGTTAGTAAAATTTCATAGCTAAGGCTTGAAATTTCGCCACTTTTTGGAGTTATATAAAATTTAAAATTTCCATTTAATCCATCAAAATTTGGCTCAAATTTTAGACCAAATTTCTCATCAAACCTAGCCTCACTCTCTTTTATAAAAGTTATGTTTTCATCAACCCTTTGATAGCTTTGCATATAGGTGTTATCCATCTCGACCGGATTTTGTAACGCTATGACAATAGTTACAATGCAGGCAATGATGATAGCTATAATAGAAAGGACGATAGCGTAAGGCCAAAACGTTTTTTTATCCATTTTTTACCTTTTTGTAAAAGATGATGACGACAAAAAGTCCGATTAGTCCGTAGACGAAAAATCGCAAGAAATTTAGTGTCGTCTTGTTTGAGCTACCGATGCCGCTTTCTAATTTTAAATTTAAACTTTCAGAGATTTGCTCAGCGATATCTGCGTAGCCATTTAAGATGGCGGCGTTGTAGATATCTTTACCATTTTTTGAGACTAGAATGGGAATGATGGTGCCTGATTCTGGATTAGGACTTAAAATTTGCTCCTTGTTAAAGAGCTGTGAGGTTTTGCTGTCAGCAAAAATTTCTACCTTTTTTTTATCTCTGATAAGAGCCAAAAAGGCAAATGGTGAGCTTAAATTTTGCTCTTTAAAAAGCGCATCCAACTCGCCATCTTTATATACGCCAACCACTAAATTTATGCCGCTTTTTTCATAAAGCTCGCTGCCGATCTCATTTAGCTTTTGGCTCACTTTTTGGCTTAAAATTTCATCGTTATTTATCACAAAATTTGCACCCCAAGCCAAATTTTGACAAAGAAAAATGATAAAAATGAGTGCAAATTTCTTCAAACTTAGCCTACAAAAAGATGATTTGGTGTAAGCACTGACCACGCACAAATGATACCTGCGATAACTATCAGCAGGATAATGGCTTTTTCGATTATGCCTAGCATCACTACTCCTTTATGATGACGTGTTTTGCGTTATCTACGCTTTTCATCTGGATACTAGCCGCATCTTTTAGCGAGTAAGGCTTAGTTGCAACCTCTTGCTGTAAGCCAATACCCATATATGTAAGCACTACAAGGATAGAGAGCAAAAGTACCACCGCTATTAAATAACCGCTAATGCCATTTAAGGCAAAGATATTTCTATTTTTATTTTCCATTATTCGCCCTTTGATAGCGATATGACGTATTCGCCAACTGCTTTTTGCTGGATATCATTTAGTCTGCCGTCGTTAAATTTAGGCATAGCACCGATCGCACCTTTTTTACCACGATTTAGCACATCAGCCACAAATTCTGCTGAACCGTACTTCGTAAGATCAACCGACATACCCTCCATGCCCTTACCGTCTTCGCCGTGACATGCTGTACAAGCTACGTAAAGTTCTTTACCTGTAGCTACTAAATTTTCATTTTTAGTACTTTTTATCGCACTTATCTCTTTAGCTACGTAAGCTGCAATAGCTTTTGCGCCATCAGCGTCAGCTAACCCTGCTGGCATCTCACCCATAGGATACTCAAGCCCTTTTGAACCATTTAATATCGCATCAACTATGCCTTTTTCACTACCCCAAATTTGTAAATTTGCAGCCTTACCGCCGATACCATCGCCTGTGATGCCGTGACATGCTGAGCACTGCACGAGATATATGCTCTCTCCCATAGCATGAAGTGTCTCTTTGCTTGGATTTGCGTACTCTTTTTCAAATTTGGCGTTCGCCTCTTTGACCTCTTTATTGTACTCACCGATTTGAGAGTAAGAATTTAGCGGATAGCCAAGTAAATAGTACCAAATAGCCCAAATAAGTGTTAATAAGAAAACAACCGCCCAACCAAATGGGACTGGATTTTTGTATTCTCCTATACCGTCCCAATTATGCTCGCTAAGCTCTACGTTTTCATCCTTTTTTACCTTCATCTGTCCAACATACTTGCCCGCTACAACGACAGTTAGCACGATTATCAAAATAGCACCTATTAACGCAAGTAAATTTATATTATCTTCTAAATTTAGCCATTGCATACGCTCTCCTTTGTAGCCTTGCGCTCTAAAATTTCTCCGCCGATCTCATCATTAAGAGCAAGTTTTGAATACTGTTCGTAGTTTCTTCTGCCAGTTTTTTCGCTCTTAAAAAGATGAAAAAAGTAGGCATACAAAGTGATTGCCAAAAATGCTGTTAAGAAAAAATAGCCATAAGCTTGAAGCTCTCTAATATTTTCCATCTTTTGCTCCTACTTTAGGCTGTTTAGATAAGCGATAAGTGCTACGATCTGGCGAATTTCACCTTTTTCAAAAGCACTTTTAACTTGCTCATCTTTCATGTTTTCAACGATAACTGCGGCTTCAGCCTTGACATTAGCATTTGCTTGCTCTAATATGCCAAGAGCTGGCATATCCTTCTCATCATAAGGTGTGTTAAAAACCTTTTTAACCGTTAGCGCTTCAGCGTAAGCGGTCTCTATATCAGCGTTTTTCTTAAACAAAAATGGATAAGCTGGCATGATAGATCCTGGCACTACCGAGACTGGGTCTAGCATATGGTTTTCGTGCCAATCAGTCGTTCTATAATTGCCCACGCGCATAAGGTCTGGACCTGTTCTTTTAGAGCCCCAAAGATGAGGACGATCGTATGCAAATTCTCCGCTTAACGAGTACATACCGTATCTATCAGTCTCTGCCTTAAATGGACGTATCATTTGCGAATGGCAGGTGTTGCAGCCATTTTGCATATAGATATTTTTACCAGCTAGCTCCAAAACAGTATAAGGCTTTGTGCCCTCAAGCGGTCTGGCCCTATTTGCAAAGTCTGGCAAAATTTCTACAATACCAGCGTAGGCAATAACGATGAATACGCAAACTGCAAAAAAGAATGGATTTTTTTCTAACCAAGCAAACATCACATCACCTCCACATTGGCTTTTTCTCCACCACCCATTGGCGAAGCACTTTTTGGCTCTGCCAAGATGGCTTTAGTAGAAGTTGATTTGTAGATATTGTAAGTGAACATAAAAAAGCCAACCAAATAAAGAAGTCCGCCAATAGCTCTTATGTAGTAGTATGGGATAAGCACAACTACTGTATCAATAAACGAGTAGAGTAAATTTCCATAGCTATCAGTCGCTCTCCACATCATACCTTGTGTGATACCGGCGATCCACATAGATGCAAAGTATAAAACGATGCCTGTTGTTTGTATCCAAAATTGAGCTTCCATTAGTGATTTTGAGTAAATTTCACGCTTAAACACACGTGGTGTCATGTGATAAAGTGCTGCCATAGTCATAAAGCCAACCCAACCAAGTGCTCCATCATGCACATGTCCTGGCACCCAGTCAGTATAGTGAGCTAGCGCATTTACGGATTTGATCGCTAAAATCGGACCTTCTAGTGTTGAAAACATGTAAAATGTTGAAGCTAGGATCATAAATTTAATAAGCGGACTCTCACGCAGTTGTGTCCATTCGCCTTTCATCGTAAGAAGGATATTTATAGCTGATCCCCATGAAGGCAGAATCAATACAACAGAAAAGACAGAGCCCATAGTCTGCATCCAATCAGGTGTAGCGGTATATATCAAATGGTGACCACCAGCCCAAAGATATATAAACATCAAACCCCAAAATGAAAATAGAGAAAGCTTATAAGAAAAAATAGGCTGACCACTCTCTTTTGGTAAGAAATAATAAATTTGAGCGATGATAGCTACTGTAAATACAAACGCAACTGCGTTATGGCCGTACCACCACTGAACCAAAGCGTCGTTTGAGCCAGCATACATAGACACAGAGTGAAGCCATGAGCCATATCCGCTAACTAATCTTGTTGGAACTTCCATATTATTAAATAGATATAGCATCGCAACACCTAAAAACGTAGCGATGTAGTACCAAACTGAGATATAAAGCGTCTTTTCGCGACGAATACCGATAAGGCCAAATATACTTACACCCCAAAGTACCCAAACTACAACCACTCCGATATCTAGCGGCCACTCAAGCTCAGCGTACTCTTTAGCGGTACTTTCACCCATAAAAAGTGTAACAACAGCCAAGATCATCACAAGCATATAAAGCCAAAAGTGAAGCTTGCCAATAAACATCAAAAATGGCGACTCACTCATTGAGACCTTTAAAACACGCTGTCCGATATAGTACCAAGTAGAAAAAATACCTGAAAGCATAAAACCAAATATGATGCCGTTAGTATGAAGAGGGCGCAACCTTCCAAAGGCTGAATACTCGCCAGCTATATAGTTTAAATCTGGACAGGCAAGCTGAAAAGCCACTACTACGCCAATAGCCATGCCTACGATACCAAAAAATATCGTTGAGAACATAAATAGTTTTGCTACGCTATAGTCGTAGTGTAGCAACTGGGATGGTCGCATAAAATTTCTCCTAGTTAAATTTATATTAATAGTCAGCTATTTTAGAGTAGAAAAACTATAAAAGGACTTAATTAATATAAATTATTTTTTACTAGGAAAGTCTTCTGTCTATTTTATAACCAAGTCCTGGAACATTTTTTATAAAGCTACTACCGACCTTATCCCTAACACGCTTAACAAAGGTTCTAATAGCTGCCTCAGTAACGCTCTCGCCCACCCATACAACACTTTTTATCTCATCATGAAGCACAAGGGTGCCAAGTCTTTTTATAAGCAAAGATATAAATGCGAGCTCTTTTTTAGTAAGAGAAATTTCAACACCATCTCTAATTAAAACACGTTTTATTTTATTAAAGCTATAACCGCTTGCAACTTGAATAATATTTGCTGTTTCTATCTTATTTTTAGCAACATTTTCTAATATTACTAAAAAATCATCAAGATCGATTGGTCTTAAAACATATTTATCAACGCCAACATCTATTGCTTTTAAAAGTGTTTCTTTTTCACTATTTGCACTAAAAACTATAATAGGCGTATCTTTTGATATTTCTTTAATGTATTTAGCCATATCAAGGCCATTCATGATTGGCATAGATACATCTGTTATAACCATATTTGGATTGTATTTTTTAAATTTTTTAAGTGCTTCATCGCCATTTTGAGCAGTAATAACTTTTTCAAATTTATCCCGCATAACCTCTTGTACTATTTTTTTACCATCGCTCTCATTTTCTACAATAAGAACGGTTAGATTATTAAGAATTTTGCTCATTTATCTTTCCTTTTTGGTTATATTTATCAGAAACTACAAACTATAACTTAATTTGATCTAATTGTATTATTTTATATCCTAGACATTCGCCCTATATCCTAAAAAAGATAGGTAGATCCCATTTACTATCATTATAACAGCTGACATCTCAAACATTATCTTCTTAAATTTTTCACTTAATGCGTTAAAAATAAAGCTAGTAAGAAGCATGGCTGGTAAAGTACAAAGCGCAAATACAAGCATTATAAGAGCTGAATCAATAAAATTTGCACTTAAAATCCCAAGTGCCAAAAAGTAATAGACAACACCACAAGGCAAAAGTCCATTTAAAAAGCCAAGAAGTAAAAAATTTATCAGATTTTTATTGTTTAGCCTTGCTTTTGCCATTTTTACTACAAAATTAAGCGCCTTTTCATTCTCTACAAATTTTAGAAGCTCACCTCTAAAAAGCAACGCAGCACCGATGAATGCAATAACTAGACCAACTATAAAAAATATAAGACCTCTTGCTTGCAAGCCAAAGCTAATGGCCGCTCCAAAAGCGCCAAACAAAGCTCCCAAAACCACATAAGCAAAAATTCTAGCTAGGTTATAAAGCGTGCTTAGCATTAAAATTTCTCTCTTGCTTTTGCCTTTAAAAAATAGAGCCTGCAAGCTCAAAAACCCACTACACATACCGACACAATGGCTAAAGCTGCTCATAAAAGCAACCGCGATGACCGTGTAGAGGCTTATATCTTGCATTATAAAATTTCTAAAAACTGCTTAAATATATACTTGCTCTCAGTAGGGCCGCCGCTTGCTTCTGGGTGGTGCTGGACCGAAAAGATCGGATAGTCTTTATATCTCACACCCTCGATCGTGTTATCAAATAAATTTCTATGTGTCACAACTGCCACTTCTGCGATGCTCTCTGGCACGTTGTAATTGTGATTTTGCGTTGTTATTTCTATTGCTTTTGTCTCTAGATTTAAAACCGGATGGTTTGCTCCGTGCTGACCAAACTTAAGCTTATATGTCTCGTATCCAAATGCATTTGATAGCAACTGATGTCCAAGACAGATGCCAAATATCGGGATCCTAGCCTCTATCATCTTTTTGATCTCGCCTATTTCAGCCTTTAAATTTTTTGGCTCGCCTGGGCCATTTGATAAAAATACCCCATTTATCTCGCCATTTTTAAATTTCTCTATCAAAACTTCAGCCTTAGTATCATGCGGTACTACGATGACCTCAAGGCCAGTTTCACATAGCTCGTTTAGGATATTTCTCTTTACACCAAAGTCAAAAACAGCTATCTTTTTGCCAACACTTTTTAACGGCTTATATGATTTTAAATTTCTATCCCAAGCGCCTTTTTTATGTTCGTACTCATCCATAGCACTGACTGTTTTTACGTAGTTTATATTTTCTATACGGCCACTACTTTCAAGCCTGCGTTTTAGCTCATCTTTGTCGCTTATCTGCGTCGAGATGTAGGCCATAAGTGCACCCTCGTCACGTAGCATCTTTGTCAAGTATCTAGTATCAACGTCGTAAACACCAAATTTACCCTGTTCTTCGAAAAATTTACCCAAAGATTTTTGCGAGCGGTAATTTGACGGAGTCTCGTTGTAGCTTCTCATTATGACGCCACTTGCGTGAATTCTAAGGCTCTCCATATCATCTTCATTTATACCGACTATACCTATCTCTGGCATCGTAAAGACGATAAACTGACCAGCATAGCTTGGATCGCTCATGATCTCTTCGTAGCCAGTCATCGAGGTGTTGAAAACGAGCTCACCTGCACACTCACCGTGAGCACCAAAAGCTTTTGCTTCTAAAAAAACGCCATTTTCAATGTAGATATAAGCTTTCATTAAAGCATTCCTCTTTTTTTAAGCTCATCTTGATATAAACGCTCAAAAATCAGGTCATACTCGTCAGTCCCTGGAATAAGCTTACGTTTATAGTTTTGCATCATCTCGTAAACACTATCTTCTATCTTCTCATAGCTTTTTAGATACTCATCTATTGAGCCGTATATCACGTTTTTTACACGGTTTTCAGATACGCTGTAATCAACAAGTCCACTTTTCCAAATCGTCTCAAGGATCTTGTGAGCGACGTTACTAAATCTATCTTCGTGAGTTAAGATTACATCAAATTCGCCTGCAAGCTTCTTTTTAACGAGCCAAAACATATTTTTACGGTCGATTTGCATAGTCTGCATTTCGTCTTCGTTTTTCTCCAAAAGCTCATTTACTCGCTCGTCTAAGGCTCTTTCTTTTTGAACATCGTTACTTAAAATTTCATTTGCCTTTGCTACTACTGGCTCGATACCTTTGTTTAACTTTACAAAACCACAGTTTAAAAGATCTATTGCTATTTTATGTGATACATATGGGACATGTGGGAGTTTTATACGCATTTTAAACCTTTAAATTTTTGTGCAATTGTAACTAAACAAAAGTAAAACTTTACTTTGAAATTTTAACGACTTTATCATTATCGCCCCTTAAAAAGTAAATTTCTTTACGGCCGATATAAAGATCTTTTCCGCTCACTTCTACTGTACCATCTAGTCCAATATTTCTACTTTTTGGCTCACTCATAAAAATATGTTTGCCAAGCTCTAAACCAAACTCCGAATACCAGCTAAATGCGCAAACTATCAGTAAAACCAGATAAAAGCCTCTAAAAATTTTTCTAAATGGTGCGTAAAAAAAGCAATATCCAAATATAAAAAATACAGGTAAAAGCCACAAGAAAGGCACATTATCAGCAAAGATAGCGTTAAAGTACTCATTTATGCCGTAGTAGGAGAAGTAATTATTATAAAGTCCAACAAATAGCGTAAAAATAGGAGCAAGAACAAATATGATACCGGCAAAAAAGATATTTAAAATTTTCATAATCTCTCCTCTTTAGATGAGATTATATTAAATATAAGCTTTAATATTATGAAACGATTTAAAAATTAACGTATAAAAATATAGTGACAGTTTAGATTTGCCAAACTGTCACAAAATTTATTATCTTTGATTTAGATACTCTTGTAGGCTTTTTACCTCAAGTGCTTTACCAGTTTGAACTGCACTTAGCGACTTAACAGCTGCGAGTGCTGCGCGGATCGTTGTAAAATATGGAATTTTAAATCTAAGCACATTTTGGCGGATTTTTTTGCCATCATCTACACTTGATTTTGTATCACTTGTATTTATAACAAGTGCGATGTCACCATTTTTGAGCCTATCTTCGACGTTTGGTCTGCCCTCGCTTATCTTATAGACAAACTCAGCCTCCACGCCAGCTTCGCTTAAAATTTTATGCGTGCCACCAGTTGCGATGACGCTAAAGCCAAGCGCTATAAGATCTTTTGCAAGGTCTGGTGCGTAAGACTTGTCGCCGTCAGCTAGCGTTAAAAATACCCTGCCCTTGCTTGGTAAAGTGTTGCTCGCAGCGATCTGGCTCTTTGCAAATGAGCTTGCAAAGTCGTGGCTGATACCCATGACCTCGCCCGTGCTCTTCATCTCAGGGCCAAGGATGAGATCGGCGCCACTTAGCTTGTTAAACGGCAGCACGCACTCTTTTACGTTAACATGCGAGCTTACGCGAGGTTTTAAGATGTCGCCCTCTTCATAAACAACTCTATAATCATCATAAAATTTAAGCGCCTCACGTAAATTTCCCTGCCACATAACCCTTGTCGCCACCTTTGCCATAGGCACGCCGGTAGCCTTGCTCACAAATGGCACGGTCCTGCTTGCGCGAGGATTTACCTCGATCATATAAAGCTCGTTTTCATAGATAGCAAACTGGATATTCATAAGGCCAACAACGCCTAAATTTAGCGCTATATCTCTGGTTTGCCTCTCCACTTTTTTTATCATTTCATCGCTTAGGCTCATCGGTGGCAATATACAAGCTGAGTCACCAGAGTGAATTCCAGCCTCCTCGATGTGCTCCATTATCGCACCAATATAGACCTCTTTGCCGTCACATATCGCGTCTACGTCGAGCTCTTTTGCATCTTGTAAAAATTTATCAAGTAGCACTGGTGAGTGGTTACTAACCTTTACCGCCTCGCTCATATACTCTTTTAGCTCGCTCTCGTTATGTACCCTTCTCATCGCCCTGCCACCAAGGACGTAGCTTGGGCGAACGAGCACTGGATAGCCGATAGTCGCGGCCTTTTGCAAGGCTTCTTCTAAGCTAGTGGCGGTATCGTTTTTAGGCTGAAGGACACCTATTTTATTTATAAATTCGCTAAATTTCTTTCTATCCTCGGCTATATCGATCACTCTTGCAGTTGTGCCAATGATCTTTGCGCCGATAACGCTTAGGCGCTTTGCAAATTTAAGCGGAGTTTGGCCGCCAAAATGCACGATCACGCCGTCTGGCTTTTCACGCTCAATGACAGCTCTCACGTGTTCAAAATCGATCGGCTCAAAGTATAAAATATCGCTCGTGTCGTAGTCTGTTGAGACGGTTTCTGGGTTGCAGTTGTACATTATTGTTTTTACGCCAAGGTCTCTTAGGGCGTAGCTTGCATGTACGCAGCAGTAGTCAAACTCTATACCCTGTCCGATCCTATTTGGACCGCCGCCTATTATCATCACTTTTTTATCTGTTTTTGCTAGCTCTTTTTTAGGAAATTTAGTGATATTTGTAGATGAGTAAAGATACGGCGTTAGTGCCTTAAACTCGCCCGCACAAGTATCAACTTCGTTGTATTCAAGCTCGATGCCAAGCTTTTGTCTAGCAAAATAGATATCATTTTGACTAAGCTCAAGATCGTCTTTTTCATTTATAAGCACAGCTATCATCTTGTCTGAAAAGCCCATACTTTTGGCCTCTCGTAGCAGCTCTTCGTTGTTTAATATATCCATGTCAATCTTATCTTCAAATTTAACTATCTCACAAATTTGCTCTAAAAACCAAGGATCGATCTTGCTAAACTCATGCACCTCAGCCACACTAAAGCCATCCCTAAATGCCTGCGCAATATATAAAATTCTCTGCTCGTTTGCATTTCTGATGCCATAGACCAAGGCATTTTTTTCTAAATTTAAGCTATTAAATCCGCAAAGATCACGCTCTAGGCTGCAAAGCGCCTTTTGGATACTCTCTTTAAATGTCCTGCCTATCGCCATAACCTCGCCAACTGACTTCATCGCAGTACCTAAGTATGGATTTGACCCTGGAAATTTCTCAAATGTAAAACGTGGGATCTTTGTCACGATGTAGTCAATCACCGGCTCAAAGCTAGCAGGCGTGCCTGTAATGTCGTTTTTGATCTCATCTAGGCTAAAACCAACTGCAAGCAACGTCGCAACCTTTGCGATCGGATAGCCAGTAGCCTTACTTGCAAGGGCTGAGCTTCGGCTAACGCGTGGGTTCATCTCGATAACGATCATACGCCCACTTTTTGGATCTATAGCAAACTGCACGTTGCTGCCACCCGTATCAACTCCGATCTCACGAAGTATGGCAAAACTAGCATCACGCATAGCCTGATACTCTTTATCTGTGAGTGTTAAGGCTGGTGCGACCGTGATACTATCGCCTGTATGCACGCCCATTGGATCAAAATTTTCGATCGAGCAGACGATGATACAGTTGTCATTTCTATCTCTGATGACCTCCATCTCATACTCTTTCCAGCCAAGCAAACTCTCTTCTATTAAAATTTCATGTATTGGGCTCGCGTCAAGGCCAGTATTGGCTAGCTCTTTAAACTCATCCATATTATAGGCCACGCCGCTTCCTGCGCCACCAAGCGTATAGCTAGCTCTTATTATTAGTGGAAAGCCTATCTCATTTGCTGCATTTAGCGCGTCATCCATGTTATAAGCATATCTACTCTCAGGCAGGTCCATGCCAATCTTTTGCATAGTTGCTTTAAAAATTTGTCTATCTTCGCCTTTTTTTATCGCTTCTGGGTTTGCACCAAGAAATTTCACATCCTTTAAAAGGCCACTCTCAAATACTTCCATAGCTGCGTTTAGCGCTACTTGACCGCCCATCGTTGGCAAGATGGCATCAATATTTTCTTTTTCGATGATCTTTAAAATGCTATCTTTTGTGATCGGCTCAATATACGTTGCATCGGCAAAATTTGGGTCAGTCATGATAGTGGCTGGGTTTGAGTTTATAAGCACTACGCGATATCCAAGCTCTTTTAGTGTCTTGGCTGCTTGCGTGCCTGAGTAGTCAAATTCGCACGCTTGACCGATAACGATAGGGCCAGAGCCGATTAGCAAAATGGTATTTATATCTGTTCTTTTTGGCATTATTTTTCCTTTGTAACAACGTATAGGTAGTTTGGTATATTTAGCTTCACATAAGGCTCGACTATCACGCTTTGATAGGAGCTCTCTTTTAAAATTTTACTCACGCGCCCTACTGGCACTCCACTAAAAAATATCCCATCAAGCCCGCTTGTAAAGACCTCATCGCCCTCTTTTGGACTGAGCCATTGCGGGATAAATTTCACCATTATTTGACCTTGATTTCCATGGGCAACGCCTGGAATTTTATCATTTCCTATGTAAACCGCAAAGATACTTTTTGGGTCATTTTGTAAGTAAGCTAGCGGTTTACCGTCTTTTGATATGACGATACCAGCACTGCTTCCTTGATAGATGAGCCCATAAATTTTATTTGGATCGTATCCTTCAAATTCGCTTATCCAAATTTTATTATAATCTCCGATATTTACGTAACTAAGCCCTTTTACTAACTTGACAGCTGGAGTATAGGCAGTCGAATTTTTATCTTTTAAAATTTGATTTAGCTCATTTGCAAAAGTCGATAGGAGCGTAGCTGAGCGCTCTAGCTCTTGATTTTGTACTCTTAGCTTCTCTATCTCACTAGCCTGTCTAAAATACTCATTTATGTAGTCTTTTATGCTTTTAGCAAAATTGTCATATGAATTTATAGCGTAGTTGCTAAATTTAATAGAAATGTTGCTTAAAATTTCACCCTTAAATATCGAAGCTCCTGCAAGCAACGCTATAAAAATAAAAAGAACAATCTTACTCTTCATTTGTCAGCTGTTGCAAAAGTCCGATCTCTTCAAGTGCCTTGCCTGTCCCTCTAGCAACCGCAAGCAATGGTTCATCAGCTACAAAAACTGGAAGCTTAACAATATCAGATAAGAATTTATCAAGTCCCCTAATAAGAGCACCGCCGCCAGTTAGCACGATACCAGTCTCGACGATATCGCCAGCAAGATCAGGTGGCATCATCTCAAGCACAGTTTTAAGTGCATCTGCTATCTCTTTAAGCGGCTCCCTCATAGCCTCTCTCACATCTTCGCTAGTTAGCTCAACTCTACTTAAAAGACCGCTTACTTGGTCGCGACCTTTTACCACCACACTTAGCTCTTTTTCAAGTTGAACGGCAGAGCCCACAGCGATCTTTATCTCTTCGCCAGTTCTCTCGCCTATTAGTAAATTGTATTTCTCTTTTATATAATTCACAATACTATTATCGATCTTATCACCAGCTGTACGGATTGATTTTGATATAACTAAACCACCAAGAGAAACGACGCCTATCTCAGTAGTACCGCCACCGATATCAAGCACAAGGTTACCTTGTGGTTCACGAACTGGTAAATTTGCACCGATTGCCGCTGCCATAGGCTCTTCAATCAAAAATACTTCTCTTGCTCCAGCGCTTAAGGCACTCTCTCTAACGGCCTTTCTTTCGACCTGAGTTAGTCCGTAAGGGACTGATATGATGATCCTTGGGCGTAAAAAGCTTTTTCTTTTATGAGTCTTTTCTATAAAATAGCGTATCATGCGCTCAGTCATATCAAAATCCGCAATAACACCATCTCTCATTGGCCTTATCGCTTCAATATCGCCTGGAGTTTTTCCGACCATCTCTTTTGCGGCATGTCCGACCGCTAAAATTTTTTGTTTGCCATATTTTTCACGTCTTACTGCAACAACAGAAGGCTCGTTTATTATTATGCCTTTATCTTTTACCAAAACAAGTGTATTTGCCGTACCGAGATCTATGCCCATATCACTTGAGAAAAAACCTATAACCTGATCTAAAAACATCTATTTCCTTTACGCAATTTTCTTATCGTGTTTTATTAAAATTGGCTTTGCCTTATCTTTTACAGTCTCTTTTGAGATAACAATATCATACTCTTTTAACTCTGGCAGCTCATACATTATGTCCGTCATAAGCTCTTCCATTATACTTCTAAGCCCCCTGGCTCCAGTCTTTCGCTCGATAGCCAGACTTGCTATCTCTTCGAGTGCTTCATCATCAAATTTAAGTGTAGCACCATCAATCGCACAAAGCTTTTGATATTGTTTTAATATCGCATTTTTTGGCTCAGTTAAAATTTTTACCATATCTTCTTTTGTTATTTCGTTTAAAGTAGCTACTACGTGAAGTCTGCCAATAAGCTCTGGAATGAGGCCATATCTCACAAGATCGTCTGGCTCAAGTAGGCTTAAGAGATTTTCTTTTTCATTTTTGCCACGTTTTTCTTGGTTAAATCCAAGTACGTTTTTACCAACCCTTCTCTCGATAATATCAAGAAGTCCGTCAAATGCACCGCCACAAACAAATAAAATATTTGTCGTATCTATCTGGATGAAGTCTTGGTTTGGATGTTTTCTACCGCCCTTTGGTGGGATATTTACAACGCTTCCTTCAATGATCTTTAAAAGTGCTTGCTGTACGCCTTCACCTGAAACATCCCTTGTGATGCTTCTATTTTCACTCATTCTAGCGATCTTATCGATCTCATCTACAAAAACAATGCCCTGCTCCGCCTTTTTCACATCACCATTTGCAGCTTGTAAAAGTCTAGTAAGGATATTTTCAACATCTTCTCCAACATATCCAGCTTCAGTTAGACTCGTAGCATCACAAATCGCAATAGGCACGTCAAGAAATCTCGCCAAAGTTTGAGCCATCAATGTCTTGCCACTTCCTGTTGGTCCAACAAGCAAGATGTTTGATTTTGAAATTTCAGTGTCATCTTTGATATCACTTTGTTTAAAAATTCTCTTATAATGGTTATAAACACCAACACTAAACACTTTTTTGGCTCTATCTTGACCGACTACATAGTTGTCAAGTACTGATTTTAGCTCCTTTGGTGTAAGTTTTTGATACTCTATTACTTCTTCACTTCTACTCTCTTCTACGCTAGTATCTCCGTGTATCATATCGTATGCCGCAGCGATGCAATACTCACATATATAGGCATTTCCTTCTATATCTGCTAGTAGCCTTCTCTCGGCAGACTCAGCTTCTCCACAAAAATTACACTTTCTAGCCATTAATCTCTTCCTTTTGCAAGCGGAATTCCTCTTGTCGTTTCTAATATAAATTTACACATTTTCTTCACGTTTTCGTCGCTAGTTTTTGAGATCAGCTCGTTTGCTTGATCTTTTAAGCTGATGCCTTGATTAAACAAAAATTTATAAGCACGAACCAGCTCTTCAACCTGCTCTTTGTCAAATCTGCGTCTAATGCCAACTAAATTTAGGCTTCTAATATAGGCTCTATTGCCCTCAGCTAGGCAAAATGGCACTACGTCTTGGCTTAGTGCACTAGCACCTGCGACCATGCAGCTCTCGCCAACCCTAACAAACTGATGAATGGGCGTAAGCCCACCCACAACAGCGTAGTCACCAAGCTCGACATGGCCTGCTAGAGTTGCGTTGTTTGCCAAAATAACGTTGCTACCGATGATGCAATCATGTGCGATGTGAGAATACGCCATGATAAAGGCATTATCGCCGATCCTTGTGATACCATCACCCTTGTGTGTACCTGAGTTTATCGTGCAAAACTCGCGTATAGTTGCGTGTTCGCCTATTATTACGCCAGTATCGACCTCGTCTTTGTAGCTTATATCTTGTGGGATGTCGCCCACGATCGCGTAGCTAAATACACGAGAGTTATCGCCGATCTTAGTCTTACCAAGCACCCTTGCGCCTTGCTTTATCGTGACGTTGTTGCCAAGGACTGTATCTTTGCTAACAAATGCGTAGGCCTCGATGTTTGCGTCATCTCCGATTATCGCTCCATCTTCTATTACAGCTGTTTTGTGGATGTTTTTCATTATTTCTCTTTTTCTTAAGCAAAAGCCTATTTATCGACTATCATCGCTTTTAGTTCAGCCTCGGCACAAAGTACTTCATCGACGTATGCTTTACCTTCAAGCACCCAGATATTTCCTTTGTGTTTTAGCACATTTAGTCTATACTCTAGTCTATCTCCAGGGCGGACAGGATGGCGAAATTTTGCTCCGTCTATACTCATAAAATAGACCACTTTATTTTCGATACCAGCTTGGTGCTCGTCACTCATGCTCTTAAAAGCTAGCACGCCACCAGCTTGCGCCATGCCTTCGATTATCATGACACCAGGATAGATCGGGTGACCTGGGAAGTGTCCCTGAAATATCGGTTCACCAATGGTTACATTTTTATAAGCCACGATATTTTTAGCTGGCTCTAGCTCAACAACTCTATCTATAAGTAAAAATGGAAATCTATGTGGGAGAATTTTTTGAATTTCTACGACGTCTATCACGTTTTAGCCTTAGTAATGTAAATTTTTGGCGATTGTAACAAATTTATACTAAGAAAAAAATTATTAGCTTCTCTTAAAAATCTCTGAAATTTAGCTTTGATTAATTTAAATTTAGTGCTCTAAAACCAAAATTTCTTCGCTGTCATTATAAAAAACAGCCTTTGCATAAATTTCGTAGCTACCCTTTTTGATCTCATCTAAAATGATAATAGGATTTTGTGAAAATTCCCCACTTATATCGCGACGAAATTTCATCTCATCACTAAGCTCAAGCGGTCTTTTGCAAAGCTCGTCTATGCTTGCAAAATTACTATTTGTAAATTTATTAAATCGATTTAAACTCATAAAAACGACACCCTCTTTTAGCTCATCATCCATCTCGCAATCTCTTGTCACATTTAGCCTTAAATTTTCTCTTTTAAAACCAGAGTAAAGCACAAAGTAGCTCGGTGTCACATGACCTTCAAATTTTACATAAGCACGTAAAAGTCTATAGTTTAAAAATCGCCTTCTAAAAAGGTGAAATTTCTCCCCCTTTGCCTCGCACTCGCGCACCTTTTTATAAAGCTCAAGCCTTGCCTCAATGCTGCCATAAAGCGCCCTTGCATGTAGTTCGCTCATTAGCTCACTTTGTGGCAAATTTTGCGAGTCTCTCTGTTTTTTTAGCGCAAAGACGCAGCCACAGTAGTTTTGGTGATAGAGCTTATCTTTTTTAGCGAGGATAAACTGCTCGCTTGTGCCACCATTTTTTCTATAATCAACCGCAACAGCCTCCAAATTTGAGCCAGCCACCGCCTCATCGAGCGCCTTTTTAAGCTGAGAAAAGTCCTTTTTTGGACTCATCAAAAGTGTCGTCGTGATCTTATCTAGCCCAAGCTCAAGCGCCTTTTTAGCAGAGTCTTTCATACGAAAATCAAAGCAGTACTCGCACCTTTTGCCCTTTTCTGGCTCATCTTCAAGTCCTTTTGTGCCACCAAGCCACGCCTCATAATCGTATTCACCACATATTAGCTCAATGCCTAGCTTCTCACAGCTTCGCTTCACGTCCTCAAAACGCAGTAAAAATTCGCTATACGGATGTATGTTTGGATCATAAAAATAGCCTACTATTCGTTCATTTGGAAAGTCTTTTCGTAAGCGTTGCAAAAAATAGTGGCTATCGACCGAGCAGCAGATTTGAACTAGCAAATTTGACCTTTTTTGCTTGCATTATATCAAAGTTTGTCATCATAAAATTTAGCCGCATTGAGGTACTTTTTAAGGACATTTTGGCTTACTAGGTCATCAAATTTATCAAAAGCCATTTGCTTGCCAGATTCGATTATAAGTACTTTTTTTGCGATCATCTTAGCACTTAAAATATCATGCGTTATGAAAATTATGCTGATCTTTTCATCTAAGCTTAAAAGCAAATTTATGATCTTTTGCTTCGTCTCGTTATCAAGCCCGCTTGTTATCTCGTCGCAGATTAAAATTTTTGGTTTAGAAAGAAGAGCTAGCAATATCCCAACCCTTGTCGCTTCGCCGCCACTTAGCTGAGACGGATATTTTTCTAAAATTTCATCTTTTAAATTTAAATTTGCCAGAAGCTCTTTGAGCTCATTTTTGCTAAAGCCAAGCTTAAGATATGACCTCACATGAGCGATGGCTGTTTTTACCTTAAGCGCTGGGTTTAGCGCTTGTTTTTGGTTTTGCAAGATATATCTGATATCTTTTTTGAGGTCATTTTTGTCCGTGATCTCTTCATTATTTATATAAATTTTGCCCCCACTTTTTGGCTCGCTAAATGATATGAGCTTTGCAAGCGTGCTTTTTCCGCTACCACTTTGGCCCAAAATGGCTAAATTTTCGCCATCATCAAGTTCAAAATTTATCCCATTTAAAAGGTGTAAGGTTTCACTTTTTGCATTAAAATGTTCCTTAAAGTTTAAACTTTTTGAGACGTTTTCAAGCTTGATTTTCACGCATTTTCCTTTAAATTTAGCCGCCCATCTCTCATTTGCCAAATCTCATCACTAAGATAGTTTGTCAGCGCCTCATCATGCGAGATAAAGATGACGCTTATCTTGCCTTTTAAGCTCTCTAAGATGCCTGCCACTTGGCCCCCGCTAATGCTATCAAGCCCACTTGTTATCTCGTCGCAGATCAAAATTTTTGGTTTTAGACAAAGCGCAAGAGCGATCTGCACACGGCTCGCCTCGCCGCCACTTAGCTCGTATGAGTATTTGTGCCAGATGAGATTTGCGTTATTTAGCCCAAACTCCTTAAAGTAGCTAAATGCAAGCTCTTTATTCGCCCTTTTGTCGCCATCAAGATAAGCGTTAAAGTGATCGCCCACGTTTAAGAGTGGATGAAGGCTTGCAACTGAGTTTTGAAAAACGAGCGCGGCAACTTTTCTTCGGTGCTCTTTTAGCTCATTTTGGCTAAGTTTTAAGATATCTTTTTCACCTATCTTAAATTTATCCGCCCTCACTCTAAAATGATCATCAAAAAGCCTTATTAGGCTCTTTGCAAAGAGAGATTTTCCACTGCCGCTAGCGCCTGTGATACCTATAAATTTACCATCACTCATGTCAAAATCAAGCTCACGCAAAAGCTGCCTATCTTTATAAAAAACGTTTAAATTTTTAATCTCTATCATATTTTTATATTGCCATTTTTTGAATTTGACGTGATGATCGAGGTTGCAAGAATGAGCAAAAAGAGCGTCGCCCCAGGGAAAAGCACCATCCACCATGAGCCAAGAAAAAGTGCCTCTTTGCTCTCATTTAGCATGATGCCAAGGCTTATTTTATTTGCATCGCTGCCTACGCCAAAAAAGCCAAGCGTGGCCTCCATGACGACCGCATTTATCGCATTTATGCCAAAGATACTAACTACAAGATGCTTTAAATTTGGCAAAATTTCAAAGCAGATAAGGCTAAATTTACCAGCCCCATTTATCACGGCTTGCTCGGCGTAGTCGCACTTTTTATTAAGTCTTAAATTTTGCATAAAGACTTTTGCTCCCTGCATAAACGAACAAATAGCGATGATAAAAGATGTTATAAGCAGATCTCCGCTACTAAACGAGCTAAAAAGCATGATAAAAACGATGTTTGGTATGCTCAAAAAGGTATCAAGTCCCTTGTCAAAAATACTCTCACAAGCTTTACTCTTACTCGTGCCAAAATAGGCATATATGAGCGAAAAAAGTGTCGTTAAAAAGCCAGCTAGTAGCAAGATAAGAAGTGAGTTTTTAAGCGCGCAAGCTACTCTTATGAGATTGTCCCTGCCTAGGATGTCAGTGCCAAAGATGTGCTCGCTACTTGGAGCTAAATTTACTGCCATAAAGTCAGTGAAATTTGGCTCAAATTTAGAAAAAAATGGTGTCACAAAGGCAAATGCGACAAGTGCCAAAAATATAAAGCAAGCTAGGAAAAATAGGACTTTTCTCATAAATTTCTCTTATCTGCCAAAATAGCAAAAATTTTTGCTAGCAAATTTGCAAAAACGACAAAAATGGCTGTTAGCAAAATGGTTGCAAGTGCGACTGGATAGTCTTTGGCGATCGCTGCATCAAGACTTAGTTTGCCTATGCCCGGAAATGAAAAAATACTCTCAATGACGTACGAGCCAGCAAAAACGCCAGCCACAAGTGTGGCGAAATAATAAACCATATCGGTGCTTGCGTGCTTTATGGCAAAGAGATAAATTTTGCCACTGCCCAAACCTCTAGCGCGCGCTGTTTGGATAAAGTCAGCGCTTAGGCTTTGATTTAGCCTGTCTCTTACAAATTTCACGTTTGCACCAAGGTGTGGCAAGATAATGGCAAGAGTTGGTAAGATGATAAATTTAGCCCCTACTCCGCTATATCCTAGCTCGTTTGCGCCAGAGCTTGGTAGCAAGTTTAGATATACACTAAATATCGCTATTAGCACAAGAGCGATGTAAAAATGCGGCAATGAAGCTAGTAAAAACGAGCTAAAATTTATAAAAATATCAGCAAATTTATTCTTATAAATGGCACTTAAAAGCCCTAAGAAAAAAGACAAAAGAGTTATCAAAAAAAACGAAGCAAAAAATAAAATAAGCGAGTTTAAAAGCCGCTCTTTAATGAGCAGAGATACGTTCGCTCCGCTTACAAAACTAGTGCCAAAGTCTCCTGTGATAAAGCGAGCTAGCCACCTAAAATACTGCACGAAAAAGTTATCTTTTAGCCCTAAATTTTTTAAAATTTGCTCTTTTATAGCTAAATTTATCGCCTCACTCCTTGAAAACATCGCGTCAGTGACGTTTCCTGGCAAAAAATATATGAGCAAAAATAGAAAAAACGAGATAAAAAACAGCAATCCAAGGCTTGAGATCGCTGTTTTAAAAATGGCTCTAAACAAAGTTTTTATCCACTATTTTACTTGCCACTCTCTTATATTCCATAAAAATCCAGCCCCATGATGTCCCAAAATTTGCGTCTTGATGCCTGAAATTTTATTGTTAAAAACAAGCGGATAGTCAAGATAGGCTATAAAAATGTAAGGCGGATTTTCATGAAGCGCTTTTAGAAATTCCTTATAGTACTTTTTCCTAAGCTCCACATCCTTTGTATACCTTGCGTTTTTTAGGGTGAGATCTACGTTTGCGTCCTTGTAGTGGCTAAAGTTCCAGCCATTTTCATTTATGCTCACATCGGCAAATCCACCAAAAATTCTATATGTATGAAAGTCTGGATCAAACGGGCTTCCCCAGCCGATCACAAAGCTATCTACCTTACTTAGATCAAAAGCTGTTTTTGGCTTTGCGTAGGCTTTGGCTTTTACACCAAATTTCTCAAACTCGCTGCTTAAAATTTTGGCTAGATTGACCCTTAAAACGTCGTTATTAAAGGCGTAGATATCAAAGCCAAGCTCCTTACCGTCCTTTTCGAAAAAGCCAGCCTTGTTTTTCTTAAAGCCACTCTTTTCAAGTAGCTCTTTAGCCTTTTGCGGATCGTAGCTAAATTTAAACTCGCCATCATTTGCAAAGCTTTTTTCTACCGGATTGTTCGCCACACTTGCATATCCGTGGAATAAATTTTTAACTATCTCATCTTTATTGACTGCGTAGTTTAGGGCTATCCTTACATTTTTATCTTGAAAAAGAGGATCTTCAAAGTTAAACATTAGCGCTCTATAGTCCGCGCTTTTAAACTTAAGCAAGCTTAATTTTTTATCATTTTTTATAAAATTTACGCCAGTTGGAGAGATAAGCGCGACGTCGATCTCACTGCTTTTTAGGCCTACAAGTCTTAAATTTTCATCGCCGACAATTTTAAAAAATACCTTTTTGATCTTTGGCTCGCCCTTGTAAAATTTCTCATTTGCCACAAACTCTAAACTCTCATCTTTTTTCCATTTTACGAGTTTATACGCACCAGTTCCGATAGGAGCGTCATTAAATTTATCAGTTGCTATATCTTTGCCCTTTAGGATATGCTCAGGCAACACACCAAAGCTAAGTGCGTCTAGAAACGGTGGAAATGGCTCGCTAAGCGTGATCTTTACCTTATAATCACCCAAAATTTCAACGCTTTTTACGACCTCGTAGTTTGAGATAGCAGGTGCGTTCAGCTTCTTATCTTGAGCCGCTTCGATGGTAAATTTAACATCCTTTGCGCTAAATTTGACTCCGTCATGCCAAAAAGCATCATCTCTTAGCTCAAAAACATACTCCAATCCATCATCACTCACCTGCCAAGACTTGGCAAGCTCTGGCACGAGCGTGCTATTTTCATTGTGGCTCGTAAGACCAGAAAAAACTAACGAAAGTGTAGGATCATGATCCTCGTCGTAAAGTGGATTTATACGAGGTGTTTGCTCCTCAATAGCTATTACGACTTTACTCTCATTTGCGTAAAGGCAAACGCCAAATAACAAGAAAAATGCAAGTAAAATTCTCTTCACATTATCCCCTTTTTTGAAATATTTGTAAAATGGTAATACGAATTTTATAAAAGTGTTATTAACTAAAATGTAAATATAAACGTCTAAAAATTTGGAAATTTCTAACTATATTTTAACCTTATTTAAAGTAAAATCAAAGTTTATTTTAGCTCACTTCAAGGTAAAATTTTAAATGAATAAAAATAAAAAAATAGCCCTAATTTCAGGTATAAGTTTAGTTTCACTTTTGCTTATTTATACGCTTCTTGGCTTTTTTGGTGTTCCTTATGCTATCAAAAATGTTGTTCCAAAGTATCTAAAAGACTATAATGCAACACTTTTTGTGAAAGAGGCTAAATTTAATCCATTTACTTTTGAGCTAAACGCTACAAATGCTGAACTAAACAGCACTTCGCCACTTTTTAGTACAAAGCAAGTCGACATCAAGCTAAAGCCATTTTCTATCTTCAAAAAACTAATAGAGATTGATATTTTTAGACTTGATGAGCCAAGCGTAAAGATCGCAAGAACTAAGGATGCGAGATTTAACTTTAGCAACTTCATAGGTGAAGATAATGCAAGCAATGAGGACAACAGTACAAGCTCGATAAATTTCGCCCTAAATAGTGCCAAGATCATCAAAGGCTCATTTTCGTATAGCGACCAAAATCTCACAAAGCCATTTAATGTAAGTTTTGATGATATAAACTACGAGTTAAACTCGCTAAATACAAAAAAGAATAGTGCCGGCAATCATATCTTTGACTCAAACTCAAGCCTTGCACACAAGATCGACTTAAAAGGCGATATCAGGCTAAATCCGCTAAACATAAATGGTAGTGTTGTCATTAAGGACTTTAGCATCAAGCCAGTTGCGATAAGCTTCATCGATAACGATACACTAAACCTTAAAAATGCAGTTATAAATTTAGGTATCAACTACGATATAAAAGCCGATGAAAACGCTACAAAGATAAATTTAAAGGATAGTTTTTTAAATATAAAATCACTAAATTTAAACGAGGGCGAAAATGAGATAAGCCTTGGCGAGCTTGATCTACCAAAATTTGATCTAGATAGCAAAATAGCCCAAACCATAGATGCCAAGCTAAATTTAAGCGACATAAATTTAAACGAGATCTCTTTTAAAAGCGCGGTTGAAGAAAGCCTAAAATCACTAAATTTAAACGGTATCTCGCTTCTTGCAAATTTAAATGAAAAGAGCGAGCTAGATGCTAAAGCGGAGCTAAAAAATATAAGCGCAAGCAGCCTAAAGGTAGATGAGGTCAGTAAAAATTTAGCTACATTAAAAGACCTCAATGCTTCAAATTTAAAGGCAGATTTGCTAAATGAAAAAGTCGCTTTAAGTCTTGAAAAAACGGCGCTTAGTGGCATAAATGCACCACTTAGCAAGGATGCGACCACAAACGTAACAAACATACAAATTTTAGGCACAAGTTTTACACAAGATAGCAACAAAAGTGAGGCTAGTGTTAATGAGCTTAATGTAAATGGCATAAATTTAAAAGCTAAAAACAAGGAAATTTTAAACGTGACAGAAGTCATTGCAAAGAGCATAGGCTTTGATATTTTAAAAATGACTCTAAATACTGCTAGCATCGATGTAAATAAGCCTAAATTTACTTCTGAGCTAAGTGGTAACGGTCTAAGCGCTATAAATGAACTAGGATTTGGCGAAGAAAAACCAGTAAAAACAGCCAAAAAAGTATCAAAAGATGAGAAAAAAATGCAGAGCAAAGCTGCTTCAAAAAGCAAAGATAGTGAGTTTAAATTTGATATAAAAAATATCAATGTAAATAACGCTGACATCGCTTTGACACACCTTTTTGAAGGCGAGAAGATCGCTCATAAATTTGATAATCTATTTATAAAAGTTGCAAATTTAAGTAGTGATTTTAGTAGGCCATTTGATACAAAGGTGGATATGAAAAGCTCACAAAAGCTAAACCTCAATGTAGACTCAAAGATCAAGATCGAGCCACTTGATGTAAATACAAAAATCAAACTAAGTGATACAAATTTACCAAAGTATTTTGCCTACGCAAAGCCGTTTTTAGAAGCAGATCTTGTGAGTGGAGAGATGAGTGCTGATGCCGAGCTACACTACGCAAAAGATACTAAAGCCAACGCAAAAATCAGTATAAAAAATATCGCCTTAAACGACAAAGACCGTGAAAAGCTTTTTGCATTTAAAAGCTTGAATATAGATAAAATTTCATTTTTCAAAAACGACCTAGAACTATCTGGCGTAAGCTTAAACTCGCCATTTATCAAAGCTCATCTAAGCAAAGAGCGCGAATTTAACCTAAGCAAAATCGTAAAAGAAGATAAAAATAAAGCTCAAAGCGAGCAAAAATCTGAGAGCAAAAAGGCAGCTAGCAAAAAAGACGATGAAATAAATTTCAGTGTTAAAAATTTCTCACTTAACAATGGCGAAGTTGATTTCTCAGACGCATCTTTATTTATGCCATTTGCCACAAGGATATCAAAACTAAACGGCAAGCTCACTGACATCGACAAAAAGCGTCCAAGCTCTGGGGAATTTCAAGGCGTAGTCGGCAAAAATGGCTTCTCTAAGATTACAGCAAAATTATTTCCATTTGAGATAAAACAAAATACAGAGATTAAGCTCGACTTTAAGGACATTGACCTAATCAATATAACACCTTACAGCGGGCAATTCGTAGGCTATAAGATAGAAAAAGGAAAACTAAATTTAAATCTAAAATATAGTATCATCGACTCTAAGCTGGATGGCTCAAATCTTATAAATTTTGACTCTCTCACGCTTGGTGAAAAAGTTGACTCAAAAGATGCTGTAAATTTACCGCTATCGCTTGCTATTTCGATTTTAAGTGATGAAAACAACCAGATAAACATCGATCTTCCAGTTGAGGGAAATTTAAATGATCCTGACTTTAAATATGGTGGCGTTGTCTGGGCCGCGGTAAAAAAACTCTTTGCCGACATTACGCTAGCACCATTTAGATTTTTAGGAAATGCTTTAGGACTTGGCGGAAAAGATCTAAGCTCCATTGACTTTCTTGCTGGAAGTAGCGAGTTAATAAGCTCAGAAGCAGCCAAAATAGACGATTTTATAAAGATAACATCCGAAAAACCAAAGATGAGTCTTAGCATCACACCAACCTACTCAGAGATAGACGTGCTTTACTTTAAAGATAAAAGGCTAGAGCAAAAGCTCAACCAGCTCATCGCATCTAGCGGCAAAGACTATGTTTGGGCGCTAAATTCGCTAGTGCTAAACGCAAAAGATAGAAGCGACAAAGCCTTAAGAGAAGAGGCTCTAAAGGCGATCGAGGTGGATAAAGAAAAGCTAGTTGAGCTCGCCAATGAACGCGCCAATGCTGTCAAAGAGGCGCTTGTAAAAGCTGGGCTTGACAAAAGCAGGATAAGTGTAAAAGAAGCGACAAGCACCGATGTGAAGCAAAACACCTATACAAGCGTACTTATGGGAGTAGCGAACTAAATTTCATTTATCTCGCTACTTCTTGCATTGTAAACAAACCAGCTAAGAAGCATGAGCATCATAAATGCGCCAAAAACGAGACTCGCGTAAAAGTATAGGTCAAAGTCCGCACCTAGCAAACTTGCATTATGAAGGGCGATCATGACGCCAACTAGGCTGATAAGATAGCCTGCGAGCTTGATGATGAAAATTTTTGGATTTACAAAGATCAGCAAAAGGCCACAAAGCATGACGCCAAGGGCTATTTGTAAATTTAAAACGTCAGCTTGAGCGCTTGAGCCAAATGTTAAAAAACCGAGCAAAAATGCGACCAGCACCATCAAAACAGCGTAAACTGCCCTGCTTCGTCCAAAGCCATACATAAAGCAAACAAAGCCTTTATTGTGTTTGTTGTAGTCCATTTTTCGCTCCCAATAACAAGTTTTTGTATTTTAATGCCAAATTCTTAAATAAAGGCTTTAATCTGAAATTTCACTCAAATTAGCTAATATTTCACATCTTAAAAAAGGAGCAAAAATGCCTTATGTAAATATAAAAATAGCAGGTCCAGAGCCGACAAAAGAGCAGAAAGATCAAGTTTTTCAAGAGATGACAGATACGCTTGTGAGAGTACTTGGCAAGAAAAAAGAGTCGATTATGATATTTTTAGAGACTCACGACGCTAGCAATATCGGCGTAGCAGGCGAGAGTGTAGAAAATAAGAGAAAGGGGACAAAATGAGCGAATTTAGCAAAGCAGATTTAGAAAGAAAGATAACGCTTGAAGTTGGCGATAAGGCGCCAGAGTTTGAAGCACTAAATCAAGACGGTGTAAAGGTCGCACTAAAGGACTTTGTGGGTAAAAATGTAGTGCTTTACTTCTATCCAAAAGATAACACCCCAGGCTGCACGACTGAGGCTTGCGAATTTAGCGCAAACTACGATCAGTTTATCAAAAATGACACTGTTATTATCGGTATTAGTCCAGATAGTGTCAAATCGCACGCTGGTTTTATCACAAAGCAAAATTTAAAGCACATCCTCTTAAGCGACGAGGATAAGGAAATTTCTAAACTCTATGGTGTTTGGCAGGTCAAGAAAAATTACGGCAAAGAGTATCTTGGCATCGCTAGAAGTACATTTGTGATCGGCAAAGACGGCAAAATAGTAAAAATTTACAAAAGCGTAAAAGCAAAAGATCATGCCGCAAAAGTACTAGCTGATCTAGTAAAATAGGGAGCAAGAATGAAATTTATAAAAATGCTAATTTTAAGTACGTTTTTTGCGCTAAATTTATCAGCTCTCACTGAAGGTGTAGAGTATCAAACTCTAGCAAAACCACTTGATGTGCCTAAAAACTCGGTCGTCAAGGTCTTTAGCTACGACTGCACACACTGCTATAAGTTTGATCGCTCGATCACAAAAAAGCTAATGGCAAAGCTTGATGGAGTTAAATTTATACCATATCACCTAAGCACCAAAGGCAAACTTGGCGAGAGTGCGAGTAAAATTTTTGCGGCTCTTATCTCGATAGACGAAGCAAACGGTACAGATCTACTAAGTGATGAGTCTAAATTTAAGCAGGCTAAATTTGCTATCTACAAAGCCAGACACGACAAAAATGACGACTTTAACAACGGCAAAGATAAAGAAAAATTTCTAAATTTAGCCCTCGAAGCAGCTCACGTGAGCAAAGCCGACTACGAAAAAGCACTAAATAGCGACAGAGCAAAAGAGCTTTTAGATACATGGTTCGCCTCTTATGATGTCGCTAGCATTAGCGGTGTACCAGCCTTTGTGGTAAGTGGCAAATACCTAATAAATTTAAACACAGCCTCATCAATAGATGAGATGGCAAAGACGATACAAGAGCTTTTAGACAAGTAAATTTTAGCCGGCAATGCCTGCAAATTTTGGTCTTAGAAATGTAAATTTAAAGCAATTTTAGATAAACTGAGACCAAATTTCTAAAAAACAGAAAGGTTTAACAATGAACGCTTCAGAATTCATCTGGATGGATGGAAAATTAGTTAAATGGGACGATGCAAAAGTACACGTTCTAACTCACTCTTTGCACTATGGCAATGCCGTATTTGAAGGCACAAGAGCTTATAAAACAAAAAAAGGTCTAGCTATTTTTAGACTTCAAGACCATACAAAAAGACTTTTAAAATCAGCAAAAATGACAGTTTTAAACGTGCCGTATACACAAGAAGAGCTAGAAAAAGCGCAGATCGAGCTACTTCGTGCAAACAAATATAACGGCAACGTCTATATCCGCCCACTTGTATTTTTAGGATATGGCGTAATGGGTGTAGCACACACAAAAGCACCAGTGCAAACTGCTATCGCTTCATGGGAATGGGGTGCATATCTTGGTGATGAAGGTCTAGAAAAAGGCATCAGGGTTAAAATTTCAAGCTATGCAAAGCTAAGCCCTGCTGCTCAGATGAACAGGGCAAAAGCTAGCTCAAACTACCTAAGCTCACAAATGGCAAACTACGAGGCAAAAGAGGCTGGATACGACGAGGCGCTACTTCTTGATAGCGAAGGCTTTGTAGCTGAGGGTCCTGGCGAGTGCTTCTTTATCGTTGAAAATGGTGCATTGATCACTCCACCAAATGACAATAGCCTACTTAGCATCACTCAAGATACTATCATAAAACTAGCTCATGATCTTGACATAGAGGTAAGAAGAGAGCGCATCACAAGAGATCAGGCCTACACTGCTGACGAGGCATTTTTCACAGGTACTGCAGCCGAAGTAACACCGATAAATAGCATAGATAACCGCGTGATTGGCAACGGCGCTAGAGGCGAAGTGACAAAGAGACTACAAAAAGCTTATTTTGACGTAGTTTATGGTCTAAATAAAAAATATGAATCATTTTTAACATATATTTAAAAATTTAAAGGAACGAAATGCCCGCTGATTTAAACGATTATTTCAATAAAAAAAAGCCAGGTAATGACAACAGGGGCTCTAGTCAAAATAGTGACAAAGAACCACCCTTCAAAAAGGACTTTAAAATGCCAAATTTGCCAAATGGTTTTGGTAAATTTGGAGCACTTGCCTACATTTTAATTGCAATTATTGCTATTTTTGCTATCACTCAGCCATTTAAAGTGATTCACTCAGGTGAGGTTGGTATTAAGGCTACGGCAGGCAAATATGAACCAAATCCTTTACAGCCAGGCTTTCACTTCTTTTTGCCATTTATACAAGACATTATCGTAGTTGATACTAGAGTTAGGATCATCAACTACACTTCAGGCGAAGATATGGGCGAGTCAATGCAAAAATCGTATCAAAACATTGGAGCTGGAATTTTACGCAAAAACTCTATTTCGGTACTCGATGCTAGAAATTTACCAGTTAGCATTGATATTACCGTACAATATCGTTTAAATCCGGAAAATGCTCCTCAAACTATTGCCTCTTGGGGTCTTAGCTGGGAGAGCAAGATTGTCGACCCTGTCGTTCGTGACGTAGTTCGTAGTATCGCTGGTAAATATACAGCAGAAGAGCTTCCAACAAAAAGAAACGACCTAGCAAGACAAATAGATGATGGCATAAGAAAAGACATCGACTCTCAGCCAAATAAGCCAGTTGAGCTTTTAACAGTGCAACTTCGTGAGATCATCTTGCCTTCAAAGGTAAAAGAGCAAATAGAACGTGTTCAGATCGCAAAACAAGAAGCTGAAAGAACAAAATACGAAGTAGAAAGAGCAAATCAAGAAGCCTTAAAACAAGCCGCACTTGCTGAAGGTACCGCTAAAGCTGCTATTATTGAAGCAAAAGGTAAGGCTGATGCCATTAAAATCGAGGCTGATGCAACTGCATATGCAAACAAAGAGGTTGCAAAAAGTGTAGATCAAAATCTACTAAATTTAAAGCAGATCGAGACGCAAAACAAATTTAACGAAGCTCTAAAAGAAAACAAAGATGCTAAAATTTTCTTAACGCCTGGCGGAGCTGTGCCAAACATCTGGCTAGACACAAAAGATAAAACCAAAGCTAGCTCAGCAAGCGAAAGGTAAAAAAATGAACAGCGTAACAAAAAGCATAGACTGGCAAAAAGTTGGTGGATTGCTTCCAGTAGTGGTTTGCGATTATGCCACAAATGAAGTTTTAATGCTTGCTTACATGAACAAAGAAGCACTAAATTTAAGTCTATCTAGCCGTTACGCCCACTACTTTTCACGCACCAAAAATAGAATTTGGAAAAAAGGCGAAGAGAGTGGAAATACACAGGAGATAAAAGCTACATTTCTAGACTGCGATAACGATACTTTGCTTTTAAAAGTGATTCAAAATGGAGGTGCAGCTTGTCACACTGGGGCAAGGTCGTGTTTTTTTAATGAGATAAATTTAGAAAATTTAGAAATTTCAGATGAGAAATGCGAGGTCAAAAAGCCGAGCTACGGTATCCTTGACGAGCTTTATCACGTGATAGAAGATAGGAAACTAAATGCCAACCCTGAGACTTCATATGTGGCAAGTCTTTTTAAAAAAGGTGAAAATCAAATTTTAAAGAAAGTTGGCGAAGAGGCTGGCGAATTTATAATGGCGGCAAAAGATCTTGGCTTTGCTAAAAATTCAGGCCAAAATGAGCAAAAAGCAAAAAATGATCTGATCTACGAAGCAGCCGATCTTTGCTTTCATGCGCTTGTGGCACTTTCAACCCATAATATCCATCCAGATGCTGTAAAAAACGAACTTGCAAGACGTTTTGGTATGAGTGGCGTCGAAGAGAAAAGATCGCGAGATGTTAAATAGCATCAAACACGACTTACTTTTTGTATTACAAAATGCAAAGCTCATTGACTTTCTAACCTATGGTTGGATATTTTTAGCTTTTATATTAATCATACTTGTGGGAATTTTTATTGCCATAAAATCATGGTGGCAAATGGGATTTTTGTTTATACTAGCTGGATTTTTCGGTTTTTTTGTTGCCAATTACTACGCTAGTAAATACATAAATGAAAATTTAAGACCAGTTAGCATAAGTCAAATAACTACCAAACAGCTTCAATATGTTGATGCATTGATGGTTGATTTTAACATCACAAATAACTCAAATAGTACTCTAAATATCTGCAAAATCGAACTTGCTTTTTATCTTAGCTCAAAACAAAGTACAAAAAATTTTTTAAATTCACTTAATCCATTTACCAAAAAAAGAATCATTTTGAACAAGGAATTTTTGCCAAAGCAAAGCATAGAGATTAAAGAATTTGTCAATGATTTTGCATTTATAGACTACAATATTTCTAAAAAAGTGGAGTGTTTTTGATGAGTTCTACGTATTTTACTATCGTTCATATCATCGTACTTTTTGCGATCGCACTACTTTCTATTTTATTTCTTGTGTTGTCGCTTAGAGCTGAGCGAAAGCTATTTTTATCACTATTTTTTACAAATATTCTAGTCTCAACCACTCTTGCAGTATTTTTAATGCTGGTACTTGATAAATATACAAAAAAAGGTATGCTCGAAAATGTAAAAAGTGAGCGAATTTTGCGAAATGAAAGTATTGTCTTTAAGGGACAAGTGAGAAATATCGGTAAATTTACAATAAGCAACTGCACACTGACAATAAAACTAATCAACCAACCGCTAAACAAAAATGACCTTGGCGGAGAAGCACTTTTTAAGCCAAGCGGACTCTCATTTTTTTCATGGGTTCTTGGTACAGACAAAGAAGAAAGGCCAAATACAGTTGAATACAAATTTGATGTAGCCAAAAATTTACCAAAACAAAAAAGTATGCCTTTTACTGTGTATATGCCTTATCCGCCTTATTTTAAAAATGGTATGAATATCACTAAGTTGAATTGCTACTAATCTCTCTAAATATGATTGGCTGTATCAATATAATTAGAAATTTTTACTGCCAAATCCTAAAATGTGCAAAGTATATCAAGCAATCTACCTAGCTTTTGCATATCTTTTAAAAAAAGATCATTTGGATTTTGTGTAAAATCTTTGGCCTCATCAAGCATTTTTGGATCAGTGATGTTGTAATCAAACTCTTTTTTTACTATCTTTGCACCTTTTTTATAAAAGAAATTTGCTTCAATAAAGCTTGCAAAAAAGCTATCATCTCTTAAATAATAGTTAGTAGCTGCCTTCACGAAGATAGGTTTTTGTGCCAAAAATTCGCTACAAACACCGTTTTTAGAGCTAAATTTGACACTTTCAAGCACATCTACCCTAATCTCGTAAAATCTGATCTCGTTAGCTTTTTTAAGAGCTAAAACATCACTTGCTTTATTTAAATTTATAGAAATATTGTCCGCCTCAAGCACATTTATAAAACCTTTTGTAAGAGAGTAAGCTTTGGATGTTTTGTTTTGATTTATAAAATTTACCATGCCAAAGACCGGTACATTGGCACTTTGTTCATCAAAGCTAGGTGCACTTTTTATGAGTAGTTGCTCCTTTGCACCGTTTAGCTCAAAGTAGCTCACAAGAAGAGAGGGGTCATCTTTTTTGCTTGGCGTCTTTTGTGAGCAACCTACCAAAAATATGGCTAAAAGAATCAAAGTTGCCAAATTTTTCATTTTATAAAGTAGTCTCCATCAAAGCTTACAAGCGAGTATTTTCTCTCATTTCCTATACTCTCTTTAAGCTCATCAATGCTTAAAAATTCCAAACTATCGGCTCCTATATACTCCCTTACTTCTTCTACACTTTTTTTAGCACTTATTAGCTCCTCGAAGCTTGGTGTATCGATACCGTATCGCTCAGGATATTTAAGCTCAGGGCATGCGACTCTAAAGTGAATTTCTTTAGCACCTGCGTGCCTTAAAAGATCGACCACCTTTTTTGAAGTAGTACCACGAACGATACTGTCGTCGATCACGACGATGCTCTTGCCAGCTAGCACGCTTGACATTGGATTAAGTTTTAGCTTAACCTTTAAATTTCTCATCTCCTGACTTGGCTCGATGAAGGTTCTGCCTACATAGTGGTTTCTAGTGATAGCTAGTTCAAATGGAATTTTGCTCTCATTTGCATATCCAAGTGCTGCTGGCACACCACTATCTGGCACAGGCACGACAAAATCAGCCTTTATCTTGCTCTTTCTAGCCAATACTTCACCCATTTTTTTTCGCACTTCGTAGACGCTTTTGCCCTCTATCACGCTATCTGGGCGAGCAAAATATATATACTCGAAAGCGCAAATTCTAGGCTCTGACTCAAAAATTTGCAGACTTTGAAACTCACTCTTGCCATGTTCAAAAACTATCATCTCACCAGGTCTAACATCTCTTATAAAGTTAGCTCCAACTAGATCGAACGCACAAGTCTCACTAGCTACGATATATCCACCATCTTTTAGCCTGCCAAGGCTTAGTGGCCTAACGCCCCAGCGATCCCTAATAGCAAAGGTCTTATGACGTGACTGAACAAGCAAACAATAAGCACCTTTTATCTTATCGAGTGCTGCAATGATACGGTCTTGCAAATGTTTATCATGGTTTCTTGCGATGAGATGGATGATGTTTTCTGTATCCATATTTGTCTGAAATATCGCACCATCTTCAATGAGCTCATTTCTAACCTCATCTTTATTGACCAAATTTCCATTGTGGACGATCGAAATTTGCCCCAAAGAGTAGTTAGCAGCTATTGGCTGGGCGTCACGACCTGAGTTTTTACCAGCAGTTGCATATCGGTTGTGACCAATAGCCATATCGCCTTTTAGTGATCTTAAAATTTCTTCATTAAAGACATCGGTCACCAGACCGCTACCCTTGTGAGTAGAAATTTCTCCATCATCGCAAACGCTAATACCGCTTGCCTCTTGACCGCGATGCTGCATAGAAAATAACGCATAATAGGCAGTCTTCGCTGCATCTTTAGAATTTATAATACCAACTATTGCACACATTTTTTTCCTTTAGTTTTCATCATCTTTGTAAATTTTAAGAACATTTTTGTAGTTAAACTTGATCTCATCACCAACTTTTAAACAGCCTTTTGTAAATGGTTCATTATCTAAAATGCCGGTAAATTCGCCGTTATTTGTCTCGCTAACGACCACCCACATGCGCTCAACCTGAGCAAACTCATCATCTTCAAATCTAAATATAAGCTTTACTATATCGCCAGTTCTTAAATTTTGGCGTTTTTCACGCTCCGGTAGATAGAATTTATCGCAAAATTCTAGCTTGTAGCTCTCTACATCGTCAAGCGCAAATTTAATCATCGAGCCCTAAACTATCATCTATCGAGTATAGACCACTATTTTGATCTTTTAGCCAGATGGCAGCTTTGATCGCACCTTTTGAAAAAGTTGCCCTACTCGTTGCAGTATGATTTAGCTCAATAAACTCGCCGTCATTATAAAAGCCAACCGTGTGGCGACCCACCACATCTCCACCACGAAGTGCCATGACTGCGATCTCGTCTTTGCTCCTAGCCCCTACCATACCGGCTCTACCAGTCACTAAAACATCTTTTAAATTTAAATCTCTTGCCTCAGCTACACTTCCTGCTAGCGTCATCGCTGTGCCACTTGGGGCGTCTTTTTTATGCCTGTGATGCTGTTCGACGATCTCTATGTCAAATTCTCTTAATGTTTTTGAAGCAATCCTTGCAAGACGGTTTAGTACTGCTACGCCTAAACTCATATTTGTTGCGTAAAGAATAGGCATAGCCCCTGATGCTAGGTGGAGCAAATTTTTCTCGTCATCATCTAGGCCGGTCGTACCGATAACTAGTGGTTTTGGATTAGTTCTAGCGTAGTTTAGTAGTGCTACCGTAGCCTCTTTTTGACTAAAGTCGATTATTACATCACACGCTTCAAAAAATTTAGCAAAGTCGTTTGTCAGAAGTTCGCTATTTAAATTTTCAACTTGATTTTTTTGGCTAAAAGCAACACTTAAAAGTGCATTTTTCTCATCTCTTAAGCAAGAGATAATACTTTGAGCCATCTTTCCGCTAGCACCGTAAAGTCCTATTTTTACCAAAATTTATCCTTTGATTTTTCGTTGAAATTTATCATAAATTTTATTATAGATAGATTACAAATAGGCTTTAAAAAATACGTATAAAATCAAAAATTTGATAGAAAAAAGAAAAAAAATTTAGCCAAAAAATTTGGCTAAATTTGAGTATTAATGTAAGCTTTCTATGTAGCTCATAGCACTAAGTGCTGCTACTGCACCATCAGCTGCGGCTACAACTACTTGTTTTGGAGCGTCTTCTCTGATGTCGCCTGCTACAAAAAGCCCCTTTAGGCTAGTTTGCATCTTTAGATCAGTCTTTACCTGTCCGCCATCGACCATATCGCAGATAAATTTGCCATTTTCGTCTTTTAAAATTTCGTTATTTACGTTTAGTCCAACGAAAGTAAAAATTCCCGGCACATCAAGCACACGCTCGCCATTTTTAGTATCAAGCACGATCTTTGTGAGACCCATTTTATCACCAAGTGCTTCTTTTATCGTTGCACTTGTTATAAATTCGATCTTCTCATTTTTTCTAGCTTTTTCAACCGTAGTTGGCGCCGCTCTAAATTCGTCACGTCTATGGATTAAATAGACTTTTGAGCAGATATTTGCTAGATAAAGTGCCTCTTCAACGGCTGTATCACCACCGCCAAGAACAGCCACTTCTTTATTTTTGTAAAAAAAGCCATCGCATGTTGCGCATGTGCTAACACCTTTGCCAAAGAACTCATCCTCACCTTTAAAGCCAGCACGTCTTGGAGTAGATCCTGTAGCTACGATAACCGCCTTTGCCTGCTCGCTTTTACCACCTTCAAGTAAAATTTCAAAGCTGCCGTCGCTATTTTTTCTAACGCCAACAACATTTGCCCATTTGTGAACTAGCCCAAATGCGCTGCATTGCTTCCACCAAGTGCTCATAAAGTCAAAGCCACTCTCTCCAGGGGCTTTTTGGCCTGGGTAGTTTTCTATCTCTGAGCTCGAGGTGATCTGACCGCCAGGCTCGCCTTTTTCAAACATTACAACATTTTTTAATCCGCCTCTAGTGGCGTAAAGTCCGGCGCTTAGTCCAGCTGGACCGCCTCCGATAATTGCTAAATCAAGCATAAATTTCCTTTATTCTAAAACATTTATGGACGAATTTTGTTTGTAAATTTCGCCCCTTTGATGAACTATCTCAACACTGCTTGGCAGCTTTGTGATACCCAAATTTCGCATCAGCTCTAGGACTGTATTTATATCAGAGCTTATGTATTTTAGTGTCGAGTTTGACTCATATCTTTTTTGAAAGATATCAATTGCCACAACTGTTTCATTTTTGGGTGGTAAAATTTCGTCTAATTTTGATTGATTTGAACTGAAGATTAAAAGCGTGTATTTTGGCTCTTTTGGAGTGAAAATTTCGCTTTTTTCATAAAAAACCAGCTTCTCAAAATCAACAAATTTATATTGTGAAAAACGATAGTTACTATACGCAAATGCAGCTGCTATCATAGCTGCACCAAAAAATGAACCAAATATATATGTAAGAGGAAGTAGGCTTCCTCTTCTTTTTTCGCCCATTAAAGAAGCGAATTTATCTTATCAGCTAGCGCTTGTTTTGACTGTGCACCGACCATTTGCTCAACTAGCTCGCCATTTTTAAAAAATAGCAATGTTGGGATCGATCTGATGCCAAACTCAACTGCAAGATCTTGCACTTCATCAGTGTTCACCTTGCAAATTTTTGCTCTGCCGTCAAATTCTTCAGCAAGCTCTTCAATCACTGGAGCTAGCATACGGCAAGGTCCGCACCATGGAGCCCAGAAGTCTACCAATGCAACGCCTTCTTTTGTAACATCAAAATTTTCTTTTGTAAGTTCGATGTATTTTCCCATTTTTTCTCCTTATTTTCAAGATGTGGCAATTATACAAAATCAAATTTAAATTTTATCTAAATAATAAATTTTATTATAAACTAATATTTTCTATAAACTCGAAATTTTTATTTTTTATAACTAACAGATCAAGTTGAAAATCTCTGTTTGGCTCGTTTTTCATCATATAAAAATTTATAGTTTTTAAAATTTTCGTGTATTTTGCTTGATTTAGCCTATACTCCGCCTCATACTCTTTGCTAGTCGCTTTTACCTCTATAAAGTGTAAAATTTTATCACTGCTTAGAGCAATGATGTCGATTTCACCAAATTTAGAGCGAAAATTTCTCTCCAGTATGACAAAACCAAGCTTATTTAAAAACTCGCATGCCCTATCTTCAGAGCTTTTGCCAAAGAGATACTCGCCTAAACCCAAACTACTCCTCGATCCTCATCATAAATGGCTCTTCTTTTATATATTCTTGCTCTTTTAAAAGCTCCATCGTTCGCTTCGCATCCGCCTCCAAGCTCGTGTGTGTCGTAAAAAATAATACAGCATACTCACTCTCATCTTTTGGCTTTTGCAATAAACTATCGATTGAAAGATTGTTTTCGCTCATCAAATTTGTAATCTTTGCTAACACACCCATCTTATCTTCGACTTTTAGTCTAAAATAGTACTTTGTTTTTATCCTATCACGATCAAGTAGTTCCAAAGTATTTAGCTCAAACGGCGCTTTGTATCCTAGCATAGGCGACTTACTATCTCTTGCGATATCTATAAGATCACTAATGACCGCACTTGCTGTTGCGTCACCGCCAGCTCCAGGACCATAGTACATCGTCTCTCCAACGACCTCTCCAACAACACTGATCGCATTTGTAACACCGCTTGCCTTTGCTATCATTTTATTTTGCGGAACAAGTGCTGGGTGCACGCGTAGCTCGACCTTGCCCTCGCTTTTTTTGGCAATGGCCAAAAGCTTTATCGAGTATTCAAAATCTTTTGCAAAGAATATATCTTCAGGTGTGATACCCTGTATTCCTTCTATCAAGATATCCTCTGGGTCGCCGTGTACGCCGTAAGCTATACTTGCAAGGATTAGCAGTTTGTGTGCTGTATCAAAACCACCCACGTCAAAAGTAGGATCAGCCTCAGCATATCCTAGCTCTTGCGCCTTTTTAAGCGCATCTTTAAAATTTGATCCCTCATTCATCATTGAAGTTAGGATGTAATTGCTAGTGCCATTTAGTATGCCATTTATGCTAACAATGTGATTTGCGCTCAAGCCTTCTCTTAATGCTCTAATGATCGGCACCCCGCCGGCTACACTTGCCTCAAAACCAAATGGTGTATTTTTGGCTAAATTTTGCAAGGCATATCTGTGGTATGCCAAAAGCGCCTTGTTTGCGGTCACAACAGGTTTTTTGTGTTTTAAAATTTCACTCACAACTCTAAAAGGCTCTTCAACGCCGCCCATAAGCTCGACAAAAACATCGATATCATCGCGGTTTATGACGCTGTCTATATCATCAGTTAGCGGTATGCCAACGTCTCTTTTTTTATTTAAATTTCTAACTACACCAACGACTGGTACGATCTCCTCGCCGCCTCTTGCTGCGATCAGCTTTTTGTTTTTTAGTAAAATTTTTGCAACTGACTCGCCAACTGTTCCAACCCCCAAAATCGCTACATTCATTCAAATTCTTTCAAATATTTTTTTATATTTCTAGCCGCTTGTCTTATTCTATTTTCGTTTTCGATAAGAGCTAGGCGCACATAGTCGTTTCCACCCTCGCCAAAACCAATACCCGGACTAACAGCAACTGAGGCTTTTGTAAGAAGCTGTTTTGAAAACTCAAGGCTGCCTAGGTGACTAACTTTTGGTGGCAGTTTCGCCCAGATAAACATGCTAGAGCTTGGCTTTTTGAGCTCCCATCCTGCTTGAGTAAAGGCCTCTATCATCACATCTCTTCTTTTTTCATAAATTTGGCATATCTCCTCAACACAACTTTGATCGCCATCAAGTGCGACCGTGGCTGAAACCTGGATAGGCGTAAACATACCGTAATCAACCCATGATTTTATCTTTTTAAGTGCCGCACAAAGCCTCTTGTTTCCGCACATGAAACCAACTCTCCAGCCAGCCATGTTATAGCTCTTTGAAAGAGTATAACACTCGACTGCGACATCTTTTGCCCCCTCTACCTCAAAGATACTTGGCGTTTTGTAGCCATCAAATGTAAGATCAGCATAAGCGATATCAGAAATAACGTAAAATCTCTCTTGCTTTGCAACGCTTACAAGGCGCTCATAAAAGCTCTTTTGCACGGTTACAGTTGTTGGATTGTGTGGAAAATTTACAACTACGTATTTTGGTTTTGGCGAACTTGCGTGTATAGTCTGGATCAAATTTTCAAAAAATTTATTCTCATCTAGCTCAAATTTATCGTTGTAATGAAGCGGCATTTTGGCCACGCTTCCACCAGCAAATAAAAATGCCTGTGTATGTATAGGGTAGGCAGGGTCAGGCACGATAGCCACATCACCTGGATTTATAACGGCTTGAGCTAAGTGCACAAAGCCTTCTTTACTGCCCATCGTGGCGACTGCTTCAGTTTCTGGATCTAAATTTACACCGTATTTTCTCTTATACCAGTTGCAAATAGCAAGGCGGAGCTTGTAAATTCCAGCACTAGCTGAATAGCCATGAGTCTTATCTTTTTGCGCGCTTTCGCATAACTTATCGACAATGTGCTGCGGGGTTCTACCCTCTGGATTGCCCATCGAAAAGTCAATAATGTCCTCTCCAGCTCTGCGTGCAGCCATTTTTATGGCATTTACTTCAGCAAAAACATAGTTTGGCAAACGCTCTATCGTATTAAATCTTATCTCATCAAACATCGTTCGCTCCTATTTTATAAGCTTAATAACTATCTCGTTTTTTATATTGTTTATATCGGCATTATCACTAATTAATGCATATTTTGCATCGGTCGTTAAATTTATAGAAACCGTAGTTTTTATTTCCTTCTCTTTTATCGCTGTGATTTGATTTAAGCTTTTATCATAAATTCTAATAAGTGGCACCCATCTATTCGGTGCACCAGAGCTGATACTTAAACTACTAGCACCTGCGATATCAACAATGTAAGTACCGCCACTTTTTAAAAGTTGAACCTCTTCATTAAAATTTACCCTTATTGCTTGAAGACTCATATTTTTAGCATCTAAAAATATCTCTAAATTTCCATCAACCCTGTCAAATCCTAAAATTTTAAAGCCACTTTGACTAAGAGAGCGACTTAGCAAGTTTGGATCAATTCCACCATTTTTTATAGCCAAAACCCCATAAGAAATTTGGCTATCTTTTTTTAGGGAATTTATCCTTGAGATGCTTATATTGGCATCGTCTAATGCAGAATTTATTGATTTTACAAATAAAGCCGCTGGGGCTTTTTGTTCACTTGTAAAATTTAAATTTAAACTATTTGAGCTAAATGAAGCACTATCATAGCTTGAGCTTTGCTTTAGCCTTGAGATTAGCTCGCTAACATTAAGTGAGCCATTTTGCTCTAAATTTTCCAAAGAAATTTTTACGTTTTCGGTATTGCTTAAGGCACTTGCACTAGTTGTTAAATCAAAGGCATGGGCGAATGTGCACAAAATAGAAAAAGCTACGATCTTTTTTACCAAGATTTACCTTTATTGAGCTCCACAAACTCATTATAACTTACAAATTTCATCTTTCCATTTTCTACTAAAAATCTAGCCGGACGACTTGGATCGTATTTGGTCACTTTATCGCCGATCTTTAGTTCGATGTTGCCATTTCCACAAACAACAAGCTGCTTTTGATCTAAATTTATATTGACACTTTTGCTTGTATCACTTGATATTTTTTGACCATTTTCAAGATTAATTATCCCTATCCAAACACGCTGCTTTGGCGTTATAATGGCTTCATTTAGTGGCTTTGTGATGTTTTGCTCTACTGTAGAAGCGCCTTGAGCTACGCTCGGCTTTACTGCATTTTGTTCTAAATTTGCTTGATTTATTGATGTGTTTTGCTCAGCTGAAGCTGTTATCTTCACACTTGATGCATTTGTTTCGATCTTTGGAGTGTTTTGTGTGATAGTAACATTTGTATCAATTATATTTTTCTTAACTTCATTTACGATACTTGATTGAGAGTATGTCACACTTGTATTCTCGTCATCTAAAGATGAGATAAAATTTTGAATGTATTTGTAAGCGTCAAAGTAATAAGCACCACCGCCAATGATGCCTAAAATGATGATCCAAAAGAAAAATCCAGCACCACTACTGCCGCCTTGTTTTTGCATCACGACATCTCTTGGCGTATAAGAAGAAATTTTTGGAGCGACTTTGGTTTTATGGCTTTCATCAGGGATATTTTCTTGTATAAATGCATCATATTCGGCTAGAAGTTCACTTAGATCGACACCATATTCACGTTGTAAAATTTTGGCGTAGCCTCTAATGTTTAAACGCGATAATTTTTCAAAATTTTTATCAAAAATATATTGTAAAAACGTAGGCTCGATGTGTGTTTTACGCGAAATTTCCTTTATGCCTATCTCTTTTAAATTTTCAATCTCATTCATCTATCATCCTATCACAAATTATCGCAAAAGCTGCACTTACGTTTAGGGAGTCCCAGCCATCTTTTAGCTTGATGCCGACACACTCATCGCACTTTGCTAGAGCTTTTTGCGGTATACCCTCACCCTCTGATCCCATCACCAAAGCCCTTTTGCCACTAAATTTCATATCTTTTATATTTTTGCCATTGCTTGCTGTTGCATAGAGCTTAAAACCAGACTGCTTTAGCTCATTTAATAAACTTAGTCCGTCTTCAAAAACTGCTATTGGTATCTCGTAAGCAGCACCACTACTTGACCTTAAAACGCCCTGCATGTTTACGTTTTTTGTCACAATAACTAGTCCTTCGCAACCTAAGGCATAAGCGCTTCTAGCGATAGCACCGATGTTTCCGACGTCACTTATGCCATAAAGCACAGCAATAAAATTTAGCTTTTTAAGCTCGGTAAAATCCGAAAATTCAAACTCGCTAACGCTTGCTAAAAAGCCTTGGTGGTTACCACCATGTGCCATTGACTGTGCTTTTTGATTATCCACGCGGATGATCTTTTTGCCTGTACCACAAATTTTAGAGAATAGTTTTTTGTCACACTCTTTTGAGAGATATATCTCTTCTAAAATCTGTGGATGTTTGTTCAAAATATGTAAAAATAGCTGTTTTCCGTATATTATCATAGTGGCTTATAGTAGCTAAAATCAAGTAAAATTTAACTTATTTTTACTTGCAAATTTGATTAAATTTTTGAAACTTATTCTTAAATTTGAGCTTTTAAAATTATACTTTTACGAGTTCGTCGTAGATCTTTTTGACATCTTCGCCTGTTATTTTACTAAGCAGCTTGGCCTTTACTTTTGGTGCGATGTCAAGTGAGATGATCTCATCTTTTGTAATATTTTGAGTGACTGCATTGGCACTTTTTGAGATGACCACTGCCCACTCACCATTTAAATTAGCCTTTTCTAAAGTTTTTACTAAATTTTTAGCTTTTTCCTTAAATTTGGTTTCAAATTTTTTCGTAGCCTCTTTTATAGCAAAAATTTCTCTCTCAGGCTCTAAATTTGCAATGCTTTGTACTAAGTTTAGTATGCGTTTTGGGCTTTCGTAAATCACTGCTGGATAGGCCGAATTTAAAGCGTTTTGGATAGCTAAAACCCTATCTCTGCCAGTATTTGGTAAAAATCCAAGAAAGATAAATTCCTTATCACAAAGCCCACTTGCGACTACACTCAAAAGTGCCGCATTTGCTCCGCTTAAAATTTCGTATTTGATATCATTTTTTTGAGCGTATCTTACTAGACTAACTCCTGGGTCACTTATACCTGGCATACCTGCATCGCTCATATAAGCAATATTTTTACTAAAAAAATCATCACTTAAATTTGCAAAAAAATCATTTTCGTTGTGAGTGTGAAGTGGAATAAATTTTAAAATGTTTATATTTGCGTCAAAACGCTCATTTAGTAGATTTACAAGGCTTTTACAAACTCTTGTATCTTCGCAGATAGCTATCTCGCATTCACGCAAAATTTTAATCGCGCGAAACGAGATATCTTCTAAATTTCCTATTGGAGTAGGAATAAAGTAGAGCAAGGCTTACTTTTGAGCGTATTTTTTCTTAAATTTCTCAACACGGCCAGCACTATCAACTATCTTTTCACTGCCTGTGAAAAATGGATGGCACTTGTCACAAATGTCAATCTTGATCTCGCTTTTGTTTGACTTTGTTTGAAAAGTGTTGCCACAAGCACAAGTTACAGTACAATCGACATATTCTGGATGGATCTCTTTTTTCATTGTCTTTCCTTTATTATTTTGGGCTATTTATATACCTTAAAAGTTGCTGATTATATAAAAAGAAATCTAAAAATCAAATAAATCAAGCAAGAAATTTTGCTGCCACTGAGACAATAGCCGTCTGAGATCTTAAAATATTTTTTGTATTTAGGCAGTAGCTATTTTTAAATTTAGCCACCTCGTCTTCGCTAAAACCACCTTCTGGGCCTATTATTAAAATTTCATCATCTCTTTTTTCATTTAAACTTTTGCCGCCAAAATTTATAGCTGAGACATTTTTATAAACGCTCATCAGCTCATCTAAACTTTTATAAATTTCAAATTCCATTAGAGACGTTCGTCCGCACTGCTCACATGAAAGTGCATTTATATAGTTCAGTCTTTCAATGTCTATCTTAAAATTTGCTTGAGAAAATTTCGTGTAGACAAATGCGATTTTGCCAACACCTATCTCATTTAAAAACGGCAGTGTTTTTTCAATAGTCTTTGGATCTACAACCGCCCAAGCGATAGTAAAGTCAAATTTATTCTCACTATTTAAGCTAGCAAAAATGAGGCTTAAATTTGCACTTCTACGCTCGATCTCGTCGATCTCGTATATATATTCTTTACCATCGCGCAAATTTCTAACACTTATCCTCTCTCCAACCTCAACTCTTCTAGCTTTTAAGTGTAAAAAGCCTTCGTTTACTACTTTTAGGCTCTCATCTCCAGCATTTCTATCATATAAAAATTTCATCTAAATCCCTGCAATAACTACCAAACCAAGGTCACACAGCCCCTTACGTAAGGCAAATTTCTTAAATTTATCCAGTTCGCCAGTAACTGCAAATTTCTTTAGTCTCTTGTATCCTATGGCGCTAAGTGCGATCAAAACTATCAAAATAACTAGCATCTTTATCGCGTTAAATTTTGGCTCATAGTTATAGTATGCCCATAAAATAAGCCCCGTTAGTACCAAAAAGCTTAAAAGCATGTGGTAAATCGGTAAAAAATATCTAATACGAAGCACGTAGTTTTTGCCAGCAACTCCAAACTGCGTAAGTAGCAAATAAAGCGCCCCGCACACAAGAAGTGCATAGAAAAATGCCACATGAAAAGGTAAAGTGTATGCAAAAAGCGAAGCTAGATGTTCGTTCATTTTTTCTCTTTAGGTGGCTCGTTTTCCTCGACAACTGGCTCAGGCGGTAGCTGCTCATCGATCGTTACATTCGCGTCTGGCTGAGCTACGGTCACGTCTGTTGGCACTGGATCGCTCACGTCACTTTTGGCCTCTTCCTTCTCGCCACATCCCAAAAATACGCTAGCTATAAGCAAAAAAGAAGTTAAAATTTTTCTCATTAAACGTCCTTTGGATTTTCTATTTTTATCTTGTTTATCATCTTATCGAGCAAATTTTTGTCTTCCCACTCTTCTATGATTGCATCTGAAAAATTTATATCACAGAGCCTTATCTCGCCCATTTGGGGATTGTATGCATCTTCTTTAAAGCATTGTGCATAGCCTGTATCAGTTTCATGAACAATGACACTATGAAGCTTCACCTCGCGTTCGCCGTTATTCATAATGCTAAGCTCAAGCAATCTCTCGATAAGCACAAAAAATATACGACAAAACTGTTCTGCGCTTGGATTTTGTGGTATTTCTATCCACCTTGCCGAGTGCTTTTTGAGGTCGTTTTTGTACTCGTCACTATCACCTGAATATATGGTCGTGGCGTGGTCAAAGCTATCAATGATAGTCTTTATGTTTTGTTTCATAAGCCCAAAATCATAAACCATGCCAGCATTATCAAGAAAATTTGAACTAAGTAAAATTTCAGCCACATAGCTATGGCCGTGGATGCTCGTCCTGCAACGTTTTGAACTACAAAATCTCACAATGTGAGCATTCTCAAACCTAAAAAGTTTTCTAATAATCATCAAACACCCTCTTTATCGCTCCAAAGCCTAATATGAATGCGCTCTGAATAATTAAACCCATACTTTATGGCAAATTCTGCCGTCTTTAAAGCATTTTTACTAAGCTCTGCTCTATCTGCACCCATCGCCATGCACCAAACTGGCAAATTCACTTTGTTTTTTATATTCATGATCTCATCTAGCTCACTATCGTCGCAACGAGATAGCACAAATTTTAAAAAGCTACTTTTTGCATTATTTTTAATGGCCAAAATGGCATCTAAATTTATGCGTTTTTGCTCGTTAATTCCACTATTTGCTAGCTTTACACCAAGTGCAAAATGGCAATTTCTATAAATTTCAAATTTATCAAAATCAACCAAGATAGTGCCATTTGTCTCAAAATGCACCTCGTAGTCTACAAGCAAATTTTTTACCAAATTTATAAAATTTTCATTTTTGTGCCAAATGAGTGGTTCGCCGCCTGTTAAAACAATGATCGGTTTTTGCTTTAGGCCTTCGCAAAGCCCATCAACTAAGCTTAAAATTTCATCTGCGTTGCATGTTTTGTGATCAAAATGCCCTTTAAAAACAGCCCTTATACTATCGCAACCTAAGAGATTTTCACCCGTTTTTAAAGATTTTGTTTGTACACCAAAGCCAGAGCAGTTTAAATTACATCCTAAAAAACGTAAGAAAATAGCCAGCCTACCCTGATGCTCACCCTCGCCTTGTATGCTTAAAAACGCCTCAACTAGCTCTAAATCCTTACTCATTAACCACCAGTTTGGTAAAAGGCCCTTGCAGAAGTCTCATTGCTAGCTCCTACCGCCCATTTGTTCTCTTTTGGCTTATTGGCTAGCACTTGTCTTAAAATTTCACTCGCGGCGACGATATCGCCTTTTTCAACTGCTTTTTTGATACTTAGTGCATCTTCAAAATATAAACATGGTATCAAAAGTCCTTCAGCACTTAGCCTGATACGGTTACAACTCTCGCAAAAATCGTGCTTATGCGGATCTATGATGCCAAATTTATATCCATCATCAAGCCTATAAATAGAAGCGGGTGCATTTGGTAGTTTTTCATCTTTTGTGACATTATATTTTTTTGAAATGATCTCTAAAATTTCATCGCTATTTAGCCCTTTTAGATCATCTTTAGCGTGCGAGTTCTCCATGTACTCAATAAATCTAATTTGAGAACCTCTAAATTTGGCAAATTCCAGCAAATTTACCAGTTCATCGTCGTTTACGCCCTTTAAGGCAACTGTATTGATCTTCACTTTAAGCCCAGCATCATGTGCTGCCTCAAAGCCAGACAAGACTTCATGCAAGACACTTTTTTGTGCGATAAATTTAGCCTTTTGTTCATTTAGTGTATCAAGTGACATATTTATGCGTTTTAGTCCAGCGTCCTTTAGCCTTTTAGCAAAGTGCGATAGCATATAGCCATTTGTCGTAAGTGCTAGATCGATATCTGGACTATAATCGCTTATCATCTTTATAAAAACGTCCAAGTCTTTACGCACAAGAGGTTCACCACCAGTGATTCTTATCTTTTTTACGCCTTCGTCAATAGCCACTTTTACAAACAAAAATAGCTCTTCAAAAGTTAGCAAATTCTCTCTTGGTGTCCAACTAAATGGCGTTGTAGGCATACAATACCTGCATCTAAAGTTGCAACGCTGAGTTACAGAAATTCTTAAATAATCAACAACCCGACCATATTTATCTACCAGCATAAAGCACCTTCTCAAGCTTGGTTAGAGCTTTTTATAATTTTTTCAATTATATGTTAAAAGATTTAAATCAAAATAAAAATTTAAGGCAATTTTTGTAGTTTAAGAGTGGATTAGTCTTTTTAAATCAAATGGCGATTTTAAGCTAATTTATGAAATCTGAGCACAAACTCAACTCGCCCCATGCCTACATGAAGATCCTTTGCGATCATAGCTGCACTCTTTCCATCTTTAAACATTTTTAAAATTTGCTCTTCTTCATTGATGACGCTTGGTGCGATTTTATTAATATCTCTTGTTCTCTCCTCAAGACTAACGATTCTATCTTTTTGTTCTGTCGCAAAATCATCAATTACTCGCTCAATACTCTTAATTGCACGAATTATCGGCACAATTTTCTCATTTATTTGTAAATCAATATTTTCTTTTATCTGTTTTTTTAGAGGCTCATATTGTTCGCTATTTTTAAACGCCTCGCCCTCAAGCATTGAAATTTGCTTTTTGAGGTTAAAATTTTCTTGCATAACACTTTCTATCGCTCTTTCAAATCTAGCAAATTTCTTATTTGTCTCGTTATCTTTTATAAAAAACAAAGCAACTATTATCGCCAAAACGATTCCAAAGCCTAAAAAGATATAAATTTCCATATTTTTCCTTCTACGAGTTCGCTCTCATTTCTCTTATCATTACACGTTCCCTAGCCGTCACATAAGCATTCCAGTCGGCTTCGTCTTCTTCATGCATGTTTTCTATCTTTGCAAGCCTTCCATCAATAGCCTTTAGATAAAGGCTCAAATTTCTCTTTGGAAAGATAGGCATAGCAATCCTTGCGTAGTAAATTTCATCTTTTTGAAATTTTTCTTCACTTATTTTTATATGCGTAAAGCCGATTTCATCGATATTTGTACTCTCACTTAGTGACAAATACTGCTTATGTTCGTTTTTAATGTAATCACTTAGCGCATCTACTTTTCTGTGAAGTTCTATCAAAAGAGTTAGTAAAACTTGATCGCTCTCTTTGGTCTCGCCGCGTGATTTGGCTCGCTTTAGCCACGCCCCTAGTGCGTCTTCTTCACCTGGTAAGATAGAGTTAAATTCTCTTAAAAATTTCTCATCTCCCGTGCTATCACGCTCATAAGCCATACTAAGAGGTGCTTTAAAAAGCCTTACTTTGTTCATAATACACTAATCCAAACAAAAATAAAAAATAAAATTCCCAAATAGCCATTTAGCGTGAAAAACGCCCTATCTATCTTGCTAAAGTCGCGCCTTACGATCCTATGCTCAAAAAATAAGATCACGCCGCTTACTACAATGCCAAAAAAGGCCATGGCTCCAAGCCCAGCCGCCCAAGCAAAAAGCAACCAAAATATAAAAGCTAAAGCGTGAAAAATGGCTGATAAAAACAATGTAGCCTTCTCGCCATAGATCGCTGGTATGCTAAAAAGTTTGTTCTCTTGGTCAAATTTCATATCCTGAAGCGAGTAAAGCAGGTCAAATCCAGCCACCCAAAATGTCACCCCGAGGCAAAGTAGCACGCTCCAAAGCGGTATATCAGCGCTTACTGCGACCACACCAGCGATCGGAGCAAGCCCGAGACTAAGGCCAAGCACTAAGTGCGCTAGCTCGCTAAAGCGCTTAAATAGCGAGTATCCGCCAAGCACGGCAAGAATGGGAAAGCTCAGCCAAAAGGCGAGCGAATTTACAAAATAGGCGCAGACAATAAAGATAAGCGCGTTTGCTGCGATAAAAAGCTGCATGTTGCTCTTGCCGATGCGTCCATCAACGCTCGGACGGCTTGCAGTGCGAGGATTTAGCTTGTCGATGTCCTCGTCTTGGTATCTGTTAAATGCCATTGCAAAATTTCTAGCACTGACTGCACAAAGTGCGCCTAGAATAAGCAATTTAAAGCCAAACCAAGCTGAGCCATTTTCTATCTTGCTTGCAACTATCATAGCCACAAAAATAAAGGGCAAAGCAAAAACCGAGTGCTTAAAAACGATGAGTTCTGCGATATCTTTTAGCTTTTTGATCATATAAATTTCCATATTTTTAAAAAGTGATTGATTTTACACCATTTTGCTTTAAATCTAAATTTATATTATCATTGCCACATTATTTTAAAATGAAGGGTTATGATGAGCAAAATAGCAATTATCGGAGATAGTTTTAGTGCGTTGTTTACGGCGCTTGAGCTAGCTAAAAAGAGTGAGGAAATTTTAGTTATTAATAGCCAAAAAGATGACTTTGCAAGCGGAATTTTAACCCCATTTAATACATCACCTATTGTAAAAGATGGAGCGATATCTAGCTCATTTATGGGGCTAGTTAGTAAAAAAAGTGAGCTTGATATAAACCTTTGTTTAAATGAAAATTTTAGAGCGTGGATGGCGAATTTTACACTCAAATCAACAAAAGCTCACGACAAAAAAATGAGAGTTTTGTTTTCAAAATTTGGACAAAAAAGTTTTGAAATTTTAAAGAACCTAAATGAAAAATATCCTCAGATAAATTTTACTGATAATGGTGTATATCTCATCTTTAGTCAGGACGAAAGCTTTAAAAAGAGGCTTGATGAGACAAAGATCGCTGATAGCGAGCAAGAGATTTTAAACATTGATAGTGAGCTTGCAAATTTTGGCCTAATAAATAAGAATATAAAAGGGGCTATAAATTTGGCCAAAAATGCGAGTATCGATGCTGGTGAACTACGAAAAGCGCTCATAAATGAACTAAACAGTCTTGGAGTGAAATTTATAAACGACGATATTTATGAGCTAAAAACGCAGGGTCAAAGCGTGCAAAAGGCTGTCGGCACGAGTGGTGAATACGAGGCAGATAGCTTTGTCATAGCTACAAAAAGTCTGGATCTATCAAGCAAGCTTGGGACGAATTTAAATGCCATTTTGGCGAAATTCTATACGATCGATCTTGCGTTAAATGAGGGGCAAATACCTAAAAAACCGATCATTTTAAACGATATGTTTGCCAAAATTTACCCAAATAAAAATGGTGTCACAATCATCACAAATTTACAAGTGGGTGCTATCGATACGCTCGTCAAAACAGAAAAGATCAACGCATTTTTAAACGAGTTAAAAACACACCTTGGCATAAGTGAGCTAAAAGAGCCTAGCTTTAGGGCGAACTACGTTTTACTTAGCTCAAACGATAAGCCGGCACTTGGAAGAGATGAAACTTATAAAAATTTACTTTACAATCAAGCTTACGGATTAAATGAACTGAGCTTTGCACCGTATTTTGCTAGTGTTTTGGCAGATCTTATAAAAGAAGGCAAAGAAAATGAGCAAAGCGATGAAATTTTGCTATTTAGTTCATTTTACGAGGGTTAAATTTGTTTAAAGAGTTCGCCCTAATCGGCACTACTGCAAGCGGCAAAAGTGATCTTGGATTTGAACTGGCAAAGGAATTTGGTGGCGTCATCTTAAGTCTTGACTCGCTTGCACTTTATAAAGAGATAGATATCGCCAGTGCAAAGCCAAAGCCCTGGCAGCTAGAGACTGTGAGGCACTTTGGGGTGGATGAAATTTACCCTGATGAGGAATTTAGTGTTGGCTCATTTTTTGAAATTTACAAAAACACAAAAGATTTTGCACTCTCGCAAAACTGTCCACTTATAATCACTGGCGGAAGTGGCTTTTATCTAAAGGCGATGCTTAATGGTCTTGCTCCAGACGTACCAAAATGCGAATTAAATTTAAACAACCAAGAAATTTACGAACTTGCTTTAAATATTGATCCTAATTTTGCAGAGAAATTTAGCCAAAATGACTCTTATCGCCTTGAGAAATGGTATCAAATTTATAAATTTTGTGGTCAAACCCCAAGTGCTTGGCTAAAACAAAACACAAAAGAAAGTGTCATAAAAGAGCTTGCGATCTTTGAAATTTTATGGGATAAGGATGAGCTTAGAGCTCGCATAGCAAAGCGAACGAAAAATATGCTTAAAGATGGTCTAATAGATGAGGCGAAGTTCTTATTTGATAAGTATAAAAACGAACCAAAGCCTCTAAAATCAATAGGTCTAAAAGAATGCAAGCAGTTTTTGGACGCAGAAATTTCTCAAAGTGAGCTTGAAGAGCTAATAACCATACACACGACCCAGCTTGCTAAACGCCAGCGTACATTTAACCGCTCGCAGTTTGAGAAGAAATGTGTCGGTGGTCTAGCTCAAACCAGAAGTGAAATTTTGAATTTTTTAAAAGATTAAATTTGAGTTGGATTAGATTTAAATTTTATCGATAATAGATTCAATTCACTAGAGGTAAAACAGCCCCAAAAGGAGCTGTTCGTTAGTTTTAGATAGGCATAACCCTGATTTTTGGGCTTAAAGTCTCTTGCAAGACATTTTCTATCGCATAAAGCGTACCTGTTGAGCCGCTCGCACAGCCAGAGCAAGCGCCAAGATAGCGGATGTAGATGTCGGTATTTTCGCCGTTATCGTTTCTGATGTCCAAAATTTCTAAATTTCCGCCGTCCATCATAAGCATTGGACGAATTTCTTTATCTATAACTGACTCGACCGCTTTTAACTGGCCAACCATCGTCATGTTCTCAAAACTTACGTCACTAAGTGTGTTGTTTGCTTGAGCGTTGGCCTGAGCCTCAAGCCTCTCTTGCTCCATCTCGGCTCTAGTATCACGCAAGATATCGACCAAATAATATTCTCTTTTTTCATGACCACCAGGTTTTACACAAGACTTGCAAAATGCTCCAGCTTTAGTGTATTGTGTGATCTCCTCAACAGTATGAAGATCGTTTAGCCTTATCACTTCTTTAATGGTGCCAAGACTTACTCTCGCGCACTCACAAACTATGATCTCATCTTCAAAATGCTCTGGGTCTATACCCTTATAGCTTGCAGCTGCTGCTTTTATGACGTCATACGCCATAACTGAGCAGTGCATCTTTTGAGGCGGGACAGCTGGGGTTTCTGGATTGTCACGCATAGCTTTCTCGACATCTAAATTTGTTATCTTAACAGCTTCATCGACCGTTTTGCCGATGCATAGCTCAGCCATAGTATCAGAGCTAGCTATAGCCGTGCCACAGCCAAAGCTTTTAAATTTAGCGTCTATTATCTTGTCAGTTTTCTCATCAACTAGCCAGTAAAGCCTGACCGCATCGCCGCAGCTCTCAGCTCCAAAGTCAGCCACAATGAGCTTTGCATTTGCTTTTTTGGCATCTTCTTCGGTTAGTTCACCCATAAATTTAGGATTATTCATCCTATCTTGCACTACCTTGGAGTATTCATCCCAGATAGAGCCTCCTATTAAATTATTCTTTGCCATGTTTTTCCTTTAAATTTTATAATCCACTCTTATGCCACTCTGGGGCGTACGCGAAGGTGCTAGAGATGCCTCTTAGTCTATTTACCGCTTTTGTTATATGCTCGATCGCGTAATCGATCTCCTCTTCAGTATTAAATCTTGAAAGAGATAGTCTAAGTGCTGTGTGAGCCAGCTCTTTGTCAGCACCGATGGCCTCCATGATAGGGTTGCTCTCTAGTGTCTCACTCGCACAAGCAGAGCCCGTAGATGCAGCTATGCCGGCTCTATTTAGATCCCAAAGCATTGCCTCGCCCTCGACACCTTTGATAGAAGCTAGGATAGTGTTTGGCACGCGCTGCTCTTTTTTGCCAACGACGCTGACGTCAGGAATTTGTAGTAGCGCACTTTCTAGCTTGTCACGCAAGCGGCGAACATGCGAGTTTTCATAATCCATAAATTTATTTGCTAGCTCAAGTGCCTTGCCCATTCCGACAATTCCTGGAACATCGAGCGTGCCGCTTCTGCGTCCACCCATGTGCTCGCCGCCGTGAAGCAAACTACTTAGTGGCATGCTATCCTTTATATATAGAGCGCCAACACCCTTTGGTCCATGAAATTTATGCGCTGAAAAGCTTAGAAAATCAACGTCTAGGTCTTGAACATTTATCTTTATCTTGCCGACTGCTTGCACAGCATCAGTGTGAAACAAAGCTCCGTACTCGTGGGCGACTTTGGCAAGCTCTTTTATAGGAAAGATCATGCCGGTTTCGTTGTTTGCACTCATTATGGCAACAAGTGCGACATTTTCGTCCATCACAGCCCTTAGTTGATCTGGAGTGACGATACCATCGCTATTTACGTCCAAAACCGTAAGGTCCACGCCATGCTTTTCTAGAAATTTACAAGTTGCTAAAATAGCTGGATGCTCGACCGCGGTTGTTACGATGCGTTTTTTCTCGCCGGTTGCGATCTTATCAAAGTAGATGCCTTTTACTACCCAGTTGTTGCTCTCGGTCGCACATGAGGTAACAACGATATCATCGCTATCTTTTGCGTTTATGCCAGCGTAGAGCTGATCGAGTGCTATTCTTAAGGCTGGGTGCGTTTCTGAGCCAAATTTGTGAAGTGAGTTTGGGTTACCGTACTTTTCGCAGTAAAACGGCTTCATAAGCTCAAAAGCTTCTGGATCAACCATCGTTGTGGCGTTATTATCTAAATATACTCTCAAAATTTTAGCCTTAATTCGGATAAAAAATATCCCTTTTATTTTTGATGGGATATTATAACAAAAAAGTTAAAAGCAAGTTTAAAAATTTGCTCTAGTTTTTTCAATATTTAGCTCATTTTGATATTAAAATATATTGAAATTCTTTATCAATATTTGATAGATACGCTATCTGCAAAATTTCTCATAAAAAAGTCTATTTTACTCTTAATATTAATTACTTTTCTTAAGGATTGTATTTTAAATTAATAGTATTGTAAATGCTACGACAATAAAATAAATAAAACAAAATTTCTAAAAATATTAAAGATGTCGAGCAAATCTATCTTAACCTAAAGTTGTTTTATTTTGCGTTTAAGATAACATAAGCAACATAATTAAAAGTCTAATAAATTTCTAGGATAAATTTAGGGGATTCATCTAAGAAAATTTTATTCTTAGATGAAAGAAGAATTTAGGCTTTTTTAATCATTGCCTTAATAGGTATAATAAAGATCGCCGCCGCTAGGTAAAAAACTATACCAAAAACAGCCGCCATCATAAATATCTCACCGATATCATAAAAGCTAGACTCGAGTCTAAACTGATCGACATAATTTATCGCAAACCATAATGCCACACCAAGAGCGATAGCAAAAACAAAAAATCCCCAAGAAAATAAGAAATTAAATATCTTACACATTAATTTTCTCCTTTTGTAATTTTACTTTTCTAACTTAAATCCGCCACCAAAAGCCCTATAAACCTCAACCGCACTATCGACCTCATCAAGCTTAGCTGAGACGTCTTGAAGCTTAGCCGAGAGTAAATTCCTCTCCGCATCAAGAAGCTCTAAGTGTCCAATATATCCAGCCTCATACTGATCTTTGGCAAGTGAATAAATTTTTTGCTGCGATTGTAGCAAATTTTTCACCTGATCCAAAGAGAGCTTTGCATTTTTTCTTGAAATAAGAGCATCTCTAACCTCACCAAGAGCAGTTTTTACCACGCCCTCATAAGCAACGGCTGCGATTTGCTCGTTTGTCTCAGCAATGCGAACATTGTTTTTTGTTCTACCATAGTCAAAAATTTTCTGTGACAAACTAGCACCAAGACTCCAAACACTAGCACTGCTTATGAAAATTCTATTAAAATCCTCACTAGCAAAGCCAAAAAGTCCAGTAAGTGAGATCGTAGGAAAATACTCCGCCTTTGCCACACCAACAAGTGCATTTGTCGCTTTTAAATCAGCCAGTGCCTTTGCCACATCACTTCTTCTTAGCAAAACATCAGAGCTAATGCCAGCACTTATCTCAGGCGAAGCCGGCAAGGTCTTTGAGCTAGCGACAGTTCCATTTAAAATTTCATCGTTGCTCTTGCCAGTTAGGATGGCAAGCGAGGTTAGCACTTTTGACTTTGAGTTTAACACTGAAGTTAGACTTGTTTTTGCACTCTCAACTGCAGCCTTGCTTTGCAGATAGGTCATTTCATTTATACCACCAAGCTCAAGCTGCGTCTTGCGAAGTGCAAGCGTTGCCTCATAAGTTTTTAGTGTATCTTGAAGTACTGCTTCTTGCATATTTAATGAAACTAGCACAAAATAGCTCTTTGCTACGCTTGAGCTAAGACTTAGCCTTGCACTATCGTAGTCAAATTTGCTCGCATTTAAGCTCTCATTTGCTGCAAGCACGCTGTTTCTTACCCTGCCCCAAAGGTCAAGCTCATAGCTAAGGCCTAAATTTATCTCATAGCTTTTTGAAGTAGTTTGAGGCATATGTGAGGCAGTTTCTGCGCTATTTCTAGTTCTAGTGGCACCTGCATTTAAATTCACACCAGGAAGCAAGCTTGCCTCAGCTACGCCAAGGCTCGCTTTTGCCTTTTGGAGATTTAAATACGCAATACGTAAATTTGTATTTTTCTCAAGTGCACTCTCAACTAGAGAATTTAAATTTTCATCGTGAAATTCTTTCCACCAAAGATCTCTTATATCACTTGTCTCATAAGTATATGTTGAAGTAAAATTTGTATCTATCTTTGGCATATCTGGACGAAATGAGCAACCAGCTAAAAACGCCACCGTTATAAGTATAAGCGCCTTATTTTTCATCTTTTTTTGCTCCTTTTTTCCAGTATTTTTCATTTAAATTTTCAAGCAAATAGTAAAACAATGGCACAAAAAATATCGCTATCGTTGTTGATGCGATCATACCGCCGACCACGCCTGTTCCAAGTGAGTGGCGAGATGCAGCGCCTGCACCTGTGCTTATAACCATCGGGAAAACGCCTAAAGTAAATGCGATCGAGGTCATTACGATAGGCCTAAAGCGAAGTTTTGCCGCATTTATCGCTGAGTCAAAGATACTCTTTCCGCTTTCACGCTCTTGCATAGCAAATTCTACAATCAAGATGGCGTTTTTAGCCGCCAGACCGATGAGTAGCAAGAGTCCGATCTCAAAGTAGATGTCATTTGTTAGCCCTCTTATCCAGACTGCGAGCAACGAGCCAAATACTGCAAACGGCACAGCTGTGATAACGGCAAGTGGAATGAGCCATCTTTCGTACTGAGCTGCAAGGATAAGAAATACAAAGATCATGCCAAAGATAAAGGCGACCGTGCCTGTTCCTTGAGAATTTACCTCTTGATATGCCGTTCCAGCCCAGCTTATAGCGTACTCATCACTGCTTAGCGTATCATTTACGACCTCTTGTATCGCTTGGATAGCGTCACCTGATGTGTAGCCAGGCTTTGGATCGCCCATGATCTTAGCTGATGGAAAGAGGTTAAATCTATCAACTATATCAGGTCCGATCGATCTTGTAAGCGTTACGACCGAATTTAGTGGCACCATCTCGCCATCATATGAGCGGACGAAAATTTTTCTTAGATCCTCAGGGTTGTTTCTAAAGTTATCGCTTGCCCTTGCATATACGCGGTAAGACTTGCCCGCAAGGTTGAAGTCATTTACATAGTAAGAGCCAAAAGTAGCGCCTATCGTGCTAAAAATTTCGCTTTCACTTACGCCAAATAGTTTTGCTTTCTCTTTATCTACGGTTATTTTAAACTGGCGGTAGTTTGTCTCAAGCGTAGTTCTCACATTTGTTAGCTCAGGTCTTGCATTTGCTACTGCGGCTACTTTTCTAGCGTCCGCTTCTATCTCGTTGTAGCTCTTGCCACTCTTGTTTTGTAGATACATATCAAAGCCACCAGTCATTGATAGGCCCATGATAGGAGGTAAATTTACAACAAAAGTCATTGAGTTTTTAGAGCCCCAAAGCATGCCATTAAACTGCCCAGCTAGGGCATCTGCGCTATCTGCAGCACCTTTTCTCTCACTCCAATTTTTTAGCTTGATAAAGCTAATGGCTGAATTTTCTCTAAGTGAGCTAGCTAGCATGTCATATCCTGCAAAGCCCATGGTAAATTCAACATTTGGGTTGCTTAGTATCGCAGCGCTAATAGAGGCTAGCTCTTCTTTTGTCTTTAGCATATTTGTTGAAGGTGGAAGTGAGGTGATAACCATCAAAGCACCCTTGTCTTCTGAAGGCACAAGTGCTTTTGGCACCTTTTGAAATAGTGTATAGGTCGCAAATCCCATGATACCAATGACCACAAAGCTAATAAATACATGTTTTAAAATTTTTGCTACACCTGCTGTAAAGAGCTTGGTACTAAAGTCAAAGAAGTCATTAAATTTCTGAACTATCCAAAATGGCTTACTCTCTTGCCTTTTAAGCATAACCGCACAAAGTGCTGGCGTAAGAGTAAGAGCGACGAAGCCTGAGATACAAACAGAAACGACAAGTGTGAGTGCAAACTGCTTTTGTATAACACCTACAAAGCCCTCCATGAAAGAGACCGGTACGAAAACAGCGCAAAGCACGAGCACGATAGAGATAACCGGAGTTTGCACCTCCTCCATTGCCTTAAACGTCGCATCTTTTACGCTTATCTCTTTATCTTCATGTAAAATTCTCTCGACGTTTTCTATAACGATGATGGCGTCATCCACGACGATACCGATGGCAAGAACCAGGGCAAAAAGCGTGATCAAATTTATACTAAAGCCCATGATATAAAGTCCGCCAAATGTGCCTATGATAGAGACTGGCACGGCTAGCATAGGTATGATGGTAGCTCTAAAGCTCTTTAAGAAAAAGTACATTACGATAAGAACGAGCAACATCGCCTCAATGAAAGTTTTTATAACCTCATTGATAGAGACGGTGATAAATTCGGTTGGATTATAAGCTATGGTGTGCTCTAGTCCAACTGGGTAAGTTTTCTTTAGCTCTTCAAGCTTTTGGGCAACTGCCTCTGCAGTTGCTAGTGCGTTTGCATCGTTTTGCAAAAATAGTAAAAGTGGCACTGCTGGTTTGCCATTTAGCATAGCATCAGATGCGTAGCTAGCGGCTCCAAGCTCGATAGTGGCAACCTCTTTTAGCTTTACGACAGTGCCATCTTCACTTTTTATCAAAATTTCTCCAAATTGTTTTGGATCTTTAAAACGCCCCTCTGAAACGACTGAGTAAACGTAAGGGTTTTCGCCTTTTGATGGCTGCTCGCCGATCTTGCCAGCGGCGTATTGCGAGTTTTGAATTTTTACTTGAGAGATTACGTCGCTTGGAGTTAGCTTAAACTGAGATAGTCTATCTGGCTTTAGCCAAATTCTAATCGAGTACTCTTTGTTACCAATGAGTGCCGTATCGCCAATACCATTTACCCTTTTGATTTCGTCTGCGATGTTTAAATTTACATAGTTATATAGCTCAATCAGGTTCATATTTGGATTTGAAAAGCCAACGACTTGAAGGATCGAGCCACTTCTTTCACGGACTGTTACGCCCATATTTTGCACCTCTTGTGGGAGCCTTGAAAGAGCAGCTTGAACGCGGTTATTTACGTCTATCGTAGCTTGTTTTGATGATGAGCCTATCTTAAAATATACGCTTATATTCATTGTACCAGCAGAGCTTGATGTACTTTTCATATAAAGCATATTTTCAACACCATTTATCTGATCCTCAATCGCACTTGCGACCGAGTCAGCGATAGTCTGCGCATCAGCACCGCTATATGTTGCGCTTACTGATACTTCAGGCGGAGTAAGACTTGGATACTCCTCTATTGGAAGCCCCTTGATACCCATAAGACCTGCTATAACTATGATGATAGATATAACAGTCGCAAATATCGGGCGATTTATGAAAAATTTTGAAAACATCTATCTGCCTTTAATTGCTTTTTGTAGCGTTTGCGTCTTTGCCGTTTATAAATTCCGCACTTAGGTCTTTATCTGTCTGTACTGGTCTGCCAACACCGATTTTAAGGAAGTTGTTAATGATAATCTTATCTCCTTCTTCAAGGCCATCGGTGACTACAACCATATCTTTTGTTTGGTAGCTAGTTTTTACATTTTTTTGGCTTACATTACCATCTTTTACAACTAAAACATAAGAGTTTGTAGCGCTTTGCTGAAGAGCAACTTGCGGGATGTGAAAGGCATTTTTTTGAACAAATCCACTCATTTTTATGTGACCAAAAGCACCTGGTAAAATTTTACCCTCGCTATTGTCAAAGCTAGCCTTTGCTAAAACGCTACCAGTTGCGGTATTTACGACGTTATCTATAAATGTCACTTTTCCGGTGAAATTTTCATTATTTACTTTTAGTACAGCATCGCTATTTAGCTGCTCCCAAGTACCGTTATCTAAATTTGTCTTTCTACTTAGATTATCCACGTCTGCGATGTAGAAATCAGCTTCAATTGGATTTATCTTTGTTAGTCTTACAAGCTGTGTTTGATTTGCTATGACAAGTGAGCCAACATCCACTTTGTTATCGCCCACTACTCCGTCAAATGGCGCTGTGATAGTTGTATAGCCAAGGTCGATCTTAGCACTTTTTAAATTCGCTTTTGCGCTTACTAGATTTGCATTTGCTATGTCATGAGCTGCGACTGCCGCGTCATAGTCTTTTTGAGAAACTGCATTTTTCTTATAAAGGGCAGAAATTCTTTTAAACTCAGTTTGAGCATTTTTTAAATTTGCATTTGCCACGCCAACAGCTGCATCAAGCGAGTCAAAGCTTGCTTGATATTTTTCTGGATCTATCAAAAATAGCTTATCTCCAGCCTTTACCTTATCGCCTGGCTTAAAAAACTGCTTAATTATCGTTCCGCCAACTTTTGGATAGACGATGACATCTTGGCTGCTTGTAACTGTGGCCGTGTAGTCAAAACTAATAGGCACATCCATCTTTTTAGCTACAAAAATATCAACGTGAGATGGTGGCATCTGGCGACCTGTGGCAGCCTTTTTGTCGCTACTCTCAAAGCAACCAGAAAGTAGAAAAACGGCAGCTGAAAGCACAAGAATACTTTTTAAATTCAACATAAAAACCTCTCTTAATTTTAAATTTTAATTCCAAGTTTATTTTTGTAACAATAATTACAAATTTTAAAAGACACCGACTATAACCAAAAATAAATTAAAAGTCAATTCTATTTTTGAATTCCATTTAAAAATAACTCAACACACAAAGCAATGTGCTCTTCACGCTCCTTTTTGCTAAGTTGTGGCTCTTCATTTAACATAAGCGAGTCGTAGTAGTAGACCCCGATCACACTTTGTATAAAACTTTTTGCAGCAAATTTGGCTGTAAATTTTGGGTTAAGCTTAGCTTTTATCTCATCTTTTTCAAAAAAATTTATAAGTACAAGATCGATCTTGTTTAAAATTTGATCCAAAAATACCCTACCAAGTTTTCCACCATTTTTAGAACCCTCGCTCATCATTATTTTACCAAGTGAGATATTTTTCTTAGTGCAGATGATAGAAAATATAATGGTTGCAAATTTGGTTAAAAACTCTTCCAAACCGTGAGAAATTTTAAGATCTATCTTCTCGTCGATCTCTTTTATAAGACTATCTATCTCTTGTTCTATAATCGCCTTAAAAAGCCCCTCTTTGTTTTCAAAAAATGTGTAAATGCTAGAAAGTGATCCGCCACTTATCGCCACGATATCGCTTAAACTAGTTTTTTCATAGCCATTTTTCAAAAATAATTTAAGTGCTGTTTTTACGATGAGTTCGTATCTTTTTTTACCCTTTTCTGATATTGCCATTTATTTCACTTCCTGATCAATTTTTGCCATTTTATCATCTTTTAGGATAAATAAAAGTGCTCTGTCTTTGCACGCTAATAGTTGGCTCATCGATGGCAAAAGCTCTTATGCTTATATGTTTTAAAAGGTCCTTGTCACTTGTGTTTTTATTTTTTGATTTTAGTGTGACGATGATACGCTGCTTTGCACCTGCCTTTAAGTTAAATGGCTTGCTTGGACGTGAAATTTCTATGTTTTTATCATCTATTTCAAAATAAAATGCATGCTCTTTATTTTGTGTATTTTGCACCAAAAATACATAAGAATTTTCAACTTCATTTTGTTCTAAAACCCTGTAAAGCTCACTAGTTCTATTAATATTTAACAGCATATTTTCTTTCTTGCCACTCATAAAAAAGCCAGCTACGAGCACGCAAGATAGGATCACAAGATATGCCACCGTCCTAAATCTTAAAATTTTGACCTTTTTTTGCTCTTTTATAGAATTTATACTTCTCCACTCAATGAGTGATCTTTCATTAAAATGCCCCATTACCTTGCTACAAGCATCATGGCACTCAAGGCAGTTTATGCATTCAAGCTGCATACCTTTTCTTATATCTATATGCGTTGGGCAAATTCTCACACACGCCTCACAACCAGTACAAAGCGCGCCTTCTTCTTTTGGCTTTTTAAATTTTTCCTTGCCCTCATATATCACGCCACCTCGTTTTTGATTATAAATGACTTGGATGGTATCGCTATCAAACATAACTGACTGCACCCTAGCATATGGACAGACATAAATGCAAAAATTCTCTTTTAAAATAACCACGTCATAGACTAGCCAAGCTGCGATACCAAACCAAAATGCAAGTAAAATTTTATGTTCGCTTGGCTCGCTTATATAGGCTAAAAACTCAAATGGTGGCACAAAATACCATAAAAAATTTGCAGCTATTATAAGGGCTAAAACGCACCAAATTGCAACCGCTAAAGTACGTTTAAACATTTGACCTTGTGGTTCATTTTGTTTGTTTTGGATATTTTTTCTGATCTTTAAAATTTTTGCTTGAATCAAATCTCTAAAAACCGTTCTAAAAATAGTCTGTGGACAACTCCAACCGCACCAAACGCGCCCTGCAAGCGTTGTCAAGAAAAATATAGTTAAAAACAAAGTGATAAACAAAAACGGCAACAAATAAAGCTCTTGCATATCAAATTTTGTAAAAAAGAGATCAACCCTACTCTTATCAAAACTTAATAAAAATAGCTGCGTGTCATTTATCCTGATAAATGGCAAAATGAGTGCAATAAGCGTAATACAGGCGAAAAAAATGTAACGCTTCTTGGCGTAGTTAAAATGAAATTCCTTTGACATAACAGACCTTTTAAAATTTTTGTGATTATACATCAAAACTGCATTTGCTCTATTTTTTCATTTTTTCAAACAAAGTTTGATTTAAATTTTTAAATTTAATACGAAATACCTGAGTATATTTTAAAAGCTTAAATTTATGAAAATTAAACTATACTCACGGCTTATTTTAATCTGAAAGGTGGTGAGGACGTTGCCTGGTATTAAGGTACATCCTAACGAGTCATTTGATGAGGGTTACAGAAAGTTTAAAAAACAAACTGACCGTAACTTAGTAGTAACTGAAGCAAGAGCTAGACGCTTCTTTGAGCCTAAAACTGAGATCCGCAAAAAACAAAAAATTGCTGCTCGCAAGAAAATGCTTAAACGTCTTTATATGCTTAGACGCTACGAGTCAAGACTCTAAAACCAAGACAAAGAGGGCCCCGCTCTCTTTGTTTAACTCTTCTTTTAGCCTTATTTTTTTATAATCAAAGCAATTTTTTTATTTTATTTTAAACGAAACGGAAATTCGATGCAAAAGCTAGCCATAAACGAAGCTGCAGAAATTCTAGGCATAACAAAAGAAGCAGTCTATAATAGAATCCGCCGTGGTTCGCTAAATACAGTCATTGAAAATGGCATAAAATTTGTCATCCTAGACAAAGAACCAAATAGCGAAAAAGTCACAAAATCTGCCCCAAAAAGCACAAAAACCAAATCCCAAAACGACGAGTTTGTAAGCTATTTACTAAATGAGTTAAGCGAGCTAAAGAGCTTAAATTTAAACTTGCAAGCTGACAAAGATAGGCTCTTTAAAGAAAAAGAGCAGATGCTAATCGAACGAAAAAATGAAATTTTACAAATTTATAAAGACAGAGACGAGAAGCTCATGCAGTTTCTAAACGCCATGCAAAGGCCGCTTTTAGCATCTAAAAACGACCAAGCACCAAGAGAAGTAGCGATAGAAGCCGAGATAGAAAATGAGTCAAAATGGATAAATTTGAGCGAATATTTAAAGGAGCTAAATTTAAAACCAAAAGCTACAAAAAAGATCAGTGAAAAGATAATAAAAAACATACACCACTCCAAATTTATAAAATTTAAAAGAGGTGTGATACTTGTTAGAAAACATAAAAATCTAAAAGAGTTGATAGGAGAGATATGAAACACATTAAAAAAATAGCTACTTATGCTGCGGTAGGCGGTTTTGGTGCGATCATTATGGCTGGCCTTACAGGTTGCGGAAACGACAATGGCGGTAACGAAAATGCACTAAATGAAGTTGCGCAAAAAAATGGCGCCTTTGTCATCATCGAAGAGAGCGCACCTGGTGTTTATAAAATTTTAGAAGAGTATCCAAGCACCGAAACTAGAGTCGTGCTAAAAGATATAAACGGCACTGAGCGTGTACTTAGCAAAGACGAAATCGATAAGCTCTTAGCTCAAGCAAACGCAAATATTGACAATGGTACTTCAAATCTAACAAAGGCTAGCGACGCACAGCTAAGTAGTGGCGGTCTAAGCCTTGGCGAGACTATACTTGCCTCTGCTGCTGGCGCGATACTTGGTAGCTGGATAGGCAGCAAACTCTTTGGCAACCAAAATTTCCAAGCAAATCGCCAAAGTACTTACAAGAATCCAAGTTCTTACACAAGAAGCGTTGATAGCTTCAACAAGCAAAAAGCGGCAAATTCTGCTGCAAAAAGTAGCGGCGGAAAGAGCGGGTTTTTCGGTGGTGGCTCAAAATCAAGCTCTAGCTCTAGCCAATCAAGCTTTGGAGGCTAAAATGATAAATTTAAAAAAAATCACTCCGCTAAATAACGAATTTATGGAAAAAATCGGCTTTGCATGGCATACAGACAACGATAACAGCTCATATATCGCAGATGAGATCGTGCAGGTAAAAGCAAGTGAGGCAGATGCTTATTATGAAGCAGCAAACGAACTATATGATATGTATGTAAATGCTGCTCAGCACGTCATTGATAACAACCTTTTTCACGAGATAGGCATACCATTTAATCTAGTTGATATCATCAAAAATAGCTGGGAAAATGACGTTCACTGGCACCTTTACGGCAGGTTTGATCTAGCAGGTGGGCTTGATGGCAAGCCGATAAAACTGATAGAATTTAACGCCGACACGCCAACAGCTATCTTTGAGACGGCGATCATTCAGTGGGCTATGCTAAAACTAAATCACATGGACGAAGCAGAGCAATTTAATAACCTTTACGAAGCTCTAAAGCAAAATTTTAAACGCCTTATCACACTTGGCGATGATAATGTAAACTTTGAGGATGTTTACGAGGGTTGGGGGATACTCTTTAGCAGTATCGCTGGCAGTATAGAGGACGAGCGAAGCGTAAAACTACTGCAATACATCGCAAAAGAAGCTGGCTTTAAAACAGACTTTTCTTACGTAGATGAGGTCGTTTTTGACGACAACGAAGGCATTTTTAAAGATAATGAAAATTTTGAGTACTGGTTTAAACTCGTGCCTTGGGAGAGCATAGCGATAGACGAAGGCGAGCTGGCACTCATACTTTCAAATATCATCAAAAATCAAAAAGCTATCATAATCAATCCCGCCTACACACTGCTTTTCCAAAGCAAGGGAATTTTAAAAATTCTTTGGGATCTTTATCCTAATCACCCACTCTTGCTTGAGACCTCAAACGAGCCGCTAAAGGGCAAAAAATATGTGAAAAAACCACTCTTTGGCAGAGAAGGCGCAAACGTCTCTATCCACGACGAAAACGGCACAGAAATAGCTAGTAATGACGGCGAATATGACTCGAACAAAGCTATCTATCAAGAATTTTACGAGTTTAACCAAGATGAGAGAGGCGACAACTACCAAGCAGGCGTATTTTACGCTTATGAGGCGTGTGCACTTGGATATAGAAAGGGTGGCAAAATTCTAGATAACTACTCTAAATTTGTGGGACATTTCATTAAGGATTAAAGATGAAGATCGTTTGTTTAGACGCAGCCACTCTTGGTGAAAATGTAGATCTTAGTGTTTTTAAGAAATTTGGCGAGTTTATCAGCTACCAAAAAACTAAGAGCGAAGAGGTCGCAGGGCGTCTAAAAGGCGTTGATATCGTCATCACAAACAAGGTCATAATCGATAAAGCAGTGATGGACGCGGTAAATTTAAAGCTTATCTGCATAAGCGCAACTGGAATGAATAATGTTGATCTAGAGCATGCAAAAGCTAAAAACATAGCTGTTAAAAACGTCGCTGGCTACTCTACTGCAAGCGTCGTGCAGCATACGTTTGCGATGCTTTTTGAGCTAACAAATCACATCAAATTTTATGATGAATACGTAAAAAGCGGAGAGTGGGTGAAGAGTGAAATTTTTACCTATCTTGGCGCAGATATCAGTGAGATTGCTGGTAAAGAATTTGGGATCATCGGACTTGGCGAGATAGGGCGCGGTGTGGCGGTAGTGGCGCGTGCATTTGGTGCAAACGTGAGCTACTACTCAACAAGCGGAGCAAATAAAAATAGCGAATTTAAGCAAAAAAGCTTAGACGAGCTACTAAGA
>NZ_JBQNCH010000008.1:0-88314 GCF_052169515.1 Campylobacter sp.
AAATCCTATAAATCCAGCTGTTCCAGTTACTAAAATTTTCATATTTTTCCTTTCATTTTTGGCTTATTTTAGTGCAAAAATGTAAATTTACGTATTTAGATCAGGGTGGTCCCAGGTGTTAAATTCGGCCTTTATGTCATCATTTTCTTGCCCTTTGCAACATAGCCACTCAAGCCCAGCGCGCCTCTCCATAACGACCTCTTCGTCAAGCCCAACAACCTTTTTACCATTTATCCTTGCATCTACACACGCCCAGTGGTAGCGATAAACTAGGTCAAGTTTGCTTAAAATTTCATCCAAACTGCGAAGTTTTGAGCGGTTTTTTAGTCCGCCTTCTCTAAAGACATTCATCACAAACTCGCAGTCGCAAATTTTATCCATCTCACCGATATCTTCTGCGATGCCAAGAGCCCAAAGAAGTACCCAAAGCGACTCGTATTTCCAGCCCATATTTACCGCTGTTTTCATATCGGCTCTATCCTCAACGACCTCTTTTTCTTTTACGCTTAGCCCATCGTAGGCATCACCTAAAAAACTCTTTGCCCACGCCATATTTTCTTCGCCCAAAGAGCCTTCATCGCGGATCGTGCAAGCACACATGATCGCTGTAAATGAGCAAACTGCGCGCCTTACTATCTCGTCCACGTCTCTTGGCGCAACCTCATTATTTTCATAACGAAGCGGCAGGCTCTCAAGCACCGCCACGCCCTCTTTTTTTAAAATTTTTATACTTTCATCTTTTCTTTGTTGTGCTGTTTTTGACATATCTACACCTTTTTAAAAATATCAAATACTTCCATTTTCTACCCAAAAAACTCGGCGTTAAATTTCTCTTCGTAAAAATTTTTACCCAAAAATTTACAAATTTCTTCCATATCAGCCCTTGCCGTCTCAAAACAGCTAGTCGCACCTGGGCTTGGCGTCATGTTAAAGCTTATGCCCTCACCTGTGCTGATCTTACCCTCGCCAAGCTCTAACCTTTTTTTATTACGGTCGATCACCTGCGGCCTTACGCCACCAAAATTTACAGCATAGCTTAAGTCATTTTCGCTTAGGCTTGGCACGATCTTTCTAGCATCTTTTACAAATTCTTTTTTATTGATAAATGGCACTTCAAACAAGAAATTTCTTAGTATATATGACCTGATATCATCATCTTTTAGTAGGTTCATAAAGACATTAAGGACGTTTTTGTCAAATTTCATACACTTTAAAAAGTCAAAAAAGCTTGAATTTCCGTGAAATCTCTCAAGCTTTGGTATGACAAGGGCTGTTGGACCAAAGCGCGTGTTGCCATCAGCTAAGATGTCTGGATCACCATGAAGTGCGGCAAATGGGAGCTTGTCGTTTTGCACCATGTATACTTTGCCATTTAGTAGGCGTTTGTTTGCGAAGTAGAAACTTCCAGCAACTGGCAGAGTACTAAGATGAAGTCCATAGCCCATCTTATGAGCTAGAAATAGCGAGTGTGCTCCAGCATCTACTACGACGTAGTTTGCAGTGATTACTTCGCCGTCATTTATCTTGATATGAAAAGTATCGCCCACCTTTTTCATATCAGTAACTTCTGAGTTTAGGCTGATCTCATAGCCATCTCCGCCTAGATTTAGAGCATTTTGTACGAGAGAATTTGCCACTCCACCAAAGTCCATAGTCGTAAACTGCCCATTTTGTGCACCAATAGCAATGATATTTTCTGGGCGTTCCTTTCCATTTGCGTCAAAAACGACATTTGGCTCGATCTGCTTTAACTTTTCTCTATCATAAATTTCAAGATAAGGAAATAGCTCTTTAAAGCTTTCGTATCGCTCTTTTATACGTTCTACTTCGGCATATCCGATGGCTAGCGTCATCTTTTGATGAGCAAACATATATTTGCCCTCTAGATTGTATTTTAGAGCGTATTTTACTGGCATGTTTGCCATGAGTGAGACTTTTTTGGCCTTTTCTAGCGTGTAGTTTGTCTCGATATCGCCGCAGTGGATAGTCTGTGAGTTGCCCTTGCCACTCGAATTTAGCGTCGCTACTCCGTCATATTTTTCTAAAAGTGCGACTTTTTTTATATCGCTAAATGCGGCTAACTCATAAAAGAGTGCCGTCCCACTAATACCTGCTCCAACAATTGCCACTTCAAAGTGCTTTTGCCTCATTTTTTCCCCTACAAAGTTTTGTCGCTCAAATGATACTATATTAAATTTAAATCAAACAGCAAAAAGCAGAAAGTGAAATTTTGGCTGTGTAAAAGCGGAATTTGGCAAGAGTTTCCCCTTGCTAAAATTTTAATATGCCCTTTTATAAGCGTTTTCTATATTTTCATCTTCACCAAATTCTTTCATAGCACCAAAGGCAAAGTAAGGATTTCTAAGTAGCTCTCTGCCAAGTGCCACGCCATCGCAAACTCCGCCCAGTAACAACGCCTCACACTCGCTTGCCTTTGTGATAAGTCCTACTGCGATCACCGGAATATTTACTGCATTTTTCACCGCTTTTGCGTAACCTGCTTGATAAAGCGGAGTAAATTTTGGAGCCACATCGACATTTGCATAGATACCGCCAGCCGAGACATGCATAAAGTCCGCTCCATTTTTTTCAAGCTCACGTGCTAGTTTTATACTATCTTCAATATCCCAGTCGCCCTTAAGCCAGCTACCAGCACTGATTCTAACGCCAACTGCGATATTAACACCAGCCTTGATCTCTTTTAAAATTTCAAGTAAAAATCTTATGCGATTTTCAAAACTTCCGCCATAGTTATCATCTCGTTTATTTGTACCAGCGCATAAAAATTGATTTATCAAATATCCATGTGCTGCATGAATCTCTACCGCCTCATATCCTGCATTCTTTGCACGCACTGCAGCATCTATGAAGCTTTGTTTGACATTTGCGATCTCCTTCGTACTCATTTTTTTTGGTGTCGCATAGTCATCACTAAATTTGATTTCACTTGGGGCAATAATGCCATCACAAGTACCTTTTCTACCGGCATGAGCTAGCTGGACGGCCATTTTAGCACCATATTTACTGCAGCCTTTTACCAGCTCTGCGTGAGCTTCTATCTGCTCATCACTCCAAAGACCGAGGTCTTTTTTACTGATCCTACCTCTAGGCTCGACCGCTGTCGCTTCAACAATGATCATACCAACGCCACCAATCGCCCTTGTTGAATAGTGGAGTCTATGAAAGCATCTTGGACGGCCGTCCTCTTTTTTAACTTCATACATGCACATAGGGGCCATTATAATGCGGTTTTTGATCTCGATATTACCTATCTTAAATGGCGTAAAAAGCTTACTTTGCATAAATTTCCTTTAAAATTATTTTTGGTTATTTTAGGATATTTGTTTAAATTTTTGGAATTGTAGGAATTTATGTATTGTAATTTTAAAATTTATGAGCGGATGCATTTCGGCTCTAAAATTTGAGCTAAGCTGTAAGCGTAGTCAAATTTTAGTAGTCAATTCTTATGAGTGAGTGAAAGTTTTAAAATTTGTAAAAATAGTAAAAATTTACAAAATTCTATTTCTCACCTTTAAACACAGAAGTAAAATACTCATCGACATTAACACCATCTTTTTTCATATCTTTTAGTCTTAACCTTACGTCGGCATCTTGCCAAAATAGCGGTGGCAGCGCAAACATCACCTTATCAAGGCTAAAATTTTTTACATCATCGCGCCAGCCATCCCAGCGGTAAAGCTCGTAAAATTTAGATATATCACCACAAAGCACCCAGTACAAAAACTGCGAGTAACCAAGCTGCGTATCTTCCCACTCGCCGCTATCTGGCGCATAGTAAAAGACGTTACCAGCTTTGCCGTCAAAAGCACCGCCGTTTATCGCGAAAAGTCCACCCAAAACATCATCTGCCACGAGCAAATAGCTAGGCATCTGCCCTGCTTCGCCAAAGCTTTTGCCAAGGTTGAAGCTGTAAATTCCACGCTTCATACACTCACATCCAGAGCCTAGTACGCGCAGCCAACCGCCGTCTACCACGATACCGCCGCAGCCATATACAAGCGCTCCCATTGGCGAGCGAGTGGTAACTTGAAGTCCCAAAAGCTCACTTTGCGCCCTACCCTCGTCACGCGGTAAAATATCATAGCTATTTTTAGCCTCTTTTAGCCACTCTTCTATCAGCGCCCAGCCCGGCTCATTTGTGTCTATAAGCTCGTCTAAAGTTCTCATTGTGTGTCCTTTTGCTTAAATTTGATGAAATTTAAAAGAAGATTTTGGCGAGTCACCCCGCCAATTTTGTATTAGAGGATTACTTCGCGTCCCAGGCTAAGATCGTGTTGCCCTCGGCATCGGTCGCTACGTCGCCCATGCCCATGATGTTGTAGCCGCAGTCGACGTAGTGCACCTCGCCCGTCACACCGCTAGCTAGATCGCTAAGTAGGTACATCGCGCTATTGCCGACGTCATGCGTCGTGACGTTGCGTTTTAGCGGGCTATTTACCTCGTTGTAGCGTAAAATCATCCTAAAATCGCCGATACCGCTTGCCGCAAGCGTCTTGATCGGGCCCGCACTGATAGCGTTTACGCGGATATTTCTAGCGCCAAGATCGTGAGCCAGATAGCGCACCGAGCTTTCAAGCGCTGCTTTTGCGACGCCCATTACGTTGTAGTGAGGCACGAATTTTGGCCCTCCGAGGTAGGTTAGCGTAAGCATCGAGCCGCCCTCTTTTAGCACCGGAAGTACCGCGCGCGTGAGACTTAGCAGCGAATACACGCTCGTACCCATCGCGATATCAAAGGCCTCCTTGGTCGTGTTTACAAACTCGCCCTCTAGCGCTTCTTTTGGCGCATAGGCTACCGCATGCACGACGAAATCTATCTCGCCAAGATCCGCTTTAATGCGATCCGCAAGTCCGTCTAAGTGGGCTTGGTTATTTACGTCGAGCTCGTAGACGAATTTACTACCAAACTCCTCCGCGATCGGCTCTACGCGTTTTTTCAGAGCGTCGTTTAGATAGGTAAACGCCATCTGCGCACCCTGAGCGTAACAAGCTTCGGCGATGCCGTAAGCGATGGATTTGGCGTTAGCGACGCCGACGATAAGGCCTTTTTTGCCTTTTAAAATCATTACTTCTCCTTTTAAATTTTGCTTGGCTTTTGAGCGTCTTTGAATGAGTTTTGATTTTGCTCCCTGCGACAGGCTATATGTCTAATCTCGGTCGCAAAATCTGCAACAACATTCAAATCCATCTTAAAATCCTTCGCAATTTGAAATTTACAAAACTCTACAAAACACCAAATTTGATAGCGGCAGTATCGCGAAGCTAGACTAGGCGGCTTAAAATTTTGCGACGGGAGTTACCACGTAGGTAATAACTAAGCAGAATTTTAAGACAACGAAGTATAGCGATGCGAGACAACGCGTATAAGCTCTAAAAACTTCAAAGCGTCCCAGCTCGCCGTACCTACTAGTACTCCATCGCAGTTTTTGATCCCCGCTATTACGCCGATATTTGCGGCATTTACGCTACCTCCGTAAAGTAGCGGTGCGCTCGTTTGCTCACGGATGAAATTTAAAATCTCCTCGATTTGCTCCGCGCTCGCGCTCCTGCCCGTGCCTATCGCCCAGATTGGCTCATAGGCGATAAGCAGCCGCTCGTAGCTAAGGTCGATATTTTTTAGCTGCCCCGCCAAAAACTCCTTCGTGCCGCCAGCTTCGTTTACGCTCAAATTTTCGCCGATGCAGTAGACGATCTGCCAGCCCGCCTTTGCGGCGAAGTCGAATTTAGCTCGCAAAAGCTCCTTACTCTCGCCGAGCTCGCGCCGTTCGGAGTGCCCGATCAGCACGCTTTTTATGCCAAACTCGTCCAGCATTGCCTTGCCGATCTCGCCGGTGTAAGCGCCGCTTTCGCACGGGTAGAAATTTTGCGCGCCAAGTTTAAATTTATGAGCCGCAAGATCAAGCGCGCTAAACGGAGGAAAAACCGTAACGTCGTCGTTTGAGCTTAAATTTGCGTCTAAAATTTCAGCGTACTCTTTAAAGCTCGCTCTCGTGTGATTGCACTTTAAATTTGCTAAAAACCTCACTCCGCAGCCTTTCTAAGGGGTTTTATGCCCGGCAGCTCCTTGCCCTCGATGAGCTCCAGGCTCGCGCCGCCGCCAGTCGAGATAAAGGTCATCTCGTCGGCGTCTCCCGCGCGCTCTACGACGTCAGCCGTATCGCCGCCGCCCACGACCGTGGTCGCGTGAGTGTCGATGATGGCGTGGCTCATTTTGATGCTGCCTTTGCTAAATTTATCCATCTCAAAAACCCCCATCGGCCCGTTCCACCAGATGGTTTGCGCGTCGGCGATAACCTCTTTAAAAAGCCTAATCGACGCCGGCCCGATATCTAGCCCCATCCAGCCGCTCGGTATCTCTTGAGCGGGAACGAATTTTACGGCGCTTTCGGCCGAAAAGGTCTGAGCCGCGACGACGTCCACCGGTAGGTAAATTTTAACGCCCAGCTCCCTACCCTTGCGTAAAATTTCGCGCGCATCGTCGATGAGATCCTCTTCAAGCAGCGAGTTTCCGATATTTTCGCCGAGAGATTTTAGAAACGTAAACGCCATGCCGCCGCCGATTATCAGCTTATCCACGCGCGGAAGCAGGTTGTGTAGGGCTTGTAGTTTGCCGCTTACCTTGCTACCGCCAACGACCGCGACGAACGGGCGCGCAGGGTGCTTGATGAGATTTTGGGCGAAATTTATCTCTTTTTGTAGCAAAAATCCCGCCGCCTTGTGCTTCTCGTCGTAAAATTTAGTGATCGCCTCGACCGAGCTGTGCGCCCTGTGGCAGACGCCAAACGCGTCGTTTATGTAAAATTCGCCGTATTTAGCGAGCTCACCGGCTAGCGCCTCGTCGTTTTTGGTCTCGCCCTTTTCAAAGCGCAAATTTTCAAGAAGTAAAATTTCGCCAGGCTTCAGAGCGGCGGCTTTAGCTTTGGCGTCCACGCCGATGACGTCCTCGGCAAATATCACGTCTCTATCAAGTAGCCTAGAAAGCCTCTTTGCCACGCCTCGCAGCGAAAATTTTTCCTCAAAGCCGTTTTTAGGTCGCCCTAGGTGACTGGCCAAAACCACGCTGCAGCCGTTATCTAGGCAGTAGCGGATAGTTGGTATCGCCGAGCGTATGCGGCGGTCGTCGGTGATGTTTAAAAACTCGTCCATAGGCACGTTAAAATCGCACCTCACAAATACCTTCGCGCCGCTAAGCTCAAGATCGTTGATCGATAAAATTTCACTCATTTTTCACCCTTTAAATTTACTTCGTAGCCACGATCTTAGCTAGATCGACGAGTCTTGTCGAGTAGCCCCACTCGTTGTCGTACCACGCAAAGACCTTTACCATATCACCCGCAATAACCTGCGTAGTGTCGCTGGCTACGATGCTACTGTATGCGCTCGTGCAAAAGTCGCTGCTAACCCTGTAATCGTCATCGACGAATAAAATTCCCTTTAAATTTGACTCCGCAGCCGCTCTAAACGCCTCGTTTATCTCCTCTTTGCTAGCCGGTCTTTTCAAGACCGCCGTTAGATCAACCATCGAGACGTTAGCGACTGGCACGCGTACTGCTTGGCCGTGCATCTTGCCGTTTAGCTCGGGAAGTACTTTCGCGATAGCTTTTGCAGCTCCGGTGGTCGTAGGCCCGATATTTAGGGCTGCGGCACGCGAACGGCGGAAGTCTTTGGCCTTTACGTCAACCAAGCTTTGGCCGTTTGTGTAGGCGTGGATCGTGGTCATGAGCCCTTTTACGATGCCGAATTTATCGTTTAGTACTTTTGCAACGGGAGCTAGGCCGTTTGTGGTGCAGCTTGCGTTTGAGACGATCGCTTCGCCTGCGTATTTATCGTCGTTTACGCCGACTACAAAGGTCGCCGTGTCATCTTTAGCAGGGGCGCTCATGACGACTTTTTTGATACCGCGAGCTAGATACGGTTCGCATTTTTCGGTGGTCAAAAACTTACCCGTGCACTCCAAAACCACGTCTGCTCCGTAGTCTGCGTAGCTAAGCTCGTTTAGATCTCTTGTTGAAAAAACTCTTATCTTTTTGCCGTTTACTTCTATAAAATCGTCGCTTATCGCCTTAACGTCTTGCTTAAATTCGCCGTGCACGCTGTCGTATTTGAGCAGATAGCGCGTCATGTCGCGCGTCGCCGTGTCGTTGATAGCGACAAGCTCAACGTCGTCTCGCTCTAAAATAATACGAGCAGCGCACCTGCCGATACGTCCAAAACCGTTGATTGCTACTTTAACTGACATCTTAGCTCCTTTTGATATAATTACGCCTAATTCTACAAAAAAGAATTTTAAAACAAATATAAATAAGGCACTTTAATAGATGAAGTTAGCACTTTTTGGCGGGAGCTTTGATCCAGTTCATTTAGGTCACGATAGCATTGTGAAAATGGCACTAAGCGGCCTTGATATCGACAAGCTCATCATCATGCCAACTTTTATAAGTCCCTTTAAAAGCGAATTTTCAGCTCCGCCAGAGCTTCGCCTAAAGTGGATAAGAGAAATTTGGGGCGGACTAGAGAAGGTCGAGATCTCAGACTATGAGATAAATTTAGCTCGCCCTGTGCCTACCATAGAGACGGTTAAGTATTTGTATGAGAAATTCAAGATAGAAAAATTTTATCTCATAATAGGCGCGGACCACCTAGCCACGCTTGATAAGTGGCACGGATACGAGGAGCTTAAAAATTTAGTGCAGTTTGTGATCGCCAAGCGCAATCACATAGAAATTCCACAAAATTTACAAAAAATGGACGTGCATGTGGATGTTAGCTCGTCGCAGATCAGGCATCAAAAAGGGCTTGATGAGCTGCCTAGCGAGATAAAAGATGAGATTATAAATTTTTACCAAGGATACAAAATGCAAGAGAGATCGATGCAAGAGCGCACCGAAAGTATAGTTAAGGTTTTAGACACAAAAAAGGCTGAAGAGATACAAGTGTTTGATATGAGCGGAGATGATTATTTCGTAAAGGCCGTAGTTATCGCTACGACTCTTGGTGAGAGACACGCTTACTCGCTGAGCGAGGATCTAAAAGAGGAGCTTAAACCTCTTGGAGAGAAATTTCTAGGTACGGAGAGTTCGCCTGATTGGATCGTGATGGACCTTGGCGACATCTTAGTACATCTTTTAAGTCCAGCTTACAGGGCAAAATACAACATCGAAGAGTTTTTGCAAAAGCTAAAAACTAGCAAAGAGTCTTAACAAATACAAGCGATGAGCAAATAAGCCATAAAGATAAAAAATGGCTTATTTATAAACTTTGCGTATGTATCGTCTATATTACAAATTAGCTTAAGAGTACCATCTCAAAGTTCTTAAAATTTTTGAGATAATTTTATTTAAAACAGTTAGCGAGAAAGCATCTTTAAAAGACATATCTCTTAAAATTTTTAGAATTTCTCTTGTATTAAAATCTTTTAGAGAAAATAAAATTTCTTTTATATCCATTATAGCCTTTGCTTCGTCCAGCCTTTTTAATATATCTTTTTCGCTATACATATTCTTTAATTTTTTCAATACAACTTTTACCTCTTTGATATTATCAAGGCGTTTTGTATTGGATATGCTATTTGCATTAGACGCCCTGTAATAGGCAAGTGGCTCATCTATATAACAGGCCTTTTCATTTTTTAAAAGCCTAATAAAAAGGTCATAGTCTCCTGGAAAATTTAAGCTTGAATCAAATTTATCTTCAATATCATCATATGCTTTCCTGGAAATCATAACAGTTAAAATTCCAATAGAATAATTGGCTATTTGATGTTTAAAAATATATCCTGACGGCTGTGTTTTAACAAATAATTTTTTATTTTTATTTGGGCCCATAATATAAAAGTTGGTATAGCAGAGTCCAAAATTATTGTTGTGCATTGCAGCAATTTGTTTTTCTAACTTATCATTTTTCCACAAGTCATCACAATCCAAAAATGCAATAAAGTCACCTTTAGCTTCTTTAACTGCATAATTCCTAGCACCATAAAGTGGAGCAAATTTTGGAGCATAAAAATACTTTATTCTACTATCATTATATGATTTTGCAATATTTGCACTATTGTCTGTTGATTGATTATCCCAAAAAATCAATTCCCAGTTTTTATAAGTTTGGCTTATTACGCTTTCAATACTCTCTTTTAAAAATTTATCACTATTAAAGCAATTCATAATTACTGATACAAGTGGCTTATCTTGCATAAAACGTCCTTATCTTATTTACAATAAACCTTACATCATCTAGCCCCAAATCAAAATGACAAGGAAGTGTTAAAATTTCATCATATATTTTTTCACTTTTTGGCAATGAATAGCCAGTATTAAATTTTGTTAAAAGATGATTTGGCTTATAATGAATCCCTGTTTCTATGTCATTTTCTAGTAAAAATTTTCGCAGTTCATCTCTATCTTTTGCCTTTATAACAAATATGTATGGCGCAACCTCATCAAAATCAAATTTTAAGCAACCAATCTCATTTATATCACCTAAAAGATCTATATATAGTTTAGCTAGCTCTTTCCTCTTGGTGATAAATTCATCTATTCTGGAAAGCTGAGCTAATCCAATTGCGGCCATAATATTACTCATGTGATATCTAAAGCCTTGAAGCTTTACGTCAAAATCCCAGCTTCTTTGACCAGAATATCTTTTTTCGCTGTCTTTTTCCACCCCAAGAAGTCTCATATCTTTAATCTTTTGTATAAAACTTAAATCACTAGATAAAATAGCCCCACCTTCACCGCAAGTAATATTTTTTACTCCGTCAAAACTAAAACAAATTATATCACCATTGCTACCAACTTTTTTACCATCCCTAAGACAACCAAATCCTTGAGCAGCGTCCTCAATAACCCTTAACCCAAACTCATCTGCAATTTTATAAATACTTTCCATGTCACTGGAAGAACTAGCATAGTGTACTGGCATAATAGCTTTAGTTCTTTTAGTTATTCTTTTTTTAACATCATCCTTATCAATAAAAAGTGTGTCCGGATCTACATCGCAAGGAATAGGTTTTAATTTTAAAGCGGAAATAGCCTGAAATGACGCCACATAAGTAATGGTGGGAACCAAAACTTCATCATTTTCATTAAAATCAAGTGCAGCAAGAGCTAAATGAAGAGCGGATGTTCCAGTATTGACACACACTACTTGCATATCAGTGCCTAAATAGTCCTTAATAGCAATTTCAAATTGCATGACATCTTTGCCCATACCAAGGTACTCTTCATCCAATACCTTTAGAACAGCTTGTTTTTCTATGTCGCTAATTGATGATTTTGAAAGTCTAATTTTTTTCATTTTCAAGCCTAATCCAATATGATCCATGTTTGTGAGTACCGTAAGTTATTTTTTTAAAACCAACCTTTTTCAAAAGTGCGATATGCTCATCAATATTTCTTAAATATCCCCAAAACTGACCCTTATTATATAATCCAAAGAGAGATAAGACATCTTTTATAATCTCCTTTGTACTTGCAACAAATCCTTCTGATGGCACAATAACCTCGGCTAAATAAAAGTCTTTAAACCCATAATCATAAACGCTTTTGAAAAAATTAATATACTCTTCATTGTTAAAAACATAATCTATGGTACTACAATAACCAAATTCATACTTTCTCTCATCTTTAATACATTCAGGGAAAAAGCCAATTATAGTCTTGCACGTCTCCGCATTTGTCAACCATTTAAAATTATTAGAAGGCTCTATTGCCAATATATTTTTATCACTATTTTTAATTATAAAATTTTCAATAAAACCATTACCGCAGCCAATAGATAGAATATCTTTATAGTCTTTTGAAAAATTTATAATATCTTTTGCAATATTTGTTTTACACTCAATATAATCTTTTGGAAGGTCATTATATGAATCAAATTTCTTATAAAATAGCTCGTAAAATTTTTCATAAAACTTATCATCTGCAATATTTTCAGAATCAAGCTTAGCAAATTCACTAAATTTTATACCAAACCACCCCTTTTGATACAATTTTTTCATTTAAAGCCTTTAAAAATTATATTTGATCTCATCAATATTCACACTAATAGACTCGCTAGGATTATGCTCTAAATTTGCTAAATTTAAAAGCATATTATCTTCTCCCAAGCCCTCAAAAGCCATCCATAGCCCATTTTTGATTGTTAGTCTTTGATAATTTTGATGAGATAATTTTACACTAAAAAACTCATCTTTCAGATCATCATAAACCACAAACCTTATCTCACCCAAACAAACAATAAGATTTAGTGTCATCTTCGTATGTTTTTTCCAGCCCTTTATATCGCCTTTATGGATAGTAGAAAAATACGCTTCACCAAAGCCATCATATCCGCTATCACTTTTTTTCATAGCATGAAAGATATCGCCTTTTGGGTTATAAATTTGTTTTAATGGCGTTAATATCACTCCGTCCATGATAGTGCTCTGTTTTTTGCAATATTTTCATACTCTGTTATTTGATCTGCTGTCTTTTCAAACATGTCTGAACCTTTTTCATAAAAGTCGTAATACCACTCTGAAGTAAATTTAATCGTTTCTTTATATTCTAGGCTTGCATGCCATTTAAGATAGTGTAATGCCTTATCACAATTTAACTTAAGCAACTTAGCTTCGTCAAAAACTACTTCGTCTACAACATTGTATATATCTTTTAAACACCAAATCTTACCGAGGTCTACTAATAATTCCGCCACACTATGATTTTGCTCAGCCCTTGGGCCAAAGTTAAAACACTCATGATTTAAACTATCATCTAAATATAAAGCCATAGCTAAATTTAAATAACCACTAAGTGGCTCAAGAACATGTTGCCATGGCCTTGTTGATCTTGGAGATCTAATATCAACGGCTTTATTTTCACTCCAGGCTATTACGCTATCCACTACAATTCGATCTTTAGCCCAATCACCACCGCCTATTACATTTCCGGCTCTTGCTACGCCTATCTTTACATTTTTAATATCTTTGAAAAAGGAATTACAGTAAGACTTAATAATGAGTTCTGCCGCACCTTTAGATCCACTATAAATATCTTTTCCGCCAAGCGCGTCATTTTCTTTATATCCCCAAACTTGTTCGATATTATCATAAGCTTTATCACTTGTTATAATTATGGCTGTGCACTCATGCTTTGCTTTTCTTAATATTTCTAAAATATTTGTGGTACCGATAACATTTGAGGTTATGGTTTCTATTGGATCTTTATATGAAACAGAAACTATTGGTTGAGCTGCTAAATGAAAGACAAAATCTGGTTTTTCATTAATAAAAATTTCTTCTAGAATTTCTAAATTACGAATATCAGCTCTATAATCTTTTTTAATTTTATCTTTTAAATTTAGTAAATGAAACATGGATGGATTTGTTGGAATATCTTTTGAAATTCCAACAACTTCTGCACCTAATTTTAAGAGCCATGTACTAAGCCAACTACCTTTAAAACCAGTGTGTCCGGTAATTAAAACTTTTTTATCTTTAAAAATATTTTTGAACATTCTTATTTCCAAATTTTCCATTCTGCTTTATTGTCACGCCACATTTCATTTAATTTATTTTTATCCCTTAATGTATCCATTGGCATCCAAAAACCATGATGTTTGTAAGTAAATATCTCACCATCTTGAGCAAGTTTCATAAGCGGTTCTTGCTCAAAAATAGTACCCTCATCATCATTTATATAATCAAACACTTCTGGCTCGCAAACAAAAAAACCTGCATTTATCCAGCTGCCATCGCCTTTAGGTTTTTCTTTAAATTGTAGTACCTGATCCTGATCAGAAATTTCTAAAGCGCCAAATCTTCCATCTGGCTGCGCCGAAGTCATTGTTACTATTTTTTTATGAGATGCATGAAATTTTAAAAGCTCATCTATTTTTATATTAGCTACGCCATCTCCATATGTCAGCATAAAAGTATTATCTCCTACAATTTTTCTAGCTTTTTTGATTCTGGCACCAGTCATGCTATTTAAGCCTGTATCCAGCAGAGTAACTCTCCAAGGTTCACTAGAGTTATTTAATACTTCTATTTTACCACTAGCTATATCTATTGTTATATCGCTTCTATGTAAAAAATAATTTGCAAAAAACTCTTTTATATAGTAGCCTTTATAGCCTAATAAAACGACAAAGTCATTAAAACCATAATGACTATAAATTTTCATAATATGCCACAGGATAGGCTTGCCTCCGATTTCAACCATAGGTTTTGGTCTAATGTCTGTTTCTTCACTTAACCTAGTTCCAAACCCTCCAGCAAGTAATAATACTTTCATAAAAAATCCTTTAAGAAACTATATTTAAATTAGCTTCATCAGTATACCAATTGTAATCTTTTTTTGGGGTCTTCCAATCTTCTCCATACGCAATGCGCAAATATTCTTCACAGTTAAAAGGAACTAAAAAAGTTTCGTCCAAAAAACTTATATTTCTAAATTTTTTTAGATGCAATGGATACCCAGCCGATACATAAACAAACTTTTTCAAACTATAATCTAGTAATTTATTTTTACTTTTATCTGAAATTAAAGGCCTTATAATAAGCATAAACAGTTTAAACAAAAAGACAACTACTCTCATTTTGCTATTTTTAAAATTTAAAAATAGATCGCCAAAAGTTGTTTTAGAACATAAAATATCACAAATATGATATAAAATTTTAGATAAAAAAGTAAATTTAGGAGGATATAAAAAATTACAAAAAAAGCTTTTGCTATCTTGCGAAAAAAGACTAATGTCTACTTTTTTATTGCCGCCAATAAAATGCAAACAATCTTGTCCAACCAAAGACTCTTCTATAAAACCGCTACTAATAAACAAATTTCTCAAAACATCCACATCAACCTTACTCTTCCAAACAGCAAAGTCTATGTCATGATCCCATTCTAAAAGTTTGTTGTCTCTTATAATGCCCAGTAAAGTTCCATCACAAACCCAATAATGATATCCTGATTTCTGCATAATTTGATTTGCTTTTTTAAACAAGGCAGAAGAATCACTAATTTTCAATAAACTACTCATAAACATACCCCAACCAATAAAAACAATTGCCAATTTATTTTAATAAATTAATCTTTTCCATACAAGATAAATCATCAAGGTCATATATTTCATCAATAAATTTATTATCAATAATTCTAATACCGACCTTTAACACATCAAATATATCAATAGATATATTATCTCAATTCAATACAAACTTTGATCACAAAAGCATCATCTTCTATGTCAAGCATCTTCTGTTGTTTAATCAGTTTTGCACCAAATTCGCTAAAAACACTTATAACCTAGTAACCCCAAACCAAACTTATATGAAATTTAAATATTTACTACTCTACCAGGTTCTGGCTTAACAATCCATTCATTTTTCCACTTACACTGCCAAGCAATGTAGTATAAAAAAGAATCTTATTTTACTATAAAATATCATAACATCGGCATCAACATCAATACCAAAAACAATAGCCAATATAAGATAAAGATATAAAAATATTACTTTGATTTATTACTATGACATTGTATTTTCAGTGGCAAAACAAAATCTTCATAACCTCTAAAGCCCAATTAAATAAAACTTAGTTTTTATCTTTGAAAATTTTTCTTAACAAAAAGTTGTAAAAATTTACTCCAATAAATCTTATTTATAATTTTAATATTTTATTTTTTATAAATAAATCCTAATGCTTTCTTTAAATATACTTCCATATCTTCCGATTTTAAAGCAAAAACCTGTGGAAACATAAGAGATCCTATTATGCATAAACCAACATAAAAGATGCCACAAATAATAAAGTTTATAACGATGTTATCAAAAATTGCTACATACTTTGACAAGATACCAAACAAAGCAAAAAATAAAAGTGAATAGACCTGGTGTCTGATAAAAAATAATATTTTTATATTTAAGTCTTTAGTAGCAAAAAAGAGCATCACATTTGTACTTATTACTTGTATTAATACCACTTTAATTGCTAATCCTGTAGCACCTAAATTTAAAAAATATATCGTGATTACACTAATTATAGATCCTATAGGCATAAAAAACAAAGCTATATTTCTATTTAATTTTGTTTGCAAAGAAGCATGGCAATAGCCTCCTATTATTTGGCCATAAGTTTGATGAAGAGGATAAAAAGCCATCAAAGACAATGCAAACCAAGCATCTTTAAAGTCATCATTTACAAAAATATCAATTATTGCACCAGAATGAAAAGATACAAAAATGCTAAAAAAAGCAGCTATAGAGTAAAGCATAGGCACATACATTACGATCAAATATCTTAATCTTTCATAATTTTTTATAGCATATTCCTTAGAAAACTCTCTTATAATAATCTGAGTCATTGAGCTAGTAAATACAAGCGCAATGGAAACAAGACCGTATACTAGACCATAAAAACCACTTTGAATACTCCCTGATACTTTTTGTAAAAGCCAAATATCAAAAATAGTTGCAAAGATGACGACAATAGTATAAAAAAATAGCGGATTACAAAACAAATAAAATTCTTTAAATATCTTTCTAAACTCTTGTAAATTTAAGCCGTGTATATCTTTAAAAATTTTTATTTTATAAAAAAATAGGGCAAGAATAAAAATAAATGAGATGTAAAAAATAAAATTATATAAATAATATAATTTCAAATCAAAAGCAAACTTATATACAAAAAAAACAAGCAATAAAAGTATTAAAATTTTATGAACTATCTTAATAAATTCAACGCTAATAGTAATAGCATACGCATCCGAAATTTTAATAAAGACCTGGCTTAGCCAAACAAGAAACGAAAACAAAAAACCTATCAATATAAAATTTTTAGGTACGTTTGGCATTAAATATTCGTTTAAATTTGATGAATTTAATAAATAAATAAATAAAATAGAAAAAATAAATATACCCAATATATAAATAAAGTAAAAAACAAATAGCGATTTTCTAGAATTATTTGCACTAAGTTTTACAAAAAAAGCACTTGAGGTACCAATATCCAAAAATCCCATCATCTGGTTAAAGAAATTTTGCAAGTACATAAAAAGACCATATGACATTGGTCCCAAAGCCTTTGGAACAATGACAACTATTGCCATATTAACAAAAGCACTAATTATATTTGATAAAAGCTTGGCTAAATATCTTTTTTTTAAACTTTGTTCGTCCACCTGTTCTCCAAAAGCATATCAAACTCTTTAACCCACTCTTGAACCCAATTTGTTGATGTTCTAAAATATTTATGCAAAAACAAATTTTTAGCATTTTGAACTTTGTTGGTATTCCACCATAATTCTATTTCATCATAATTTTTATTTATAAATTCGGCGCATTCTTCGGCGCCTATGAATAAAATTTTGGCATCTATAAGATCTTTTATATGTGGTTTTACTTCTTCTCTAAACGAATACACTCCCTTTGCTATAAAAATAATTGTTGGTTTATTTAAAGATAGCGACTCCAAGTATCCTGTATGCATATGGTCAAATACATTGAGTCTTGATGAAGATATTTGTTTGTAATAATTTATTTTTGAATTAAAAAACAATTTTTTACCGCATTCTAAAAGCCTATTTTTTACACTCCAGCCATAGTCTCCATTGTAGGTTCTAATATTTAATAAATTATCATATTTTAACTTATTCAGAAAAACCTTTGTATTTTCAATGTATCGTAACATTTTAGCACCATCTTCTATATATCCAATGCAGCACAAATATCTTGGCATACAAGTCATTATTAAATTTATTTTATTATTAGCACTACATATTGGCAGTGGCTGCTGCGGTAAAACACTGCACAGCACTTCTTGTTTTTTCCAGCCATAAGTATAGTAAATATCGCAAAATTTACTTTCTATTTCTTCTTGAACATCTATTTTATCTATGCCAAAATCACCGCCATGTTGTCCATATGTTACGACAACATCTTTTCTATATTTAGCATAAAAAAATCTAAAAATTTCATTATGATACAATGCATTTGCACTATACACTACTTTAGGAGGTTTTAACTTTAGTTCATCTATTTTTTTATCAAAATCTTTATAAGCCTCTAGATATATAATAGGAAAATTTTGTACAAAAGAATAAAATAAAAAATTCTTAAATTCATCCATAAAACCAATATTCTTAAAGAGGTTTTTTCTAATATTTAAATTTGGTTTAACATCTACCAAAATGTGATAATTCATATTATCAAAAACTATTCTAAATTTTGAGTATACAAATAATTTTAAACAATGCCTAATAGCATTAAATTTAAAATATGGGCTTACCATTACTACTTTTTTATTAAAATTTAATATATTTATAATACCAGATATAACACTTAGCGTCTTTTTTATTATGCTTTTTTTGTTATTAATCTCTATTTTAGTTTGTATCTTTGGACTATCTATATTTATTATATTATGCTTTAAATTTAAAAATTTAACGACCTGTGAATAAAGTTGGAGATTAAAACAATCATCGCTATGTGCATACTCCAAAAAATCTTTTGTGGTTGCAATGAAACTGAAGTTATCTTCTATTAAAATATTTGTGTATAGGTTTTTACAATCCGCGTATGCCATCTTAATATGCATATACCTATCATAAATAGTTAGTATATAATATTGCAACCATGGTATTAATAGATCCTGCCAATACTTTTTTGAATAATTTACGCCATGATATCTATTAAGCAGTTCAGTAAGTTTTTCAATAATATCATCAAAGACACTGGTGCAATACATTAACGCATTATTCACCTCCGCTTTATCACTCCAAATATATTTAAAAACCTGATAATTTAATTTTTCATAGTATTCTTTTTTATCAAAAAGCTTACAATGTTCTCCCAAAAATAATAACTTATCTGCACGCGTATCCCAAGTATCCATCAAGGCAGTTGTACATAAAAAAGTACCGTTATTACTCATCATCAAATCTCATTTTAAGAAAACGGGCAGGAACCCCCCCCCATATGCTATACTCAATATCTATACTTTTTGTAACCACAGAATTTGACGCTATTATGACTCCTTTTGCTATCTCAACCTTTCTAGCTCCAGAATTTATGACACTTCCAAAACCTATCCAAACATCATCGTTAATAATGAGTTCATTTGTTTCATTTTTTTGTAGATTCATAGGCACATGCTTATTTTTAAAGCCATGGTTTGATGTCATTATATTACAATTTGAAGCTATCATTACATCATTTCCCATCCTTAAACTTGATAAAGCTTGAATTATACAATTTCCATTTATACTGACATTGTCCCCTATGCTTAAATTTTTAGGATAATAAACAAATGTTCCAGTGTGTGCTACAAAGTTTTTGCCCAGTCTTTTGGCAAAAACTTTAATATACAACCATCTTATTTTATCTCCAATAACAGTTGGAGATAATGCGATTATCTCCAATATAAAATTACAATACAAAAATATCAATATCTTTTTTAAAATTTTTATCATTCTCCGACTCTTTGACAAATAGAACAATTTCTTAAACTATCATTTAATATACCTTGCCTCACACTATTCATTTTTTTACTGTTAAATGCATCTTTTATAGAAATAATATTTATATTGCCTATTGGTATATTTCTACCAAAAAAATTACAACATGGCAAGATATCTCCATTTGACAAAATAGCTACTCTAGCAAACGGAGAAAAACAATTCCATTTTTTTGGTATTGTAAAATTAAAATCATCATGAATATCTATATTGTAATTATCAAAAACTTGTATATCTATAAAATCTACTTTTCCCCTCCAAAATTCTATAAATCTCATCTTTTCTTCTCTATTTTTCTTCATATCCACAAAAGATACTCTGGTTATTGGAAGTATGCTTTTCCTAAGAGATCTTTCATTCAAAAATTTTTCTAAAGATTCCTTAACTATAGTCATTCCCTTGCCTCTAATATCATTATACGTACTTTCATAAAACGCATCTAGAGACACAAAAAGATTAACTAGCCCACTATCAAAAATATCATCTATATATTTTTCTAATAACAATCCATTTGTAATAATTCTTGTGTCTACAATACCATTATCGGTTGCGTACTTAATCATCTTAAAAACATCTTTATTTAGTAATGGCTCAGCAAAAGCACCAAGATTTATAGATTTTAAACCATTACTTTTTCCTTCATCAATAACTTTTTTAAATAAATCAAAGCTTAATTTAGAATTTGTATTTACCTTATAATTGATGTTTGGATGTTTATTGGTATTTCTTGGACACATTGTGCAAGATTGGTTACATCTATCTTGCATTTCAAAATCTATATGTAGTGGAAAATCTGGAAAATTACTATAATTTACACTCTCCCATTCTTTTCTATAATTCACATATTTTTCACCAAGCTCATTACTTAAAATATCATTTATATCTTTTTGTGTATATCTTGATATGTTATCTTGCATTCTATTCCACCATATTCCATTTCAAAACTTCATCTTCACTTATATCGCGGCATGCTCTTTTGCCAATAATATCATCTATAAATTTAGGACTTATCCCACTTGCTGGCCTTTTAAAAGTGATATCTTCTTTTTTTATAAAATCACCTTTTTTAATATCTTTCGATGCTACCAAACTTCTTCTAGCATTCTCTCTAGCTAGTTTTTCGTCATCAAGAGCATTTACTTCAAATTTACCCAGAATTTTAAAAGTTTCATCTATATCTTTTTTAAATTTGATCAAATCATTTTTATCCATTGCATGATAATGGTCATTTCCAGTTAAAGTCTTATCGTGAGTAAAATGTTTTTCAATAATAGTAGCTCCTAGTAAAATTGCGTCTTTGCAAACTTGCATATCTTTTGGCAATGTATGATCACTATAGCCTATAATTTTATTAGGAAATGCTTTTTTTAACCCGAGTATCATACCTAAATTTGCATTTTCATCAGGAGTTGGGTAATTAAGCACGCAATGAAGTAATGCTAAAGCGTTCCCGAATCTTTCTATCCAGCCAACTGACTCTTGTATTTCATATAAAAAGCTAGCACCCGTAGACAGTATTATCGGTTTTTTAAAATCACATATAAACTCTATAAAAGGCTTATTTGTTATATCGCTAGATGAAATTTTAAAAACTTCCATCAAATCATTTAAGAATTTAGCACTTTCTATATCAAATGGAGTACTAAGAAATTCTATGCCAACTTTATCGCAATATACTTTAAGCTCTTCCATCTCTTTTTTCCAAAATTTATCATGTTTGCAAAAAAGTTCATATTGGCTTGTAATTGGCTCCTTTGTAGTATCCCAATACGCAGGAGAATTTTTCGAGGCTATTGTGTTTGCTTTATATGTTTGAAATTTAATCGCATCAGCACCACCTTCATGTGCCTCCTCGATCAGCCTTTTTGCAATCTGCATACTTCCTTCATGATTTACACCAGCTTCAGCTATTATAAAAGGTTTATAAAGTTTTGTTTCATAAGGGTTTACACTATTCATAAAATCTACAAGTTTCATTTTATTCTCCAAAAATTTTAACTAAGTCTAAAGAACTAACATCTATATCAAAGTCTTTCATTGCTAGCTTATAGTAATCACTAAATGTATCTATATCAAATTTCAAGTCCGGTCTTTTTAAAATTTCATTATTCGGATCAAACGTTTTTATATTATATTTTTCTTGATTATCCCAAATATATGACAAGGCATGTTCTTTATGTTCTGACAGTGTAACTTTTTGAAAAATATCAAAAAAAAGCTCTATGGATATTATTTCGGCACCAAGGCCATCTGGGTATAAATTGCCTTTTGGTATATGGTTATAAGCGTAATCACAATTATTTGTTTTAAAAAATTTTATCAAATTATCTATCTCTGCTGGATCTATAAGAGGGTTATCTGCACAGATTCTAACAAAATGTGTAGACAGAGTACCTTCAAGAGCACCACAAAATCGTTTTAAAACATTATTTTCATCGCCTCTAAAAATTTTAACATCTAGATTTTTTAAATACTTTTCTAAAACATCATTTTCTTTGCTATCTGGTATGGCGACAACAATCTCGTTTAAAGATGATTTTTGAACTCTTTTTACAACCCACTCTATTATTGGATGTCCATTTAAATTTAACATCATTTTACATGGCAATCTTGTAGACCCTATCCTAGCCTGAATGACACCAATTGTTTTCATAGAAGCTCCAAGATTTTAGAAATAACTTTGTTCTTATTGGATCTGAAATTATATTTTTTTATATTATTAAATAGAAGCTCTCTATAATCTATATCTTCAACCAATTTCCTAAATTTTTCTTCTAATTTTAAATCAGTTTTTTTGTCAAAAACACCAAGATTAATAAAACCATTTTGAAGTGATGTGAATGTATGAGTGGCTTCTCTTTCATGATGAGATATTACAATAGTCGGAATATGCATATCTGCCAATTCATATACGGTTCTGCCATTTGACGAAATAGCAAGCTGACACTCCTCCATTATTTTTGACATAGCAACGCTATTAATAAATAAAAAAATATTTTTATACTTGCAGCTTGCAATAAAATCTCTCAACTCTTTTTCATAAGCATATGCACTCCCACAAACTATATTTATTTTTATTCCAAATTCTACACATGTTTTTAATATAGACTTTAATGCCACTAGAGTTAAATTATTTGGATCACTGCCACCACAAGACAATAAAATGCTATTTACATTTATAAAGTTATCATTCCGTCTTGCATCATCAAATTCATCTCTTAATAACGTATATTTATGCCCCCAAAAATAGTTTTTGCCATCTCTTTGTGGAATTTCAAATAGTTCATTAAATACCAAATCAGTGTGTTTTGAAGCTTCGCCTATATCTTCAAAACTTACAACTCTTATATTGGCATTTTTAAGGCTATCAATATACATTTCATCGTTATTCAAGCAATCATTTATGACTAGATCTGGCCTTAGATCAAGAATAGTCTTTTGTACATTGTTTGACGAAAAAACCTTATGATATTTAGAAGCAATATTTTTGACAGCAAAGTTATATTTTTCATCACAAACAAAAATAATCTCGTGGTCATTTATTTCTTTTGCTACAGTTAACGACCTATAAATATGGCCCATTCCAATACAAGAATCGCCTATAACATTAAACACTATTCTTTTTCTTTTTAGAATTTTCTCACATACCCACCAATCTTGATAACTTTCAATCTCAATACATTTTTCACTGTCCAAAATAAATGGTTTAAAATTGCTGAGGGTAAAGTATTTTTTCGAAAATATATAAAACGCCTTTAACTCCCTATATGATACATCTCTTTCAATAGGTTTTAGTGTATCTTCCTCTAGAAAAAAAATATTTTTATTGTTAGACTTAACTGACATTAAAATTTTTAAGCTATCTCTTTTAAAAGTATCATACGCATCTTTTAAAATTTGACTATCGACAAGTGGGGTATTTGCTCTATAAAGAAAAATATTTTCTTCTTTATAGAGCTTTACGATAGAATATATTATTTCTAAAATATTCTCAGAATTTAAACTCAGATCTTTGTCTTTATAAAATTTAATACCATTTCTATCACATATCAAAGAAATTTCTTCAGAGTCAGTCACTACCAAGATATTATTTGTTATATCCAATGCTGTATTTATAGCTCTTTGTATAAGAGTAATCCCATTCAATTTCCTAACCAATTGATCTGGGATAACAGCATTTTTTTTAATTGCAGGAATTACTAAAAGTAAATTATCCATTAAAGCCCTAATTCTGCCGCTACTTCTTTTGTTGATTTTATCATATAAGAAAAATCATCGTCACTCATCCAATGATGAAATGGAAAAGAAATCATATTGTCAAAGAATGTATCAGAATTTGGACAATTCGCATTACCAAATCCCAGCTTATCATACAGAGGATAACGATTTAATGGGCAATATTGAACAACGCATTTTATCCCTTTTTTGTATGCCAGCCGCTCTATCATTTGATCTCTCTTATTTTCTTTAATATAGGCAACCAGCAAATGATAGTTATGGCTTTTACTATCTACTCTATGAAAAATAATATTTTTAAACTCATTTAGACTATCTATAAATTCCATAGCTCTTTTTCGCTTAAACTCATTCATTTGATCAAGCCTATCGAGTAACTTTGTTCCCAATGCGCATTCTACTTCACCCAAACAGTAATTATTTGGCATCAAATTTGCACCATTTAAATTTGGAATATCAACATTACCCATTGCTGGCTTCCAATATTCTGTTCTTTCGCCCAAAAAGGCACAATGGCCATTATGTCTTAACATTGGAATTATGTCTGCATATTTTTTATCTTTAACCGCTATAATTCCGCCTTCTCCAAGTGTCGTAATGTTTTTATGAGAATGGAATGAAAAAATACTAAAATCACCAAAAGTTCCAGCTTTTTTACCATTTGTTTCAGTTCCCATCGCTTGAGCAACATCTTCAATTAATAAAATATTATTTTCTTTTGCAAACTCAGCAATTTCTACAATATCTGGAATCATAAAACCATAAAGGTGAACTACAACAATTGCTTTTGTGTTCTTTGTAACACATTTTTTTATATTTTCTAAATTTATAACTCTAGTATCTAGATCTATATCACACCAAACAACTCGTGCTCCTTTTTTAATAAAAGGGTACACACTAGAAGTGAAGGTATGAGATGGAGCAATAATTTCATCATTTTCTTTAAATAAACAAAGTTGAGCTGCCAGCTCAAGAGCTGCGGTGGCATTACAAACGCTAAATGCAAAATCATTTCCATTATAGTCACAAAATGCTTTTTCAAATTCATCCCTATATATTCCCTGGGTAAGAGGGTCTGCATCTTGCATAGTTTGCAAAACAACATCTAGCTCTTCTTTAGTATACTTGTGTCCTGTACCACTAAAATTTATTTTAAAAATCATCAATCAAACCTTTTCTTTAAACATCTAGTTGGATTTCTGGTATAAATACCATACTCTAATATACATATTCTTTGGTAAAAACCGATCTAACACCAAACCATAATACCTTTTGATGTTTTTTTGCAAGCTTACTACTAGAAATCACATTAATACAATCACCGAATCAAACATCGTCTTAAATAATAGGATTATGATAGACCGTCGTTGCACCACTTTGGTAGAAAAATCTTTATGACAACACAAATTAGTTAACAATTTAAGACTACTCCCATCTTAACTACCTACACTACTATTATCTCCAAAAATATGTATCCTTGCTTGCTAAAAATAAACCTCTATAATGAAAATTAAAATTCACAGCTAGCATTTTATAATACAATCTCAAAATAGATAAAAGAACAAATGTATTAAAATAAAAACTTGCAAATATAAAATTATTCCAATATTTGAACACAATACATCTTTCTAAAATTAAGACAACTCATCTACTTTCTTTAAAATTTTAGCAGGAACACCAGCAACTATAACACTATCAGGTACATCTTTAACAACTACAGAGCCTGGGGCAACTATTGAATTTTTACCAATAATTACCCCTCCCAATATAACACTATGGCTGCCAATTGTTGCACCAGTTTTGATATATGGAGCTTTATTGTTCTTAAGCCCAAACAATACATTTTTAAATATATGCACACCACTTTCTATTACAGTATCAGAAGTTATAGTTACTCCACTATGATGAAAAACAACACCTCTTTCTATTTTACAAGAAGGGCTTACTTCAAAAGAATTATTTATTTGATTTTTTCTAGTGAAATATGAGTGCAATAAAGCAAATATGTTTCTAGTAAATAAATTTTTACTACTTGTTCTTTTTAAGTAAAAAAATTGAGCCAATCTCATATACACAGGCATAGAATATCTACTGTACATCATTAGATAATAGATTTTACCAAACCAAGTTTTTGGAATTCTATTTAATTCATGAGCATCCATAGTAAAACAATCTTTAAAATTTATTGGAATATATTTTTCTTGCATATATAAAAACTTTCTACATTAATTTAAAGATTTCTTTAACTTTTTCATAAGTAAGTATTTGCTTAAATTCATGCCCAAGAGCATTTCTTAATGGCTTTTCATGAATTATAGTTGATGCATAAAGCTGTTTATATACATCCTCAGTAACATTACTTGCAATTCCTCTAGGAATACTAACACTCTGCTTTTTTGCCATCAGCCAAAATTCATCCAATTCATTTGGATAAAATTTATCCATTGCGGTCATTGCAATGCAATTTCCAATACAATGATGTGTACCAAAAACAACACTAAGACCAGCAGAAAATGGGTGTACTAATCCAACATAACTATTCGCTATCGCGCATCCACCAAGATATGAAGCAACCATCAATTTTTCCCTATTTTCATCACTCATCATATCTTTACTTAAAAATACTTCTCTACATAAGTTTATAGCCTGGCGAGAAAAAGCATCACCAATTGCATTATGGTAACTGCCATTCAATGACTCTATACAATGCAAATAAGTATCCATTCCAGTATAAAAATACTGATCTCTTGGAACACTTTTTGTCAAATCAGGATCTAGAATAAGTTGATCATATATAGTAAAATCACTATTCATTCCAAGCTTTAAACCATTTTTAGGGTTTGTCATGACACAAGTTCTGCTAGCTTCAGCTCCAGTACCTGAAATAGTTGGTATACCTATCTTATAGATAGCTTGATTTTTTACCAAATCCCATCCTTGGTAGTCTTCAGCATTTCCTGGATTTTTTAATAAATTTGCAATTGCTTTTCCCGTATCCAGAGTACAGCCACCGCCTAATGACACAATTGCTTTTGGATTTGTTTTATTTTTTGAGAGCAAACAATCCCTTAAATGATTAATATCCTTAGTCTTTGGCTCTTCTTTTGTCTGAATAAAAAAAACTTCGTCTTCGTTTGATATAGGTAAATTTTCTAAAATTTTATTATCTTTAAAATATTCATCAATAAAATATACAACATAACTATCGCCTTCGATTTTGGTATCCAAAATTGATTTTAGATTAGAAATCGATCCCTTGCCAAACATATACCTTAAAACATTTTTTGAATTGTTCATGTTAATTTACATCCTATCTTTAGCTGTGATACCCATTATATCAAATGCCGTTTTTATAGAAACAGCAACGACTGCAAATACCTTTAACAGGCTATCTTCGTTTTCATTACCGACCACGCGGTTTTCGTTATAAAATTTATGAAAACTAGCAGCTAGCGACTTTAGATAGTCTGGTATCTTTTGAAGCTGCCTTGTTATAAAAGCATCCTCTAAAATTTCAGGTAAAACCAACGCCTCAAAAAGTAAATTTTTAGCATTTTCGTCTAGATATTCAAAGTCAGCATTTATCACGTCACAAACGCTTTTTCCAGCCTTTGAAAAAATCTGATTTATCCTTGCATGAGCATAGTTTATATAAAAGATAGGGTTTGAACTATCCTCTTTTTTAAGCTCATCTACGTCAAATTCCAAGCTGCTCGTGTTTGCCTTACTTATAAAAATAAACCTAAGCGCCTCAGCACCGATCTCGCTTGCGATATCGCTCATCAGCACAGCATTGCCAGCTCGCTTGCTCATCTTATATGGCTTACCCTCTTTTAGCAGGCTAACCATCTGCATAAGTATCACTTCAAGCTTGTTTTCGTCGTACCCAAGGAAATTTATCGCAGCCTTAAGCCTTGCGATATATCCGTGGTGGTCTGCGCCCCAAATGTTTATATAGCGGTCAAAATTTTTCTCAAATTTAGCGTTATGGTAGATGATGTCGCCAGCTAAATATGTCGGTCTGCCGTCATTTCTAACGACAACCCTATCGTTGTCGTCGCCAAGCGTGGTCGAAGCGATATAGATAGCGCCATCTTTTTCATACATTTGATTTGAGCGTTTTAGCTTATTTATAGTTGGCTCTAGGCCCTCATAAAGGGCCTTTTCACTAGCCCAGCTCTCTATAAATATCCCAACGTCAGCTAAGTCTTTTTTGATGATCTCAAGCACGATATCCTTGCCAAACTCGGCAAGCTCGAGGTTTCTACTCTCATCATAAAAAATTTCCTTGCCAAATTTCTCATTTGCAAGCTTAGCGATATCTAAAATATAATCCCCACGGTAGTATTTCTCTGGATAGACGATGCTTTCGTTAAAAAGCTGCTCTTTAGCCGCGAGAGATATCGAAGTGCCAAGCAGATCGATTTGATTGCCAGCATCGTTTATGTAGTACTCTGTTGAGATGGCGTAGCCAAGTCTTTTACCAAGCCTTGCTAATGTATCGCCATAAACTGCACCTCTAACATGTCCAATGTGAAGCGGTCCAGTTGGATTTGCGCTAATATATTCTATTAGATAGCTATCTTTTTTCGCATCTTCTTTTGCAAAATTTTCACTATCTAGCAAAATTTGCTTTGAAATTTCATCCAAGAACTCGCTTTTGAGCTTAAAATTTAAGTAGCCATTTACTGCACTAGCTTCAACTATCTTGCTATCACTAAATTTATCAGCAAATTCGCTAGCTATCATAGCCGGCGACTTTCTTAGCTCCTTTGCAAGGCTAAAAAGAGGCGTTGCATAGTGGGCTAAATTTTTATCCTTTGGCTTTTCAAGCACAAATTCATGCTCTAAAACCTTTGAAATTTCAGCTTTTATTTTATTTTTCAACTCTAAAACCTATGCGTTTTTAGTTGTTTCTTCTATCTTATGACTAGCAGCGCTCTCTTCTTTATGCTCGACTTTCTCGCTCTTTTCAGGTGTTGTATCTTCCATCTCGGCTTTAAAAGTCTTTATGCCCTTACCTAGTCCTTTTGCAAGTTCTGGGATCTTCTTCGCTCCAAAAAGTAAAACAATAATCGCCAAAACAACTAGCCAGTGGCCAATACTAAAAGAACCCATCTTTTCTCCTCGTTTAAATTTTTCAAAATGTTATCATAAATTCCTGAATTTCTAGCAATCTATCCACTCGTCGATGACCTGCCTCAAGTTTATTTTGGCACTTTTTAGTCTCATCGCTCTAAGTATTGACTTTAGTCCGCGGTAGCTCTTTTCGATATCATCATTTACTAGAAAATAATCATACTCCAAGATATGCTCCATCTCGCCAACTGCGTTCATTAGGCGATTTTCTATCGTCTCTTCGCTATCTGTTCCGCGGTTTTTCAAGCGCTTTTTAAGCTCTTTTTTATTTACTGTGGTGATAAAAACTGATGTGATATAGCTTTTAAATCTCTCAAGCGCGATGTGAAAGCCTTGCACGTCAATGTCAAATATAACTATCTTTCCAGCCTCAAGTGCCTCTAAAACTGGCCTTAGGCTCGTGCCATAGTAGTTTTTATGCACCTGCGCCCACTCTAAAAACTCGCCCTTTTCTATGCCGCTTTTAAATTCATCTTCTTTTATAAAATAGTAATCCACCCCATCAACTTCGCCATCCCTTTTTGCTCTAGTCGTGCTTGAGATAGAAAAATACAGGTCTTTCTCTTCCTTTAAAAGACGGCTTAGTAGCGTGCTTTTGCCGCTTCCACTAGGTCCTGAAACTACTAAAATTTGTCCTTGCAACTACTTTTCCTCAAAACTTATATTTATCTTAATGTTCATATCTTTTAGCACATCCCTTAGCGAGCTCTCATTTAGTGACTCATGGACGTGTTTTGTGATCTTTTTGGTTAGCTCTTCTTTATAGTCAGCATCGATTTTTTTATCATTTTGTGAGCCATCATTGGCTTCCATGCCAAATGCTGCTAACATCGTGTATTCATCTATTTCATCTATTGATGAAACATCAAAATTTAGATCATTTAATCTATCGGCTAAATTTTCTACTTCTTCAAGCCCTTCATCCTCAATGACAAAATTTTCTTCTTCAGGCTCTAATTCAGAAATTTCTTCCAAATCCTCACTTATTTCATCTTTGATTTCGTCTACTAGATTTGACCCATTATCTAAATTTTGCTCTTCTTCAAGCTTAGTCAATGTACTGGCATCAAACTCTTCTTGTAGTTCGGACTCTAAATTTTCACTACCAGATTCGATCTCCAAGTCTTCTAAATTTTCACTGGCTTCTTCATTTAACTCTTTATCCAAAGACTCAATCTCGCTAAGTTCTTTTTTACTTTGACTTATGTCATCTATAAATTCTTCGTCAAGGTCAGTAGTTTCTAAATTTTGAGTATTTTGCTCAACTATTTTGTCAAGCTCATTTATAGCCTCTTCATCTATCAAATTACTCTCATTCATGTCATCTATCTCATCTACAAGCGAGCTTAGCCCACCAAGATCATCGCCATGCTCTTCTTCTTTAGTAACTACCAATTCATCGTCTTGTTGCAAAGATTTATTTAAATTTTCATCTAGATCATCTAGACTTTCTATCGTATCATCTACATTATTTATCTCATCATCTGCAAACTCGGTATCTTTTTCATCAAAGCTAACATCTTGATCTTTTAGATCTTCGTCTTCCAAGTCCTTTAGCTGCTCTTTTAAAAAATCATCGTCTAATATCTCATCATCCAATTGCTCTGTCTTGTCATCTTCTTTTGCCAAATTTTCAAGTTCTGCATCAATCTCTGGGAGCTCAAAATCCTCTAAATCTCCAAAAGTTCTATTATTTTCAATAAAATCATCAAAATTTGCAGGCTCATCTAGCCCAAGCTCAGGATCCACATCATTGCCAGTATCTCTATTTTGTTCAAATAAACTAATAAATTCCGTTGGCAAAAATGGTTTTTCAAGCATAACGTCAGCAAAGTCAGGCTTTTCTCCGCCTCTAGGTGCTAGATACATTATCTTTTGATTTAAATTTACATCACTGCTATCTATATCGCTATCGATGATAATATAATCAAATGTATCACCAACATTACTAATATCATCAAATTCACTATACTCTATACCTAGCTTATTTAGACTTAGCGTTATAAGGCGAGAAACCGCTGGGTTTTTATTTACTAGCGCAACTTTCATAATCCCTCCTTGAAGCACTTGAGGCTGTATTTTATGATAAATTTCATTGCTATTTACTTAAAAAAATAGTGCTGGCATATCGTTTAAAATTTGAACCATCATATCAGTTATTATTTTTACAATACCAGCCAAGATAGCTATCAAAACCGAAAATCCAATAGTTACTTTAATAGGGTAGCCAATAACCAACAGGTTAAATTGTGGCATAGTTTTCATAAGCATGCCAAAAATAGCATCTGAAAGCATAGATAGTGCGATAATAGGGAAAGATAGAACAAAACCAAACATAAAAAGATTACCAAAAAGCTTTAGAGCATAGCTCATCACACCACTTCTTGGATAAAAATCCCCAAGCGGTATAGCTGAAAGTGAAGTAGAATAAAACTGCAATATCAAATGATGACCATCAAGCATTAAAAATGCAAGAAGAGCGATAAAATTTAGAATATTTGCAATCACTGGCGAGTTTGTACCAGTCTGCGGATCAAGCACCGAAGCCATCGAAAAACCCATAACCATAGAAATTTGCTCGCCAGCCATTTGAAGTATGGCAAAAACAATATTTAGCAAAAGACCAGCACAAAGACCAAGTATGACCTCACTCAAAATTTCCATAAATAAAAAATTTATAGCGTGCCCATGAGCGTGAGATAATGGAAAAAGCACAATACAAAGAGCAAAAACTAATAAAGTTTTTACGACCATTGGGATTTGATTGTGAGAATAAAATGGGAAAAATACAATGAGCCCACTAAGACGTGCAAAAAGGAGCATAAAGGTTATGACTTTATCAGCTCCAAAAAACTCGACTAGTTCCATCCTTTTATATTAAAGCCTCGTCCATCTCAGCAGGAATTTCAAGCCCCATGATCTTTAAAACAGTAGGAGCTATGTTGTTTAGCCCACCATTTTTTAGCTCTTTTATGCCATCAGCCATCACAAAGCAAAAGACGTCGTATGTCGTGTGATTTGTTAGTAACTCACCGCTACTATCTCGCATTTCTTCGCAGTTTCCGTGATCGCTCGTGATGATCATAGCGTAGTTTTTCTCTTTTGCCTTGGCATAAATTTCTCCAAGAGCCGTATCCACGGCTTCTACAGCCTTTATAGCAGCATCATAGTTGCCAGTGTGCCCAACCATATCGCCATTTGCGAAATTTACTACAATGAAGTCTTGTTCGTCATCCATGCCTTTTAGCACAGCTTTGCAGACCTCTGCAGCACTCATCTCTGGCTTTTCATCGTAGGTTTTGACCTTTGGACTAGGGATTAGTACCCTCGTTTCATTGCTGGCTAGCTCCTCGACGCCACCATTAAAGAAAAATGTTACGTGGGCGTATTTTTCAGTCTCAGCCGTGTGAAGCTGCCTTAGTCCAGCGGCTGATATGACCTCGCTTAGCGTATTTTTTATCTTTTCATTCTTAAAGAGCACTTCAAATTTAAAATTTGCGTCGTATTCGGTCATGGTGATTAGATTTTTGATAGCAAAGGGTCGCTCAAACTCGCTAAATTTCTCTTCGCCAAGAGCCTCGCAAATTTCTCTTGCTCTATCATTTCTAAAATTTATAAAGATCACGCCATCATCTTCGCCTATACCTTTAAAGCCATTAAAGCTTGCTGGCTTTATAAACTCGTCTGTCACACCCTCATCGTAGCTTTTTTGTAGATATTCACTTGGCGATAAGCTACTTAAATTTGCTCCATTTACCAAGATCTCATAGGCTTCTTTTACACGCTCCCAGCGCTTATCTCTATCCATCGCATAAAATCTTCCACAAACGGTAGCAACTTTAAATTTGGCCTCCAAGCTTTTTATAAAATTTATACCACTATTTGGGCTGACGTCGCGTCCGTCGGTGATAGAATGAGCAAAAACTTCGCAGCCATTTTTACTAGCAAGCTCACACATGCCGTCAAAATGCTCCAAGTGAGAGTGCACGCCACCGTCGCTATAAAGCCCTATAACGTGGACTCTTTTGCACTTTTTAAAGAGGCTTTTTAGGGCTTCATTTTCTGCTATCGAGCTGTCAGCAAAGCTGCGTGAAATTTTGACCAAATTTTGATATAAAACTCGTCCGCTTCCTATGCACATATGCCCTACTTCGCTATTTCCCATCTGTCCTTCAGGTAGTCCCACAGCGTTTCCAGAAGTTTTTATAAGTGAGTTTGGAATTTCTTTAAAAAATTTATCGTAGTTTGGTTTTTTGGCAGCATTAAATGCGTTAAATTCGCTATTTTTGTTATATCCGATGCCATCAGTTATTATCAGTATAGTTTTTTGACTCATTTTGAAAATTTTATCCTTAAATTTAGATAATTTTTAAGGCCATTATACTAAAATTGCTTTTTTTTAAAATAAAGGCTCCTATGTTTTACTATATCTATGAAATTTTCAATTTTAATATCTTTCAATATATCACAGTTCGCGCAGGTTTTGCATTTTTCATCGCATTTATACTCACGGCATATCTAATGCCAAAATTTATTACCTGGGCAAAGAAAAAAAATGCTTCTCAGCCTATCTACGAGCTGGCTCCGCAAACTCATCAGAAAAAGGCCAAAACGCCTACCATGGGTGGACTTGTATTTGTTTCTACAGCTGTGATTGCTGTGATTATTTGCGCAAGGCTTGACAATACCTTTATTTTAGCCTCACTTCTTTGCCTAATTGGCTTTACTTTGCTTGGCTTCAAAGATGATTACAGTAAAATTTTAGGCGCTAAAAATCATGCTGGCCTAAGCCCAAAAGCAAAGCTATTCTTTCAATTTCTAATCGCCTTTTTGATCGCAGCGTTTTTGTACTTTAGCAAAGAGTTAAACACTGAATTTTACCTACCATTTTATAAGCAACCGATCTTTGACATGAAAATTTTTGCCATTTTCTTTTGGATGCTAGTCGTTGTCGCAGCATCAAATGCTGTAAATTTAACAGACGGACTTGATGGACTAGCCGCTGTGCCATCGATATTTTCACTTCTAAGTCTTGGCGTTTTTGCCTACATCTGCGGTCACGCCGTCTTTAGCCCATACCTGCTTTTGCCAAAAATCGCTGGCGTTGGAGAGAGCGTCGTCGTAGCCTCTGCACTGATTGGCTCACTCATGGGATTTTTGTGGTTTAACTGCCACCCAGCAGAGGTTTTTATGGGTGATAGTGGCAGCTTAAGCGTTGGCGCATATATCGGTTTTATGGGCGTTGCGACCAAAAATGAAATTTTACTTATCATAATAGGTTTAATATTCGTCGTAGAGACGCTAAGCGTTATCTTGCAGGTGGGCAGCTTTAAAATTTTTAAACGCAGAATTTTCCTCATGGCGCCTATACATCACCATTTTGAGATAAAGGGCTGGGCAGAAAATAAGATCATCGTGCGCTTTTGGATCATTGCGCTTTTAGCAAATTTGATCGCACTAACCGCGCTAAAGATCAGATAAGGAAAGTCATGAGAAAATCACTATTTGGCTATGGTGGCACGACAAAAGCTATCGCTAAAAACTTCGTAAGCGACGGCTTTTGGGATATCTATGATGATAAATTTAGCGAAATTTCTAAGGACGAGTTTGGCAACACTCTTTTGCCAGTTAGCGAATTTGACCCAGCAAAAAGCAGTCTAGAGATACCAAGTCCAGGCATCCCACCTCATCACAAGCTTATAAAAAAAGCTAGGAATTTAGTTAGCGAATATGACTATTTTTATGAAATTTATAAGGCTCATCTGCCATTTAACGTCTGGATCAGCGGCACAAACGGCAAGACAACTACGACAAAGATGATGCAGCACCTGTTAGAGAGCAAGGGCTCAGTAATGGGCGGCAACGTCGGCATTGCGCTGGCAAATTTAGACCCAAACGCCAAAATTTGGATACTTGAGACTAGCTCATTTACCCTACATTACACAAAGCGCGCAGTACCTGGCATCTACGTGCTTTTGCCGATCACTCCTGATCATCTAAGCTGGCATGGCGACATGAGCGAGTACGAAAAGGCCAAGCTAAAGCCGCTTGCTAGCATGAGCGAAACTAGCGTAGCGATCGTGCCTGAAATTTACGCTAAAACGCCTACAAAAGCGAAAGTGATCGCCTATAAAGATGAGAGCAATCTGGCTCGTTTTTACGGCGTAAATTTAAATGATATAGCCTTTAAAACGCCGTTTTTGCTAGACGCACTGCTGGCACTTGCGGTGGAGAAAATTTTATTTGACTGCTGCAACGTGGCGCTTTTAAACACCTTTGTCATCGAGGCAAACAAGCTTGAAGAGCTCACCGACAAGATGGGGCGAACCTGGGTAAATGACACAAAAGCTACCAACATTGACGCTAGCATACAAGCCGTCAAACGCTACAAAGATCACTTCATGCACCTAATACTAGGCGGCGATGACAAGGGCGTTAGTATGGAAGAACTCTTTGAGAGTTTAAAAGATCTAAAGGTCAAAATTTACACCATCGGCTCAAATAGCGACAAGCTTATGAATTTAGCTGCTAAATTTAATATCCCTGCCCTAAAGTGCGAGATTTTACAAAACGCTGTAAATGAGATAGCCAAAGAGCTAAAAGCTGGCGAGATAGCACTGTTAAGCCCAGCAGCTGCAAGCCTTGATCAGTTTAAAAGCTACGCTGAGCGAGGTGATAAATTTAAAGAGTTTATAAAAGCTCTTTGAGATAAAAATTTTAGACTTTTCTATAAGAGTGGATTTAGCCATAAAACTATAATCTAGCTAAACCAACCAAAGGTTGCGACAAATACAAATTTATCAAGCTAGGCGAGAAATAATTATTTTAGTCTCGCTTATAAATTTTTACCCTATTCGTCATCTAAATTTATTTCAGGTAGTTTTTCTTCTATAAAACTCTTATCTTTTTTGGTAGCTGGTGTAACTTCGCTCGCTTTTTTTAAAAGTCCGTCAAGCCCTTGTCTTGCCAAACGTTCATTTAGCTGTTCAGGGGTATCTTTTGTGCCGTCAAGATCGCTAAAATCGTCAAATTCCTCGTAATCCTCGCTCTCCTTTTGGACCTTGATCTCGTAATCAAGCTTTCCACCAAGTCTAGCTAGCTCATCTTTTATGGCTTCGCAAAAGACTTTGGTATACCCCCTATGAGAGCAGTTTTTCGCTAGAAATTCACTCATCACGCTTAGATGATTTATGTAGTCATCTTGTAAGATATTTGCTTGCAAAAGCTCAAATTTCAAAAATAACCAGTAGGTGTTAAGAACGTCGCTTTCACAGTATTCGTTGATCTTATCAAGCTCGCCTGCATAGTAGAGCTCAAGCACTTGATCGCCGTGCACGTCGTACTTGCCAGGTAAATTTAAACTAGCACAAAGAGTATCGAGCTTTAGCCCTCTTACACTTCCAAAATCGCTTATAAAATCAAGCAGATCAAGGTGAAATTTAGGCGAGTATCTGGCTCTATAATTTTCCCATTTGTTTTTGTTTAGCTCTTTGTTTTCGCTCTCGTAATACGCCACTGCATTTAGGTTATAACGCATCGCACGCACCATTAGCATAGGCAGGTCAAAGCCACGGCCATTAAAGCTAACAAGCCTTGGATTATAGTCATTTATAAATTTTAAAAATTTAGCGATGATCTCGCGCTCGTCCCTGCCCTCCATCGTGCTAACTTTTAAAAATTTGCCATACTCATCAGCCATTACCGCAGAGATCGCCACGACCCTATGAAACATCACAGGTAAAAACTCACTTCCACTAGCCTCTTTTTGTAAAGCCATCGCCTGGATACTCACATCTTCATCGCTTCCGTCAATGCCGTAAATTTTTCTTATCAAATTTGTATCAGGTATAGTCTCGCAGTCAAAGACACAGATGTAGCTTTTTGCCATTTTAGCCCTTTTTTAAGCATTTTTTCTTAAAATCATACCAAAAATTTATATCTAAAGTGATCAATGCAAAACAAAAATCAACTAAAAATAGCCATTGTAAAGCTATCAGCACTTGGTGACATTGTCCATGCGGCTATAGTGCTTCAGTTTATCAAAAAGCACCATCCAAATGCCCATATCACATGGCTCGTTGATGCTCGTTTTGCAAGCCTTTTAAAAGATCATCCACTAATCGACGAGCTAGTCGTTTTACCACTTAAAGAGAGCTTTAAAAAAAGCTACAAGATCATAAAAACGCTTGGTAAATTTGACAAAGTAATTGATATGCAGGGACTTTTTAAATCAGCCGTCGTCGCAAAACTACTTGGTAAAGAAATTTACGGTTTTAGCAAAGAGAGCGTCAAAGAGAAAATAGCTGCTAGACTTTACAAGCATAAATTTAAAATTGACTACAACGAAAACATAATAGTTAGAAATCTAAGCCTTGCAGGATACGCTCTAAATTTTAGCTTTGATAGAAGTGAAATTTTGGAAAAATCGCCATGCTTTGAAATAGTTGGAAATTTTAAAAATGAAAGTGGTAAAAAGCGTGTATTGATCGCTGCATTTGCGAGCGAAGAGAGTAAAATTTATGACAAATTTAAAGATGTGATCAGGCTGCTTGATGGATGTGAAATTTATCTTTGCTACGGCAACAACAGCGAAAAAACAAGAGCTGAGGCGATCATCTCAGATACCAAGGCAAAGCTACTTGAAAAACTAAGCATAAAAGATATGATAGATTACATCGCTAGTTGTGATCTGGTAATTGGCAACGATAGCGGCCTAACACACCTTGCATGGGCAATAAATAGGCCTTCTATCACGCTTTTTGGTAACCGCCCAAGCCACAGAAATGCCTACGCCACAGACAAAAATCTTGTCGTTGATATGGGCAAAATTATAGATGCTAGAAGTATCGATAAAAACGACTTTTGTATAAAAGAAATTTACCCAGAAACGGTTGCAAATTTTGCAAAAAGGCTACTTCATGGATAAGCTATATCTGGCTGGCTTTTACACTTTAAAATTTTTTATATTTTTAATGCCTCGCTCATTTCAAAATCTACTTGCAAAATTTTTAGCGTTTGCGTTTATGAAACTTAAAAAAAAGAGATTTCATATCGTTATGACAAATTTAGATCTTGCGTTTGGTGAGTCAAAAACAAAAGAAGAGAAGCTCGAAATCGCCAAAAAATGCTACTACAACTTTGCAAAATTTCTTGGTATAAATTTCATTCTAAACCAAAATACAACAAAGCAAAAGATCCTTGAAAAGGTTGTCTTTAAAAATGAGCACTTTTTACTTGACGCGATGAAGTCTGGCAGGCCCATCATAGTTACAACTGCGCATTTTGGGCAGTGGGAGATATTTGGCCTAGCTGTCGCGGCTCGCTTTGGGGCCTCTTCGGCGCTTGGCAGAAGGCTTGATAGCAGCGTCATGGATAAAATTTTAAGAGCCAACAGATCGCAGTTTGATGTGGAGCTAATAGACAAAGATGGCGGTGCAAAAGATATCTTAAAAGCGTTAAAAGCTAGGCGAATAGTAGGAATTTTAGTTGATCAAAACACAGCACCAAAAGATGGCATAAAGGTGCAGTTTTTTGGCAAAGATGTGCTTCACACGCCAGCAGCAAGCGTGCTAGCGCAAAAGACAAATGCCCTTATCATAAATGCATTTATCTACCAAAAAGGTGAAAATTTAAATGAAATTTGCTTTGAGCAGCCAATAGACATAAGCACGTTTGACAAAGAAGAGGCCGTGCAAAAAGCGACACAAATGCAGTGTAGCGCATGTGAAGAGATGGTAAGAGCAAAGCCTGAGGAGTACTTTTGGTTTCACCAGCGATTTAAGAGATTTTACGAAAAAGAGTATAAATGCTAAGCGTTATCATCCTAACTTGCAATAGCGAAAAATATCTAAAAGAGGTGCTAGAAAGCGCTAAATTTGCTGATGAGGTTATCGTTGTAGATAGTGGTTCAAAAGATAGCACAAGGCAAATTTGTGATGGCTTTAGCAATGTGAAATTTCATGAGCAAGATTGGCTGGGATTTGGCGCGCAAAAGCAAAAGGGTGTGGATCTAGCCAAAAATGAGTGGGTCTTTGTGCTTGATAGCGACGAAGTGATCACGAGTGAGCTAAGAAATGAAATTTTAGATACTCTTAAAAAGCCAAAATTTATTGCCTACAATGTAGCTAGACTAAATTTTTTCTTTGGCAAAGCGATAAAAAATATGGGGCTTTATCCAGACTATACAGTAAGACTTTTTAATAAAAATTTTGCCAAATTTGATGGCAGAGCTGTGCATGAAAAGGTTATTTTAAATGACAGCACACAAAAGCTTGGGACGCTTAAAAATCACTTTTTGCACTACGCATACGAGAGTATAGAGCAGTTTATCACTAAGCAAAATCACTACTCAAGCATTGGCGCAAAGAAAAATTTACTAAAGGCACTCACAAGCCCGACCTGGACATTTTTTAAGCTTTATTTGCTAAAAGGTGGATTTAAAGAGGGCTTTACTGGCTACATCATCGCTAGACTTTACGCTCAATACACATTTTGGAAATACATAAAATGAAAATATTAGTAATTAAATTTAGAAACATCGGCGATGTGCTTCTGACCACGCCGCTCATTGAAAATTTACACCACTACTACCCTGACGCGACCATCGACTTCGCTCTAAATAAAGGGACTGAAGAGATGATTGAGGGCAATCCTCATGTAAACAAGATCCACATTTACGATAGACAAAGTGCAAATTCTGGCTTTTTTAAAAAGCTTATCACGGAAATAAAATTTATAAAAGCGATCAAAAAAGAGAAGTATGACATTGCGGTGCAAACAACCACTGGCGATCGTGGCGTGATCATCTCAAAATATGCAAAGATCAAAAAAATAGTTGGCTTTTTGGGCAAGCACGAGGCAATAAACAAGCTCTTAAGCGTAAAGGCAAAATACTACGAAAATTTCTCTCACACGATTGATCTAAATTTAAACGCGCTAAGGGCTTTAGGATTTGAACCGGTGAGCAAAAAAGTAAGTGTTTTTTCAGATGAGAGCGTAGAGCATCTAAATTTGCCAAAACGCTTTGTACACATGCATCTAACGAGTCGCTGGATGTTTAAATGTGCAAACGATGAGAGCATGGCAGAGCTCATCGACTACTGCGAAAATGAGCTAAACATAAAGGTCGTGCTAACAAGTGACAACAAAGAAAATGAGCTTGAAAAGCTTGCAAGTGTGCTAAAAATTTGCAAAAGTGAGCCTATAAATTTAGGCGGCAAGCTAAGCCTAAAACAAACGATCGCTCTATCAAAGCATTCAAGTCTTTTTATCGGTGTCGATACCGCCGTCATGCACATAGCTGCGGCAAATGACGTGCCGGTAATAGCCTTTTTTGGCCCAAGTAACGCTTATGAGTGGGGTCCATGGGACAGCTCACTCATGCAAAATGGCTACGCCAAACGAAATGGTATACAAAGCATGGGCAAACACACTGTTTATCAAAAAGATTGGGATTTTGTGCCTTGCGACAAAGAAGGCATAGCAAGGCATGGTGTAGAAAAAACATTGATGGATTTTAGTGACGAAATGCCAAAAATAAAAGCCAAAATAAAAGAAATTTTAGGATAGGCAGATGAACATTATTCACACGCAGACACTTTTTAATTGGGGTGGTGAGCAAAATAAGACACTAAACGAGATGCGTTTTATGCGTGAAATGGGTCATAATGTCATACTTTTTTGCAACCCAAACTCTCAGATAGAAAGTATTGCAAAAGAAGAAGGCTTTAGTGTTATAGCACAAGAGATGAGCAAGAAAAATTTTCATAAAAGCATACCGGCCATTTGCAAAGCAATCAAAGATAACAATATAGATGTGGTCATAACTCATGGATCAACTGATAGCTGGGTTGGGGCCATTGCTGGACTATTTTACCGAAGTAAGGGCGTTAAATTTTATAAGGAAAGACACAATCTTTTTCCTATAAAAGGCTTTCTTTCAAAGCTCATGCACAAAAAACTATTTGATAAAATTTTGTACATCTCAACTAGTGTCAAGGAGTATCTGCTAAGCATCGGCGTTAGCAAAGATAGGCTCTTTTTTATGCCAAGTACGGTTGATGTTGAAAAGATTGATAGCACAAAAAGTACATTTAGAGATGAGTTTAATATCTCTCAAGACGAGCTAGTCATCGGTACTTTTACCTCTCTTTATCGCAAAAAAGGCGTCTATGACTTTGCAAGTGCAGCAAAAGAGATTTTAAAAGAAAAGGACGCTACTATAGTATTTGCAGGAAATATCAGCGAAAGCACAAAAAATGAGATTGCCTCTATTTTTAGCAAAAAAGATAAGATCATCTTTACTGGATTTAGAAATGACGCGGCAAATGTTATAAAAAGCTTTGACATCTACGTATTTGCTTCGCACTCTGAGGGGCTTGGTACTGTATTGCTTGAAGCGATGAGCTCAAAAGTGCCAGTCGTAGTCTATGATAACGCCCCGATGAACGTGCTAGTTAAAGACAAAGAGCGTGGGCTTTGTGCTAAAAATTTAGATGAGGTTTCGCTAAAAGAGTATATTTTAGAGCTGATAGACGAGCCTGAAAAAGCTAAAATTTACTCACAAAATGCCTTTAAATTTGTGGATGAAAACTTTAGCCACAAGGCGCTAAAACAGGCTATTAAAAATTTACTGGAGAAAAAATGAACTACCCTGTTTGTATATTAACAATGCATCATTGTAACTATAATGAAAATGACTTTGCCATTAGTCCAGAGTTATTTAAAAAAGCACTTCTTATGGCATTAGATGAGGGTTATAAATTTATAGACTACGGCCAGTTTAAAGATATTGTGGCAGGACGAGCCAAAGCCTCAAAAAAGAATATTTTGCTAACTTTTGATGATGGATATTTTGATAATTATAAATTTGCGTTTCCTATCTTAAAAGAGCTAAAAATTCCTGCCGTTTGCTTTTTGATAACAGATAAGATTAAAGATTTTGAAAGGCAAAATTACGATTTTACATTCAAAAGACATAAAGAGATTGACTACGAAAAAGATGGTGAGTATTTTTTAAATTTAGACGAAATTAAAGAGATGCGCGAGAGTGGGCTTTTTGAGTTTGATAGTCACACGGCGAGCCATTTTTCATGCAAAAGCAACGATGAGGTAAAGCTAAGAGAGGAATTTTCTAGCTCACTCACCAAGATAAAAGAGCTATTTCCTAAAAAAAAGGAATTTGGTTTTTGCTTTCCAAAGGGGCATTTTAATGAGCTTTCTCTAAAGGTTGTGAAAGAGTATTACAATTTTGCTTTTAGTGTAATAGACGGTGGATTTTGCGCAGAAGATGATAAATTTAAGATAAGACGCATAGATATATCAAACAATGGAAAGACCGAGAACGACTACATTTTTAGGATCAAAAAGAAGCTTTTTATATACTCAATACCATTTATTGGCAAAATTTACTCAGATTTTAGGAACAGAGGCTACAAATAATGTTTGAAGCATTAAATGAGGTTTGTAAAGAAATTTTAAAAGATAAAAAACGAGCTTTAATCGCTCTTACTGGACTTCATGGTAGCGGCAAAAGCACACTTGGCAAAGAACTAAGACGCAAAGGTTTTGGAGACTTTAAGCCGCATCAGATCGCTGTTATAGACGATGGAGTAATGAGCGTAAATCTCTTTTTTATACGACCAAGGGTAAAAATTAAAGCCGACCACAAAGATGAGCTAAGGCCGTTTTTTAAATTTATCATGCCATTTGTAAAAGTTGTGATCTACGCAAGTACCAACCCTCTTGCACGCATCAGCAAATGCGATATACTCTGTATTTTAAGCATAGATGAAGAAGATCGAATAGCCGGAATTTATAAGAGAAACTCCGGTGAAGATCCAGACAATACTCAAAAGCATATAGGCAAAAAAGAGCTTGATCTATCAGGTCTTGAGTATAAATTTAAATTAGAATTTAAATCGCCAATAAAGCGAAATATATAATCAAAAGCGATTCTTCAGATCTTGCAAAAACATATAGCCAAAAATGAGAAAATTTTTACTAAATAATTTAGCCCACTAAGACCTTATGGCTGCATAGATCGAGCCTAAAATGTCATTTTGGTATATAAACATAGTCTTTTTTAGCCATTTTTCATCACGTTTTGTCACTATGCGCTTTATCTCTTCAAGGTTTCCATCAGCTTTATTAATGCCACGTTTTGTAGTGAAAAACGCGTTGTAACCGTGCTTTTTGGCAGTGCTTAGATACTCTTCGTTATATTTGCCACGCGGCCAGCATAGTGAATCGTCCTCAAAGCCAAAATTTTTCTTCATAAATTCACGGCAAAGGCAAAATTCCTCGTCCAAACTAAGCTGTCCAAAATATCTATCAAAATGACCATGCGTATGTGAGTGAAAGTAAAAACAATCACTCATTTTCTCGATCTGCTCTAAATTTAAAATCACATCTTGTGGCCTACTTGGAGCAAACCTCTTGCACTCGTTGTGATCGACATTTAAAAAGTTAGCAGGCCTCATCTCGTGTGCCTTTTGCGCCGCCTCTACCCAGCCAGTAACTATGAAAAGATTTGCCTTTAGCCCAAATTCCTTCACGATAGGATAGGCGTAAATGTAGTTGTCCATCCAGCCATCATCAAATGTTATACAAACGCTCTTTTTTGGTACCTCAAGCTCGCCTTTTTTATAAGCGATAAACTCATTTATACTTAGCGTTTTATAGCCATTTTCAGCCAGAAATTTCATATGCGATCTAAACTCATCCACGCTGCTAGCGATAAAACCGCTCTTTTCAAGCACGTGGTGATACATCAAAACTGTTACACTCATTTTAAAAGTTCCATATATAAATTTTGTGTGTTTTCTATCATTTTTTCGATACTAAATACCTCTTTTACGTACTCTCTACCAAACTCGCCCATCTGCTTTCTTAAATTTTCATCCAAAATAAGCCTTTTAAGCACCTTTTTTAGCCCCTCTTTATCGCCATTTTGAAATAAAAATCCACTCTTTCCGTCGCTTACTGCCTCGCTAAGACCACCCACGTCGCTTCCGATAGTGGCTAGCTTGCACGAAGACGCTTCAAGCAACGCTCCACCGATAGCCTCCATATCTGAAGGTAACACACAGATATCAAGTGAGCCCAAAAAATCGCTCACATCGGTTCTGTTGCCAAGCATGAATATATTTTTTTTATCTTTTATACACTCTTTTAGGTTCTCATTTTGAGGACCGTCACCTATGATAAAAAGAGCTGAATTTTCTAAATTTAGTTCACTAAATGCATCGATTAAGAGCTTGTGGTTTTTAGCAGCCCTTAGCACTGCCACGATACAAACACCCACTACATAGTCACTTAGGCCAAATTCTTTTTTCATGTTTATCTTAAATTCTGGTGTGTATTTTTGCGTATCAATCCCAGTGTAAATTTTTAGTACCTTCTCTTTTTTTACGCCTCTTTTTATAAGATCAGCGCAAACCGAGTCGCAAACACCGACTACTTTTGTGCTTAGGTTATAAGGCAAAGGCGATGTTATAGGTAGCTGCAAATGCCTAGTACGAACCACGCTAACGCCACAAATTTTGCCCACTATAGCGCCTATTGTGCCGTCTTTTCCTGAGTGAGTTGAGATGATTTTTATATTATTTTGCTTTACAAATTTGCAAATTTTTAAAATTTCAAAGATATTAAAAGACTTTTTGAGGTTAAACTCAACGAATTCGCAATCTATTTGCTTTTCAAAGCTTTTTGAGCCAGGATTTAGCCCATAAAAAACCTTAAATTTGCTCTTATCTAGTCCATTTATCACACGCTGAGTACGGTGTTCCTGTCCGCCAAATCCAAGAGAGCTTTCAAGCTCAAGTATATTTATCATCTTCTACTCTTTAAATTCTTTCATTTTTTTATTTGACAAAAAGCCATTTATTGTATTAAAGATTTTTAAAATTTTTGATATATTTTCATATGATTTTACATTTTTTAGCACTTTAAGCAAAATTCTATGTTTTAATCTAAGTTTTGAAAAACCAGCTGAATTTATGATGCTATCAATATCTTCGTAAAAAAGATCAAGTGCCTTTACATAGCTACTATTTTTTAGATTTGGTCTCGCCGAAATAGCCGGTATATAGACGCTTTTTATCTTTCTAAGCTCAAGATCAGGCACCATCTCAGGAGCTAAATTTTTGTTTTTTAAAATTGAGATTATATCGTCATAAACAAATTTATGGTCCATCACAGCTTTTAGTTTTTCAAAACCGCTAGTGTTATTCTCTCCAATCTTGTAATAATAAAACGCCTTGTTTAACTTTACAAGAGTTTTTGAAGCGATGACGTTTCTTACCACAACATGAAAATCTTCAGCTTGTGTGATCCCGACTGGAAACAAATTTTCTTTTAAAATTTCTGTTTTAATAGCCTTATTCCATGTGTTATGTAAGACTTTATTATGTCTTGAAGCGAGCAATTTCTTTAAATACTCGTCTTTATCTATAATACAACTATCTTTTGTCTCAAAGTCCTTTAAACATACTTTTTTATTACCGCAAATTTTAAATGCATCCGTTATCACTATATCTGCATCAAATTTTTTCGTAATATCATAAACGCACGAGGCATAATCCTTTTCCACATAGTCATCAGCATCTACACAAATAGTATATTTTCCTTTAGCTAGCAATATACCATCATTTCTAGCAGCACTAACGCCTGCATTACTCTTTGTTTTTAATATTATTTTATCTTCGTACTCTTTCAAAATTTGAGGCGTGGTATCACTGCTTCCATCATCTACAACTATGATCTCAATATCGTCCATATCTTGAGATACAAGTGAATTTAAGCAATCTCTAACATGCTCTTCTTTGTTAAAAACAGGCACCACGAAGCTGATTTTCACATCAGACACGATATTTCCTTTTAATTTTTTTTAATTGTATATTATTTTTAGTTCAGCAATGATAAAATGTCCACTTAAATTTTAAAGGATCTGCATGAAAAATGACATTGTATCTAGACTCTACAATCTCTTTTTGGTTATTGTCTTATTTACACTGCCAGTAACTGAGGGCTTAAAGCAAATTTCACTTACACTTTTTGTCTTGGCTGGAATTTACATTTGCGTCAAAGAAAAGAAGCAATTTAAATTTGACGCCATAAATATCTCGATTTCTATCTTTGTTTTGGCTACTTTTATAAGCTGCTTGGTAAATGGAGTTCCCGTCTCAAGAGCGCTTGATCCGCTAAGGTGTATGTTATTTTTCTTAGTAGCTAGAAGTGTTGGTGTAGAAAAAATAAATTTTAAATTTTTATTTTTTGCCTTATTTGCTGGTTTTATCGCTGCATTTATTCCAGCTTGCATAGAAAAATTTAGTGATCCGGATCCAGAGGCATTTTTAATATTAAAATCAATTGGCCATGTAAACCATAGTGCTATTTACATATTCTTAGTTTTCCTAACAGCCCTATCGCTTATGTCACACAAAAACATAAATAAGTCGATAAATATTTCCATAGCCACAATTTGTATTTTAGCTCTTGCCATCGCTGGCTCAAGATCAACCGCCTACATGGTCCCATTGGCTAGTGTTTTAATTTTTTCATATTTAATATATAAAAAAGAGGCCAGTATTAAGCTCTCTTTAACATTATCTATTTTATTTTGTGTAGTCTTTTTCACATACTTATATATAACCATAGCATTTACTGCAGATGAAAGAATATACGATCAAATGTCAAAGGGAGTACAAGGCGGTGAATTTAGATTTCTCATCTTTGAAAGTGCATTTAAAACATGGCAAGACAATATCTTTTTTGGCATAGGCAGTGGGAATTTTAAGAGTATAGATTTAACATACTTTTTCCCGCAAAGCGTCAAAGCACACGTATCTCACGCACATAACACATTTTTGACATTCTTAACAGAAAAAGGTCTTATTGCTTTGATTGCATATTTGGTATTTCAGCTATCACTATTTATAAAATTTATTAAAAATTTTAGACAAAATAGCATAGTTTTTCTTGCACTTTTAATGCTTGCTTTTCAAAACATCATCTCACTTGTAAACACCACATTTCACCATGAAAATGCACTTTTAATGCTACTATTTTGGGCACTAGCTACAAGTGCTATAGATGAAAAATTAACCTTAAAAATTAGCTAACGCTCCGACGCGTCTCAACCGTTTTAAATTTTTATAAAGAAACGGTTGAGTTAAATTTCTACTTTTTCTTCATTTCCTCAAGCTCTTGTGCTAGAAATTCTCCTGTATAGCTGCCAGTTTTTTTGTAGTTTTTGGCTACATCTTTTACATTACCGCACGCTATTACTTTGCCACCCTTTGCACCACCTTCTGGGCCCATATCTACGATATAGTCGCAGTTTTTGATAACATCCATGTTATGCTCGATAACAAAAACAGAATTTCCAAGATCAACTAGGTGATTTAGCACCTTTACTAGTCTATCGACATCAGCAAAATGAAGCCCTGTCGTTGGTTCATCAAGGATATAAAGCGTATTTCCAGTATCGCTTCTGCTAAGCTCTTTTGCCAGCTTCACACGTTGCGCCTCTCCGCCACTTAGTGTTACAGCATTTTGTCCAAGCGTGATGTAGCCAAGTCCCACGTCTTGCAGTGTGGTGAGCTTTGAAGCGATCTTTGGCACCGCTTTGAAAAACTCAACCGCCTCATCGATGCTCATATTTAGCACCTCAGCGATGTTTTTACCCTTGTATAAAATTTCCAAGGTTTGAGCGTTGTATCTAGCGCCATTGCAAACGTCGCAAACCACGTTGATATCAGGTAAAAAGTGCATCTCGATAGTGATCTCACCCTCGCCTTGACACTTCTCGCAACGTCCACCCTTGACATTAAAGCTAAAGCGCCCTATTTTATAGCCTCTAAGTTTAGCTTCTTTAGTCTGGGCAAATAAATTTCTGATCTCGTCCATTACGCCAGTGTATGTCGCTGGATTTGATCGTGGAGTGCGTCCGATCGGGCTTTGATCGAGGTATATAACCTTGTCTAAATTCTCAAGTCCGCTTAAATTTACCCCAGCTATCTTTTTAACTTTTTTAGCTCTATTTAGCTGCTCCTGTGCCTCTGGAAGCAAGGTCTGAAGCACGAGCGAACTCTTGCCAGATCCTGAAACGCCGGTGATACCCACAAGGTTTCTAAGCGGAAATTTCGCGGTTAAATTTGAGATATTATTGATATTTACATTTGAAATTTCAAGCCACTTCTCAGCCTTTCTATTTTTTTGGTAGTCGATCTTTTTCTTACCATTTATATATAGGGCAGTCTGCGTGTTTGAGCTTAAAAGCTCTTTTGGGCTACCAGAAAAGATCACGTTACCACCAAATTTACCAGCTCCAGGGCCGATATCAACGATATAATCAGCCTCTTCTATCGTCTTTTTATCATGTTCGACGACGATTACAGAGTTGCCTTTAGCTTGTAAATTTCTAAGCGTCTTTATAAGCTTTATCGTATCTCGCTCATGCAGGCCGATACTTGGCTCATCAAGCACGTACATGACACCACTTAGCCCACTTCCTATCTGACTCGCGATCCTGATGCGCTGCGCCTCACCACCACTAATCGTCCTAGCATCACGCCCAAGCGACAAGTAGCCAAGTCCCACGTCATATAAAAAGAAAAGACGCTCGTTAATTTCTTTTAAAATAGGCTTTGCAATCGCCTTGTCGTAGTCACTAAGATAGGCAAAATTTTTCTCATTTGAAAAAAATGCGGTGCAGTTTTCTATGCTCATATCCAAAATTTCACCAAGCCCAAGGCCAGCGACCCTAACCGCTAGACTTTGGGGCTTTAGCCTGTGGCCATTACAAGCATCACAAATTTTCTCGCTCATATACTCGTCAAAGTCCTTATAATCCTTTAAAAGTCCGTGTGAAATTTTAACTACTCCATCAAATTTTCTAAGCAGTTTATTTCGCTTCCAAAAAAACGAGATTTCCTTTACGTTACCGTATAAAACGAGTCTTTTTTCATCTTCGCTCAGCTCATAATATGGCTTTTTAATGTCAATCTCATTTTGCTCACAAAAAGCAAGTAAAAATTTATAGTAGTAGCTCATGTTGTAGCCATAAAGCAGCTTGATAGCGCCATTTTCTATCGACTTTTCCTCGTCAATGATCTTGCTCATATCTAGGCTGTATCTTATACCAAGTCCGTCGCAATGCTCGCAAGCGCCCTTTGGAGAGTTGAAGCTAAAGCTTAGCGGCTCAAGCGGCGTAAATGAAATTTTACAATCAAAGCAAGCCATATGCTCGCTGTAATGTATAAAACTCTCTTTAACCCCCAGCTCGTCGGCATTTGCGATCTCTATCTCGACCTCGCCAAAGCTCTCATTTAGCGCTTTTTCCACGTCACTTGCAAGGCGTTCGTAATTTTGTTCATCGATGGCGATCCTATCAACGATGACCTTTATTGTATGTTTTTTAGTTTTAGCAAGCTCGATCTCCTCGTCAAGCCTCACCACCACGCCATCTATCTGCGCTCTTACAAAGCCTTTTTGGCGTAAATTTTCGATCAAGTCCGCCCATGTACCCTTTTTCTCACGCACTAGCGGTGCATATATGATTACTTTTGCGCCAAGCGGGAGCTTTGAGATTTCGTTTATGATATCGCTTGCACTCATTTTTGAGATAGGTTTGCCGCATTTATGGCAGTGCTGCACGCCAACTCTTGCGTACAAAAGCCTTAGATAGTCGTAAATTTCTGTAATCGTACCAACCGTCGAACGAGGGTTTTTAGAAGTCGTCTTTTGATCGATCGCAATAGCGGGCGTTAAACCCTCGATCTTATCTACATCAGGCTTGCCCACTCGGTCTAGAAACTGTCTAGCATAGCTGCTAAGGCTCTCCATGTACCTTCTTTGCCCCTCAGCATAGAGCGTATCAAAGGCTAGTGTACTCTTGCCACTTCCGCTAAGGCCGGTAAAGACTACTAGTTTGTTTTTTGGAATTTCAAGATTTAAATTTTTAAGATTGTGCTCGCGTGCACCAGTTATTTGTATAGTATCATTCATAAATTTATATGACCTTTTTTGAAATTTTAACCTATAAATTTAGTCTAAAAGTGATAAAAACTTTATAAAAGAACTTTTTATGATCATGCCCAAAAGTAAATTTAAGAGTATATTTATATCATTTTCAGCTTTTTTTGATATTCTACGCCAGAATTTTATTTAAGGAGAAAAAATGTCTGTAAAAATAACTGATATATGTATAAGCTGTGGCTCATGTATCGATGAGTGCCCAGTTTCAGCTATTGTTGATGATAGCGATAACCCAACTGGAGAAGACACTTACTATGTTTATTCAAACAAATGTGTTGAATGTGTAGGCTACAATGACGAGCCAGCCTGTGCATCTGCCTGTCCAACTGATGGCTGTATCGTCTGGGATGCAGTGGTAGCAGGGCAACCTTCACGCGATCAGATCGGTGCTGATTCTCGCACTGGTAGCACTCCAGTAATCCAATAAATTTACAAATTTTAGGCTCAAATTTGAGCCTATTTTATTTTTAAGATTTATTTGATATAATTGCCAACTTCATTATAAGTAACCTAAATTTTAAGGAAATTTTATGCAAAGAACACTTTCTATTATTAAGCCTGACGCTGTTAAAAAAAATGTTGTTGGAAAAATCATAGATAGATTTGAAAGCAATGGCTTAAGAGTCGCTGCTGCAAAGAAAATCAAACTTAGCAAATGCGATGCAAAAGCATTTTACGCAGTTCACAAAGATAGACCTTTTTTCAACGATCTAGTTGAATTTATGGTAAGCGGACCAGTTGTAGTTATGGTTTTAGAGGGTGAAAATGCAGTTGCTAAAAACCGCGATCTAATGGGTGCAACTAACCCGAAAGAAGCAGCTCCTGGCACTATCAGAGCTGATTTTGCTGATAGCATTGACGCAAACGCAGTTCACGGAAGTGACAGCCTAGAAAATGCTGCAAATGAGATAAATTTCTTCTTTGCTTCAAGAGAAATTTGCTAATCTTAGGCTAAATTTTGAAAATTTCTTTCTCTAAAGTAACAGCCCAAGGGATTAACTTTGAGCTTGGAAGAAATAATAGTTTAGAATTTAGTGGAATTTTAAAGAAAAAAGACCCTTTTTTAGTAAAATGCCAAGGTACTATAAAGGGTGAAATAAAATATATTTGTGATCGATGTGGTGATGAATTTATGTTGCCAGTTGATCAAAACGTAGAGCTAAATTTAAGCGACGGAGTCTATAAAGACAACGAAAATGAGCTTAGCGATACGATGGAATTTTATGACGGCAATATTGATTTAATAGAAGTTTTTGAAAGCGAACTAGAAGCTTTTAAGAGCGATTATTTTTATTGTGAAAAATGTAAAAATTTATAAAGGAGAGTAAAATGGCAGTACCAAAGCGTAGAGTAAGTCATTCTCGTGCAGCAAAACGCAGAACACATTACAAAGTTACACTTCCAGTACCTGTAAAAGACAAAGACGGTTCTTGGAAAATGCCTCACCGCATAAACAAAACAACAGGTGAATACTAAAATATGATTCGCATTGCTATTGATGCTATGGGTGGTGATTTTGGCGCAGACCCAATAATATCTGGTGTTATTGAAGCGCTAAAAGAGACAGAATTTAAAGCTATATTAGTTGGCGATAGCAATGCCATAAAACCACTCATTCCACAACCTTACTTAAAAAATATCGAATTTTTAGAGGCTTCAGAAGTTATTTCTATGTCAGATAGTGCAACTGATGCATTAAAAAGAAAAGATAGTACAATTTACAAAGCAATAGAGCTTTTAAGAAACAAAGAAGTTGATGCTGTCGTTTCTGCTGGTCATAGTGGTGCTACAATGAGCTTAGCTACACTAAGAGTTGGTAGATTAAAAAATGTTTCTCGCCCAGCTATCGCAACACTTATGCCCAATTCAAAGGACTCTGCAACCTTAGTTTTGGATGTCGGTGCAAATGTTGATTGTAAAAGCGAGCACTTATTTCAATTTGCCATAATGGGGGAAGCTTATGCAAAAGAAATTTTGTGTAGAAAAGAGCCAAAAGTTGGACTTTTATCAAATGGCGAGGAAGAAAGCAAAGGCAATGAGGTTAGCAAAGAAGCCTTTAAACTAATTTCTAGACTTGATAGCTTTGTTGGCAATGCAGAGGGTAACCAAATTTTTGATGGCAGCATAGATGTCATGGTTTGCGATGGTTTTATGGGAAATATTCTTTTAAAAACTAGCGAAGGTGTTGCTGATGCGATAGGCAAGATAATCAAAAAACAAGTCAAAAAATCGCCTCTTGCTATGGCTGGTTCAGTACTTATGAAAAAAGTATTTAAGACTCTTAAAAAACAAGTAAGCTATGATGAGTACGGTGGCGCGCCTCTTCTTGGTGTAAATGGTTGCGTCATTATAAGCCACGGCAAGAGTAATTCAAAAGCCATAAAAAATGCCACCTTTCAAGCAATCAAATTTGCCAATTCAAATATAAATAAAGTCATTGAAGAAGAACTTTCACACTTTGCAAGGTAAAATATGCCAAAAGCTTCGTTAATATCTATCGCATCTTATGTTCCAGAAAAAGTTATGACAAATTTTGACTTTGAAAAAATAGTTGAAACAAGTGATGAATGGATAGTTAAGCGAACTGGAATCAGGCAAAGGCATATTGCGACAAATGAAATAACGAGTGATCTTGGCACTAAGGCTGCCGAGATAGCTATAAAGCGTGCTGGCCTTGATAAATCAGATATTGATGCGATAATATGTGCCACAATATCGCCTGATCATCTTTGCATGCCATCAACTGCTTGCAAAATAGCTGCAAATTTAGGTCTAAATTACGGTATCACAGCATTTGATATAAGTGCAGCTTGCACAGGTTTTATCTATCTTTTAGAACTTGCAAATTCTCTTATCATGAGTGGTGCCAAGAAAAATATTTTAATAATAGGGGCTGAGAAATTAAGCTCAATTATTGATTATACTGATAGAAGCACTTGCATACTTTTTGGCGATGGTGCCGGTGCGGCTATAATTAGTGCAAGTGAAGAAAATGAGATTATTGATATTCACACAGCAAGCGATGGCAAACAAGCCGAGCTTTTAATAACACCAGGGTGCGGAAGTGCCTTCCCAGCTAACGAAGAAATGCTAAAAAATAGACTAAATTTTATCCACATGAGTGGAAATGAGGTTTTTAAAATAGCAGTTCAAACACTTAGCAAAAGTGTTATAGAAATTCTACACGCAAACAAAATGCAAAGTAGCGATGTTGACTTTTTTATACCGCATCAAGCAAATATAAGAATAATAGATGCAGTAAAAGATAGGCTAAATTTTAAAGATGAACAGTGCGTTTTAACTGTCGCCAAGTATGGCAATACAAGCTCTGCGTCAATTCCAATGGCAATAAATGATGCCTATGAAGAGGGTCGTATAAAAAATGGATCGATCTTACTTTTAGATGCATTTGGTGGTGGTTTTACTTGGGGATCAGCGATTCTAAAATTTGGCGGAAAAAATTTTAGTGACCTATAATCACATCTAGAATTTAACCATATCTTTCACAAAATCTTAAAACCCATTTCTTGTTTGAAAGTCATGCAACGATTTTTATTTATAATGCTTTTTAATTTAACTCACTATAATACATATGTGTCTAAATAAATTTTTATCTATACTTTGAAAAATAGACATTCTTTACTTTCTTTAAATTTTTAAAATATATTTAAACTAAATTTAATTTAGTATAGATATAATTTCGCAATCAATAAAATTTATTATTAAGGAGAACAAATGTTAGTAACAAAAAAAGCACCTGATTTTACAGCTGCAGCAGTTTTAGGAAACAATCAAATCGTAAATGATTTTAATCTTTATAAAAATATTGGCGAAAAGGGTGCAGTTGTATTCTTCTATCCAATGGACTTTACTTTTGTTTGCCCAAGTGAAATTATCGCATTTGACAAAAGATATGACGAGTTTAAGTCACGTGGTATCGAAGTTATTGCGGTTTCATGCGACAACCAATTTTCTCACTTTGCATGGAAAGAGACTCCAGTAAACAAAGGTGGTATTGGTAAAGTTCGTTTCCCTATCGTAGCTGACATGACAAAATCAATAGCTCGCGGATTTGACGTACTTCTAGAAGACGCTGGCGTAGCTCTTCGTGGTTCATTCCTACTAGACAAAGACGGCACAGTTCGCCACGCAGTAGTAAACGATCTTCCACTTGGCAGAAATATTGACGAGATGATAAGAATGGTTGACACTATGCTATTTACAAATGAGCACGGCGAAGTTTGCCCAGCTGGTTGGCATAAAGGTGATGCTGGTATGAAGCCAAGCACAGATGGTGTTGCTGATTACCTTTCACACAACGAAAGCAAATTATAATTCAAAAATTTCTAGGCAGCTTTGCCTAGAAATTTTCTCTCTCTACATATTTCTGCATATTTAAATATTTTTTTAATATAACTTTCTATATTATAGTAAAAACTTTAACTAATAACTTTCCGGAGACCCAATGGATTTTAAGGGCAGGCAAGAGCTTGTAATGAATTGCGAAGATAGCATTCTCAAATTAAGAGCTAAATTTATCGACGATGGTATTAAATTTTGTAGACAACTAACCTTTATTGTGCCACACGATCAAGTAAAAATTTGTCTTGAAAATATCTTTGATACGCTGCTTATCCAAATACCAAATTTCCAACAACTGCAAGACGACTTAAATAATCTAATCCCAAAATCAAATACAAAAGATGAGTTGGTAAATTTTTTACTTTTAAATTTGATACTAAGCTTTAGTCGCTCTTGCGACAATAGCACCTTTGTGGGCTATTTTGTAAACGCTGTTTCAAGAATGAAAGAGATCTTATGTAGCAGCAAAGGTAGTCAAGAAACTGCAGTAAAAACCATGATTGATACTGGAATGTTTTTCTACGAAGATCCGATCAACACATTTACTCGCATGAAAAACGCCAAGGTAAAGCCAGAATTTTTAAATTTATACGACGGGCTTAATATAAAGTACGAAGCTGAAATTTTAGAAGTTAAAGAAGATAGCGTCGTCTTTCGTGTAGATATGATGCAAATTTTAGCTATGAAGCAAGATGGTAAAGGCTTCATTTTACCAAACAGCTTTTTTTCGAAACCATTATGTGCTGATATTGTTAATTATAATATAGTTAATAAAGGCGTCACTCTTTCAAATTTCTTACGAAATACATCGATGTATGCGTACAAAAGGAAATTTCAACGAATCTTGCCAAATCGTTTTACGAAAATTTTTATTAAGGGCAAACAAGGCAATCTTGAAGGTAGCCTTTATGATATTTCTGAAGGCGGCATAAGCGTACTAAGCTCACAAACTACAAATTTTCAACACGGAGAAGAGGTAGAAGCGAATTTCGATATTTTGATGGAACCAGATAAATCAAAAAGTGTATCTTTGAAACTAAAGCTTGTTACAGAATTAGCATATAAAGGCTATATCAGATACTGCTTGGAGCTTACCAAAGATGATGAAACAATAAAAGATTTCACACAAAGACGTATCAAAGAGACACTTGATGAGCTCCGCTCACGCATAAATTTATACGAGTAAGGCAATCAGTGAAAACAATACAAGAAAATTTAAAGCTTTTTTATATCGGATTAAAAGACAAAGAGCCATTTTTATATAAAAATAAAGACCTAACTACTCATGCTGCTATCATAGGTATGACCGGAAGTGGCAAGACAGGCCTTGGTATCACACTTTTAGAAGAGGCTTGTATAGATAATATCCCCTCTATAATAATCGATCCAAAAGGCGACATCACAAACTTAGCTCTCACTTTTCCACAGATGAAAACAGAGGATTTTTTACCATATGTTGATGAAAACGAAGCAGCCAATAAAGGTCAAAGTATCGAAGAATTTGCCACCAGTCAAGCGCAGATGTGGAGAAATGGCATTGAGTCAAGCTTTCAAGATCTTGAGAGAGTTAAAATTTTAAAAGAAAGTGCTGATTTTAATATCTACACTCCAAAAAGTTCAGCTGGTATCGGAGTGGCGCTACTGAGCGATTTTATTTGTCCAGATATAGCCGATGAAGAAATTTTTAGCAACTATATAAGTTCTCTTGCAGCTTCAGTATTATCACTAATAGGGATAAATTCTGAAGATATGAATTCAAAAGAACAGCTTCTTATTTCAAGTATCTTTGAGACCAAATTTAGAGATAAAAAAGATGTAGGTATTGAAGAGCTTATAAATTTCATTGCAAACCCTCCGCTTAAAAAGATAGGTGTTTTTGACATCGATACTTTCTATCCAAGTAGCGATAGATTAAAGCTTGCCATGAAGCTAAATGCATTGATCGCAAGTCCTAGTTTTAAGGGTTGGACGCAAGGCGTTAGGCTTGAGATCTCTAAAATGCTATTTGACAAAAACGGAAAAGCAAAGTGCAATATCTTTACAATCTCACATCTAAATGATGCCGAGAGAATGTTTTTTGTCACTCTTTTGCTAAATGAAATAATCGCCTGGATGAGAAGCACAGAGGGCACAAGCTCACTTAGAGCGATCCTTTATATGGATGAAATTTTTGGCTTTTTCCCACCAAACGCAAACCCACCTTCAAAAACACCGATGCTTACACTATTAAAGCAAGCTCGTGCATTTGGCCTTGGTTGTATATTGAGCACACAAAATCCGGTCGATCTTGACTATAAAGGCCTTAGTAACATTGGCACTTGGTTTATCGGTCGCCTACAAACAGCACAAGACAAAGCACGCGTTATAGACGGACTAAGCGGTATCGCTGGATCAAATCTAGATAAATCCTCGCTTGAAAATCTCATATCAAATTTAGCAAAAAGAAATTTTTTACTTAAAAACATAAACGAAGACGGACTAAACGTGATCTCTACGAGATGGGCGCTAAGCTATTTAAAAGGCCCACTTAGCCGCGAACAAATTTCAAATTTAATGAAAGATAAAAAAGAAAATTTAAGCGGTGAAAGTGTAGATAAAAGCGAGTTGAAATTTAGCATAAAACCTATCATTTCAAATGAGATCACACAACTCTACACCAGTTCAAAAAATCTTACACCAAATTTATTTGCAAGTGCAAAAGTCAGAATTTATGATGCAAAAAAAGGTATAGATAGCATTTGCGAAGTAAGCTATCTTTATGAACTAAACGAAAATGACAAAGAGCCAAACTGGAGCGATGCCAGTGAAGACCTGCATATTGATGCAAGTGAAGATGAGCCAAGCGGTGCAAGTTTTGCTACTGTTCCAAATTTCATAACGAGCGCTAAAAATTTTAACAGTATTGAAAAAGATTTCAAAGAGTATTTGTATAGAAATTTTAAATTTAATACCTTTGAGGCGATGGGGATTTATTCAAAAGACAATGAGTCAAAGGAGCAGTTTTTTATAAGACTTCAGGACAAGTGTAATGAAATTTTAGAAGAGCAAACCGCAAAGCTTACAGCTAAATTTGAAAAAGAGCAAAAAAACTTGCAAGATAAACTAAACAAAGCCTTGGCAAAGCTTGATAAAGAGCAAAAAGATATGACCACAAGTGGCCTTGATGCCGCTATAAATATCGGCGCAAGCATACTTGGGGCACTATTTGGCAACAAACTCTTATCTCGACAAAATGCCGGCAAGATCGCATCAAGTGCCAGAAGTGCAAACAAGGTTTTAAAAGAGAGAAGTGATGTCAAACTTAGCGAACAAAATGTAAATGATATAAATTTAGCCCTAAGTGAGCTTGAAGAGAAATTTTTAAAAGAAAGCGAAGAATTAAAAGAAGCAAATGATGTCAAAAATATTACGATAAATGAGACGCAAATTTCACCTAAGAAAAGTGATATCTATGACGAAAAAGTCGTGCTTTTGTGGAGATGATTTATAAAAGAATTAGTATTTTTTTACTATCATTCGCTCTTTAATTATAAAAGGTAATATATGCAAAATTTAATACTTTATGCTATTAGCTATCTGCTTGGCAGTATCCCATCAGGTCTAATACTCGCAAAAATTTTTGGTCACGTTGATATAAAAAACGAAGGTAGTAAGAGCATCGGTGCAACAAATGTTCTAAGAGTTTTAAAACAGACCAATCCAAAACTAGCCAAAAAACTTGCTATTTTGACTGTGGTTTGTGATGTGCTAAAGGGTATTTTGCCACTTATAGTTGCTTCGTCTTTGGGAGCTAGTCAAAGCGTACTTTGGACGATGGCGGTTTTAAGCGTAGTAGGACACTGTTTCTCAGTATTTTTAGGATTTCAGGGTGGCAAAGGTGTTGCTACTGGAGCTGGCGTGATAGCATTTTTCTTGCCAGTTGAGATTATTATCGCTTTAGTAGTTTGGTTTTTTGTTGGTAAATTTTTAAAGATTAGCTCGCTTGCCTCACTTTGTGCTTTGATAGCACTCATTGTCTCAAGCTTTGTGATCCATCCGGAGTTAGATGAAATTTACACGCATGCACCGCTTCTAATCATTGCATTTTTAGTAGTTTATAAACATATACCAAATATCGTTCGCCTAATATCTGGCAAGGAGCAAAAAGTCGTATGAAAAGTGAAATAACAACTATTATAAAAGATTATAAGTTCAAAACAGTTATTGGAATGCTTGACTTTGAGCGAGTAGGCAAGCAGGAAGTACAAGTAAATCTGGAAATTTGCTCAACTAGTTTTGTTGATTATATTTTAGTTATGGATTTTATAAATAGTTTTTATAATGAAAAAAAATTTCAAGGCGTTGAAGAGTCACTTGAGGCAACCTGCAAAGCATTAAAAGAGAAATTTAGCTCACTTACAAGCTTAAAAATGGAAATTTTAAAAACCGAAATTTTACCAAATGCGGTCGTCGGAGCAAAAATCAGCACTGTTTTTTAAAAATTTATTAAAGTATCTTGAAATGTTGCTTAATTTATGATACAATCGCCAATAAATTTTAGTTTAAGGAAATAAAATGCGTATTTTAATAGTAGAAGATGAAGTAACGCTAAACAAGACGATTGCTGAGGGCCTACAAGAGTTTGGCTATCAGACAGATAGCTCTGAAAATTTTAAAGATGCTGAGTACTATATAGGCATCAGAAACTATGACTTGGTTTTAACTGATTGGATGCTTCAAGATGGCGACGGTGTAGATCTTATAAATATCATCAAACACAAATCTCCACGCACTTCAGTTGTTGTACTTTCTGCAAAGGATGATAAAGAGAGCGAGATCAAAGCACTTAGAGCTGGCGCTGATGACTACATCAAAAAGCCATTTGATTTTGACATTTTAGTAGCTAGACTTGAAGCTAGACTACGCTTTGGTGGTACAAATATCATCAAAATAGACGAGCTCATCATCAATCCAGATGAAGAGAAAATCACATATTTAGGCCGCGATATTGAGCTAAAAGGCAAACCATTTGAGGTACTAACTCACCTTGCAAGACACTCAGATCAGATCGTATCTAAAGAGCAACTGCTTGACGCTATCTGGGAAGAGCCAGAGCTTGTAACTCCAAACGTTATCGAGGTTGCTATCAACCAAATTCGCCAAAAAATGGACAAGCCGCTAAATATTTCTACTATTGAAACAGTTAGAAGACGCGGATATAGATTTTGTTTTCCCAAAAAAGCTTAAGAAATAGATTTATATTACAATTAGCATCTGGTGCGATGATGCTAATTGTAGTTATTTCGGTGATGCTTTATCACTATATAAGAGTTACTGTTTTTCAAAGTGTTGTTAATGAACTAACCTATCAAGCAGAAGCTTACAAAAAAGATCCGCAAAATTTTAATCCTTCAAATTTAAAAACATTCACAATAGAAATACCCAATAAAACTCTAGCAACGATAGAGACAGGAGAGGCAAAAGAAAAAGAGACGTATGTAGTAATGCATAAATCAAAAAATCAAAGCACTACAATTTTAACAACAAGACTTAATGACGATAGTTACCTAAGTCTAGAAAAAGAAACTACACTCCAAAACCAGATAGTAGAAGAAATTTTTATAGATATTATAATCGTAAATGTCACGGCGATACTTTTTGTGCTTTTTTATGCACTATTTTTATCAAGAATGCTTTTAATACCTATAAAAATTTTAAGCTCAAAGCTTACAAATTTAGATGAAAAATTTCTACATGAGATTGATATAAAAAGCCTGCCAGATGAATTTTTACCACTTGGACACAGTATAAACAGACTAATCTCTCGTATACAAACATTTGTCCTATATCAAAAGGAGCTTTTTGTAGGTGTGGCGCACGAGCTAAAAACACCACTTGCCGTAATGAAAACAAAAAATGAAGTTACGCTTTTAAAACCGCGTGAGTGTGAAAAATATATTGAGGCTTTAAAGTCAAATAATGAAGCCATAAATGGCATGAATGCAATGATAAGCTCCATACTTGAGATCGGTAGACAAGAGGGAGCACAGTTTGAAGAGCCTGTAAGTATTGACATTATAGGATTTTTGAAAAAGCTTGCAAAAAACTATGATGTGCTTGCAAAAAGTGACGAAAAAAATATTGAATTAAACCTAGAACCAGAAATTTTAAACATAAAAATCCAAACTAGCCTACTAACTCACATCGTACAAAATTTTGTCCAAAATGCTATTAAATTTTCGCCAAAAAATAGCACTATCATAATAAACTCAAGGCTTTTAAAAAATAAATTCACTATTGAGGTGATAGACGAGGGTATAGGCATCGATGAGAGCAAAGATTTGTTTGCTCCATTTAAAAGATACGGCGACAAAGGTGGTGCTGGACTTGGATTATTTCTAGCTAAAGGTGCGGCACAAGCTCTTGGTGGCGAAGTAGATATTAAAAATAGAAATGATAGAAGCGGTGCAGTCGCAAGCCTAGTTTTAAATATAAAAGGATAAAAATGGCAAAGAGAACCGCAGTAATTGATCTTGGCTCAAATTCTATGCGTATGGCAATATTTGAGCGAACATCACGTTTGGCATTTTTTATACTAGCTGAATATAAAACAAAGGTACGTCTTGGAGAAGGCGGATATGGCTCAAACAATGAAATCTCAGAAATTTCAATGCAAAAAGCAATCAAAGCTTTTAGTGAATTTTCAAGCATTATCAAAAGCTACAAGTGCAACAAAGTACTATGTGTAGGCACCTCAGCGCTTAGGGACGCTCCAAATTCTGGTGTTTTGATCTCGCTTTTAAGAAAAAAACTGGGTATAAATTTAAAAGTAATAGACGGTAAAGAAGAGGCTACTTTTGGAGCAATCGCGGCAACAAATTTACTCCATAGGATCGACGAATGCGTCACTATCGACATCGGCGGTGGCTCAACTGAACTTGCTAGGATAAGCAAAGGCAAAATAGTCGATGTTCTTTCACTTGACATCGGTACCGTTAGGCTAAAAGAGCTTTTTTTTGATAAGAAAAATTTAAACAAACTGCCAAAATTTTTATCAGAGATTACAGCAAAGATAGATGAACGTTTTAAATGCCAAAATCTAATCGCTATCGGCGGTTCACTAAGAGCGATCTCAACAGCCATAATGAGCAAAAACTCATATCCACTTTCATCGCTCCATGGATTTTCGTACAAACTTAGCGATGAAGAGGCATACATCGATAACATCGCAAATGTGAGTGTGCTTGAGCTAAATAAATTTCCTATAAAAAAAGATAGATACGACACCATTAGAGAAGGTGCGCATATCTTTTTGGCGCTTGCCAAGGCGCTAAATGCCAAAAATATCATCACAAGCGGCGTTGGTGTAAGAGAGGGTGTGTTTTTAAAAGATTTTTTACGTCCAAGCCTTAAATTTCCACAAAATTTTAACCCAAGCATTAAAAGCTTGCAAGATCGCTTCATACTTTCCTGCAACAAGACTGTGTCAAGATATGCAAAAGATATATTTGTAGCACTTAAAAAGCTTCATGGACTAAATGATAACTATCTCGAGCCACTCTTAGTAGCTACAAAGCTATGCAATGTCGGTCAAGAAATTGGCTTTTATGGAGATCATAAAAATTCGGCATTTATCGTCTTAAATGCCTTAAACTATGGCTATTCTCATGAGCAAAAAACGCTAATTGCAACGATAATTGGCACAAATGGTAAAAAAAATATATATGAGTTTGAGAGATATAAAAATTTGCTTCCAAAAGCTGAGTGTGTGAGATGGCTGAGCTTCATACTCTCACTTGCAAAAGCACTTGATCTAACGTGCGAGAGATTAAATTTAAGCTTTGAATTTAGTGGTCATACCCTAAAAATAGAAGGCGCAAAAGAATTTGCCATGGCAAAAGAAGAGATAAAAAAGATCGCAAAACCTGAAATTTTTGCCATCTCGTTTGTGTAGATTTCAAATAAAATAAAATTCGAAAACTAGCAACAAGTATTAGCGTATCCCAAAACTAGTTGCCAATATACAATAAATGAAATTTTGAAATTTTATAGGTCTTAATGTAATCAAAAATTTATTTTAATCTTTAACCCCTAAAATTCTCCGCTCATCTTATCTTTGTAGTTATTTAAGCTATTTTTTCGCTCTTCCAGAAATGAGCTCAACTTTTTCTTGTTTTCTTCAAAAAATACAGCAAAATCTTGCTCGTTTTGGATCTTGTCCTCACCAAAGCTATCAAGCATCACATTTGAGCTACCAACTATCACTAAATAGCGCCTATTTTCATAGCTTAAAAGCATTAGTTTATTTGTGCGATCAAGATATTTTTCATAGATGATATTTACGCCACTATTTTGATTTTTAAGCAGCCAATTCATCGACTTGGTCTCATTTTGAGGTTGTCTTTGTAGCGTTTTAAATCCGCTAAAGTCATTGCTTTTTGAAGTAATATATTTTTTAAATATATATAAAAACACAAGAAGCGCTATAAGTATGCTTAAGACTATAAAATACCTTGAATCTATGCTTAACATAGGTTCTTCTTCAGTTTTTGGCATAGTAGCTGCCTCTATTTTTGCACTAGCTTGAGGCATATTTTGTATTTGAGGTTTTGTATTTTTTAGCGTTACACGAATACGCAGTCCAAAGCTATCAGTTGTCTTTGAGGCGTTTACAATAATAGCATCGTTTGAGCGCAAATTTAAAACTAGCGAGTTTTGCTTTGGCTCTATCTCTAGCTCTTGAATGATTTTTGAGTTTATATCCTTGCTAGTACTTTGATCATAACTTAGCGAATTTAATATCAAAGATGTCGTATTTTTTTCACGTTTTTGAAAGATATTTCCCTCATAAGGCGCATCAAAACTAAGCATAATATCAACCCTATCGTTACGTTCATAGATATTATAAGCTAGTAAGTTTGAAGCTAAAATTTGTGTTGCAAAAAGAAGCAAAGCTAATATAAATTTCATAAAAGCTCTTTTTTGAAGTATTGAATAACTGACTTTGAGTCCAAAATTTCATTTATCCTGATGGCTAAATTTTTCTCATAAACCATTACTTCGCCTTTTCCAAAAATTCTATTATTTATATACAACTCTACGCTCTCGCCAGCTGGTTTTTCAAGGTCTATAACCGATCCGGCTTCGAACTTTAAAAGATCGTTTATACTAACCGTAGTGGTTCCTAGCTCAGCTATAAAGTCAACACTGATATCTAAAAGCTCGTCATAGCTCTTAAAAAGCCCTAACTGCTCTAGTGTCTCTATCGCACTTTCTTCGCTCATTATATATCGTAGCCTATTTGAAATGTTCTATTTTTTATTTTATATATAAATTTCTCTTTTAGCTTTATGCCAAAATTTTCAACTTCACCCAAAAATTCAGGCGTTCCTAGTTTGTACGCATTTGGCTCTTTTTCGTTTAATAAATTTTTAGCTTTACCAATGATCTGATTGGCTATCTCTTTGCAAAGATCGTCTAAATCGCCACCATCAAAATCTTCGTGACCAAAAAAGGCATTCATGAAAATTTTTAAAGTATCTTTTTTAAAAAATAGATAAAAATGATACTCGCTTTTGTCTTTATAAACAGGTATGCTAGCCCCATAAAATCCCTTGCCAAGGCTTTTGCCAGCTTCTAAATCTAGCCCCAAAGTATCTTTACAAAGATAACTTGTAGCTTCGTCTATAAATTTTTTCATATCTCTTCCTTAAGACTCGAAATTGGTTCTCAATTATACTTTGGCTTTACTAAATTAGCTATAAATTTATTAAGCATTTTAAAAGAGTTTATCTATCTCTTTTATCAGATCTTTACCACTATATTCCGCAAAAAGCCTGACTATTTGCGTGCCGATTATCGCTCCATCAGCATACTTTTTTACTTCATTAACGTCATCTTTGTTTTTGATACCAAAGCCTACAGCCACTGGTAGATCGCTCTTTAGCTGAAGATCTAGAACTAATTTTTTTATCCTATCTTCATCAGCCCTCTTTGAGCCGCTAACGCCAATCGCGCCAAGAGCGTAAATAAATCCTGAGCCAAATTTTAAAATTCCATCCGCTCTGCCCCCAGAGGTGACGCTAATAAGTGGTATCAGGCTTAGATTTAGCTCCTTGCATTTTAGAGCAAACTCTTCACACTCCTCACAAGGCAGATCGGGCACGATAAAGCCGCTTACTCCAGCTTCAACCGATCTTTTGAGAAATTTATCAACGCCGTAAGCAAAGATGATATTAAAATAGACCAGAAAAACAAGTGGCTTTGTCACTTTTGCCTTGCAACTCTCAAGCATGTCAAAGACAACGTCAGTATTTACGCCGTTTTGCACCGTCTCAAAGCTAGCTTGTGCAATGAGTTTACCGTCAGCCAGCGGATCAGAGTAAGGGATGCCGATCTCTACTAGATCAAGCGTGCTCTCATCTAAATTTTCTAAAAAATCCTTCGTTTTTTCTAGGCTTGGATATCCAGCCACGATGTAGCCGATGTTTGCCTTTTTGCCGCTAAATGCGCTTTTTATCTTATCCATAAATTTTTCCTTTTTCGTAGCCGATAACTGTGTTTATGTCCTTATCGCCCCTGCCTGAGACGTTTACGACTATGACGCTTTTTTTATCTAGTTTTGGGCAAAGCTTTTCTAGATATGCCAGTGCGTGCGCGCTTTCGATGGCTGGGATGATACCCTCCATCTTACTTAAGAAATAAAGAGCGTTTATGCACTCATCGTCCATTACTGCTTCGTATCTTACCCTTTTAATGTCGTTTAGGTGAGCATGCTCTGGTCCGATGCCTGGGTAGTCTAAGCCTGCTGAGATGCTATGCACTGGCGAGATCATACCATACTCGTCTTGCAAGACCGTAGTTTTCATGCCGTGGATGATGCCAGTTTTGCCTTTGCTAAGCGTAGCTGCGTGATAAGGCGTCTCTATGCCAAGTCCGCCAGCTTCGATACCTACTAAATTTACGCTCTCATCGTCCAAAAATGCACTAAAAATTCCAATAGCATTACTGCCGCCGCCAACGCAGGCGATGACGTAGTCGGCCTTTTTGCCATACTCTGCAAGCTGAGCCTTGGCCTCGGTGCCGATGATACTTTGAAAGTCACGCACGATCTTTGGATATGGGTGCGGACCAACGGCTGAACCGATGACGTAAAATGCACTCTCTATCTCATTTACCCACGCCTGAATAGCCGCCGTAGTCGCCTCTTTTAGCGTTTTTAGACCGTCTTCTACGCTCACTACTTTTGCTCCAAGAAGCTGCATGCGAAAGGCATTTAGCTGCTGTCTAGCAACATCTGTAGCACCCATATACACGTCACACTCTAAGCCCAAAAGTGCCGCCGCAGTCGCTGTTGCCACGCCGTGCTGACCAGCTCCAGTCTCAGCTAAAATTTTCTTTTTGCCCATTTTTTTAGCAAGTAGCGCTTGAGCTAGGGCGTTATTTATCTTATGCGCGCCGGTGTGGTTTAGATCCTCTCTTTTTAGGTAAATTTCATGTCCGTAGTGCTCGCTCAGGCGCTTTGCAAAAAAGAGCGGACTAGGCCTGCCAACGTAGTTTTTAAGCAGATCATCAAGCTCGTCTTTAAACTCTTTTGTCTTTGCAATGCTAGCATAGGCGCTTTCTAGCTCATCAAGGGCAAACATCACCGTCTCAGGCACGAACTGCCCGCCAAATTTTCCAAAATATGCTTTACTATTCATCTTCTACCTCACCTATGATCTTTAAAATTCTCTCTATCTTTTGTGCGTCTTTTATGCCGTTTTCGTCCTCGACTTTTGAGTTGATATCGACTAGATATGGCTTAAATTTGAGCGCCTCTTTTATGTTGTGCTCGCCTATGCCCCCAGCCATGCCAAATTTAAATTTAACCTCTTTTAAAATTTCCCACTCAAAGCTAGTGCCGTTTCCGCCTGCATTTTCGCCCTTGCAGTCAAAAAGCGCCATGTCAAAATGTTTAAAATCAACCTCTGGCAAGCTATCTTTCACGCTAAAAACCTGCCAAATTTCTTGGCCCATATCTTTTAAATTTGCATACAAATTTTCACTGATTGCTCCATGCACCTGAGCTAAGTCAAGCTCTGCAAACTGGCAAATTTCCATTATCTCACAGTCGCTTTGCTCAGCAAAAACACCAACTACTTTTTTGCTCTTGCTGTGAGCAAATTTCGCTATCTGCCTAGCTAAATTTAGCTCGACCCTTCTTTTGCTTTTGGCAAATATTAGCCCGATAAAATCAACATCTAAAGCGCAAACCGCGCTTGCTTCATCTAGTGTTTTGATACCACAAATTTTAACTAGCGCCATTACGCTTGCGCCTTTATAAACTCTTCATAAAATTTATACGCTCTGCCGCTTTTTATCACTTCAAGCACCATATTTTTGGCTTCATCTAGGCTCTTTGCGCCATCAGCTGCATAAAGCGCAAACATCGCGTTAAAGACCACGATGTCAAATTTCGCCCCCTGCTCCTCGCCCTTTAGCGTGCGGATCAAAGTTTTGGCATTTTCTTCTGGTGTGCCGCCCTCTATGTCGCTGTGAAGCGCTCTTTTAAAGCCAAACTGCTCTGGTGTGATGCTGTATTCAAAAATTTCGCCATTTTTTAGCTCAACAACGCTTGTTTCACTGCAAAGAGTGATCTCGTCTAGTCCGTCATCACCGCGAACGACTAGAGCGTGCTTTCTGCCAAGGATCTTAAGCGTCTGGGCGTAGAGTTTTAAAACTGGCTTGTGATAGACGCCAACTAGCTGATTTGTAAGGTTTAAATTTGGATTTAAAAGCGGTCCAAGCACGTTAAACACGGTTCTTATGCCAAGTCTTTGGCGCACCTCTCTTACCTCGCCAACTAGTGGATGGAAAAATGGCGCGTGAAAAAAGGCTAAATTTTTATTTGCTAAATTTTTACGCTGTTTTGCCAGTGATTTTTCACTTTTTACGCCTAAAATTTCAAGCACATCAGAGCTGCCTGATTTGCTTGAGACGGCCTTGTTGCCGTGCTTTGCGACCTTTATACCAAGGCTTGCTAGGATAAAGGCGACCGTGGTTGAGATATTTATCGTCTTAAAGCCATCTCCGCCTGTGCCGCAAAGATCGATCATAGGCGTATCGTCGCGGTAAGTTTGTGAGTATTTTAGGATATTTTTCGCAAGCGCAGCGAGGCTTTTTGGATAGAGGCTCTTTTCGCTAATCAGCACCAAAAGGGCTGAAAGCTGCACGATCTCGTACTCTTTACTGGCTATTATCTCGCAAATTTGCTCAAAGTCGCTATCATCAAGTGGTATGCTCTCTTGAAGCTTGATAAGATATGGCTTAAGTGAGCGGATTTTAGGCTCTTTAACCTCATCTTTTGCTTGATAATTTACAAAATTTTCAACGATCTTTTTACCGTATTGCGTGAAGTAACTCTCAGGGTGAAACTGGATGCCAAAGATCGGCTTATCTTTTACGCTAAGTGCCATCACCACGCCATCATCACTTATAGCGTCAGCACTTAGACACTCTGGGAGCTCATCAACATAAAGTGAGTGGTAGCGCATAACCTCAAAGCGCTCAGGCAGACCTGAAAAAAGTGGCTCTTTATTTTTTACATCAATAAAAGATGTTTTGCCATGAAGTGGGTCACCTAGTCTTTTTATCTTTGCACCATAGCTTAGACCGATAGCTTGGTGTCCAAGGCAAATTCCAAGCACCGGCACACCAAGGTCGGCTTTTAGAATTTCTAAACAAACTCCGCTGTCTTGTGGATGCTTTGGCCCTGGACTTAAGATTATCTTACTTGGGTTTAGTTTTTTGATCTCATCAAGCGTGATCTTGTCATTTCTAACACATCTAACCTCTTCATCTGTAAGCTCTTTTACATATTGCTCAACATTAAAAACAAAACTATCGTAATTATCTATGAGTAAAATCAACCTATATCCTTTAAATTTAGCAGCGGTTGAGCCTTGCCTAAATTTCTATAAATTTAGGTAAAATTATAACTAAAAGAAAGTTTAATTAGGCTTTTGTGCGGCTTTCGTAGGCTTTTAAAAGTGAAAGCATGTCGACGTTTTCTAAATTTACACCAGTTGGTACGCCTTGAGCAATCTTGCTAAATGAAATTTCACTCATGCCAAGCTTGTCCTCGACGTAAAGCATAAGCGCGTCAGAATTTAATCCCGGCGTAAAGGCAAAAACGACCTCTTTTGAGCCATTTTGTTTGATCGCACTTCGCAGCCTCTCTATGGCATCCTCATCTATCTCGTCAAGCACGAAATAAAGGCCGTTGTAGATACCATTTTGCTCAAAGACTAGGATATCTTTTGGGCTCTCAACCAGTAATATAACCTCACTATCCCTGCTCTCATCGCTGCAAATATCACAAATTTCATTTTCACTTAGCCCACCACAACGCTCACAACGCTTAATAAATCTCACCGCATCTTCGATATTTTGAGCAAGTCTTAGCCCTGCAAAGCTATCTTGCATGCAGACAAAATAGGCAAACCTTGCGGCTGATTTTTTACCAACACCTGGCAACTTCGCAAAAGATTCAGTTAGCTCGTTAAATTTTTCTAAGCCTCTTTTCATGCTCGTTTTGCCTTTGATCTAAGTAAAATTTTAAATACGTGATAGCCTTCTTCATAGTCATACACAAGTTCAAATTTTTGCATCTGACAAATTTGCTCAATGATATAAAGTCCAAGCCCCATGCCACTTCCTGCGCTTACTTTATCGCCACGCACAAAAGCTTGTTTGTAGTAATCAATCGGATGATTTAGCTTTTTGCCTAAATTTTTAACCGCTATAAATTCGCTATCGCAGATTAAAATAGCCTTTTTATCCTCTGCGTATTTTAGGGCATTATCTATCAAATTTTTAATCGCCAAGCTAAAAAGCTGAAAATCCACTCTTAATATGACATCGTCCCTGATGTCGCAGCTCACTCGCTCTTCAAATTTATCAAGCATAAGCATATCTTGTACTTGCTCTAATATAAGTGAAAAATGGCACTCTTGGTAGTTTAGTGCGTAGCTTTTAGAAAGGAGCTGCTCAACTTTACTAAATTCATTTATCAGCATCTCAAGTCGCTCAAATACATTGATAAGTCTCATCTTTTGAGTCTCGTTTACGACCATCTCAGAAACGATCCTGCCCTTGCCAATAGGCGTCTTTAGCTCATGCATAATCGCACGCAAAAATAGCTGCCTTGAGCGGATGAGTTCTCTTATCTTACAAACGGCATTATCAAACTCCACTGCGACCTGACCGATCTCATCTTGCTCGTTTTCATTTAGTTTAGCCGTCATCGCCATTTCCATATTTCCACTGGCAAATTTCCTAATGTCTTTACTAAGCCTTCTAAGCGGCGAAAGACTTCTAAGAACAGAAACATAAAGTGAGATGAGAAGGGCCGAAACTATCAAAAATGCGACCCAAAGTGGATCATTTACGTGTCTTGCGTCGTTACTTTCAAGAAGTAGCTGAAAAGATGGATTTTTAATAAGCAGATACAAATCGCCTTTATAATTAACCGACTGGACTATACCAAGAGGTGTGTGTTGCGTAAAAATAACGGTTCCATTTGTAGCAACAGATGTAGCCAAATTTTTATTTCCGACATATTCTAGGTAAAAATTTTTAAAATAGTGCTCTAAATCCCTTGGTGGATTTCCACGTTCATAGAGTGCAACAAGGTAGTTCATTGCGCTTATTTGCCTATCCTTTAGCTTTTCTAAAGCACTTTCTTGCTGAATGTTTGCAAAAGTTACAAAGAGCAAACACATCAGCGAGAAAGCGATGGCAAAGATAATGGTTGTTTTAGTCGTTATGGAGTATTTCATCCGATAAGCTTATATCCTATACCTCTTACTGAAAATATATGCTTTGGTGCTTTTGAACTATCTCCGATCTTTGTTCTAAGGCGTCCGATAATGACATCTAAACTCTTTGAGTCTTTATCTTTTAGGCTTTTGCAGTTATAAACTAACTGTTCACGAGAGACTGAAAAACTGTGTTGTTTGATAAGATATGTCAAAATTTCATACTCAGCTGGCGTAAGAGCTAATGGCTCATTGTTAAAATAAATTTCGTGACGTTTATCATCGATCCTAAATGCGCTATCAACAACCTCTTCTTGTACTTCATTTGTCTTTTTATATCTTCTTATAAGACTTGTGATACGAGCATACATCTCTTTTGGATCATATGGTTTTGGCAGATAGTCGTCCGCACCAAGCTGAAGGCCAACGACCTTGTCGCTAATGTCACTGCGAGCTGAGCTTATAATAATAGGAATGTCGTATTTTTGGCGAATTTCTTTACAAACCTCAAGACCGTCTATGCCTGGCAAAGTAAGGTCAAGTATAAGTAGGTCGTAGTTTTTAATCCCTGCACTAAGTCCCAAATATGGGTCTTCAAAATTCGTAACTTTTATATTAAAACTATCAAGATATTCAGATAAAATTTGAGCAAATTCTGGATCGTCTTCTATCATTAAAACATTTATCATACATATTCCTTTTCATTAAAAGTAGTAGAGATTATACGGCAAAAATGTAAATTCTTTTTTAAATTTAAACTTTTTTGGGTAAAATCCCATATTTAAAATAAGCTTAATAAACAAGGAAAGATGTGGAGTTTGATTATTACGAAATCCTTGAAATTTCAAGAAATGCAAATGGCGATGAGATAAAAAAAGCCTTTAGAAAACTTGCCTTAAAATACCATCCAGATAGAAATGCTGGCGACAAGGAAGCAGAGCTTAAATTTAAGCAAATAAATGAAGCTTATCAAGTTTTAAGCGATGAGCAAAAGCGTGCGATTTATGATAAATACGGCAAAGATGGGCTTGACGGAAGATTTGGTAGCGGTGGCGGTTTTAGTGCTGATTTTGACCTTTCAGACATTTTTGATTCATTTTTTGGCGGTGGATTTTCTGGCCGGTCTCAAAAGAAAAGATACTCCGAAAAATACTCAGCTGATCTTGAAATTCCTATAAATTTAGAGTTTAATGAAGCTGTTTTTGGCTGCGAAAAAGAGATAAAATTTGATCAAAAAGTGCCTTGCAAAACCTGCAATGCAACTGGCAGCAAAGATGGCAAAAATAAAACTTGTCATCACTGTGGTGGAAGCGGTAGGATAACACGCGGAAATGGCTTTATGAATATCGTCCAAGAGTGCCCATACTGCCAAGGAAGCGGTGAAGTTATAAGTGATCCTTGTCCTGATTGTAATGCAAAAGCCTACAAAATAGAGAAGCAAACCGTAAAGATCACCATTCCAGAAGGTGTCGATAACGGCACGAGAATGAGAGTTGCCGGCAAAGGAAATATCGGCACAAACGGCGTTCAAGGCGATTTATATGTAAGTATCAACGTCAAAGAGGATAAACATTTTATACGTCACAACGACGACGTTTACATAGAAATTCCTGTCTTTTTCACTCAAGCAGTACTTGGCGAGAGCATAAAAATACCAACACTTCGAGGAGAAGCTGAGCTAAAACTTCCAGTTGGTGCAAAGGATAAGCAGCAATTTATATTTGAAAACGAGGGCATTAAAGGCGTAAATTCGCGTAAAAAAGGTAGGCTTGTAGCTCAAATTTCTATCCAAACACCTGATAAACTAAACGATGAGCAAGAAGAGCTTTTAAATAAACTTCAGGCGAGCTTTGGTATAGAATCAGGCAAGTCAAATAGCGATGAAAGCGTTTTTGACAAGATAAAAGGCTGGTTTAAAGGCGAAGAGCCAAAGAAGAAAAAGAAAAAATAAAATTGATTTGTGACGCGAAAGTTAGCGTCACAAATTTCTACCAAAAAATAAACTTTTAAATCTTTTATAATCAATTAAAACAAATGCAAATTTTTAAAATTTACAAGAGAAATCTAAAAAAATTAAAACAAACTTTGATGCCCAGATATATCCAAACACCAAATTCTTCTAAACTTACTCAGTTGCAAGTTCTAGATAATAATCAAGCTGATCACGTCTAATGATGCGTATGAGGTTTGTGCTACCCTCCACACCTGTTGGGTGACCGGCCGTGACAAGATAGGTCTTTTCATGCTCTACATATCCAGCATCATATGCCTTTTTCACGACATTTGCAAGAAGTACATTTAGCTTTGTCTTTTCAAGCACTAGCGCTGGTGTTACACCCCAAGCAAGAGTAAGCATGTGAGCCGTCTGTTCATCGTGAGCAACTGCAATAATATCTATATTCGTACGGTTTCTAGCTAATTTTATGGCCGATTTGCCTGAACCTGTGATAGAAAGGATCGCGTCTGCTTTTATACGAACGGCTAGAGAGGCTGCACTGCTCGCTACCATATCAGTCTCATCAAAAAAGTCAAACTCATCAAATTTATTATAAGGATAGATGCTTTGAGTCTGGATGATCGTCTGGCTCATCGCCTCTACGACTGCGACTGGGTTTTTACCGATCGCGCTCTCTTCACTTAACATAACCGCATCAGTACCGTCTAATACAGCGTTTGCTACGTCGCTGATCTCCGCTCTTGTGGCAGTCTCGTGCTCTGCCATGCTTAGCATCATCTGAGTAGCGGTGATGACTGGTTTGCTAGCTGCATTTGCTTTTTTAATGATGAGCTTTTGGATAGTTGGGACCTTATAAAATGGCACTTCTATGCCAAGATCGCCTCTTGCTACCATGATACCATCGCTTTTCGCGATAATGTCGTCTATATTTTCAACTGCATCAAATTTCTCAATCTTAGATAAAATGGCAGCACGTGAGCCAAATTCTTTTAAAATATTTCTTGCTTTTATCACGTCATTTGCGTCTTGAACAAAGCTAATAGCAACGAAATTTACACCGTGATTTGCGCCAAACTCCATATCTTCTTTATCTTTTTGTGTGATGATCTCGATACCAAGAGCAGTATTTGGGAAATTTACGCCCTTGTTTGAGTTAAGAACTCCATCATTCTCGATGATAGTTTTTACAATTTCTTTTCCCTCGCCTGTTACCCTCGCTCTGATCGAGCCATCATAAAGGTAGACATACTCGCCAACTTTTAGCATAGGTAAAATTTGAGGCTGATTAAGACTTACTTTGTAAACGCCTTTTGCAACTTTTTCACCAATAATATCCTCCGCATGTATGCTTAACTCGTCGCCAGCTTGCAGATAAAATGGTTCACTAAGCTTGCCTACTCTTATCTTTGGTCCACAAATGTCTTGTAGGATGCCTATTCTTTTATTTAGCTTTTTTTCTATATTTCTTATTTTATCAATATTTGATTTATGGTATTCGTGTGTTCCATGACTAAAATTTAAACGAAAGACATTAACACCTGCCCTAACCATCGCCTCCATAGTCTCTTCATTGTCACTTGCTGGTCCCAAAGTCGCTACAATTTTTGTCTTTTTTATCATTTTTATGTCCCGCAAATTTAATTTTTGCGATTATAACACATTTTAATAACGTAATTTTTTGTATAATATGCAAAATTTTAAAGGAGAAGGTATGAATAAATTTTTACTAGCATCTCTTGGTTTAGCGGCTCTTGCTTGTGCTGCAATGGGAGATGATAAAGTATACAAGCTAAAGCTTGCTAGCTCATGGGAAAGCACCATGCCAGTTCTTGGTGAAGTACCAAAAGAGCTAAAAGATAAAGTCGAAAAGATGAGCAACGGCAGAATTGAGCTAAGAATCGACTATCCATCAAAACACAAGTCGCCTTTTGCAATGCTTGACTTTGCAAAAAGTGGTCAATACGACATAACTTACACCGCAAGCTACTATTACAAAGGCAAAGATGCTAAGACTATATTCTTTACAGCAACTCCATTTATGATGAATGCTGACGAACAAACAGCATGGTATGAATTTGGTGGCGGTAAAGAGCTTGAAGCAAAAGTTTTCGATCCATATAACATTAAAATTTTTAGAGCTGGAAATACCGGCATGCAAATGGGTGGTTGGTTTAAAAAAGAGATCAAATCAGTCGATGACATCAAAGGCTTAAAGATAAGAATTCCTGGCTTTGGTGGCGAAATTTACTCTAAACTCGGAGCAAATATCAACACTATTCCAACTGGTGAGCTTTACATGGCTCTTGAGATGGGAACGATCGACTCAGTTGAGTGGGTAAGTCCAGCTTATGACATGGCACTTGGCTTCCACAAAGTAGCAAAATACTACTACACAGGCTGGCAAGAGCCAAACGGCGAAACTCAGTTTTTCTTTAATAAAAAATCATATGAAAAACTTCCAGATGACCTAAAAGCGATCTTTGAGGCAGCTGCTGCAGAGGTGGCAAGAGATGCGAATACAAAGGTATTTTACTCAAACGTAGAGTATTGGGACAAAATGAAGAGCGAGTATCCTGACATCCAAGTAAAATCATTCCCATCAGAAGTAATCGCAGCTCTTAAAAAGGCTACAAATGAGCTACTTGATGAAGAGAGCGCGAAAGATCCACTATTTAAAGAGATCGTTGAGTCTCAAAGAGCTTTCCTAAAAAAAGCAAGAGAGTGGACTAAAATTTCAGACTACGCTTATATCAAAACAAACGAAGAGTAAAATTTAGCAGGGGCTTTCCCTGCTTTTATATTTTCTACCAATTACTTTCAACAAAAATTTTTAATCAAAATGTTTTACAAAAGCCATAATTTTTTAATTTAGCGCAAAATTATACTTGCATAAATTTTTATAAAAATAAATACTGGTAGCTATTATAGATAGAAAATTTCTCTCATTGAATGCTCGATTTTTGCCTCATCAAGCGTATTATCAAAAAATAAATTTAGTGCCAAAACCGCTTGATATAAAAGCATATCGGTTCCATCTTTTGCACTAAGATTATTTTGTTTTGCCATTTCTAAAAATGGTGTCTGCTTACCATAAATCACATCAAATGCAAATTTGGCATCTTTAAAAATACTTCTTAGAATTTCTTTGGGTGCTGGCAAAAGATCATTTTTTAATCCAGCCGAGGTCGAGTTAACGACTAGATCAAATTTTTGATCTTCGTAGTTATCCCAGCTAAAGCATTTGTACTCATCTTTAAATTTTTCAAGCCTATCCTTGCTTCTATTTAGTATGCAAACATCAATACCTTGCTCTTTTAATGCATAAGTTATGGCATTTGCAGTCCCACCTGCTCCAAGCACAATGGCACTCTTTGCATCTTTAAAATTTTTTATTGCCTTTAAAAATCCAGGCGAATCTGTATTGTGAGCATAAATTTTGCCATCCTTAAACACAAGTGTGTTTGCAGAGCCTATTTTACAAGCACTATCCGAGGCTTTGTCAGCCAGCTTTAAAGCCCATTCCTTATGCGGAAGTGTAATGTTTGCACCGTTTAATTTTAAGGATTTAAATTTATTGATTAGCCTACTGCCATCTTCTAGTAAGACTCTTGTGTAAAGAGCGTTCAGTCCCAGATCAGCAATGGCTTTGTTGTGTAGTCTTGGAGATACCGAATGAGCTATCGGATCTCCAAAAACTGCGAATGTTTTCATTTTGCTCTAAAGATAAAAGCGTCTTTATTAACGTCTTTTCTTATTTCATTGACTGCTTTTTGAAGTGCTTTTTCATCAAACGGACCAACTAAAATTTTAGTTAGCTCGCCAACTTTTATAGTCTTATAATTATATCCCTTGGCTGCGATCTTCTTCATGTATTCAGCATTTGGATTAAATTTGCTAGTTGCAAATACTTGAACATAAGAGCCTTTTGCAATACTCTCGGCCTTAGCTGATTCAGTCTTTTTTTCTACCTTTTCTTTGGCTTCGCTCTTCTTTTCAGCTTTCTTCTCAACCTTGGTTTCAGTCTTAGCTGGCTTTACCTCAGTCTTTTTCTCAGGAGCTGCTATCTTTTCAGCCTTTTTAGCTGGGGTTTCTGCTTTTACCTCGGTCTTTTTTACTGGTGCTTCAACTGGCTTTTCAGTAGAATTTGCTGTTTCTTTTGGCTCTTCAGTTTTAGAAACAGCCTTATTGTTTTCTTTATCTTTTAGCTTCTTGATCATATCTTCAAATTCATCTTGCTGTTTATTTTCAGGCACTATAGGCACTTGCTCAAAAAGCTGAGTATCACTTTTTTTATTATCCGTATTTGTATTAGCTAATGGAGCTTGTGTATCTACTGGCTGTTCTACAGGTACTGGAGGAAGTACTAGTCTTGAGTCAGCTTCATTTTGAGCTTGTGTAGAATCGCCCGAATTTACTAGCTTCATGGCCACCACAATAATCAAAAAAAGTATAACAAGGGCCGCTATAAACATCAAAAGTTTTTTTAGTTTTAAGCCCTTTGCTTCATCATCTCTTTCTAAAAGAATATCTTTTAACTCATCGTTTTCCACTTTTTATCCTTATCTTTATTACATATATTTTGACCAACTAGCCCCACGCTCTTTTTGATAGAGTTTATAAGGCAGAGTTAGTATGTTAAACTCTTTTGGCATATCGATATTTGGAAACATTCTCCACTCTTTAGGCAACTTCTGTGAAAGCTTTACATTGAGCACATTTGCTAGCTGACAAGCCTCATTTAGTGTGGTATGACCTTTATGTACATAAAGATGCAGATGTCCTGGCGTCTTACTCTCGTAAGCCGTAAAATTTATAAACCCTTCTTCTCTTAAAAGAAGCTGGGCTTTATGCCAAAATCTATCTGGGGTTCTACCATTATAGTCAAAAACTATATTTTCAACTTTATCATATGCGTTTATCAAAGAGTGGGCAATGATAGCCTTGCCCTCTTCGTGACTTTTGATCACATTATATGTTAGTGGCTCATTTATCTTTTCAAATTTATCAAAGAAAATTTTACCCCTATATTCTATCTTGTTCACTATCGTATCACGCTTGATGTAATAATGAGTTGTAATAATTTTTATAAGTGCCGTATCAATACTTTGCATCAAAATGTCGCTTTATCATAGATTATAAATTTATGAGCTAACTCTTTTAGTTCGCCTTTGATCTTCTCTTGTAAAGATGCGTTATTTATATCACTTAGCACATCAGCTATTTTATTTGCTATTAGCTCAAATTCTGCCTCTTTCATGCCACGGGCTGTAAGAGCAGGACTTCCAACGCGTATGCCACTTGTAATAAATGGACTTCTTGTCTCACCTGGAACTGTGTTTTTATTTACTGTTATACCAGCATTGCCAAGAGCAATATCAGCATCTTTACCGCTAAATTCGCGGTTTAAAAAGCTCATTAATATCAGGTGATTATCAGTGCCGCCACTTACTAGTTCAAAGCCTCTACTTATTAGCACCTCGCCAAGTTTTTTAGCATTTGCTTTCACTTGTTTAGCATAAATTTTCCACTCAGAACTAAGGTTGTGCTTAAAACCAACTGCCTTTGCAGCGATGACATGAACTAGTGGACCGCCCTGGATGCCTGGGAAGATAGAAGAGTTTATCTTTTTAGCGTACTCTTCGTTGTTAGTCATGATGATGCCGCCTCTTGGGCCTCTTAGAGTTTTATGTGTAGTTGAGCTTACGACATCGCAGTGTGGGAAAGGATTTTGATGCTCGCCAGCCACAACAAGGCCAGCAATGTGAGCAACATCTGCAAAGAGTATCGCGCCGACAGCGTCAGCTATCTCTCTAAATTTCTTAAACTCGATCTCTCTTGTATAAGCGCTTGCACCACAAACGATCATTTTTGGTTTTACTATCTTTGCGATATCCATAACTCTATCATAGTTTATGCGACCATCAAGCTCAACGCCATAAAAGAAGCTCTCATACATTTTGCCAGAGCTGCTTACCTTTGCGCCGTGAGTTAGGTGTCCGCCGTGGCTTAGATCCATGCCTAAAATTTTATCACCTGGGTTAAGCAAAGCCCCGTAAACGCCTTGATTTGCCTGTGAGCCTGAGTTTGGTTGAACGTTTGCAAATTCACATCCAAAAAGTTCTTTACATCTATCGATCGCTATTTGCTCAATCTCATCTACAAATTCGCAGCCACCATAATATCTCTTGCCAGGATAGCCTTCAGCGTATTTGTTTGTTAGAATTGAGCCCATTACTTCCATAACTTCTGGATATGTAAAATTCTCGCTGGCGATCATTTCAAGGTGATCACATTGGCGTTTTAGCTCTAAATTTACTAGATCGTAAATGTCTTTATCATAGCTTTGCAAACTCATTTTTCGTTCTCCTTTGTCTCAGTTTTTAGTGGCCTCATCGCTGGGAAGAGCACAACGTCGCGTATTGATTTTTTATCTGTCAAAAGCATGACAAGTCTGTCGATACCTATACCCTCACCTGCAACTGGCGGCATGCCATAGCCTAGGGCTTTTACATAATCTTCATCCATCTCATGTGCCTCATCATCGCCTGCATTTTTAACGTCTATTTGAGCTTTGAAGCGGTTGTATTGATCGATTGGATCGTTTAGCTCATTAAAACCATTTGCTAGCTCACGACCAGCGATAAATAGCTCAAATCTCTCTGCCACATCAGGGTTTGCGTCACTTCTTCTTGAGAGTGGACTGATCGAAATCGGATAATCGATAACAAAAGTTGGGTGTATAAGCTTGCTCTCTACATAGTTATCAAATAGTTCGGCTTGTAAGTGACCAAGATCAAGTTTCTCATTTGCTTCAAAACCATCAGCCATTAGTTTTACTAAAATTTTATCTTTGTCATTTATGATGTCCTCATCTAGTCCGCCGATCTCAACGAGAGCTTTTTTGTAGCTTATTCGCTTAAACGGCTTACTAAAATCGATCTCCATGCCGTCAAAATTTACAACCTTTTCCATATCTAGCTTATCTAAAATGACATTAAAGAGATCCTCTGTGATACCCATCAGATCATGATAGTTATGATATGCCCAATAAAACTCTATACTTGTAAACTCAGGGTTGTGAGTAAGATCCATACCTTCGTTTCTAAAATTTCTATTCATCTCATAAACAGCCTCAAAGCCGCCTACTATAAGGCGTTTGAGGTATAACTCAGGTGCGATCCTTAGATATCTCTCGACTCCAAGGGCATTGTGGAAAGTAATGAATGGCTTAGCATTTGCGCCACCTGCTATTGGGTGTAGCATCGGTGTTTCAACTTCTAAAAAGCCTTTTTCTTCAAAAAATCTTCTAATCGTGCTAATAATCACTGAGCGTCTTTTAAAATCGGCTCTAACTTCTGGGTTCATTATCATATCAAGGTATCTTTGGCGATATCTTGTTTCAACATCAACTAAACCGTGATACTTTTCAGGTAGCGGACTTATCGACTTTGAAGCAAGGCTAAGCTCATTTACATGCATTGAAAATTCGCCAGTTTTTGTTATAAATGCATAGCCTCTAACATAGACTATGTCGCCGATCTCTACGTATTTTTTAACTACTTTAAACCACTCTGGATCAAGCGTTTTGTTGCTAAAGTAAATTTGTAAATTTCCATTTTCGTCTTCAATATTTGCAAAAACAGCTTTTCCGGCATCACGGATCAGCTTTATCCTACCTGCAAGACCTACTAACTGACCTTCAGCCTTTTTCTCTTCTGTATCTTTAATATAGTTAAATTTTAGTCTAAATTTAGAGATGTTCATATCCCTTCTAAGAAAATGCGGATATGGATTTATTCCTAAATTTCTTAGCTCGTCTATACTTTCTAGTCGTTGAATTTCATGTTGATTGTCAAATATCACCTTACTTTCCCTTTATATTATTTTTTGAGCATTTCTCGCAAATTCCGTAAAGCTGCATCATATGACCAGTTAGTTTAAAACCATGCTCTTTTGCTATGCTGATTTGTCTTTTTTCTATTATTTGATCTTCAAATTCTACTATAAGACCGCATTTCCTGCATATCATATGATCATGATGCGGCTTTGTTGCAAGCTCAAATTTTTTACCTTGTGAGCCAAAACTGATAGATGTTACCATCTCTGACTCTTCAAGTAAATTTAGCGTTCTATAAACAGTTGCGATACCGATATTTAGCTCAGGATATGTCTCTTTTATGAAAAGATATAGCCTCTCTGGCGTAAAGTGCTCGTCGTTGTTGTAAAGCGTTTTTAGCAAAATCTCGCGTTGTTTTGTGTACTTTAGCCCATTATCACGGAGTACTCTTTTAAATTTCTCAAGCAGAGCATCATATTCTAAATTTTCTATCATCTTATTCCCCTTTTTTTGTGGCATTATAGTCGGTATTTACACTGGTATTTGTATCCATTGAGATAAACACATCAGTCTTGTTTACATCTTTTGGTCTTACCATCATCTCATCTAGCTCGTTTTTAATATTTTTCACGTCAAGATTTGTTATCCATTTGCCAGTTTCTATTAAAACCGGATAGACCTTGCTGTTTGTAAAGTAAGGTGCGATTACATTATTTAGCGATGTACCGGATATTACAGCTACTACGGCCGAAAATGTTAAGAAAATTTTACCACTTCCCATAACAAATCCACCAAGTCTATCCAAAAAGCTAAGTCCACTTACTGAAACTATCTTTGATAAAAATTTACCAACTAGCAGACAAACTATCCAAAAAACCAGCCAAAGAGAGATAAATGCGACAAATTGTAAAAATGAAGGATTTTCAAATTTATATATATTTTTAGTTATAAATTCCTCAGCTACATCTGAAAATCTAGTAGCCACGATCAAACCACCAATAAGTCCAATAAGCCCAAAAGTCTCTTTTATAAGTCCATTTAATATGCCTTTTATACCAAGCATTAAAACAAGGACAACAATGATAATGTCAAACCATGTTACTAAATCCATTATACAGTTCCTATTAAATTCTGAAGTTCTTGCTGACTAGTTGAATAAGCTAGTGCGTGTTCTTTTGTGATCTTGCCTTCTTTTAGTACTTTCATCAAAGACTGTGTTTGCGTGCACATACCTGTTTGTTGCTGATTAAGCTGCATTTGTGAATAAATTTGATGTATTTTATTCTCGCGTATCAGGTTTGAGATAGCCATATTATTTATTAAAATTTCATGTACGGCACATCTTCCGCCACCTATTTTTGGGATAAGGCTTTGTGAAACAACAGCAGTTAATGACACGCTGAGCATATTTCTTACTTGAAGCTGCTCACTTCCATCAAAGCTATCGACAATCCTATTTATCGTTTGTATGGCTGAGTTTGTGTGTAGCGTACCAAAGACTAAGTGACCAGTCTCAGCAGCAGTTATAGCTGTAGATATCGTCTCTCTATCTCTCATCTCGCCAACAAGTATGATATCTGGATCTTCACGAACCGCAGATTTCAAGGCTCTTGAATAAGAACTCGCATCAGTACCAATATTTCTATGCGAAAATAGAGCTTTTTTGTTGTTGTGTACAAACTCGACTGGATCTTCGATTGTAATAATATGCTTTCTATAATTTAAATTTATCTCATTAAGCATCGCTGCAAGAGTTGTTGATTTACCGCTTCCTGTCGGACCAGTAACTAAAATAAGCCCCTTTTCACGTCTAATGATATATTTAAAAATTTGTGGAGCATTTAACTCATCAAGTGAGGGAATTTCTATTGGAATTATACGAAAAGCAGCTGCTAAATCACCATTCATTGTATAGTAGTAGTTTCCACGAAAACGACCGATATCTTCAAGCTCAATTGCAAAGTCAAGCTCTTTACTATTTTCAAGCTCATGTTTTTGGGCATCTGAGATTAAGGTGTAGCATAAATTTTCTATATCTTTACCATTTAGCACACCAAAATCAAGCGGCTTTAAAGCACCATCTACTCTTATCTGTGGCTCAGATCTTGAAACCAAATGAAGATCACTTGCTTTACTAGAAACAACGGTCCTTAGAAGTGTTTTTATGTCAAAAGAAGGATTGTTTTCTGGGGCTTGAATATGCAAATTCTTTGCTTGAAGCTGCTCGATTAGATCCATGCTTTTACCATTATTCTATTATTTTTGGTACGGCAAAAAAATGTCCCTCTCGCAAAGGAGCATGTTTTAAGATCGTATCAACTACATCGCTCAATCTTGGCTCATCTTCTCTTAAAGGAGTACCGCCTTTTATCGAGCTAACTACAGCTTCTTCACCGCTCAAATCAAGCTCACTTAAAACATCTACGAAAGATACAATCTCGCTTAGTTGTTTTTTTATTTCCTCTCTTTTCTCATCGCTGATTTGCAATGCAGAGAGTTTTTCTAATTTATTTAAAAGAGCGTCGTCTATTTGCATTATTCAACAACCTTTTGATCAATTTTGAGACATTATATCACATTAAAGCTTTAATTTTGGGCTAGTTTTAATTTAATTATGCTAAAATCTGCGAATTAAAATTTTTTAAAAACAAGGAAAAAAGTTGGCTATAAAAGAAGATCTAACCCAGATAAAAAAAGAGATTGATGCTCAAGAGCAATTTTTAGAAAATATGATAAAAGGCGAGCGTTTTTTAAAAAAATACAAAAACCTACTGATCATAATCTGCCTTGCTGCTGTCATTGCGATCGTTGGATTTTATTCAAATAAAATTTTAAACGAAAACAGGATTGAAGAGGCAAATTTGGCTTATTCAAAGCTTATCTTGGATCCAAATGATGCAAATGCCTTAAACGTTTTAAAAGAAAAAGAGCCAAGCTTATACGCACTTTTCTCGCTTCAGCAAATGCTTGATAAAAACGAAACAAAAGGTATTAGCGAGCTTGCAAATTTAAAAATAAATCCTATTGTAAAGGAGATTATCCTTTCTCAAAGTATCGATACAAACAATGAAATTTTAGGCGAATATAATGCCTTATTGAAAGGCTTTGAGTTATTGAAACAAAATAAAATTAAAGAGGCAAATGAGGAATTTAATAAAATTTCACTTGACTCTCAACTTCAAACTTTAGTTAAAAATTTAAAACATTATCAGGGAATAAAATAATGAAAAAACTTACTCTTTTCTTGGCTTTTGCCTTGGCCTTAGTTTTAAGTGGATGTGGCACAAAAAGACAATATTTCGAGCCTACTCAAACTTCAGGTGAGGTATCTTTGTCAAAAGATCTTCCTTCTTATATAAAATCAGCAAATGCAAATGGTGCGACGTTAAATAACGGCAACATCATCACCAAAAATGGCTTAAACACGAGCATTAAATTGCCTGAAAATTTTAACTTCTTAAATGAAAACAATGGGTTTATCATCTCAGCTAGCATAAGCGGAGATCTAAAAGTAATGGATCCTAGTGGCAATAGCATTTATAACGGAAAATTTCCAACTGCAATCGTAGCAGCCTCTCTTGATCAAAATCAGTTAGCAGCTATTAGCGCATCAAACCACATCTATCTAATAGATATCAACACAGCTACAACAATAATGGAATATAGCTCATCTGACATTGCAGCAGTTGATTCAAGAGTTGTAGCGCCTTATTTTATGAGTTCGCTTATAGTATATCCGGCGCTCGATGGTAAAATTTATATAGTCCAAAAAGAAACTGGTAGAATTTTACGTGACGTGGTCGTAAGCTCTGAAAATTTCTTTAATAACATCATATTTTTAGGCGTAGAGGGTGATAACCTAATCGCAGCAACAGCTAAAAAGCTTATCGTCATTAACCCAAGTCAAACTGTTTATTATGACGGAGAGATCAAAGACGTATTAGTTCATAACGATGAAATTTATATATTTAAAAAAGACGGTACGATCGTAAGAACAAATCTTATGCTAAAAGAGCAAAATAAAGTGAATTTCAAATTTGCCATCTTCTCAGCGGCTACTATTATCAATAATAAGCTTTATGTAATCGAAAAAACAGGCTATGTTATAAAGACAAATTTAGACCTAGGTGGAGCTGAAATTTACGAGTTTAGTGACGAAATAAACGACAAGAGCTTTATGGGAAATAATGTCTTTTACTATGACAACGAGCTTGTTAATCTAGGACAATGAACCAAAAAATTTGGGAGCTTTTTGAAGCCAAAAATATCCTTTTAAAAGATATCAAAGCTCTTAATACAAGTGACTTTAGCACAAAAAAGACGCTTGATATCTTTTGGGGTGTTGATAATAAGAAATTTTACAATCTCGTCTTTTTAAGAAAAGCAAAAAGTAGATTGCTACGTAAAGAGGCTTTAGAACTTGAAGAAATTTCTAAAAAGATAGAGGCAAAATTCCAAATAAATTTAAGAAAAAAAACTATATTTTACAGCTCTGAAATTTGCTCTAAAGCACTAAAAGAGCTACAAGATAATAATTGGCGATGTTATGATTTTGTGTAATATAGGCAACACGAACGCTACTTTTTTAGAAGATGGAAAAATTTCACGTATGAAAATTTCTGAGTTTAAAAATTTTAAACCAGAGAAAAAAGTATACTTTATATCTGTAAATGATGAAATTTTAAATCTTTTAAAAGATAACAAGATGTTTGTAAATTTAGAACCATTTTTTACTATAGATACGATATATCAGGGATTGGGCGTAGATAGAGTGGCTGCATGCTATTCTATAAATAATGGCGTAATCGTTGATGCTGGAAGTGCGATAACGGTTGACATTATGGCAAACTCTATCCATCTTGGAGGATATATCGTGCCAGGCATTTCAAGTATGCTAAATGCCTATAAAAGTATCTCGCCACGACTTGATATCACTATAAATTCACAAATTGACATAGATGCCCTACCACAAAAAACAGCCGATGCTGTAAGTTATGGCATTATTAAACCGATAATAACTCTACTAGATAAACTAGCCGGTGATAAAAAAGTCTATTTTACTGGTGGAGATGGCGACTTTTTGTCCAAATTTTTTAAAAATGCTATTTGTGACAAGATGCTAGTTTTTCGTGCCATGCAAAAGCTAATAAATGAAAAGAAAGACATAATAATATGATAACAGTAGCACTACCAAAAGGAAGAATAGCCGAAGCAACGCTAGAAATTTTTAGAAAAATTTTTGGTTCAAGTTTTTTATTTGAAGATAGAAAACTAATCCTTGAAGAGGGAAATTTTAGGTTTTTAATGGTTCGTAACCAAGATATCCCAACTTACGTCACTGAAGGCGCAGCAGATATTGGCGTAGTGGGACTTGACGTACTTGAAGAGCATAAGCCAAATGTTGTGAGACTACTAGATTTAAAAATCGGACAATGCAAAGTTTGCATCGGCATAAAAAACGACTCTGATCTAGACCTAAACCAACCAGAGCTAAAAATAGCTACAAAAATGCCAAATATAACAAGGAATTATTTTACAAATCAAGCTGTAGCTGTAAAGATTATCAAGCTTTATGGCTCGATCGAACTTGCACCATTAGTTGGGTTAAGCGATGCAATAGTTGATGTAGTAGAGACTGGCTCAACCATGAAACAAAACGGACTAAAAATCGCTGGTGATATCATGCAAAGCTCAGCTTATCTAATAGCAAATAAAAATAGTTTTATCATTAAAAAAGATGAGATTTTAGAGCTTTATAAAAAAATAAAAGAAGAAATTTAGAGCTTTACTGCCTCTAAATTTTCACTACTCTATGTTTTTACTTGCCTTTAACATCTTGATAAACTCTTTTGCAAGCTTGCTTTGCTGCTTATAGACCACTGAAAAAGATACATCAAGCATCGGCTCATCTGCTATATCAAGCAAATTTATATAATCCTTTTGCTTCTCAAACACATACTGCACATAGCTAAAACCCACGCAAAGTCCTGCAGCCACCATAGCATTTGAAACATACATATAAGATGTATCACAAAATAACTTTGGCTCAAAACCTGCTTTTTGAAAATTTTTTGGAAATTTATATTGCTCTTTAATGCCTTGTAACTTAGGGCGAATTTATCTTCACAAAACTCACTAAGCGATACTTTTGGATATTTATCAGTAGAATTTACCATCACTTTAGGCAAAATAGGATGAGACGATGGAACACTCAGAAAAAGCCTTCGCTTTTTTATAAACTCGTGCGTAAAATCATCTACATTTAACTCGCCAAAATGTGCTGTATAAATGAGATCAAGATTACCATTTCTTAGTAGTTCCATAAGCTCTGACTCAGAATGCACATGAACTATTTTGATCTCAGCCTTTGAAAATCTATTACAAAAAGCAGTTATGGTATCTTCTATAAATTTAAAGCTTATAGAGGTTGCGCCTATAGTGAGTTTGCCTCGCTTCATCGTGGAAAGATCGTGCATTTGGTTATTTAGTTCGCTATTTAGCCTAAGTAAATTTTTTACTTTATTTATATAAATTTCACCAGCATATGTAAGTTTTAGTCCGTTTTTTCTATCAAAAATTTCAACTCCTATCTCTTTTTCCAAAGTCATTATGCTTTTTGATAAAGATGGTTGTGCAATATCTAGCTCCTGAGCTGCTTTTGTGAAGCTTTTTAGCTCGGCTATTTTCACTGCAAATTCCATTTGTCTAAGGCTCATTTTTCACCTCAAAATCTAATTTATTATAGCTTTTAGCTATTAAATCATATACAAAATAATATTTGACTTAATAGTGCCATTAATATAAAATACCAATATTAATTTTATGATTTAAGATATATCTCAATAAGGAGTGAATAATGAAAAGACGTGAAATGCTCAAAATGAGTATGATGGGCGCTGGTGCTTTAGCTTTGGGTACAGTAAATACACAAGCTTCTGCCATAGACGCAAAAGATGTCAAATTTGACGAAGAATACGACGTTGTCATCATTGGCTCTGGATTTGCTGGGCTTGCGGCCGGCCTTAGCGCAGCCAAAAAGGGAAACAAAGTCTTGATCGTAGAAAAAATGGGTAGGATCGGTGGTAACTCTGTCATAAATGGCGGCGGTATGGCTGTTCCAGTAAACCCGGTGCAGGCAAAAACCGGCATAAAAGATAGCAAGGAACTATTTATAGAAGACTGCCTAAAAGCAGGCCTTGGACTAAATCACCCAGAGCTACTTGAAACCCTAGCTAACCGCGCGATGGAGTCATTTAACTTCTTAGTAGACTGCGGCGTGCAGTTTAAGATGGATCACTGCGCTCACTTTGGCGGTCACAGCGTGGCTAGATCGATGCTTACGACAAATGATAGCGGTTCAGGCTACATCCAGCCTATGCTTGAGAAATTTGAAAAAACAGATGGCTGCAAGCTAGTAAGAAGAACTAAATTTGACGACTTTGTTGTCGATGAGAGTGGTAAAGTAGTAGGTGTTGCCGTAAGAGAAGAGTATAAATTTGATGACAAACTTTACAGCGATGACCTAGAAAACACAAGCGGCACCAAAAAGACCATAAAAGCAAACAAGGGCGTCATCCTTGCAGCTGGCGGCTTTTGCAGGGATAAGGCGTTTAGAAAGCTTCAAGACCCACGTATCCCAGATAACGTCGATAGTACAAACCACGCAGGCGCGACAGCTGGCGTGCTTTTAAAGGCATTTGAGCTTGGCGCATATCCTGTGCAAATAGACTGGATCCAGTTTGGTCCATGGGCGAGCCCTGATGAGAAAGGCTTTGGTACAGCTCCGATCCTAACTCAACAAGGCACATTTAAATACGGCATCGCAGTAGACGTAAGAACTGGCAAGCGCTTCATGAATGAGCTAGCTGACCGCAAAACAAGAGCGGACGCTGAGTTTAAAATTTTAAGATCAGCACCTGATAAATTCCCTATCACATTTGCTGATACGAAAATGGCATTTAAAGAGCTTAGCGAAGATGTGATCAATAAAGGAATGAGTAGCGGTAAGGTAGTCGGAGAGTGTGCTAGCCTAGATGATATTGCTAAAAAATACGGTGTGCCAGCTGATGCGCTAAAAGAGACAGTCAAAAAATATAACGAAGGCGTAAAAGCCAAAAAAGACGAATTTGGCAAGCAAGAGAGCGCACTTTTTGAGATCAACGAAGCTGGTCCATTTTACGTCATCCGCCTATCTCCAAAGCCTCACCACACAATGGGCGGTCTAAAGATCAACGAAAAAGCCCAAGTCATATCAAGCAAGACTGGCAAGCCAATACCAGGTCTTTACGCAGCTGGCGAGATCACTGGTGGTACGCACGGAGCTAGCCGCTTAGGTACCGTTGCGATCACTGATTGTATAGTATTTGGCATGATCGCTGGAGAAAATGTATAAATTTAGTGTGCCCTCCCCGGCACACTACCTTAACATTAATACAATTTTAACCACACGAGGACTAT
>NZ_JBQNCH010000009.1:0-86271 GCF_052169515.1 Campylobacter sp.
CTTGTTTAGATTTCAAAGATTGACTAATAGTTTAACAATTGTAAGTTAAAAGAACTTTCTGTTCCGCGTTCTGCAAAACAGAAAGTGAAGTATATAGAAACGATGCTTAAATGTAGATAAAAATCAAGCTATTTTTTTAAAAGCCAGTGAAGAAATTTTGAAGACCTACTTTTCCATTAAAAATAAGATCTTTTTTGCTAGAGTCATATTTAAATTCGCTTACAACCCTTTTATCATCTTCTTTCAGATAGCCAGCAGATATTAAGGTAGGTTCAATAAATGCCATTTCTGGCACCAATGTATCAAAAAATTTTGCCAAACCTTCATCAACGCTTAGTTTTCCGCTAAGAGATAATTTATTAAAAATTTCTAGCTGATTTGCTCCATTTGTAAAGCCATTTACTGCCGCATCTAAATTTAAATTTAATCTTTTATCTCCATTTTTAAAACTTAGTGTATTTATTTTTATGCTTGGATTTTTTTCTAGAATTTGACCAGCTATCTCATCAAAATTTAGCCCATAAAAAATGTCGTAGTTCATCTCATCATTTATATTATTTAGCTTTTCTAGTATCTTATTTAATATAGGCACATTAAGGTTTGTGATCTTGCTATCTAGAACAAAATCCGTATATTTTATTTTATCGATCACTATCGCACCTATTTTTATCACATCATTTAAGCTTCCAAGGTCATTTGAAATTTCAAGTCTTGAATCGTATCCAAGGTCATATATTAAGATATTACCATTATTTTTAGATACAAAAGCTGCTTTTTTGACCTTAAATTTTGCTGTATAAGGTACAAGTTTATTTTCTAAAATTTTTAAAACCTCAGCTGGCGTTTCATAGCTTGAATCAACATAAATTCCCTCAATGCTTAACTCGCTTCTATCATCTTCATTTAGGTCTTTTAAAATGATCTTATTCACTTCAATTTTTGCACTATTTAAATTCTCTTTTGCATCAAGAATCATGCTTATTTTAGCATCCTTTGTGCTTAAAAGGGCTGTTTTCTTGTCGTGAAAATCAACGTCACCAAATTTTATACTCACATCTTTATTGCCCGCTAATGTAGCCCTTGTCTTTACATTTGCGATAACATTTGAGCCTAAAAATGACGCTACAACATTTTTAATCATATCATTTTGGATAGAAATTTTTGAGTCGATCTCAAAGCCACTTAAAAATGCAAGTACCGAGTGAGAGATAGTACTATCCACTTTAAATTTCAAGTCCTCATCGAAATCTTCGCCAGTTATATTTTCAAAGAGCTCTCTTGAGATCGTTAGATCAAATGAACCATTTGAACCAATAAGTCCTTTTTCATACTTATTTCCAGAAACCTTAAAACCATTAACATCATTTAATTTACTAACCATTCTTTGGTAGTGTTCTTCAACCTTATTTGAAGCCACATAAACAGCTCCAGCGGTCACTGCAATAACTACGATTAAGGCATATATAAGCTTTTTCATATTTTTCTCCTTTTTGTCATATGCTGTAAAAAATACCAAATCCCAAACAGCAAGCCAAACATCACTAGCGGCGTGATATATCCGTGTTTACCTAGATAGTCGTTTGCATTCATAAAATAATCCCCTGCCTTAAAGCTAGCAAAACCTATAATGACCGCCCAAAGAATAGACGAAATAAAATTTATAATGCTAAATTTATAAAAAGGGTATTTAGTAAGACCAAGAGCAACAGGCACAAGGGTCTTTACGCCGTAGATAAATTTTTTGATAAATATTATCTTATCGCCATGTCTTTTAGCTAAAATTCCAGCATATGCAAGCTTTCTTTTGTGATTTTTAATGTAAGGCATAAACGAACTTTTGTTAAATCTTGCTACATAAAAAAGTAATGTATCGCCAATCGTATTTGCCACAGCAGCGATAATTATACTAAGAGTTAGATCCATCTTGCCAGCAAAGCTTAGTATCCCAGCAGCAATTAACGCAACCATGCCACCACCAAGGCTATATAAAAATAGCACGATATAACCGTAAGTTGAAATAGAATTTATAATATCTTGCATTATTGACCCAATAACTTAGATGGTGCGCCGATTAGTTGCTCGTAAGCATAACCGCTTTGTTTTAAAATTTTATCCTGTGCACTTATGACAGCTCCGCCAAAGCTAGCTCCAGCAAAAAAACCGTCGTTTGCAGCATAAGCATAGATATCACTTGAAAATTTAAAGTCGCTTACTTTACTATAATTGCGTCCAATGTCACCAAAAGCTACCGAAAGCTTCGTATCTAGTGTAATTTTGGCATCTTTTATGTCATGAACTATACTATCTTTAAATATAAAAAGCACAAGTGAGCTATCTTCATAGCCAAGCTGTATGCCGATACTTCCGCCACTTATACTAACTGGTAAAATTTCAGATGGTGAGTTCAGATTTCCAACGACCATGATGCCGTCTCCTCCCATTCCACCAACAACAAAACCTATTTTTTTTACACTTGGAAAGATTATAGTTGCTTTTGACTGCTCGATCAGCTCTTTAATGGGTGCACCTTTAGCGCCTCTCATGGTTGTAATAAATGAGTTTGATGAATTTAACACAAGCTCTTCACTAGCAAAACCAAACAGAAAAAACAACAATATTGAAACAATAAATTTCATATCAAGCCATTATTTAGCGTAATCAACAGCGCGAATTTCTCTAATGACGCTTACTTTTATCTCGCCTGGATATTGCACTTTACTCTCGATCTCTTGTGCGATTTCTTTTGCCACAAGTACAGCTTCATCGTCATTTATAAGTTTTGCATTTGCGATGACACGAATTTCACGACCAGCATTGATCGCATATGCTTGCTTGATTCCCTCTTTGCTTTTTGCGATGTTCTCGATCTCTTCAACACGTTTTAAGAAGCTCTCAAGCACTTCGCGTCTTGCCCCTGGACGGGCAGCGCTTAACGCGTCAGCCGCACAAACAGCTGCACTTTCTATACTAGTAGCTTCTTCGTGTCCATGGTGAGCATAAATAGCATTAATAACCACTGCGTGTTCTTTGTAACGTTTGCAAATTTCTGCTCCAAGATCAACGTGACTACCCTCATACTCATGAGTTAGTGCCTTACCAATATCATGAAGTATGCCAGCTCTTTTGGCTAGCTTCTCATCTCCGCCACACTCAGCTGCAATAATGCCAGCAAGGTGAGCTACTTCAAGGCTATGTGCAAGGGCATTTTGACCATAGCTTGCTCTAAATTTAAGCTTGCCTATTAGTTTTACTATCTCTGGGTGAATTTTATTTAGACCAAGATCCATGACGATGTTTTCGCCCTCTTCTTGTATACTTTGCTCAAATTCTTCAGTTACTTTTTTGTGAAGGTCCTCTATTCTTGCAGGCTGGATTCTACCGTCTTCCACCAAAAGCTCGATCACTCTCGTAGCGATCGCACGTCTATAAAGATTGAAGCTACTTAATATAATCGCATGAGGCGTATCGTCGATGATGATATCTACGCCAAGAACCATTTCAAGAGTTTTGATATTACGTCCCTCTTTGCCGATTATCCTACCTTTTAACTCGTCATTTTTGATGTTTACAACATTTATCAAACGCTCAGCTGCAAATTCTCCAGCAAATCTTGATGTGGCTTGCGCCAGGATGTAATTAACTCTCTTTTTGGCTTCTCTTTTTGCTTCTTCTTCATACTTTCTAACGATATGAGCGATATCTGCACGAGATTTTTCCTCTACTTTTTTTAGCACAACTTCTCTAGCCTCTTCTTCTGTTAAGCCAGCTGCGTGCTCAAGTACCCTAATAGCCTCTTCTACTTTATTTTGATAAGTAGCCTTTAAATTTAACCCCTCTTCGTAAGTGGTTTTTGCATCTTGCTTATCTTTTTCAAAAAGCTCCTTACTTTCATTTAAAAGCTCTTGCTCATTTAGCAAAATTTTCTCTTTTTTGGTTAGCTCATCAAATTTATTTGCATACTCTTTTTGAAGCTTTGTAGTCTTATCATCGTACCTTTTTTTTGCTTCAAACTCAGCCTCTTGGACTGAAATTTTAGAATTTTTGAGTGTTAGCTCAGCTTCGTACTCTATCGCTTTTGCTTTTGCTTTTGCTTGCTCTAAAAAGATGTTGTAATTAGCATCATTTATCTTTTTGGCGTAGAGATATCCTGCTCCAACGCCCACCACACCGGCTCCTAAACCTACTAAAACCTCTATCATTTATTCCTCTTTTTATATAATTTTTATTTGGGGTTATATAAAAGTCCGCCACCGCGTCGTGCACGTCTGAGAGCACATCTTTGGTGTAAAAGTCTTTTATCTCAAGAAAAACTATCCGTTTTGGCTTAACAGGCAAAGAGTCAAAAAATCTATCATAAAATCCTTTTCCATGCCCTATTCTAGCCATAGCCCCATCAACCCCAATCGCTGGAACTACTGCCATATCAAGTCTAACATTATCCATTTTTTTGCCAGATGGCTGCCTGACATTAAATTTATAAGTTATAAATGGCAGTCGCAATCTTACCATCTTTAAACTAAGACCTACCATAAAAGGGGCAAAAATTTCACATTTACGTGATAAATTTCGTTTTATTTTAAGCACATTGACCTCGTAATTAAGTGGCAAATAAAATAACACTTTCTTAGAATTTGTAAAATTTATTAAATTTAAAAGAGTTTTTGTAGCTTTATAATGTGAGCATTTGGCCTTAAATTTAGTAAGTTGTATCAAATTTGCCCTTGCATTTTTTCTAAATTCATTTTTTTCTAAATTAACGCTCATTTTATGCTCTTTCTTGTATAATCCTGAAATCTTATTCAAAAGGAAATTTATGACATTAAAACAAGGAATTATAACATCACTTTGCCTTTTTGCCTTTTTTGGATGTGGCGACAATAAAGGCCAAAAAGACGAACAAAACTCAAGTAAGCAAGTCCAAAGTAAAAATTTAGACGAAAATAGTAACAAAAGCGAAAATTTAAACAAAGACTCTGTTGCGCCAAAAACTAGCGAGAGCGGCCAAAATAACGAAATAAAAGATATAACCCTAAAGCTACTAAATGGCAGCACGATGCAAATAACAAAAAGAAGTGATGGTTTTGACGTAAAAGACGGTAAAAAAGCAACGCTTTACGTATTTTTCGCTACATGGTGCCCGCCTTGCAAAGCTGAGATACCGCATTTAAACAACCTAAGTGAAAAATTTAAAAATGAACTGAACATTGTTGGCGTACTACTTGAAGACAAGAGCGAAGATGAAGTGAAAGAATTTGCACAAAAATACAAGGTTAAATACGATATAGCGGTTGGCGATGGAAATTTCTTATTCGAAAAGGCGATTGGTGGTATCAAAGGACTTCCAGCATCTGCACTTTTTAAAGCAAATGGGGACTACGCTCAAGGCTACATCGGTCTTGTGCCTGAAGAAATGCTTGAAAACGATATAAATAAGGCTACAAAATAATGCTTGAATTTTTAAAAAAAGGCTTTGAAAAGACCTTTGGGGCGATCAGTTCAGCTAAAAAATCAAAGAAAATAAATAAAGATAGTTTAGAAGAAATTTTGCTAGAAGCTGATGTTGCCTATGAGATCGTTGAGGAAATTTTATACTACTTGCCACCACAAGATGAAGTTGGTAGAGCCGATCTAAGACGTGTTATGAGTAGTTACTTTATCTACGAAAACGAGCGTGTGATTGAGCCTGATAAGCCATTTGTCGATCTCATCCTTGGCGTAAATGGCGCTGGCAAGACGACCACTATCGCAAAGCTTGCAAATTTATATAAAAATAATGGTAAAAGCGTCATTTTGGGCGCTTGTGATACATTTAGAGCTGGTGCTATCGAGCAGCTACGCCAGTGGTCGCTTAGGCTAAATGTGCCAATAGTTGCCACCCAGCAAGGTCACGATCCTTCAGCTGTTGCTTACGACACGATCAGCTCAGCCCTTGCAAAAGGCATCGACCGTGTGATCTTAGACACGGCTGGCAGACTTCAAAACCAGACAAATTTAGCAAATGAGCTAGAAAAGATCGTTCGTATTAGCAAAAAAGCCTACGAAAAGGCACCACACCGAAAAATTTTGATTCTTGACGGAACACAAGGCAATGCTGGAGTCGCTCAAGCAAAGGCGTTTAACGATATCGTCTCGCTTGATGGCGTCATCATCACAAAGCTTGACGGCACCGCAAAGGGCGGAGCACTATTTGGCGTGGCAAGAGAGCTTGAGCTACCTATATTTTATATAGGCGTTGGCGAAAGCATGGATGATATCATCAAATTTAACCCAGATGAATTTTTAGACGAGCTAATGGACGCTATTTTTGAGTAGAGTAAAAATTCTAAGCCGTTTTTGTTTTTTTGCCACTCTTTTGGCGATCGATTTTCTTGCATTTACTCCAAAAAGTCCTACGATCATCGAAAATTCGTGGGACAAAGCAAACCATTTTTTAGCTTTTTGTGTCCTTTATCTCATGCTTTATCTTGGCTATGAGTTTAAAATTTTAAAGAATTTTGCCCTACTTTTGGCATTTGGCGTGCAGATAGAGTTAGTTCAGACATTTTTACCAAACAGGGAATTTAGTCTGCTTGACATAATAGCTGACATGCTCGGAGCGACTTTTGGAGTGATAGTAATTGAAATTTTAAAAAGGATATATTATGGCAAAAGCAAAGCCAGTTTTTGAATGTCAAGCATGCGGAAATCAGCAGAGCAAATGGCTGGGCAAATGTCCACAATGTGGGGCTTGGGATAGCTTTATCGAGCTTAGTCAGCAAGAGATAAAGATAAGCAAAGAGATAGCAAAAAGCACTAGCACACCTAGCAAAGCCATAAGCATAGACGAAGTTGAAATTCAAAATTTCACGAGATTTAGCACCAAAGATAGTGAGCTAGACCTTGTTCTTGGTGGCGGTGTTGTGGAGGGCTCGCTCGTTTTAATAGGCGGTAGTCCAGGCATAGGCAAATCAACTCTGCTTCTAAAAATCGGCTCAAATTTAGCAAAAGACGGCAAAAAAACACTCTATGTAAGCGGCGAAGAGAGTCAAAGCCAGATAAAAATGAGAGCTGACAGACTAAATGCTGTGGATAAAAATTTATACCTATTAACTGAAATTTGCCTAGAAGATATCCTGCTAGAAGTGCAAAAAAGCGACTACAAAGTGCTAGTAATCGACTCCATACAAACGCTTTATAGTCAAAATATAAGCTCCGCTCCAGGCTCGATCACACAGGTTCGAGAGATCACATTTGAGCTGATGAGGCTTGCAAAGAGCCAAAATATCTGCGTTTTCATCATCGGTCATATTACCAAAGAGGGCTCGATCGCAGGGCCTAGAGTGCTTGAACACATGGTCGATGTGGTGCTTTATTTCGAGGGTGATGCGAGCAGAGAGTTAAGAATTTTGCGTGGGTTTAAAAACCGCTTTGGCTCGACAAGTGAGGTTGGTATATTTGAAATGAGCCAGCACGGACTGGTGAGCGCAAACGAGGTTTCGAGTAAATTTTTCACACGTGGCGGGGCGATGAGTGGAAGTGCGATAACTATCATAATGGAAGGCTCAAGGGCGCTTAGCATCGAAATTCAGGCACTTGTTTGCGAAAGCGCTTATCCAAAACGAAGCTCGACTGGCTTTGAGAGAAACCGCCTAGATATGCTGCTAGCCCTACTTGAGCGAAAGCTAGAGATCCCACTTGGCCACTACGATGTCTTCATAAACGTTTCAGGTGGAGTTAAGATAAGCGAAACTGCGGCCGATCTAGCCGTCATTGCAGCGATAATCAGCAGCTTCAAAAACCGCCCTATCAGCAAGGACAGCGTATTCATCGGCGAGCTAAGTCTAAACGGCGAGATAAGAGCAATTTTCAACCTCGATCAGCGACTAAAAGAGGCAAAAACGCAGAAATTTAAAAATGCGATCATCCCAAACAAGCCACTTGACACGCAAGGACTAAAATGCTTTTACGCAAAAGATATCACGCAAGTGCTTGAGTGGATGTAAATTTTTCCTTACCAGCGACTTGATATCAATACTTTGATGGGGCTAGGCCATGTTTTTTGAAATTTATCTTTTGTATAAGTCTGAGAGCATCTATGCTTTTTCTTTGAAATTTAAATTATAAAAATTCCATTCTTTGCTTATAAAATACCTATGCTCTCTTATCCACTTTAAGCTTTGCCACTTTTTCTAAAATTTCAAACATACTCTTGCCACTATCAAATTCACTCTTTATAAATTTATAAAGTTCTTTAAATCTCTCATCAGCTTCAAGCTTATAGGTATGAGATTTTTTAGTAACTTGTATAGGTGTAAATTTCTTCTCTTTTTTATCTTCTTCGTTTTGTGTTTCAAGATCGTTAATGGAATTTATAGTCTCTTTTGCTAGCTCCTCGTCAAGCTCTAAACCAAAACGCTCCTTTAGTGCAAATTTAGTCCAATTAGCTTTAAACTCATCAACGCTCATATCGCTATCAAGTAACTCGGCTGTTTTTGTTCCACCAAAGGTAAAGTCAGAGAAACCATGCTTTCTGGTATATCTTTTTATAAATTCATTAACGGATAAAGTCTCTGAGTCACCAAAAGCTCTCTCAAGCCCTAAAGCACCGCTATTATCTATAAATTTCTTTAGATCGTTTATCTCATCTTTTGAAAAAGAGTCGTCATAACCCATTAGCTTACCAAGTATGCTTACCTTTGCTTCTCCTTCACCTTTTACAAAGCCAGAAAGCGAGTAGTGATATCTGTCATATTCTTTTGCTTTTTCTTTATCATCTAGCCTTGCATACTTAGTAAATGTCATACCATGGTCCATATCATTACTAAGTATTTCGCTTATATCATTAAATTTAAAGCCCATCTTTCTTGCCATGCTTTCTCTTGAGATGTAGTTAAGGGGCGAAAGATTATTAGAAATTTGCATTTTGCTATCCTATCTTTTTATGATCCGCTAAAGCACTACATCAAATTTCGTCTTTTTTGTAAAAAACTTTATATAAGTATGCATTTTTAAATTAGGCTTTACGTAAAAAGTAGCTAGAAGTTAGTAAGATTAGATAAATTTCAAACGATCATTACAGCAGCTACGGCAAATCCACCATCATGAGTTATACTAAGGCTTGCTTCTTTGATATTAAAATTTGTATAAATTCTTGGGCTAAATTTTATCTTTGGTGCATTTTTTGTATCTTTGCTGATAGTTATGTCTAAAAAGCCACACTCTTTACTGATGCCCACACCAAGGGCTTTGCTAGCTGCTTCTTTGGCCGCCCAAAATCCAGCCAAAGTTGCATCATTTTTTGCTAGTGCGATCTCATCATTACTTAAAAATTTTTCTAAAAAAAGCTCGCCGTAACGAGCTTTGAGTCTAGAAATTCTATCTATTTTAATGATATCAATGCCTATCATTGCACCACAAAATCAGTGAAAAATATATTTTTTATGTAGCCATCATTTAGCACTTCATTTAGCTTGCCGACGATCTCGTCTTTTAGTCTATCCTTGCCCTTTGCAGTACTAACTTCTTCGTATGTTTTAGAAGAAAGTGTTCTTATGATGATATCTCTTAAAAGTGCCTTTTTCTTGTCAAGCTCAGCAGTTAGCAGCTCGTCACTTTGCTCCATATCGATCTTTGTTTTAAGAAATCTTGAGCCATTTTCACTAAGCAAATTTACAATAAACTGATCAAGCGGATATATTGGCCCCATATTTGAGTAGTCATTGCCGCCACGTTTTGCTTTGTTTTGAGCTGGCATTGCCTGAGTTTGAGTCTGGGCTGGTGCCTGCATCATGTTTGCCTCTTTTGGCTCATCAGAACTAAGCATCAAAAACGCAACTAGCCCCCCAATAACTAGCAGCAAAACAAATATTGCAATGATAATTATCATTAATGCACCATTGCCACCTTTTTTTGCTTTTTTCTCTTCAACTTCTTCAGCCATCTTTCCTCCTTTAAGTTTTGGCTATAATTATACAAAAAATTCACAGAAATGAGAAAAGATGATACATAAAACAAATGCTGCCAGACTCTTAGACAAGCTAAAAATCGAATATGAAATTCTTGAATATGAAGTCGATCCAAACGACCTTTCAGCTGTTCACGTAGCACAAAGCACAAATCAAGATATAAAACAAATTTATAAGACGATCGTCTGCCAGTGCGAGCCTAAAAATTTTGTCGTTGCCTGTGTACAAGGTGATCTAGAGCTTGACCTAAAGGCGCTTGCTCACGCATGCGGAGCAAAACGCTGTGAGCTTATAAATTTAAAGGATCTAGAAAAAATCACCGGCTACATCAGAGGCGGCTGCTCACCACTTGCGATGAAAAAGCATTTTGCGACTTTTATAGACGAACGCGCTATGGAGCAGGAATATGTGCTTGTAAGTGCCGGAGTAAGAGGCAAACAGATCAAAATAGCGCCAAACGATCTTTTAAATGCTTGTGAAGCCAAATTTGCACCTATCGCTAGGCTAGCTCTTTAAAAACTCTATAAATTTAAACCTCTCTCCCAAAAACTCAGGTGATAGCAAAAATTTTGCTTGTTTAGCTGCATTTTTGTAGGCTTGCTTGCTACCTTTTTCAAGCACCAAAGATAAAATTTCATCCACACCAAAATCACAGACTAAAGCTTCATTTTGTTTTTTAAATTTAAGCATCTTAAAGCCAGCCTCGCAAAAAGCATATTCAACTTGTTTAAAGCAAAGACTATAGGTCAGATCTGAAGTTTTAAAATAAGAAGCAAGGTTTGAAATTTCAAATAAAGAAAGAACTTTATGATCTTTAAAGACCCTTAGGCTAAACTCATTTCTTGGCTCAAATTCGCCATAGTCAAAGCTTAAAAATATAACCTTTTTTGCTGCATTTGCAAGCTGGGCTGCAAATTTAGCGTAGCTAGTTGATATCTCACCCTTTTTTATCCCAAATTTCTTTGCAAGTGCTAGTAAATTTTGATCTGCTTTTTGCCAGTAAAATTTTAGCTCACTATCCACAAAAAGCATATTTTCACCATCTATCGCCTCACAGCTAAATGCATCAAGTAGCTCATTTGAGATGACAAAAATTTCTTCAAATGAACACTCGTTTAAATTTTTATAATGCCTTATTTTGACATCATTGCCAAAGCGCTTTGCAAAAGTTTCAAGCTGCTTTTTTCTTAAATTTTCGTGAGGCTCAATAATAATAAACTCTAAATTTTTTAAGATCTCTGGCTCGAGTGTAAAAATTCCTTGAACAAAATCAGCTAGCATTTCACCTGAATTTGCACCGATTTCCACAACCTTACAAGAGCTAGAAATTTCGCCATTTTTAAGTAGCTTTATAAAGTAGTTTGCAAGACAAGCACCAAAAAGATATCCAACGCTTACATTTGTGTAAAAATCGCCCTTTTTGCCGATATCTACACCGTATTTATAGTAGTTTTCATTGACCCAGATATCAAAAAACTCGCTAAATTTCATAGATCAGGCAGCTTCCAGCCCCTGTAAAATGCAAACATCCTAACCGTAATACCAAGAGCGAGTAAAAGCATGGTAAAAAAGATATTACTAAGCCCAAGATGATAAAGCACGAAGTAAGCAAGTCCTACGCCAAGACTTATCGTGCCGTAAAGTCCAGTGCGTAAAAACCAAGGAATTTCGTTTAGTAAAATATCTCTTAAGATACCGCCACCAACGCCATTAAAAAAGGCTACCATCATGACACCAAAGACATTGTAATTGTACTCAATCGCAACCATCGCCCCAACAATGGAAAAACAAATAACATCGATCGCATCGGCAAAAATAAAGACAAATTTTTTCTCCAAGCCCTCTCTTTTTGTGTGTAAATTTGTAACCCTAGAGACTACAAGCATAAAGATAACGACGCTTATTGGCATATAGTGCGTGAACGAATAAACTGCCCTACCAACGAGCATATCACGTACAACACCGCCTCCAAGTGCGGTCAAAAACGCAGACAAAAAGACACCAAGCCAGTCGCACTCTTTTTTTAATGCAAATAAAAAGCCACTAAGTGCGGCGGATGCAATACCGACATATTCTACAAAAAGTATTAAGCTCATATTTTTTCCTTAAAACCGTCATTTTATAATGAAATCTCATAAAACCTCATTAATAATATTTTTACCATTGGTTTATTTTAGGCTATAATGGTGGAAAATTTACACAAGGAAATTTGATGAAAAGACTCTTAACTCTGCTTTTAATAGGCTCATTTTTTGCGTTAAACTTAAACGCTGATGTGATTCAAAATCAAAAACTAAAAAATGCTATAAATATTTTAAACGCTTTTGGTGCAAGAAATTTAAAGCCAAATACTAAATTTGAAGGCATTAAAGCGATTGCCATTATCCCAGACGTCGTAAAGGCAGGCGCTGTTGTTACAGGATCAAAAGGCAAAGGCATATTTATCGCCAAAAACGACGATGGTGAATGGTCAAGTCCATTTTTTGTAAATTACACCTCTGGAAGTATTGGTTTACAACTTGGATATAGCTCAGCTGATATGGTGATTTTGTTTAAAAATTCAGAAGCCTATGCAAATTTATTTAATGCGAAAGATACAATCAGCCTAAAAGCAGAAGCAACTGGTGGTGTTGGTAATGAGGTAGCTATCACTAGCGACTTGCCTGAAATTTCAGCATTTGTAGAAGAGCGTGGCAAAACAAGCGGAGCATTTGTCGGAGTGAGCTTGGATGTTGCAAGGCTAAAAATAAATCATCAAGATACAAACGATTACTACGAAAGAATATATGATTTTGAAGATATTTACAATAACAGTCCAAAAGCTAGCAAATACACATCAAAATTTAAAGAGATAATAGAAAAATACTTTTTATAAAATATCTTGGCTCTTTTAAGGGCCAAGATATTTTTGTGATTTTAAAATTCTAAAAATTTAAATTACAATTTTAGTAGAAATATGGTCTAGCTTTTTACTAAACCATAAATAGTGAAACAAAGCGTTTTTTAGGGATTGGAGAAAACTGAGTCATATACTCAAAGGCTTCTTCATAATCACCATCAGTATATTGTGCAACTTGTTCAATAAGCTCATAAAGCTCTTCGTCATCCATCGAGTCAAAACTGCCTCTATTTTCCAAAACCTCTAACAAAACGGCGTCTAATTCAAGCTCGTCGTAAGTCATTTTATTCCTTAATTCTGATTTAAAAAATGCGACACTATACCAAAACAATCTTATAAAATACTTTACTTGCATTTCGTATTAAATTTTATGCTTTTTTTATATGTAAGGTTGTAAAATCCTAACATTCATTATCATTTTAATTGGAAATTTGTGGAAAATTTTGAACTATTTTATAAACATTTTAAAGAGTTTTTAGAAGCCTTTGGGCAAAAAAATTCAGATATAAAAGAGCAAATTTTATATGTGCTTTTTACCAGCAACTCTCATCTAAGTGCTCAAGAAATTTCTTCAGAAATTTATAAAATATATAAAAATGAAATTTCAATGACTTCTATCTACTTATTTTTAAATTTTCTCGAAACTCACCATTTAGCAAACTCTTTTGAGGAAAATGGCGTAAAAAAATTTGAGTTAAATTTAAAATCCTCTCACGATCATTTGATCTGTGAAATTTGTGGAAAGATAGTTGATTTTGAAGATGAGATGATAGAGAAAAGACAAGAGCAAATTTGCAAAGAAAAAAATTTTAAAGAGAAGTCACACACGATGATGCTTTATGGCATTTGCAGTGATTGCCAAGCAAAAAATAGAGATTAAAATTTATCATTTCATTTTGCTTTTTGATAATGAAAGACAAAAAAATTTCAGTTTTATTTAAGTTACATAATAGATAATACGCCATCAAATAAAAGGAAACAAATGGATATTAAAACACAAACTTTAGCACAAGTTGCAAGCTATTTTTCTATGATAGCTCATACTAATGGTAGACTAAGAGTAAGAGTTAGTCCAAAGATAAAAGAACTAAGTGGTAGCGTAAATTTAACTAGCTTAGATGACATGATCGCTCAAATAAACGGTATAAAAAATGTAAAATTTAACAAGTTGATTGGCTCTGTAACGATCGAATACGACCATGAAATTTTTCCTAAAAAACTCTGGGAGGACCTTTTAAAAGGGCAAAATTTAGAAGAAATTTCAGCCAAAGTAAATGAAGTCGCTAGAGAAGTAAAATATGCTTAATGAACTTTTAAACGCTTCATACACAAGCGAAAAAAATGCACTTAGTTTATATGAAAACTTGGCTTCATTTGGCGATATTTTTAGCCAGATCGCAAATGTCAGAAAAAATGCAATCACTTTGATAGAAAAATTTGCAGCTACACATGAGTTGGAGCTAGCCTACAACGCAGAAGCAGTTTTTTTGCCAGCAAAAAGTCAAGAAGATGCTCTAATACAAGCTCTAAACTACGAAATAGAGCTAAATAAAATGTATGATAAATTTTGCGAGAGTTTAGAAGAGCCTGAGCTTCAAGACCTGTTTTTTAGACTTTGGGCTACATCAAATAATGAGTACGTCATATCTTTAAAACAATGTCTAAAAGAAATTTACAGCGGATTTCAGACAAAAAACGATATAAATTTAAATGAAATAACCAAAAATTTTGACCAAGGTGGCATAACTAATCTTTTAGAGAGCTACCAAAAAGACTTTAACGAGATCAGTCAAAGCTTGCAAAATATCGCAAGTGGCAAGGCCGATAAAAACGAGCTTGCAAAGATAACGAGCAATCCAAATTTCTCGTTTTTTAGTGGGCTTGCACTTGGAGCGTTAGGCATTTCAGTAGTTAACAAAAATTTTAATAAGGATGAAGAAAATGAATAACTTACAAAATCAATCAAGAAAAGGATTTAGAATGGCATTACCATTTTTAGCAGGTTTAGCAGTAGGCGGTTTAGCAGTAGTTGCTTGGAACAAGAGAGATAAGATTAAAGATATTGCACAAGAAGGCCTAGATAAAGGCAAAGAGGCAGCAAAAGATCTTTACAAAAAAGGCAAGAGTGTTGCAAAAGATGCAAAAGAATTTGTAGTAAAAGAAGAAAAAAAAGTAAAACGTGATACTAAAAAAGCAGCTGAAGAAGTTGCAAAAAAAACTAGAAAACCACGTGCTAAAAAGCCAGCGGCTCCAAAAGCTATCACACCAAATGATATAGCTTAAGGATAGCGTATGCAAGGAAGTAAATTTTTTACACTTTCAGCTACCAGGCTTCCATTTGATCACTTTATCAGTGGAGCACTAATAGCTGGCATGGGTGCAGCTGCACTTGGCTTTAATGAATATCTAAACAAAAAAGCAACCAAAAATGATGTTACTAAAAAGATAGTGAAATACGCAGTAACAGGTGGCATTGTAGGTGCGGTTGGCATCCATGCTTCAAATTTAATAGCACAAAGAAGATATATCCATGCAGCTGCTTTTGCAACAGTAGGCGTTGGTGGTCTTTTGATAGCTGAAAAACTTATAAAACTGGAGAGTAAATAATGAATAACCCTTATATCAATGAAGACAATGCGGCATACTGCCCAATTTATGAAAACAACAACCAACCTGGGCCAATCGACAATGCAATAAACAACGCAGCAAAAGATTTGCCTTTTATTCCTCAAAATTTCAATACTGCTGGCTTTGTAAAAGGTCTAATACTTGGTGGAATCGCAGCCTATGTGCTGACTAATCCAAAAGCTCAAGAGTGCGTATTTAAGGCGATCGTTAAAGGTGGCGAGCTAATAAACGCTGGCATAGAAGAACTAAAAGAGCGTTTTGAAGATGTCAAAGCAGAACTTGACTCACAAAAATAAGATCACTCTAGCTCACAAGAGTAAAAATAGAGCAAGATTTATTTGCGAGAGCCTAAACGATAGAAGCGATGTTAGTGTAATCGAGGCTACGATATCAGAACAAACTGATGCAAAAAGCGTGCGTGTAAATAAGTATGCAAAAAGCATCATTGTCGAGTTTGATAAAAGCTATGAGAAAATTTTAAACTTTATTGAAAGCTACGAATTTCCAATAAAGAAAAAAGATCCTGGTCTGCCAAGCAAGACAAATATCTATAAAGCTGCGGTAGCACTTGCTTTGACACCATTAATGAGCGATAAAACACTAAAATCAGCTGTCACGCTTTACAGCACTGCTCCATCTTTAATTGAAGGTATAAAAGAGCTAAAGCATGAAGGCATTACTTCAAAAGTGCTTGAGGCAACAGCTATTGGCACAAGCCTTGCCATGGGTGATCACCTAGCAGCAAATAGCACAAATTTAATGATAAACATTGGCGAGTACATGGAAGAAAGTGCTAGTCATAGAAGTGATGACCTCATAAAAGAGCTAGCTAAGCCAAATATTGAAGAAGTTTGGGTTGAAAAAATTTTAAACGGCAAAAAAACGCTTAAAAAAGTAAAAACCGAAAAACTAAACAAAGGCGATATCGTAGTTGTTGGAGCTGGTGAGACTATCGGCGTTGATGGTTATATCGTCGAAGGCAATGCCGATGTCAATCAAGTCTCGATGACTGGAGAAGCTGAACCCGTAGCAAAAGCTAGAGGTGACCGTGTCATAAGTGGCACAGTAGTAGATGAAGGCAGGATAAAAATTTGGGCTGAAAACGTAGGTAGTGACACAGCAACAGCAAGGATCAAAGAGTACATCCAAAGCTCACTGAATGAAAAATCGGCTATTGGCGTAAAAGCACTAAAACTAGCTGACAAGCTTGTACCTGTCACGCTATCTCTAGCTGGTCTTTCATATATCATCAACAAAGATATGAATAGCGTTGCTAGCGTACTTCAGGCTGATTATTCTTGTGCGTTAAAACTGGCCACACCAGTTGCCTTTAAGTCAAGTATATCGAAAGCAGGCAGAAACGGCATTCTTGTAAAAGGAGCAAAAGCTATCGAGGCTTTAAGCACAGTTGATACGTTTGTTTTTGACAAAACTGGTACTTTGACACACGGACGCCTAAGTGTAGTTGACATCTATTCATTCAAAGATGGCTTTTCAGAGTCTGATATATTGAATTTAACTGCTAGTGCAGAGGAGCACTACTTCCACCCAGTAGCCGAAGCAATAGTTGAGGCGGCAAATAAGCGTGGATTTAGCCACATTCACCACGACGAAGTAGAATTTATTGTGGCTCATGGCGTAAAAACCGCAATGCACGGAAAAGAAGTGGTTATAGGCAGCAGACACTTTTTGGAAGATGACGAGATGATAAGCTTTAAAGAGCATGAAGCACTGATAAGCAAAGCTTTAAAACAAGGACTGACACTACTTTATGTAGGATACGATAAAGAGCTTGTCGGTGTCATTGCCATGAAAGATGATATGAGAGAAAATGCAAAAGACATGGTGACAAAACTACGTAGTCTTGGCGTAAAAGAAGTAGTCATGTTAAGTGGTGATATTAAGAGCAAGGCCGAAGAAGTAGCACGCGAGCTAGGACTTGACAGAGTCTATGCGGAGTGCCTACCAACAGACAAAGCAGCTATCATCGAAGAGCTAAAGAGTGAGGGCAAAAAAGTAGCCTTTGTCGGAGATGGCATAAACGATGCTCCAAGCCTAACAAAGGCAAATGTGGGTATAAGTATGCACAAAGGTGCTGATATAGCTAAAGCAACAGCTGATATAAGCCTTTTAAAAGATGATATCATGAGCGTAGCTCTTGTAAAAGAGCTTGCAAATAAAACAATGGATTTAATTGGTTCGAATTTCCGCTCAACAGTAGGAATAAATACAGCCATATTAAGTGCTGCAACACTTGGTATGCTAAATCCGATAGCAACCGCCATGCTTCACAATGGCACAACGATTTGGCTTTTATTAAATTCGATGAAGGGCATAAAATTCAAATCAAAATAAACTAAAAGGGCAAATGTGTTTGAGAATTTATTAAATTTTTTAAACGGCAAAATGGACGTAGCCAACGACTTTTTATATGGATATTTTTTAGTTATCGTTCTTGTGGCTACGGGAATTTATTTTAGCTATCTTACTCGTTTTGTGCAGTTTAGGATGTTTTTTGAGGCTTGCAGGGTCTTAGTAGAAAAAAAAGACAAGTACAATAAGCACCATTTAACGCCGTTTCAAGCACTTATGATCTCGACTGCTTCGCGTGTTGGCATAGGCAATATCGCTGGAATTTCAGCAGCCATCGTCGCGGGCGGTCCGGGAGCTCTTTTTTGGATGTGTCTTATGGCCTTTTTGGGATCAGCTTCAGCTTTTATAGAGAGTACACTCGCACAAATTTATAAGACAAAAGACGTTTTTGGGTTTAAAGGCGGTCCAGCTTATTACATCCAAAATGGTCTTGGAATAAAATGGCTGGCTTCACTTTTTGCGATTATTTTAATAATCACCTACGCATACGGCTTCAACGGTCTTCAAAGCTACACCATGACATCAGCTTTTGAAATTTACTACGATAAAGCTGGTAGCAACGTTAGCTTTGCGCAAAGCGGACTACCAGTTGGCATTGGTCTTATTCTTACGGCATTTGCAGCAGTAATGTTTTTTAGCAAAAGCCACATCATCGGTAAAGTAAGCTCATACATCGTGCCCTTCATGGCACTTGCCTACATCTCACTAGCACTTATTGCTATCGTTTTAAATTTCAAAGAAATTCCAGATGTTATCAAGATGATTTTGGAAAATGCCTTTGATTTTAAAGCGATATTTGGAGGATTTGCCGGTAGCGTGATCGTAATAGGCATCAAAAGAGGCCTTTTCTCAAACGAAGCAGGTATGGGTTCAGCTCCAAACGCAGCAGCTGCAGCACATACTAGCCATCCAGTAAAACAAGGCCTAGTTCAGGCTATGGCAGTCTTTATAGATATGACGATATGTATCGCTTCAGGTATGATCGTGCTATTTTCGCAGGCCTATCTTACAAAGCAAACTGGCTCAAGTGGCGAAATACTAACAGCACTTCCGCTAGTACAAGCTGCAATGAAAGAGTACTTTGGCGAATTTGGAGTTCATTTTACTACTCTTGCGGTTGTACTTTTTGCCATCACTTCGCTTATTGGCAACTACTACTACGCTCAGGCAAACATGAAATTTTTAACCAAAAACCATAATGTTACGCTACTATTTAAGATAACAGCTGTTGTTATGATATTTGTTGGTGCTCAGATGAATCTAAAGCTTGCTTGGAATATCGCCGATATCACAATGGCTGCGATGGCAACTATTAACATCATCGCCATTTTCTTACTTTCAAAAGTAGTGATAATAGCGATCAAAGACTACGAATCTCAAAGAAGAGCTGGGCTAAATCCAGAGTTTGATCCAGAAAGTCTTGGTATCAAAAATACAAGCTGCTGGAAGAAAAAATAACGGAGGAAAATTTGAAAAAAGATATAAAAATAAGCGGTCAATTACTTGACATAAATACTCACAGAAAGGTGGCAAAGGTCGGCATGGGCGTTACTTTAGCGACAGTTTGCTTAACGGCACTTTGCATGAATGGCAGAGGCATGAAAAAATTACACACAGTTTCAGGCATTGCATTTACTTGTTTTGCCATTTATCACGCTGGACTTTATGACAACGGTATCTTTAAAAAGATGATCCTTAAAGCAAAAACTGCTTCAAAAAAGGAATAAAATGAAACTAAGCGACGCTGAAATTTTACAATACATAAATGAGGACCTACCCTACTTTGACCTCACAACGTCGCTTCAAAATATTGATAAAAAAACCTCGCTTGAAATTTATTCACGTGATGAAATTTGTGTTAGCTGCGTTGATGTAGCCGCAAGTATCGCGAGGCTACTTTCTTGCGAAAGTCAAATTTTTGTCCAAAATGGTCAAATTTGCAAGGCTGGCGATGTTATCATAAAAATTTATGGTGATTATGAAAGTGCGCACAAGGTCTGGAAACTAGCTCAAGTTGCTTTAGAATACGCTAGTGGCATTGCAACCTATACAAAAAAAATGGTAAATGCTGCAAAGTGCGTCAATGAAAAATGTGAAGTGTTGGCAACTAGAAAGAGTTTTCCGTTTGCTAAGAAATTTTGCGTAAAAGCCGTACTTGAAGGCGGTGGTGGCATCCATAGGCTTGGGCTTAGCGATAGCATTTTATTTTTTAAAAACCACATGAAAGCCTACGGTAGCTTTGATAAATTTTTATCACATTTGCCAGAGTTTAAAGCAAAAATGGCCGAGCGAAAAGTATGCATTGAAGCTGAAAATTTAGACGAAGCAAGCAAGCTTCTAAAAGCAAACTGCGACGTTGTACAATGCGATAAATTTAGTCCAGAGCTCATCGAAAATGTACTCTCTTTAAGAGATGAGATTTCGCCAAATACCATTATCCTAGCAGCTGGTGGTATAAATTTATCAAATGCAAAAGATTACGCAAATGCTGATGCGATAGTAACGTCAGCGATGTATTCAAAAGGCGTTGCTGATATCAGCACCAGACTTGAGATTTTGTAAATTTTTACAACGACCGATACAGCAAAACATCTATCAAAGTTTAAATTTTACAGAAAATGCATTTTGGCTTTGGATTTTGAACGATACACAACAAAGAAAATTTAGCATTTTTTATTTCAAATTTATCTCATAACTGCAAGCAAAAATATAAACTAATAAATATCTTGCTTTAAACTCCATGAATAAAACTCAACCAAACTTATTTATAAACAAGCACATCACACTTTTAAATTCAGTAACAAACGATAACGAGTGAGTAAGATTTGCAATTTGCCTAGAAATTTTCAAATTCCAGGCAAATTTAAGTCAAGCCTACCTTCTAACGACATGCAAGAACTGCATATGTTTGCGGTATTGCTCGATGACGTCGTTTATCAGCGTGGCTTCGCTCCAGCCAAGCACGTCGTAGTCTTGACCGCCCTCTTTTAGGTAAACTTCAGCCCTGTAGTAAAGATCGTCGCCCTCAAGCTCCCTCGTGTAGTCCGGACTCTGGCTTTTGGTGAGATATACGCCGTATCTAAAGTCCATCTCATCGCCAAGCCCAACGTTTAAATTTACGAAATTTTCAGCTTTTGCAACATTTGCCTCAAGGCCGTTTTTGGCAAATTCCTCTTTTAGCTCGTTAAAAGCCTTTAGCACGACCTCGTTTAGAAATTTACTGCCGTCTTTTTTGCTAGGTAGCGTGATGATCGCGCTTAGTCGCTCTTGCCAAGGCTTTGAAAGCTCGCTAAGAGGCATATTGTTAAAGTTGTTTGTCTCTTTTTTGGTCACATCCACGCGCAGCGCCTTAAATAGCCCGTAAATGGCGCCAAGTAGCACGATAGCAAATGGCAACGCCGTAGTTATCGTAAGTGCTTGAAGCGAGCCAAGTCCGCCAGCTAGCATCAAAAATGCCGCCACAACGCCCACGGTAACGCCCCAAAAAACCTTTTGCCAAACCGGCGTATCGTCCTTGCCGTTTGAGCAGAGCATGTTCATAACAAGCGCCGCAGAATCAGCCGAAGTCACGAAAAATATGACGATCATAAAGACCGCGATCGTGCTTAGCACGCCTGAAAAGCTAAATTTCTCCAAAAACATAAAAAGCGCCGAAGCCGAGTCAGAATTTACCGTGCTGGCAAGCTCGCTAAATCCGTCCTGAACAAGCGCAATCGCCGAGTTGCCAAAAAAGCTCATCCAGGCAAATGTAAAGCCCGTCGGCACCAAAAGCACGCCGATCACAAATTCTCTTATCGTCCTGCCCTTTGAAATTTTAGCTATAAAAAGCCCCACAAACGGCGACCAAGATAGCCACCAAGCCCAGTATAGCAGCGTCCAGCCGCCAAGCCAGCTCTCGTTTTGCCTCTCGTAGGCGTAGAGATTAAATGTATTTGAGATGAGCGTAGATACGTAGTCGCCGCTGTTTTGTACAAACGATTTTAAAAGCTGCGTCGTATCGCCTAAAAATAGTATCAAAAACATAAAACAAATAGCTAGCGCGATGTTTGCGTTTGATAAAATTTTAATCCCCTTATCAACGCCGCTTGCCGCCGAGATAGTTGCAGCCAGGCAAAGCACGATAAGAAGCGTGATATGCATAGTCGGTAGACCAAAAACGTGCGTGAGACCGGCATTTACCTGAAGTACGCCGTATCCTAGAGAGGTCGCCACGCCAAAGAGCGTCGCCACGACTGCAAATGTGTCGATGGCGCTACCTATCTTGCCGTAAATTTTATCTCCGATAATCGGATAAAACGCTGATCTAAGCGTTAGCGGTAAGCCGTGTCTGTATGAGAAAAAAGCAAGTATCAGCGCCACGATGGCATAAACCGACCATGCGCCCATGCCCCAGTGAAAGAAGGTGATATTCATCGCAAGCTTTTGCGCTGCGATAGTTTGCGCATCGCCAACTGGTGGGTTTAGATAGTGCATGAGCGGCTCGGCCACACCAAAAAATACTAGACCTATGCCCATACCAGCGGCAAAAAGCATAGAAAACCACGAGATATTTTTGTGCTCTGGCTTTACGTGGTCAGCCCCTAGTTTGATCTCGCCAAGCTTGCTAAAGCCAAGAATGATGACGCTTAGTAGTATGACGGCTACGGCTAGGATGTAAAACCAGCCAAATTTCGCTGCGATGTAGTTTTGCATACCTTTAAAAAACTCATTTGAGAAATTTGGAAATATCGCTGCAAATACTGTTATTAAAGCTATGACAACAAGCGATGGGATAAATACCGAGTTGTTAAATTTAGACCTTTGAAATTTGATCATTTTTCTCCTTTTTGTAAATTTCAGCTTCCTTTCAAACTAACAAAAAAGAGTAAATAGGTCAAATTTTCTCTTTAAATTTTTATGAAATTTTAAGCTTTAGCCACCAAAAATAGCTACTTTGAAATTTATCTCAAGTCGCTTTTAGCTCTCTTTGGTTTTGCAAGAGTTATTAGCACTATGACGACAAAAGCGATGCCAAATGTGATATACAAAATGATCTTTGGCGAGTCATACTCTATCCTAGATCTTGCGACCTCTTCGCCGCTTGCCTCCACTAGCTCGCCACGCTTTATCATACCGCTGATATCTTTTGCGCTAAGTTCTGCAGATGCTCTTGTTAAAATTTGGGTGATACTAAGATCCGCCACCTCATAAACGCTATGTTTTATGCCATAAAAAGGCTTTATCTTGCTAAAAAAATAAAGCTTATCGCCGTTTGCATATACTGCGCCATATTCGCCATCTTTTACCAGCCCTATCTCACGCCAAGAGCTGCTTGGGGCAAATTTATATAAAGAGACTGTCTGTGCCACTAAGTGCCTGCCGTGCTTTGAGCGCCGCCACTCTTCGCCTTGCTGTAAGAAATACGCCGAGCTCTCATCTACAAAAACGTCAGCATAGAGCCTTTTTAGCTCGCCTTTTAGCTGGTAATCTGAAATTTTAGCTTGTTCGTTTTTCGTGCTATCCCAAAAGTAAATTCCATCTTTGCTGGCAAAAAGAGGCCAAAACGAGTGCACGTTATCCACGCTATAAATGGCACTATAAGGCATCTGCTGAGCGCTAAATTTACGCTCATTTGCAAACGCCGCCCCACTTTTTGGTTCAAAAAGATACTCTATGTCATGCTTAGGGTCGTAGCATATCCGACGCACCTCATCTGTGTAGCTCGCATCAAGCTTATAAAAGCCTAAAAATAGGCTTTTACCATCTGTGTAATATCCGCTAGGAGCGCCATTTTCTGCTGTGATGTATCTTAGCTCGCTAGGCTGTGCGTCAAGCTTTTCGCCCTTGTAGTAAAGCGTGCCGCCATCTCTTACAAAACCAGCGTCAAATATAGGCTCTAAATTTGCACTTTCAACAAGCTTTGTCCTATAAAAATATGAACTATCATCGTAGCTTTTTATAAAGATGTGAGCGACGTTTTTCATGACGGCGATAAATTCATTAAATCCAGCCTTTTTCTCACTTCTAGAGCTGCAATAATAGCTTATCTTGCCGTCACTTATATAGCCATTGCCAAGCACTTTGGTGCTGTTTGGATCAAGCCCAGGCAAAATTTCTCTAGCGCAATAGACACTGTTTTTATCAGCCGCCACGTTTGAGTAATCATATGCGTGTTTTAGCTTTAAGACCCTAAAACTAGTCTCATCAACTCCTTTTAGCTCATACTTGCCACTGCCTGAAATTTGAACGTAAATTTTACCCTCAGGCGAGCGGTAAAACTCGCTACCATCAATGTTTGCAAAGCCTCTTTGATACTTGCCCTCACGCCACAGATAAAGCATAGCCAAAACAAAAAATAGTGTCAAAATGACAAAAAGATAAAGTATCTTAGTCGCAATTTTTCTCATAATCTATAATCATCTACCCTTTTTTTAAGCTTGTTTGCTTGCTTTTTATTTTTAAAAATAGCGCCAACTACCGAGGCCACAAATGCAATGGCAAGAAATATCCAGTAGGCATATTTTTGCGAGTAATCATCAAAGTCGCTTATCGCATCGATCACTACCTCGCCATCAGCTGGCGTCATAGCGCCTTGATCTACCATTTTTACTATCTCATCAAGTTTTAAATTCTTAACATTTGGGCCATAAGGACGAGTGAGAATTTCAACCACGCCAAGGTCGTTTATATCATAAACACTGCTGTTAAAACGCCAGCCATAGCCGACGTTATCAAAATAATATGTCTTATCTCCGTTTGCATAAACCGCTCCGTAGCCATCGTTTCTTACAAGCCCTATCTTTCGCCACTGCTCTTTTGTATTAAGCCTTACGATGCAAGTGTGGCGTGAGCTTAGGCTGTGATCATTTTTCGTGTTGTGCCAAATTTCATAGGTTTTTAGAAAATATGTCTTGCCATCACTTATCACCACGTCGCCATATAGCGGCGTTATCTCGCCTTTAAAAGGATCGTCTCCGTCTCTTACAAACTCGCCCTCATCTATGCTGTTATACCACTGCCACTTTCGCTCCCAGTGATAGATACCGCCTTTACCACGAAAGAGCGCATGATAGGAGTGCTCATCTTTTAGGTTAAAAAGTGGCTCGTATGGGGCAAATTTTGGGTCAAATTCGTGATCGTTTGCATAGACCATGCCAGAATTTGGCTCATAAAGATAGTGAATGCGCCATATCTCGCCGATATCACGCATTTGCGGGCTAAATTTGATCCCTAGCTTTGTGCTGTCATAATAGACTTTTTCTCCGTCAGTCGTAAAATGCACGCTCTTTCTGCCAGATGCCTGCTCGATATATCGCATTTTGCTGGCATTTGCGCCCTCTAGCTCTTTGCCCTCATGATAGACCTTTACTCCGTCGCTTGCATAGCCAAATCCCAAGATCGCAGCTAAATTAGCGTTATCAACCTCTCTAAATTTATAGATATGAGTTTGCGCTTTAGGGGTATTAAACATTTTATGTGAGACGATGTCCCAAAACTCTTTAAGTGCGGATATTTCGAGGTTCGTCTCGCTTACGCTATCGCAAAAATATGTTATCTTGCCATCACCAAAATAGCCATTGCCAAGCGCTCTAACGCCATTTGGATCAAGCCCGCTCATCACGAGGTTGCCGCAATATACCGCCTCATCGCTAGCGCCAACGTTTCTGTTGTCGTATTTGCCAGTATCAATGTATCTAAATTTGCTGGCCCTCACGCCTATTAGCTCAAATTTACCCCCACTTGGCACCATGGCATAGACCTTGTCATCTTTGACGTAAAAAAAGCTATTATTTAACTCTTTACTATCGCCAATGTCGTCATCTAAAATAGTAGCTAACCCAAAGATAAAAAAATAGACAGCAAAAAATATCACAACAATGGCGATCATTACGGAAATTAGCGGATGTTTTTTTAACATTTTAGCCCCATTTCAAACAAATTTAGCGACCTCATCATGGCGCAAAAACCTTTCATAAATTTAAATTTCACAAAACCTATCCAAATATAAAATATCTAAAAATTAAAAACCTAAAATATGCGGATTTACCCATCCAGAATAGAAAACAAGTGGCTGCTAACATAACAAAAAGCCTATAAATGATAAATTCCAACGTGATCCCATAATAGATAACTCCCAAAGCAAGAAAACAAAGATACAAGGCAACAAGCAAATAAAATAAATTTTCGATCCTTGCAGAAAGCCCTGATTCTTCGCTGTTTTTTTTGCGATGAGCCAAATGGTTTCCATTTTATTTAAAAATCCAACCTTTTTATATTTTATCTCGACTAGATCGCCTACTTCATATTTTTCTATCTCTCGTGAAAACACCCCGCTAAATCTCTCTTTACCTATCAAAAGGCTCATGCTTGTGGCTAAATTTTGCCTAACAACTCTTCTATTTAGCTCGCTTATCCTACCGATCTTTTTCAAGCTACTCTAGCCCCTCGGCGATCTCAAGCACTTCAAAATACTCATTTTCTAGGCTTTCAAGCTCAGCTTTTGCCTTTTCAAGCTCTTCATAAAGCTTAGTAAGACCCACTTCTTGATAAATTTTAGGATCGCTAAGCCCTTCGTTTAGCTCGGCGACTCTTGCTTCAAGGGTTGAAATTTTATCTGGATATGTGTTTAAAATTTGTGTTTGTTTATAGCTTAGTTTTACGCCGGATTTACTCTTTTGTTTGGCTTCATTTTGACTATTTGAGAGCTCTTTTTCAAATTTATCAAGCTCTTTCATCTCATCTTCAAGCTCCAAATAGACGCTATACTCTTCGTGCAAGACATTTATCTTTGTGCCCTCAAACGCCCAAAGCTTATTTGCCATCTTATCGACAAAATATCTATCGTGGCTAACTAGCAAGATAGCTCCCTCAAAGCTTTGCAAGTAGTCTTCTAATATGTTGATAGTTGCGATATCAAGGTCGTTTGTCGGCTCGTCAAGCACCAGCACATCGTAAGTTTTAGTAAAAAGCATCGCCAGTGCCACGCGGTTTTTCTCGCCGCCACTTAAAACGCCTATCTTTTTATCCAGAAATTCCTTTGGAAAGAGGAAATTTTTAAGATAGCCATAAACGTGCATATTTCGCCCACGAACCAGCACGTGATCGCCACCATTTGGGCAAAATGTCTCTATAAGGCTCTTATCATCATCAAGGACATTTCTAGCTTGATCAAAGTAGCCGATACTTACTTCGCCCCTTTTTATCTCGCCGCTGCTTTGCTTTTCAAGTCCTAGCAAAATTTTAAGTAGCGTACTCTTGCCGCTACCGTTTCGTCCGACTATAGCTATACGCTCGCCCCGCAAGACCCTTGCGTCAAATTTTTCAAAAAGCACCTTGCCATCTATGCTTTTGCCTAAATTTTTAAACTCAAATAGCATTTTTTTGCGGTTTTGGCTTTGCGTTTGGTTGAAATTTTTACTCGCACGCTCAAGCTCTAGCCTCACTCGCCTTATGACACCTGGATTTTTCTTGGCCTCTTCGCGCATGGCGAGCACTCGCTCTTTTCTGCCCTCATTTCGCTTTAGTCTAGCTTTTACGCCACGTCTTAGCCACTCTTCCTCAGCCTTTAGCTGTTTTAGCAGCGTCTCATGCGACTTTGCAAGGCTTGCTAGAATTTCCTCTTTTTTGGTTAGATAGTTCGCATATCCGCCATCAAAGCTTCTAAGCCCAGCCTCCTCGACCTCGACACACCTCGTAGCAAGCGAGTCTATGAAATATCTATCGTGGCTTATGAAAACTATGCTTTGATTTGAGCTTTTTAGCATATCTTCAAGAAATTTGACCATGTAGACATCAAGGTGGTTTGTCGGCTCATCAAGCAGCAGCACATCTGGCTTTTTAAGTATGAGAGCGCCCAGTGCCACACGGCGGATCTCGCCACCACTAAGCGAGCAAATGGGTCTGTTTTCATACTCTTTTAGCTTAAACTCTTGCAAAATTCGCTCGATCTTATGCTCGATATTCCAGCCATCTTTTGCTTCTATAAATTTTATAAGTCTCTCTTGCTCTTTTAAAATTTCTTGGTTTTCTGGGTCGTTTGCTAGTAAGACTCCACTTTTTTCGTATTCGCTTATCGCGTCAAATATCTCTTTTAGCTCGTTATTTAGCGCTTCTCTCACACTAAACGTGGCATTAAAATTTGGATTTTGTGCTAGCATTTCGACGCTTATTAAGCTTTGCGCTATCCTTCTGCCACTATCCACCGTCACCTCGCCAGAGATAATCTTCATTAGCGTGCTCTTGCCGCTGCCGTTTTTACCGATGATAGCGATCTTTTCATTTTCATTTATACTAAAATTTACACCATTTAAAATTTCATTTGCGCCGAATTTTTTACTAACGTCTATCAGGTCGATTAATGCCATTTTTCTCTCATTTTTAAATTTTTTGCGATTATATCAAAAGGGAGCTAAAACCTAATTTGGCTATAATTGCCACATAATTTTAGACTTTCAAGCGAGCATTTAATGAATCTTTCTATGAAAAAATTAGTCATTCCTATATTTTTAGATATGTTTTTGCACTTCATCACGCTCATCATCAACACCTACATGGTAACGAAAGTGAGCGTGCATCTTGTGGGTGCCATGGGTGCAGGTAATCAAGTGATGGATCTTTTTATGACTATTTTTAACTTTCTAAGCATCGGCTGCTCAGTCGTCGTCGCACAAGCTTTGGGGGCTAAAAAGAACGATCTTGCTTCAAATGTCATACACGCCAGCGTCACTTCAAACACCATATTTGGTGTATTTTCAGCCATCATCATCTACGTCTTTGGCTACAACATCTTAAATTTACTAAATGTGCCAAAAGAGCTCATCAATGAGAGCTTTTCATACCTGCACATCCTTGGTTTTGCCCTGCTCTTTGACGGCATAGGCATGGTGCTAGCTGCTGTACTTCGCGTTTATAACTTCGCAACTGGCGTAATGCTAACCTCAGTTTTGATGAACGTAATCACCATCTTTGGCAACGCCATCGCCCTTTTTGGCTGGTTTGACCTGCCAAATTTAGGCCTACAAGGGGTCGCTATCTCGACACTTGTGGGCAGGCTAATAGGCGTATTTGTCCTACTTTACATGCTCACTCGCGTGGCAAAAGTTAAAATTTATCTTAGAAAGCTGCTTGTCGTGCCATTTGAAATTTTAAAGAAAATTCTAACCATCGGCCTTCCAAGCGCAGGGGAGAATTTACTCTGGATGGCGCAATACATGGTCGCTTTTGGCTTTGTAGCAAGTATGGGCGAGGCCAGCCTTAGCGTGCAGACCATCTACTTTCAGATCACGCTTCTTATCTTGCTTTGCGGTGCCAGTATTAGCGTGGCAAACGAAGTCATCGTGGGGCATTTGGTTGGAGCAAGTGAGTTTAACGAGGCCTATACAAGGACATTTGAAGCGCTAAAAATAGGCGTTTTTATAACTCTCATCGTCGTTCTCATAGCCTACGCGCTTAAAAACCAGATTATGGACACACTAAATTTAGGTGAAAATTTGCGCTCCATCATGCTACCACTCTTTGCGCTCTCAATCGTGCTTGAGACTGGCAGGACTTTTAACATCGTCATCGTAAACGCTCTTCGCGCAAGTGGCGACGCTAAATTTCCACTTATAACTGGCCTTATCTTCATGTGGGGGCTCTCGCTGCCACTTGGATACTTTTTGGGCGTCTATCTTGGTTGGGGGATCATCGGCGTTTGGATAGGATTTTGCGCTGATGAGTGGCTAAGAGGGCTTGCAAATACATGGCGCTGGAGAAGCAAAAAATGGCAGTCAAAACGCCTAGTTTGAGGCAAAAAAGCGTAACCTTAGACTTTTATGGTCTAAGCGTCTTAATAAATTTTAAAAAAAATGTAAGAGTCATGCGCCTAAGAGTTGGCAAGGACGCTAAGATCACACTTTCTATGCCTTTTTACAGCACACAAAAGATGGCTTTGGCGTTTTTGGAGAGCCATAAAATTTGGCTTGAAAATTCCTATAAAAAGGCACTTGCAAATTTACCAAAAGATGATGAAATGAAATTTCTTGGAGAAATTTACAAGATCAAATTTGATGAAAGCATAAAACAGCCATTTTTTGAAGACAAATTTATCATAACGCCAAATTTAAAGGCACTTGAACGCTTTATAAAAACAAAGACAAAAGAGATATTTTTAGAGCTCATAAGCCATTTTGAGCCCTTTATAAATAGGCCGATTAGCCGCATCGTCATACGAAATAGCAAAACTCGCTGGGGCAGCTGTAATCACAAAAAAGGCTATATAAACTTAAGTTTAAGGCTCATCGAAAAGCCCATCTCAGCCGTACGCTACGTAGTGCTTCATGAGCTTACCCACCTGCTCTATCCGCATCATCAAAGCAGCTTTTATAAATTTATAGAACGTATCATGCCTGATTATAAAGAGCAAGAAAGAATTTTAAGAGCGTAATTTATTTTCATCAAGTAAGTGTAAAAATTAATATGCTAAAATTGCATGTTAATTCACAAAAAGGGAATTTCAATGAAAAAAATGATTTTTATCTCAATATTAGCTGCTTGTGCTTTTGCAGGTAACTTTGAAGATGGTCTAAAGGCATATGGGAGCTCGAATTTCAAAGAAGCTTTAGCTAAATTTGAAGCAGGATGTGCAGAAAATGATGCAAAATCATGTGTAAAAACTGGCGCCATTTATCAGCTAGGTAAAACAGCAACACCAGATCTAGACAAGGCTTTGGAGTATTATAATAAAGCTTGCCAAAGCGGTGAAAAAGAGGGTTGCTCGGCAGCTGGCGGCATCTATCTAAAATCTGAACCACAAAAAGCAAGAGAGCTTTTTAACAAAGCTTGTGAGCTAAATGATGGATACTCTTGTGCGATGATGGGGTCTATGCTAATAGACGATCATAAATTTAAAGAGGCTTACACTGTTTTAGAAAAAGGCTGTAGCCTGGGTGATAAGCTCTCTTGTGAATTTGCAGGTGATCTAAAGCGCTCAAAACAACTATAAATTTTAGGCCAAATGGCCTAAAATCTCTTACATTTATATTTAACCTAAAAAATTTATATAGCTCTTATCTGATCAAGCGGTTTATCTTTTATGCCCCACTGAGTCATAAAGACAAAGGCGTAAAGTACAGCTGCTACCATATATGCAGTATATTCGTTTGGCATAAAGTGAAATTTCACACAGATATTTGGCACAAGAGCTAGTGGTACGACCGGGATAAGTAGCAAGCGCTCCCAAATTCTAAGTTTTGTGACGTAGCAACCTTGAAGTAAGCTAGAAAAGGCAAACATTCCCACGATAGCCATGCCAAAAACAAGTAAAATTTCAAGCGGATTGCTCATCCAAACTATCCCTTTTGAGTCAAGTGGGTCGCCTGTATTTACGCTTTCTATCAACATAAGCTTGTTGTTAAAGAAAAAGGCAAATGGCAAGATCGCTGTTCTTAGGTCGTAGAAAAACCCTTGCACGCCAACGGTTATTGGATTTGCTTTAGCGATGCCCGCTGCTGCGTATGCTGCGATACCAACTGGGGGTGTGTCATCAGCTAAAATTCCAAAGTAAAAAACAAAAAGATGCACAGCTATGGCTGGGATTAGAAAGCCGTTTTTGTGTGCTAAAAATAAAATGACAGGTGCCACAAGGCTTGAAACTACGATGTAGTTTGCCGTTGTTGGAAGTCCCATGCCAAGGATTAGAGACATTAAAGCTGTTAAAAGCAGTATCATAATGATATTATCGCCCGCCAGAAGCTCGACAAGATCAGATAGTACTTGACCAAGACCAGTAAGAGAGATAGAGCCCACGATGATGCCAGCAAGTGCTGTTGCGATGGCAATAGTAGTCATACTTTTTGCAGCTGCAACCATCGCCCAAAATATATCCTCAAAGCCAAGAAGAACGTCATTTATGCCTACTTTTTCGCCACTTGCTAGCTTTTTAGTTGGCTCTTGAAAGATCATTATTAAAAATAAAAATCCAATCGCATTAAAAGCCGCTGAGATGGCCGATTCTTTTGCGATTAGTAGCGTATAAAGTAAAATTAGGATCGGCGTTATATAGTGAAGACCGCTAACAAAAATTTTAAATCTTGAGTGAAATTCGCTCTGATCTATGCCTTTTAGCCCAAGTTTGACGCTTTCTAAATGCACGATAAAAAATAGCGACAAATAGCACGCAAATGCAGGAATTACCGCTGCCATCATAACATTTGTATATGTCATGCCTAAAAACTCAGCGATGATAAAAGCTGCCGCACCCATAATAGGAGGCATGAGCTGTCCATTTACACCAGCAGCAACCTCGATAGCACCAGCCTTTGTGCGCGATAGGCCAGCCTTTTTCATAAGCGGTATAGTAAATGTACCGACAGTTACTACGTTTGCCGTTGAGCTACCTGAAACCATGCCTGTTAGGCCGCTTGCGATGACCGAGGCCTTAGCTGGGCCGCCTCTATATTTTCCAAGAAGCGAGAAAGCTAAATTTATGAAGTATTGTCCAGCTCCTGCCCTCTCAAGCAATGAGCCAAAAAGAACAAAAAGGTAGATAAAACTAACGCTAACACCGATAGGCACGCCAAAGATACCCTCTGTAGTTAAAAACATATGCCCTGCGATCTTTTCTAGACTAGCACCCTGGTGAGCGATTATGTCTGGCATATAAGGGCCAAAGTGATCGTATATCAAAAATATAGCGCAGATAATGCCAAGTGCTGGCCCCATCACGCGTCTACCGCCCTCAAGCAAGATAAAAATAGCGATAAAAGAGATGATCACATCTTGTTTGATATAGTCCCCCGTCCTATCGGCAAGCTCATAAAAATAAACTGCCGGATAGAGCACGGCCGCTACACCAACTACGCAGAGAAAAATATCGTAAAATGGTACGCTTGAGTGAGCCTTTTTATGAAAAGTGACCGGATATAGCAAATATACAAGCCCAACCGCAAAGGCTAGGTGAATAGAGCGCGAAATGTTAGTGTTTAGCGGAAAATAAGCTATATAAAGCTGAAAAACTGACCAAGAAAAGCATACAATCGCAATGAAATAGTTGTAAAAATTGCTATTTATCTCCCTTGTTTTTACCTCGACAAATTGTTCTTCGTTGTCTTTGACTTCGTTCATCTTTCTCCTTTAAAATTTAAATATATAAATTTAAAAGAATTTGCATATTTAAATTTTATCCAGAGGCAAAAGCCCCTGGAAATTTGGATCATTTTAAGATACCAGCCTCTTTAAAAGCAGCCTCTGCAGCTGGGTGAAGCGGAGCTGAAAGACCTTGGACGAGATCTTCTTTATTTACTGATTTTAGTGCTGGGTGAAGAGTTTTATACTCATCAAAGTTGTCTAAAATAGCTTTTATTACAGCTTTTACGGCCTCATCTTTTGTGTCTTTATTGGTTACCAAAACAGCTTTTACGCCGATAGTATTTACGTCGTGATCAACGCCGTCATATGAGCCTTTTGGGATCACGCCTTTTGCAAAGTATGGCTTCTCTGCAAGAAGTTTATCGATCTCGCTACCTTCGATGTTTAGGATATCAATAGGCAAAGATGTCGCAGCGTCAGTTATATTTGCAGTTGGGTGACCAACAACAAAGCTATATCCGTCTATTTTTTTATCTTTTAGTGCGTGTGGGCATTCGCCAACTGTTAAAACGCCACGATATCCTAGTTTTGAGACGTCAAAGCCTTTTGCTTTAAAGACTTCAAGTGTACTCACTTCGTTGCCACTGCCTGGGTTGCCGACATTGTATTTTTTGCCTGCAAATGACTGGATATCGCTTGTTAGGCCGCTATCTTTTGCCACGACAAATGCAAGAAGCTCAGGATAGATCGCAACTACTGAGCGTAAATTCTCATCTTTTGCTCCGTCAAATTTACCAGTACCGTTAAATTTATCATAGACGACGTCACTTTGAACAAAACCAAATGTAAGCTCTTTTTTGAGGACGTTATTTACGTTATAGACTGAGCCGCCAGTTGATTGAACTGAGCATTTTACATCGGTGTTTTTGTTTGCTAAGCGGCAGATCGCCCCACCTATCGGATAGTAAGTACCTGTCATGCCACCAGTGCCGATACTGATAAATTCTTTTGCTGAAAGAGTCGTTGCCAAAAGCAAGCCAGCAAGTGCCAAAGAAGTAGTTTTCATCTAAAATCCTTTCAAAAAATTTAAGGCTATTTTATTCTATAAATTTAGCTTTATATCTTTTTCTTATGATATTTTACGCCATTTTTGTAAAGTTGCAACCATTCTACACAATCAAGGCTTAAAAAAATATTTTCTTAAGAATAAATTTATATTTCTTTATGAGCCAATTTGATTTTAATAAAACGAGAGATTAAATATTATTTTTATTGTATAATGCCACCAAAGTTCTAAGTTTTAGAAAAAATCGTTACAAATTTTTACAAATAATAAATAGCTTTACAAATGTTAATAACAATTAAATTTTGGAGGTTTTTATGAAAAAATCACTTATGTTGGCTGCTTCTATGCTGCTTTTATCTTTAAATTTCGCTTCAGGTGCGGATGAAAAATCACAAATAAGCTTTAGTGGCTCATCTACGCTAGCTCCAGTCATCGCTAAAATTTCAACTGATTTTATCGAAAAATACGAGACTTGGGACAAGATAGATAGCTCTTTACCAAACAAAAATATTACCATTTTTGTCTCAGCTGGCGGCTCAGGTGCTGGCGTAAAAGCTGTGCTTGATCATGTCGCTGACTATGGCATGCTAGCTCGCGACATAAAAGATAGCGAAAAAGCCAAAATCAAGGACATGAAAGCCTACACTCTTGGCATAGACGCACTTTGCGTGGCTGTAAATCCAGAAAATGAGGTGATAAAACTAAAAGGTGGAAATTTAAACAAAGATGAGATCGTAAAAATTTTCTCAGGCGAGTATAAAAAATGGAGTGATCTTGATAAGTCTCTACCAAATGACGAAATTGTCGTAGTTACAAGAGATCTAGGTGGCGGCGCTCATGAAGTATTTCAAAAAAAGATCATGAAAGATATTAAAGTTAGCAAAAACGTCATCCAATCACCTTCAATGGGCGCATTGGTCTCTAAAATCATCGAAAATAAAAACGCAATTGGCTACGCTTCTTTTGGTATCACAAATCAAAACAAAGGTAAACTAATACCACTAAATGTTGACGGCGTAGAGCCAACTGTAAAAAATATAGTTGACGGCAAATACTACATCTCTCGTCCACTTATCATCGTAAAAAGTGGCGAGTTAAGCAAAACTGAGCAAATTTTTGTTGATGTTTTAAATTCGGCTGAGGGTCAAAAAACTATCGAAAAAATGGGATTTATACCAGTAAAATAGTCCATAATGATAGGGCAAATTTTTAGAGGCGGAGTATATGTTTTTACATTTTTATCCGCTACACTTTTGCTTTTACTCGTGGGGTTTTTACTACTAAATTCCACGAGTTTTTTTGCAGAAATAAACATCTTTGATTTTTTACTAAATGACGACTGGGATGTTAGCACAGAGCCATTTAGCTTTGGGCTTTTTAATATCCTAATCGCAAATTTTGCAGTCGCATTTCTAGCTTGCATATTTTCATTTTTTATCTCGCTTGGCGTTACTATCTTTATCTGCTTTTTTGCGAGTGCCTGGCTTAGGCATGTGCTAGACTGGATGATAAGAATTTTAGCTGGTATACCCTCGATCATTTACGGATTTTTCGCACTTTACACGGTTGTGAAAATTTTAGAATCAGGGTTAAAAATGTCCGCTGGAGAGTCAGTTCTAGCAGCAAGCCTCATCCTTAGTGTAATGATACTGCCCTTTTTTACCTCGCATTTGCTCCAAAGCGTGGGTCTGCTAAAGCAAAATTTCAAGACAAACTCAGACGCTCTTGGCGTAAGCACGGGATACTTTATACGTAAGGTCATTTTAAGAAAATCGATCAAAGCAAGCATTTCAGGCTTTATACTCGCATTTTCAAGGGCAGCTGGCGAGACGATGGCTGTGATGATGGTCATAGGCAACACCCCGCTTTTTCCGCACCTGCTCTCAAAAGCTCAAACCATACCATCTCTAATAGCCCTTGAAATGGGTATGAGCGAGGCTGGCAGCCTGCACTATCACGCTCTTATTGCAAGCGGATTTATCCTGCTTGTTTTTATATTTTTGCTAAATATCTTTATCTTTAAATTTGAGAAAAACAATGAACGCTTTTAAGGATTTTTTAGTCAAATTTTACGCTTATCTTTGCGTTTTTATCGTCATTGCGGTGATATTTTGGATATTTTTTTTCATCTTTGCAAATGGCATCTCTCAGATAAATTTAGACTTTCTAACCAAAAACCCGCAAGGTTTAAATTTAGGTGAGAGCGGCGGCATAAAAGACGCCATCATAGGCTCATTTTTGCTGATGATATTATCTATGATATTTTCAGCACTTCTTGGCGTTAGCTGCGCCATTTATAGGCAAATTTACTGCACTTCTAGCACGATAAAGCTTGGGCTTAAATTTATCATCCAAACGATGGCTTCGATACCTTCTATCTTGCTTGGAATGTTTGTTTATGGACTTTTTATCGTTAGCCTTGATATCCCAAAAAGCCTGCTAACAGCTAGCATTACGCTTGCTTTGATGGTCTTTCCATTTGTTGAAGTAAGCGTTGAAAAGGTGATCTCGCAGATCGATGAAAAGATGTTAAGAGATAGCTTCGCACTTGGCGTTGATAAAAATTTTATGGCTAGAAAACTGGTTTTGCCAACTATTAGAAAAAATATCATATCGATCTTGATACTAGCTGGCAGCTATGCCATAGGAGCTACCGCACCGCTACTTTTAACAGGGGTTGTCTTCATGGCAAAGGCAGAAGGCCTGCTCTCGCCAGTCATGGCACTACCATTTCACCTGCACATGCTCCTAAGCCAGTCAGTCGCAACGCAAAATGCCTACGCCACGGCGCTTGTGCTCATCTTTATACTTATCATTTTGCACCTGCTTTCAGCCGTAGTTTTATTTGATATAGGAGAGAAAATTGCCAGATATTTTAAACATAAAAGATCTTAGTATCTTTTACCAAGATAATGAAATTTTAAAATATCTAAATTTAAACGTCGCCAAAAACGAGATCATCTGCCTAATGGGTAGCTCAGGATGTGGCAAATCAACATTTCTTTCGACGCTAAATGGCTTTTTGGAGCAAAAGGGCGGCCGATATAGCGGAGAGATCCTATTTAAAGGCCAAAATATCAAAGGTAAGGGCGAAATTTGGCTAAGACGAAAGCTAGCCATACTCTTTCAAGACTCCACGCTCTTTCCTTTTAGCGTCGAGAGAAATTTGACCTATGCGATGGAATTTTATGAGGGCAACATAAAAGATAAGCAAAAAAGAGTAGAAGAGCTGCTTAAAAGCGTAAATTTACTAGATGAAATAAGTGACTTAAATATGCCAGCTAGCAAACTTTCCGGCGGTCAAAAGCAAAGACTTTGCATTGCAAGGATGCTAACGACAAAGCCAGAAGTGCTCATGCTTGATGAGCCATGCTCATCGCTTGATATGAAAAATATCTTGATTATAGAGGAGCTTTTAAAAAGCTTGTCGCAAAGATACACCATCATCATCACCACGCACAACGAAGAGCAGGCAAAAAGGCTTGGCGGCAGGATAGTCCGCATAGTGGATAAGAAATTTACATTTTAAAAGAGCTAGAAATTCTAGCTCTAAATTTAGTCGATAAACCTCTTTGTGATATTTGCGTAGGCATCGATCCTGCGGTCTCTTAAAAATGGCCAAATTCTGCGCACTTCTTCGCTTCTTTTCATGTCTATTTCTACGATCTTACACTGCTCGCTATGGCTATCTGCACGGAAAAGTTGCTCGCCTTGTGGGCCAAAGACAAAGCTATTTCCCCAAAATTTTATCCCATCCATCACGCCACTATCATCTTTTTCAAAGCCCACACGATTTACTGCGACCACTGGCAGGCCATTTGCCACACTGTGACCTCTTTGCACCGCCACCCACGCTTCAAGCTGTCTTGATTTTTCATCGTCACTATCGCCCTCAAACCAGCCAATAGCCGTTGGATAGATGAGAATTTTCGCCCCTTTTAGCGCCATCAGCCTTGCAGCCTCTGGGTACCACTGATCCCAGCAGACCAAAACGCCAAGCTTGCCAAGGCTAGTTTCGATCGGCTCAAAGCCAATGTCACCAGGCGTGAAGTAAAATTTCTCGTAAAATCCAGGGTCATCAGGGATGTGCATTTTTCTGTATTTGCCAGCCACGCTGCCGTCACGCTCAAAGACAAAAGCGGTGTTGTGATAAAGTCCGTCAGCCCTCTTTTCAAAGAGCGAAGTGACCAAAACTACGCCGTTATCCTTAGCCACCCTGCCCCAAAAAGCGACATCTTCTTGCCACTCATTTGCGTGATCAAAGAAATTTGTATCCTCGCTTTGGCAAAAGTACTGCGTCTGGTGCAGCTCTTGACAGACCACGAGATCAGCGCCACCTTTTTTTGCCTCTGCGATTAGCTCGAGTGTCTTTGCTATGGTCGCCTTTTTTGTGCCTTTAAATTCTTGTTGAAGTAGTGCTACTTTCATCTCATTTCCCTTCTTTGTCGTTGTATGGGTCTAAATGCGTGGTTATCTGCCACGAATAGTCCCTAAATTTCTCTCTTATCTCAGCTTCAAGCGAGTCGGCCACCTCGTGTGCGTCGTAAAGCGAGATGTCTTTGTCAAAAACTAAATGCAGCGTTAAAAATATGGTATTTGCACTCTGTCTTGTGTTTAGGTAGTGAAAGTCTGAAATCCTCTGCTTTGCCTTTATCATCTTGATGATCTCAGCTGTGACCTCAGGGCTTGCTGCGTGATCTAGCAAGACACCAAGGGCGTCTTTGCCAAGGCTTATCGCGCTTTGAGCGATGTAGCCACTTATCACAATACCAAAGATCGCATCTATCATCACAAATCCGCTAAATTTAATGATAAGTAGCGAGATGATGACTGCAAGGTTGCTAAAAAGGTCGATCTTATAGTGCAGTGCGTCTGCTTTTATGATAAGGTTGCCACTTTTTTTAGAAATTTGGTTTAAAAATAGCACCAAAACTAGCGTCACTACGACTGAAAATATCATCACCCCAAGGCTTAAACCAAGGTCTATCTCTAAATTTGGCTCGCTAAATTTCTTAACGCTCTCATAAAATATATATCCAGCAGCCATGACGATGATGACGCACTCAAATAGCGCTGCTAAGGCCTCTAGCTTTGTGTAGCCAAAGTTAAATCTCTCATCAGCTTGTTTTCTTGACTTTCTAAGCGCAAATAAATTTAAAAAAGAGACGATAAAATCAAGCATCGAGTCAATCGCCGAGCCAAGCACAGCGACTGAGCCGCTAAAAAGTCCAGCTGTAAATTTCACAAGTGCGAGCAAAAAAGCGCATGCTCCAGCTGCGATAACAGCCTTATTTTCGCCCTGCGTGCACTCCTGCTTATTTATGCGGTTAAACTCATAATCAAACGGACTTCCCAAGGCTAAGACCTTTTGTATCTATTTTGGCTTGAGCAGTGAAGCGAGCCATTTTGGCGGACAAAAACTATTGAATTTACACCGATGACCTTTCTGTCTGGCAGTGCCTGAGCTAGTAAATTTAGCACCTTTTTATCGTTTTCGTCGTTATATGTTGGCACGATTAGCGCACCATTTATAAAGATAAAATTTGCGTATGTGCAACCAAGCCTTTTGCCCTCATAAAATTTAGGCTTAGGAAGCGGCAGAGCAAGTAGCTTAAAGCCAGTTTTTTTAAGCTCATCTTCCATCCTTTTTAGCTCATCAAAGTGCTCATCACTCTCATCTTCGCAGCTCGCATAAGCGATAGTATCAGGTGTGATGAAACGTGCTAAAGTGTCGATGTGACTATCTGTGTCATCGCCTTTTATAAAGCCATTTTCAAGCCAGATGATACGCTTTAGGCCAAATAAATTTTTAAGCTTCTCCTCGATCTGCTCTTTACTAAGCGCTTTGTTTCTATTTTCATTTAGCAGGCATTTTGAGGTGGTTAAAAGCACGCCATCGCCGTTAAACTCAATGCTTCCACCCTCTAGTATCATATCTACTGGCTCAAGCTTGGTCTTGTAAATTTTAGCTAGCTCTAAATTTATTGCATCATCTTTTGAGCTCTTAAATTTACCACCCCAAGCATTAAATTTAAAGTCGTAGCTCTTTACGCCATCTTCAGCACAAACATCGATCATACCGTAGTCTCTGATCCAAGTATCGTCAGTCTCAAGCCTAACAAACTCAACATTTTTAAATTTCTTAAACCTATCAAAATTTGCCTCGTCTGGGCAGATGAGCACCACCTTCTGATAGGGCGTAATAGCAGCCACAAGCTCCTCATAGCTCGCCAAAATCTCCTCTAAATAGGGCTCCCAGTCGCTCTTAATATGTGGCAGCGATAAAAACAAAAGCTCCTGCTCTTCCCACTCTGCGTACGCTCTCACGCTCTCTCCTTGTAAATTTTATAAATTCCATAAATCGTAATGATTATCCAAAAGACCTCTATCAAAAATGAACCGAGGTTAAAGTGCACAAAAAGCGAAATGATGAGCAGCACTGCGCCTACCAAATTTATTATCTGATAGGCTAGATCGCGACTATTTAGACGGTCGATCTGAAGTAAAAAGTAGCCCATCACGATGCAAATCATCCCTAAAAAGCCGATGATCTGAAAAAGATCGATCAAAATTTATCCTTTTTGTAAGCTTAAAATTAAGTTGCGATAATACCTAATTAGTTTTAAATTTATGATTATTGGGATAAAATACATCCATTTTTCAGATTGGATTAAAGTTTATGGATTTTGAGTTTATTGAGAAATTTTACCCCCTTTTTGTAAAGGCTGGCGTGCTTACGATTGAGATTGCTTTTTTGGGGATCGTTTTTTCTATTTTGATAGGCATTTTTTGCATGGCTGTGAAATTTTACAAGCTAAAATTTCTCTCAAAGATTGTTGATTGCTACGTTGAGCTCTCAAGAAACACACCGCTTCTTATCCAGCTCTTCTTTTTATACTACGGCTTGCCAAAGCTTGGTATTTCTATGAGTGGCTTTACCTGTGCGGTCGCTGGGCTTAGCTTTCTTGGCGGCAGCTATATGAGCGAGAGCTTTAGACTTGGCTTTGAGGCGGTTAGAAGGTCGCAGATAGAAGCAGGACTTAGCATCGCACTTAGTAAAAATCAGCTCCTAAGATATGTCATCTTGCCACAAGCTTTTAGCGTGGCACTGCCAAGCATCAGCGCAAACGTCATATTTTTACTAAAAGAGACAAGTATCGTTAGCATAGTAGCGCTTGCTGATCTAGTCTACGTCGCAAAGGATCTTATCGGACTTTACTACAAGACAGATGAGGCACTCTTTATGCTGGTGGTGAGCTATCTCATCATCATCTTGCCAGTCTCGCTGATGCTTAGCTACGTCGAAAAAAAGGCAAGACATGCAAGGAGTTAGTATATTATTTGATACGCAAAATTTGCTAAGGCTGCTTGAAGGCCTCATCGTAAGCACTGAAATTTCGCTCATCTCTATCGTCATCTCTGTCATCGGTGGCCTCATACTTGGTGTTTTGATGAGTATGAAAAATAAATTTATATATTTTATTTTAAAAATTTGCCTAGAGATCGTTCGTATCATGCCTCAGATCGTCTGGCTATTTTTATTTTACTTTGGCGTTAGTAAGGCTTTTGGGCTACATATCTCGGCATTTACCGCCTCGCTCATCGTCTTTAGCCTCTGGGGTGTTTTTGAGATGATGGATATCGTGCGTGGCGCTATCACCTCGATACCAAAACATCAGTTCGAATCAGCCGCCTCGCTGGGGCTTAGCAAATTTCAAATTTACTTCTACGTCATCATCCCGCTTGCTACAAGAAGGCTGGTGCCTGGGGCTGTAAATTTACTAAGCCGTATGATAAAAACGACCTCAATCGTCGTGCTAATCGGCGTTGTAGAGGTGGTCAAGGTCGGCCAGCAGATCATTGAGCGAAATGTATTTACAAATCCTATGGCGCCATTTTGGATATACGCGCTCATATTCTTTTTATATTTTGCGATCTGCTATCCGGTCTCAAAACTATCAAAAAAACTAGAAGAAAAATGGAGCTAAAATGAGCGAAAATATCTTAGAACTTAAAAATTTAAATAAATTTTATGGAGATCTTCACGCCTTAAAAGATATAAATTTAGATGTAAAAAGTGGCGAAGTGGTTGTACTTCTTGGCCCATCAGGCTGTGGCAAGAGCACAACTCTTAGATGCATAAACGGCCTTGAGAGTATAGCAAGCGGTGAGATCATAATAGACGGCGAAGTGATAGACGCTAAATTTAATGATTGGCAAAGGATCCGCCAAAAGGTTGGCATGGTCTTTCAAAGCTACGAGCTATTTGATCATATGAACGTTATTGATAACGTCCTTCTTGGGCCTTTGAAGGTGCAAAAAAGAGATAGAGCCGAGGCTGAAAAGACGGCTGATATGTGGCTAAGCAAGGTTGGGCTGCTTGAGAAGAAATACGCCTATCCAAAGGAGCTAAGTGGCGGTCAAAAACAGCGCATAGCAATAGTAAGAAGCCTTTGTTTAAACCCTGAGATCATGCTATTTGACGAGGTTACGGCTGCGCTTGATCCAGAGATCGTTAGAGAAGTACTCGATGTGATCTTAAATTTAGCCAAAGATGGCATGACAATGCTAATCGTCACGCACGAGATGAGTTTTGCAAGAGCGGTTGCAAACAAAATCGTATTTATGGACGCTGGAGCCATCGTAGAGATCAGCGAGCCAGAGGAGTTTTTTACCAATCCAAAGAGCGATCGCGCGAAGAAATTTCTAAATTTATTCTCGTTTTAGAAAAAATAAGAGATAATTTGCCCGTTTTTTCAAAATGCGTTTAGAGCGAGATTTGATCGCTCTTATTTATTTAACTTTTTTTACAAGGAGAAAGAGTGAGAAAATTAAAATTTTTCTTATTAGCATTAGTCGCTACCGTCTTTCTAACGGGTTGTGGTGATGACAAAGGTGCGGACAAAGCAGCCGCTTCAAACCAAGCTGACGCGATCGCAAAGATCAAAGAGCGTGGATATATAAGAATAGGCGTTTTCAGTGACAAGCCGCCATTTGGCTACGTCGATAAAGACGGCAAAAACCAAGGCTATGACGTCTACTTTGCAAAACGCATCGCAAAAGACTTACTTGGCGATGAGAGCAAGGTAAAATTTGAGCTAGTCGAGGCTGCTGGCAGAGTCGAAGTGCTCGTGGCTGACAAAGTCGATATCACACTTGCAAATTTCACAAAGACACCTGAACGCGCGCAAGTTGTTGATTTTGCGCTTCCATATATGAAAGTTTCGCTTGGCATCGTTAGCCCTGAGGGTGCTGTGATAAAGAGTGTCGATGAGCTAAAAGATAAGACTTTGATCGTCAACAAAGGCACAACCGCGGACGCATTTTTTACAAAAAATTATCCTGATATCAAGCTTTTAAAATATGACCAAAACACCGAAACTTTTGCGGCTTTGGTTGATAAAAGAGGTGCTGCTTTGGCACATGATAACGCCCTACTTTTTGCTTGGGCGAAAGAGACTCCTGTCTTTGTGGTGGGTGTTGAGGCACTTGGCGACGTGGACGTGATAGCTCCGGCTGTAAAAAAGGGCAACAAAGTCTTGCTTGAGTGGCTAAATAACGAGATCGTCGAGCTTGGAAAAGAAAATTTCTTCCACAAAAACTATGACGCAACGCTAAAACCAATATATGGCGATAGTGTGAGTCCCGAATCACTTGTCGTTGAGGGCGGCAAGATCTAAATTCAAAGTGAGTGATCATAGTGAATGAATTTAATGAATATGTTCGCGATAGATTTTCTGAATTCGGCGATATTGTCATAAAATCTATGATGGGCGGATACCTTGTATATTTTAACGGTAAGCTGATAGGTGACATTTGCAATAATGAACTGTTTTTAAAGAGAACGCCGACATCGGATAGACTTCTTGCAGACTCAGAACTGCGTTATCCTTATAATGGCTCAAAGACGTTAATGCATGTATTCGAGAAATTTGAGGATACGAATTTGATTGGAGAATTGTTGTGCGGCATGTATGCGGAACTGTCCGAAAAGAAACCAGCGAAAGCCAGATAAGCTGGATGTTTAAATAAAAATTTAAAAAGCATTTTGGAGTAAATTTAACCCAAAATGCTTTTTGCTAGCTACATTAAGCTCTTTAGCAATTTTGTCACTTTTTGCTCGATCTCTTCTAAAAATTCCTTGCTCTTAGCTTCAAATCTAGTGACGATAACTGGCGTTGTATTTGATGCTCGCACCAGTGCCCAACCATTTTCAAACTGGATCCTGATACCGTCGATGTCAATGATATTTTTTATCCTTGGCAGGTCACAGCTCTCATTTTTCACACACTCTTTTAGCTTGGCAACTATCTTAAATTTAGCCTCATCAGTCGTTTTTACCTTGATCTCATCTGTGCTAAAGACAAGTGGCATCTTATCAAGCTCGCCGTCAAGGTCAAAGCCCTTATGAACTAGCTCTAGCACCCTCATCATCGCATAAAGCGCATCATCAAAGCCAAAATATCGCTCTTTAAAGAATATATGACCGCTAACTTCAGCCGCAAGATCGACATTTAGCTCTTTCATCATCTTTTTTATATTGCTGTGTCCTGTTTTTCCCATGAAAACTTCGCCTATTTTTGCGATCTCATCGTACATATTTTGCGAGCATTTAACCTCGCCAAGCACCTTTGGATGATCCATATTTAGCGCGTAAAGATAGGCCAGCTCATCGCCTTTTATATCTCTTTTTGGCGTTATCACTGCGATCCTATCGCCATCTCCGTCAAAGCCAAATCCAAGATCAAATTCCTTCTTTTCGATGAGCGAAAATAGCTCTTTTAAATTCTCTTTTTCGCTTGGGTCTGGGTGGTGATTTGGAAAATTTCCGTCTGGCTCTTCATATAAAATTTTTGCATTTAGCCCAAGAGCCTTGATGATGGGCACCAAGCTTACACCAACAGCGCCATTTGCGCAGTCGATGACAAAAGGCTTTTTAAAATTCTTAAGCCCGCTAAATTCTTTTACAAAAAACTCGACATATTTTTCTAAGATGTTAAATTTCTCACAGCTTTCATCGTCTACGATCTGCTCACCAGAGGCAATTATCTCATTAACTTTGTCTTTTAAAATTTGCAGATCTTTGCCAAAAAAACTATCTTTTTTGATCGTGATCTTAAAGCCATTGTACTCTTTTGGGTTGTGCGAGCCCGTGATCATGATGTTTGCGTCGAAATAATCAGCATAGACGCTAAAGTAGCCAACAGGAGTTGGAAGCAAACCAATGTTATAAATTTTAAAGCCACCAGCCTTGTTTAGGCCGCTTAGCAAATACCTAAAAAGCGTGCTAGCGCTTAGCCTTGCGTCAAAGCCAACGCTTAAGGTTTTTACGCCAAATTCGTTAAATTTCTTACCCAAAGCAAGCCCTATAGCCTTGACGCTATCTTCTGTCAAGTCTTTTTCAAAGATGCCGCGGATGTCGTATTCTCTAAAAATTTCATCATATTTCATTGTAAATTCTCCCTAAAAGAAAGCAAAATGATACAAGAATAAAATTAAAAAGGAGTAAATAATTTTGTAGATTTAGTGAGTTTAAAGTTTAAGTATAAATTCGAGCTAGAAAAGGCTCTAGCTCGAAAAGGGCTACTACATCATGCCACCCATGCCACCCATGCCACCCATTCCGCCCATGTCAGGCATTGCAGGCATTGCTTTTTCTTCTTTGATCTCGCTGATAGTTGCCTCAGTCGTTAGTAGTAAACTCGCCACACTAACAGCGTTTTGAAGCGCAACTCTCTCAACTTTTACTGGGTCTATGATACCAGCTTCAAACATATCTACATACTCGCCAGTAGCAGCGTTAAATCCAAAATTTGCATCTTTGCTTACTTCGACAGCATTTGCTACCACGCCAGCGTCAAAACCAGCATTCTCGGCTATCTGGCGAAGTGGGGCACGAAGCGCTCTTCTAACGATCTCAGCACCGATTGCCTCATCTCCTTGTAAGTTTAACTTAACGCTCTTTGAAGCAAGGATAAGCGCCGAGCCACCGCCCACAACTATACCCTCTTCAACAGCCGCACGAGTAGCGCTTAGAGCGTCATCAACGCGGTCTTTTTTCTCTTTCATCTCAGTCTCAGTCGCAGCACCTACTTTGATAACTGCCACGCCACCGCTTAGTTTTGCAAGGCGCTCTTGAAGTTTTTCTTTGTCATAGTCGCTTGTTGTCTCAGCGATTTGTGCTTTGATTTGAGTTATTCTAGCGTCTATTGCTGACTTCTCGCCTGCGCCATTTACGATAGTTGTGTTGTCTTTGTCGATAACTACGCTTGAAGCTTGACCAAGGTCGTTTATGGTAGCGCTTTCTAGTGTTCTGCCTAGCTCTTCGCTGATAACTTCGCCACCTGTTAAAATAGCGATATCTTCAAGCATAGCTTTTCTTCTGTCACCAAAGCCAGGAGCTTTTACAGCTGAGATGTTTAGCACACCGCGAAGTTTATTTACAACAAGTGTTGCAAGTGCCTCGCCCTCGATATCTTCAGCGATGATTAGAAGTGGTTTGCCACTCTTTTGTACTTGCTCAAGCACAGGGAGTAGATCTTTTAAATTTGTAATCTTCTTGTCAAACAACAATATAAATGGATTGCTTAGCTCAACTTGCATCTTTTCAGGGTTTGTGATGAAGTATGGGCTTAGATATCCGCGGTCAAACTGCATACCTTCAACAACGCTTAGCTCGTCTTGGATAGATTTTGCCTCTTCTACTGTTATGACACCATCTTTGCCGACTTTTTCCATCGCATCAGCGATAAGTTTGCCAATACTCTCATCTGAGTTTGCAGAGATTGTAGCGATTTGAGCGATCTCTTTTGAGCCCGAAACTTTTTTAGAGATATTTTTTAACTCTTCAATAAGCGCTGCTACTTCTTTATCCATGCCACGTTTTACTTCGATAGGGTTTGCACCAGCAGTTACGTTTCTAAGGCCCTCTTTAAATATCGCGTGAGCTAGTACGGTCGCTGTTGTAGTACCGTCACCTGCTTGGTCGTTTGTCTTGCTTGCTACTTCTCTAACTAGGCTTGCACCCATGTTTTCGATAGTATCTTTTAGCTCGATCTCTTTTGCAACACTAACACCATCTTTTGTGATATTTGGAGCACCAAAGCTCTTTTGGATAAGGACGTTTCTGCCTCTTGGTCCCATTGTCACTTTTACAGCATCATTTAATTTTTTTACGCCCTCATATAGGCGGTTTCTTGCATCATCAGAGTAAAAAATTTCTTTTGCCATTGTTTTTCCTTTCGGTTTTAATTTATTTTAAAAAATTAGCCTTATTTATCATTGACAAAGGCATATTAATATCAAAAATTTTGCCGCGAATACTTAAATAGCCGTTTTTAGCTAGTCTTTCGCTGTGCATTTTCAGATATCTTTCCGCATTCTCCTTATTGTCAAAAAGATAAATTCCGCCGGCTTCTTTTGTTTGTTTATTCTCAGTCCAAATTTTCCATATCATACCGGGTTCTTGGTTGATACTTTTAGCCAAATCCTCAAAAGTTTTTGACATCTCGTCTCCAAAAAGACCTTCTTGCGGAAAATCAACATACATAATCGCAGCCATCTGCAGCCTTATTTTAAAACACCTAAAACATCGTCGATATTTAAAACAAGATATGTTTTATCATCTAAATTTATCTCAGTGCCACCGTATTTTGCAAATACAACTTTATCGCCAACCTTTACACCCTCTACCTCAGTACCAACTGCTTTTACTTCTCCGCTTAAAGGTTTTTCTTTTGCGTTATCAGGTATAATAATGCCTGAAGCTGTGGTCTTTGTCTCTTCTACTCGTTCGACTAGAACACGCTTGCCTAATGGTTGAAAATTCATTGTTCATCCTTTTAGTTTAATTGTCTTTTTTAGCACTCTTTATTTTTGAGTGATGAAATGCTAGCATTTTTTTCTGAAAAAGTCAATGAATTTATAGCAAATTTAATTAAATCTTTAGTCTATTTGACTAAAGTTTCGTGATATATAAAACTAATATAAGGGAATTTTATGAAAAAAGTAGCTTACATAGTTAGCGTGCTTGTGCTCATAATAGCTTGCATCTTTGGCTTTATCTTTAGCCCATTTGGGAGTACATTTATCGCTGGCAAGATCGAAAAAGAGGCACTCGCTCGTGGTATTGATGTCAAATTTAAAGATTTTAGCCTAGGATTTAGCACGCTAAATTTAGAAGCGACCGTGATGAATGCCATAAATTTAAAAGCAAATGGCGACCTCTCCTTACTTGCTCAAAGCATGAATTTAAACATAGATATAAATGCCGACAAAACAAAGGCTAGCGAGCTTGGGTTAAAAAGAGATGTAGCACTTAAAGCAAACGTGGCTGGTAAATTTAGTGACTTCAAACTAGTGGCAACTGGCACGGCGCTTGGCTCAAATATAAATTTAAACGCAAATTTAAAAGACTACCTGCCAAAAGCTCTAAATCTTGACGCTAAAAATATCGAGCTTTCTGAGATCTCAGCTCTAGCTCAAAAGCCAAATTTAGCTAATGGCAAGCTTGATCTAACGAGCAATATGCAAGGCGTTGATGAGAAAAATGAGCCCATCATAAACGCTCAAATTTTAGCTAGCAACGCAGCGATAAACAAAGAAATTCTTAAAAATGAATTTGGGCTAAATTTAGCAAAAGATATAAGTTTTAAAGGCGGAGTAAATGCCAAATTTGCAAATGAAAAAGTGAGCGCAAAAACCCTTATCATCGCATCTGAAGCCACTTTAAAGGCAAATGAGACGACCTATGATCTAAGTAGCAAAAATTTAAAGAGCGACTTTTTGCTAAACGTTCCTGATCTTGCCCTTTTTGGCAAGCTCTTGGGCGAGCAGCTAAGTGGAGCAGTGGACGCAAACGGCGAAATTTTAATGCAAGAAAATGCGCTTAAAAACCTAAAAGCGGACATTAACGGCCTTGGCGGCAAGATAAATGCAAATTTTGATAGTAAAAATTTAGTCCTAAATGCCGCAAATATCAAGCTAAAAGAGCTTCTAGCACTTGCCTTGCAGCCTAGCTACGCAGACGGGCAGATAAATTTAAATGCAAATTTTAGCGGCTTTGACGAGCTAAAAAAGCTTGTGGGCGAGGCTAAATTTGAGATAAAAAATGGCCTTATAAATAAAGAACTTGCAAAGCTTAAAAATGCGGCTAAATTTGAGCTAAAAGGCGGTGCTGTCGCAAAGAGCGAGCTTGTAAATTTTGACGCAAATGTGCTTAGTGACCTTGGCGAGCTAAAGGGCGTAAAGGGCGTTTATGACCTAAAAAACAGCCAAATTTTTAGCAAATTTGCCCTGCTCATTAGCGACCCTGAGAAATTTAAAGCGGTTAGTGGCTTTGAGGTGAGCTCAAAGATGGCGCTTGCGGGCGATATGAAGGTCAAAGAGAGCAAGATAGATGAGCTAAATTTAGGCGGCGATGCCTTTGCTGGCAAGCTAAACGCCACCATAAAAAATGAAAATCTTGATCTTAGCCTAAAAGAGGCGCAGTTAGGAGAGGTCTTAGCGCTTAGCGGCAACGATAGGCTGGCAAACGCTAAGGCAAATGTCCAGGCAAAGGGGCAAAATATCTTTAGTAAGAGTCCAAGCGTGACCGCAAATATCGCCCTAAATGACGGTAAATTTAACGCCGCAGCGCTTAGCAAAATGCTTGATAAAAAATTTCCACAAAACGAGAAATTTAGCTCAAATTTGAGCCTAGACTACAAAGGCGACGTAGCGAAATTTAGTGGCGACTTTCTTAGCTCGCTAGCTGATATAAAGGGCATAGATGGTAGCTTTGACGTGGGCAAAAACACGCTAAGTTTAAAGCTTCAAGCGGTGATTTCAGAGCTAAATAAGCTTGCATTTTTAGCGGGTCGCGAGCTTCACGGTAAATTTGCAGCGCTCGTAACGGCAAACGGCAAAGTGGACGATCTAAGCGTAAAAGCCACCTCAGACGATCTCTTTAAAGGCAAGCTCGAGGCAAACTACAAAGGCGGTATGCTTGATGCAGTGCTAAAAAATTTCGATATCAAAGGACTAACACAGACCCTAGCGCTTGATCATCTTTATGATGGCAACGGCGATGCTAAATTTGACTACGAGACAAAGCAAAAGCTCGGCAAATTTGACATCTTGCTAAAAGAGGGTCACCTAGCCAGTACAAATCTCACAAACAACATCAAAATATTCACTGGCAAGGACATCACAAAAGAAATTTACAAAGACGGCAAAATTTACGGCGATATAAAGGGCGACAATGTCGTTTTTAACGTAAATTTAAGCTCGCCAAAGAGCGACATAAATGTCTCAAAAGGTACTTATAACACCGCTTCAAAAATGCTTAATGCGCCACTTGTTTGCAGACTCGAAAAGACCGACCTAAACGTGAAAATTTCAGGCACGACAGATAACCTAAAATACGACGTCGGCTCGCAATATTTAGAAAACAAAGTCAAAAAAGAGATAGGTAGATTTTTAGATAAAAAGTTAGGCGGCAAAGATAGCAACTCTAGCAGCGACAAGCAAAATTTAAAGGGGCTTTTAAAGGGGCTATTTTAGATGAAAAAGGCGGAAAATTTAAAGTATCTAATGGGGCTTGGGCACTTTTGTAGCGACATAAACCAAAGTGCCCTTGGCGCGATGCTGCCATTTTTCATCGCGAGCTACCACTACGACTACGCCACAGCCGCCTCGCTCGTGACCGCCACAAATTTAGCAAGCTCACTCATCCAACCACTAATCGGCCGACTAAGCGACAAAAAAGAGATGTCCTACGTCATCCCACTTGGGCTACTACTTGCTGGCGGAGGCATGAGCCTAACTGGCTTTGTAACAAACTACTATCTCATCTTAGTTTGCGTGATGATAAGCGGTATCGGCGCCGCACTCTTTCACCCAAGTGCCGCAAGGATCGTAAACTACGCATCAAACGCCAAAAATAGAGCAAAAAGCATAAGTATATTTTCATTTGGCGGAAACGCAGGCTTTGCCGTTGGACCTATTTTGGTTGCTGTTTTTGTGGGAAATTTTGGCCTAAAAGGGACGCTAGTCTTCATCATACCTCAAATTTTGCTAACACTTTTATACCTCAAAAAGGGCAAATTTATAAAAGCATTAGAGGGCAATCACAAAAAGCAAATTTCACAAAAAAATAGCGCTCTAAAAGACGATCTAGGCGCATTTTTGAGGCTTTGCATCTGTATATTTTCACGCTCCATCGTAGCCTTTGGTTTTACAGCATTTTTTAGCATATATCTCATAAAAATTTTTGGCATTAGCAAAGAGATGGCAAATGTAAATTTAAGCCTATTTTTCGCCGCAGGTGCGATCTCTACACTATTTGGCGGAGCGCTAGCAGATAGGTACGGTCTAGTTAGACTCATCAAAATAAGCCTAAGTATCGCCGCGCCGCTAGTCGTACTAATGCTCTTTATCGACAGCTACGCGCTGTTTCTTGCGGCCTCCATTTGCGTGAGTGCTTGTATCAGCCTATCTTTTAGCCCCTCGATCGCCCTTGCGCAGCTTTATCTACCAAATCAGATTGGCCTAGCCTCAGGCGTAACACTTGGCCTTAGCATAACAATCGGCGGCATATTTGCGACGGTCATCGGAAAGATCGCTGACATCTTTAGCTTAACGCACTCATTTTACTTTATCGCCGCAGTCTCGATCATCAGTGCAGTTTCGAGCTATTTTTTAAAGCCAGTCAGTAGAACTTAAATTTATATCCCCTGTTTTATTTTTATATAAAAAATTAAGTAATGAAATTTGCGAGTAAATTTTAATTCCTAATTGTTTTGCCATGCTCGCAATGAGACTTCGCTACGAGGAAACAAGCGAAATTTACGAACAAAAAGAACCGAGCCATGGCTTTTGGGCGGCGGTATTTTGTAATAGATTTAAATGTTGCGCGGTTTAAAATTTGCGCAGACTAGACGCATAAAAAATCTAAATTTTGGCTACCAAAACATCAAGGCAAAGTATCTTGTGATGATTTTAAATGTTACGAAGAAATTTTCGACCGAAGATAGAACATATAAGTTCAGCTCGTAAAAAATTTAAGCCCCAAAGACAAGAAAATTTTTGTTTCAGACAAGGCGGATAAGCAAGAACAAGGGAGCGTATATATGATACGTGACCGAAGTTTGAAGCGATATCCAACGCGGTATAAAACAAAAAGGGCTTGTCTTTTTTTATAACTTTCTCATTTTTGCTATCTCATCTCTCAACGCCGCCGCCTTCTCAAACTCCAGCTGCGCCGCCGCTTCAAGCATCTGCTTTCTTAGTTCTTTTACGATCGCAGCTCGCTCGCTAGCTGGCATCTTCTCTAAATTTTTACCGCGCTTATAAATTTCACCATCATCTTCGACGTGCAGGCTCTCTTCGATATTTCTGCTAGCAGAGTGCGGCGTTATGCCGTGAGCTTTGTTGTACTCATCTTGAAATTTACGCCTAGCAGTCGTCGTATCAATCGCTTCTTTCATTGATTTTGTTATCTTTTTGGCAAACATTAGCACCTTGCCATTTACATTTCTAGCCGCTCGCCCCATCGTCTGTATAAGGCTCGTCGTAGAGCGTAAAAAGCCCTCTTTATCAGCGTCCATTATAGCTATCAGGCTCACTTCAGGCAGATCAAGCCCCTCACGGAGCAAATTTATGCCTATTAGCATGTCAAATTCGCCACTTCTAAGCCCTCTAATGATCTCATTTCGCTCGATCGCGTCGATGTCTGAGTGCATATACTTGACCTTGACGCCAAGCTCGATGTAGTAGCGGCTTAGCTCCTCGGCCATCTTTTTAGTTAGCACCGTGACCAGCACACGCTCACCTCTAGCGATGACCGCCTTCGCCTCGTCAAATAGCGCCTCGACTTGATTGTCACTATCTTTTATCTCGATTAAAGGATCTAGTAGCCCAGTAGGTCGCAAAATCTGCTCATAGACGTGCCCCTGGCTGATACCAAGCTCATACTCGTTTGGCGTGGCTGAGACAAAGAGAAATTTCGCCTTTTTACTTATAAACTCATCAAATTTAAGCGGCCTGTTATCAAGCGCTGATGGCAAACGAAATCCATACTCCACAAGCACCTCTTTACGGCTCCTATCGCCTGCATACATGCCCCTAAACTGTGGCAAACTCACATGACTCTCATCGACGATGACCAGATAGTCCTCGCCGCTTATCTCAAAGTAGTCAAACATCGAGTACGGCGTCTCTCCAGCCTTTTGACCAGTTAGATGTCGCGCGTAGTTTTCGATACCTTTACACATACCAGTGCTTGCCATCATCTCGAGATCAAATTCAACTCTCTGCTTTAGCCTCTGAGCCTCGACTAGCTTACCCTGCTCGCTAAACTCTTTTAAGCGCACATCAAGCTCCTCTTCGATCTCCTTCATCGCTATCTTTAGTCTATCAGCTCCCACAATAAACTGGCTGGTGGCATAAAGCGTAAATTTAGAGATATCCTTTAGCCTTTTGTTATCAAGCACGTCAAAATGATACATCGCATCGATCTCATCGCCAAAAAACTCAACCCTTAGCGCTTCGTCGTTGTAATAAGCTGGATAAATGTCCACCACATCGCCATTTACACGAAAGTCACCCCTGTCAAAGTAGTTGTCATTGCGCTTGTAGCCCATATCTACTAGCTGCTCTAAAAGCTTTCTTTGGCTAAATTTCTGCCCTACATTTAGGTAGGCTACCATCCCTTTATACTCGCTTGGATTACCAAGTCCGTAGTTTGCAGAGACTGAGGCGACACAGACGACGTCATCAAAGCTTAGCAAACTAGCCGTCGCAGAGAGGCGCAAGCGTTCAAGCTCCTCATTTACTGAGCTATCCTTTTCTATATATAGGTCGCTTCTTGGGATGTAGGCCTCTGGCTGGTAGTAGTCGTAGTAGCTTATAAAATACTCCACATGATTTTTTGGAAAAAAGCCTTTAAATTCACTATATAGCTGCGCGGCGAGGGATTTGTTATGCGTCATTATCAGAGTTGGCATATTTAGCTCACGTATGACGTTTGCCATGGTAAAGGTCTTGCCGGACCCTGTCACGCCTAAAAGTGTTTGATATTTGTTACCTGATTTTACACTTTTTACTATCTCTTTTATCGCTCTTGCCTGGTCGCTACTCGGACTAAATTTAGATGAAATTTCAAATTTGTTCATTGACTGCCTTTAAATTTGCAAGAATCTTATAGCAAAGATAGTGCTTTGTCAAATAGGAATTTTAAAAAGAATTTAGCCTCTGCGTGCTAAAATACAAGCCAAATTATTATTTTAAAGGAATCTTGATGTTTGAAGACAACGCTATCTTAACCACACTAACTGATAAAGTAAATGACCTAATCACAAAATATGATGAGCTTTGCAAAACAAACGAAGAATTGCGTAACGAGATCGTAACTTTAAAAGCACAAAATGAGGCAAAAAGCAATCAAATCATGCGTTTAGAAGAAGATCTTGACAAGAAAAATACCGAAGCTGATGACGTAATGAAAAAAATCGAAGCTGTCCTTGGCAGATAAGCCCGGTCTAAGCAATGAAACAAATCACGCTCACCATATCATCTCGTGATTATACGATTACGCTTGATGATGACTTTGCCAAGTCTTTTGAGCAAGACTGCCAAAATTTGATGGGCGGACGTCAATTTATCGAGCCAAAAGAACTTTTAGAAGCTTTTGTAGAGAAATGTTATGAAAATTACACCACCTTAAAAGCTATAAAAAATGCAGCCAGCGACATAGACGATATTTTAAAACGAGAATAAAGATGAGACGAGCCTATACATTACTTGAACTGATATTTATAGTAGTCATACTTGGCATTTTGAGTGCAGTTGCTATACCTAGGCTATTCGTTTCTAGAAGCGATGCTACTATCTCAAATGCCAAAACTCAACTTGCGGCCATAAGAAGTGGTATTTCACTAAAATACAATGACAATCTTTTGCAAGCAAAGCCAGAATTTCCAAAAAAATTAGACAACGCAAATCCAAACAAGCTCTTTGAAAATGTTATAAATATACCAATAAAAGATAGCGGTGACAAAAATGGCTGGCATAGGGTAGGAGACGACAAATATACATTTATGTTAGATGGCAAAGTGGCAAATTTCAAATACGACAAAACAACTGGCGATTTTAGCTGTAATGACCAAAATGAAATTTGCAAATCACTTCAATAATGTACTACTACACGCTCGCATTTTGCGGTATAAATTTAGCTCCCCTTACTTATGAAAGTGATAAAAAACTAGAAAAATTTCAAGGCGTAAAGGCTTCACTAAGAGGTAAAATTCTTACTGCCTTTGTCTTAAAAGAGACCAGCAAGCCAGAGTTTAAAACAAGTAAAATTTTAGAAATTTTACCAATCAATCTAACCCAAATCCAAGGCGAACTGGCAACCTTTATCTCATACTACTATACCTGCGAATTAGGTGTTAGTCTAAATTTATTTGAGCCAAACAGTATCGATTTTTCAGAAGAATTTTACGAGAAACAAGACTTTGATATAGCACCAAAGCTAAATAAGCGGCAGCAAGAGGCTTTGGAATTTATAAATAAACGTAAAATTTCACTCATCTTTGGTGACACTGGAAGTGGAAAAAGCGAAATTTACATAGCAAAGATTAGAGAAATTTTAAATGCAAACGGCCAAGCACTATTTTTGATGCCTGAAATTTCGCTTACACCACAGATGCAAAAGCGTCTTGAGGGCTTTTTTGGCGAGGCAGTAGCAGTCTGGCACTCAAAGATCATGCCAAAGAAAAAAGAGAAAATTTTACAAGATATAAAAAGTGGCAAGGCAAGGCTGATCGCAGGTGCAAGATCTGCTTTATTTCTACCACTTGAGAGGCTAAAACTCATCATCATCGACGAAGAACATGACGATAGCTACAAAAATACAGGTTCAAAACCACACTACAACGCAAGAGATCTTGCCCTTTTTCTAACTGGCAAATTTGACCTGCAAGTAGTACTTGGAAGCGCCACACCAAGCCTCACTAGCTTTTATAAACAAGAACATTTTCGCCTAAAAGGGACATTTTTTGACTCACAAAAGAGCTATATATTTGACGAGAGTGAAACTGGAATTAGTGAAATTTTAAAAGATGAAATTTCAAAAACACTCGCGAATAAAAAACAAGCTGTCATCTGTCTGCCAACAAGGGCAAATTTTAAGTATCTAGTCTGCAAAAACTGTGGCGAAACAGTAAAGTGCCCATTTTGCAGCATCGGAATGAGCTACTACAAAAAACAAAATGTGCTAAAGTGTCAATACTGTGAGCACAAAATGGCAGTGCCAAAGACCTGTCACCAGTGCGGTAGCGAGATGATAGAGGCCAAAAAGATCGGCACCAGCGAGCTACTTGAGCGACTGCAAGCTGAGTTTGCAAACGCCAGGATCGCTAAATTTGACCGAGATGAGATCACTACGCAAAACAAGCTCGTAAAGGCCTTAAAAGAATTTAACGACGGTAAAATAGACATCTTGCTTGGCACGCAGATGCTAAGTAAAGGTCACGACTACCACAACGTCGAGCTTGCAGTGATTATGGGCTTTGATAAGCTTTTAAACTTTCCTGATTACAGAGCCAGAGAAAGAACTCTTGCCCTTGCTATGCAAGTAGCTGGCAGAGCCGGTAGAAACGGAGTTGGTAGGGTCATCATACAAAGTAAGCAAAAAGAGTTTTTTGAGAGTTTTATTAGCGACTACGACGCATTTTTAAAAGAAGAGATTGGCTACCGAGAGGGGCTATATCCGCCATTTACTAGACTTCTTCGCGTGGTCGTTTCACATAAAGATGAGAGCATGGCAAAGGGCATGACAAATGATTTTGTAAGAAATTTGGAAGCCTTAAAAGGCGATGAGCTTGAGATCGTTGGATATGGAAAATGCCAGATCGAGTATATTGGCAGTAAATTTAGATATGAAATTTTACTTCGCTCAAACTCACACACATTGCTTTTAAAGGCCGCGAATCTTTGCAGAAGCGAACTTAGCGACATTGATATCGATCCAGTAAATTTTAGTTAGAGATTAGTTAATTTTTATTTTAGTTTTGTCAAAATTTTATGTTTAAAGCTCAAGCTACGTTTAAGCACTACTTTGACTTTAGTATATGCTGCAATATAACTATTTGCATGTCACTTCTTTGTTTATATCAAGTTTTTAATAAATTTTAACTCACCATATAAGATCATTAACTAAAAATTTTTACAACCATTTTAAACAAATTTATTTAAAAGCCAAGATTTTATATAATCTCCAATAAAATTTTAAAGGCAAAATTTTGCAACGATACCCAACAAAACAGATAAAAATTCGCGATGTTTTAATAGGCGGTGACGCACCGATATCCGTACAGTCTATGACATTTTCAAAGACAAAAGACGTAAAAGGCACACTAGAGCAAATACAAAGGCTATATTTCGCAGGCTGTGATATCGTGCGCTGCGCAGTATTTGATAAAGAAGATGCAAATGCACTTAAACAGATCGTTGAAGGCTCGCCCATTCCAGTAGTTGCTGACATTCATTTTAACCACACCTACGCACTTATGGTTAGCGAATTTGTCGATGCTATCCGCATAAACCCGGGCAATATAGGTTCGGCAAAAAATATAAAAGCCGTCGTTGATGCCTGCAAACAAAGAAATTTGCCTATCCGTATCGGCGTAAATTCTGGCTCACTCGAAAAGCAGTTTGAAGACCGCTACGGCCGCACTGTGGAAGCGATGGTGGAAAGTGCGATGTATAACATCAAGCTTCTTGAAGATTTTGACTTTACAGACATTAAAATTTCTCTTAAATCGAGCGACGTTGAGCGCACTATGCAAGCTTATCGTGCCCTTCGTCCAAAGACAAACTATCCATTTCACCTAGGTGTAACAGAGGCTGGCACTACATTTCACGCTACTATCAAGTCTGCGATCGCGCTTGGTGGGCTTTTGCTTGAGGGTATCGGCGATACGATGAGGGTTAGCATCACAGGTGAGCTTGAAGAGGAGATCAAAGTCGCAAAGGCGATCTTAAAAGATAGCGGCCGCCAAAAAGAGGGGCTAAACATTATCTCATGCCCAACTTGCGGACGTTTACAAGCTGATCTCATGGCCGCAGTTAAGCTAGTAGAAGAAAAAACAAAGGGTATAAAAGAGCCACTAAATGTCTCTGTTATGGGCTGCGTAGTAAACGCGATCGGTGAGGCAAAAGGTGCGGATGTTGCCATAGCGTTTGGCAAAGGAAATGGCATGATAATGCGCCATGGAGAAGTAGTAGCTAGACTGCCTGAGAGTGAGCTTGTAGATAGATTTTTGCAAGAGATTGACGACGAGATAAAAAGCAGAGGATAAGAGCCGTGGCGAAAGAGAAAATTAACGAGATAGAATTTAGCAACCTTTACGATCTTGATATGGAGCGAGCCATACTAAGCTCCATTTTGCAAAACAACGATACTTTAGGAGAAATTTTTGACATTATCAAGGCGAAAGATTTTTACCTAAAAGGGCATTCACTTATATATGATGCAATGGTAGCGTGTCTAAATAGCGACGATCCGGTGGCGGTGCCGTTTTTAAAAAACAAACTTGGCGAAAAATACGATGAAGCACTAATGGTGGATATAGTAGGGACAAACTCTTTAATAGATGTCCAAAGATATGCAAGTGAACTAAGAGAAAAATCAATCAAGAGAAGCCTAGTAAAGATCGCTCACGAGATACCATCAAAAGTAAATGAAGACAAGCCGAGTCGTGATATGGTCGATGACCTTAGTCAAGAATTTTACTCTCTCATAGAAGGTGGTGGCACCGGCACTATCAAAGAGGGTAAAGATATCATAATAAAAATGATGGAGCATCTAAACGCTCAAGCAATGCTTGGCGAAAAAGATATTGTTGGGCTTGATACTGGCTTTAAAAAACTAAACGAGATGATAAAAGGCTTTAAAAATGGCGACCTCATCATCGTTGCAGCTCGTCCTGGTATGGGAAAGACGACTCTTTGTTTAAATTTTATGAGCCAAGTCTTAAAAAGCAATGCTGGAGTCGTATTTTTCTCTCTTGAGATGCCAGCCGAGCAGATAATGATGAGAATGCTGGCAAGCAAAACATCTATCCCACTTCAAGACATCATGACAGCAAAAATAGACGACGAGGCATTGGCTAGATTTAGTGATGCTTGCGAAGAGTTTGCAAACAGCAAGCTCTTTGTGCATGATAGCGGATATGTAAATATCCATCAGGTAAGAACACAAATGCGAAAGCTAAAAGCCATGCATCCTGAAATTTCACTTTGTGTGATAGACTACATCGGCCTTATGATGAGTACAAATAACTACGCTGATCGCCACATTCAAATAGCTGAAATTTCTCGTGGACTTAAACTACTAGCTCGTGAGCTAGATATGCCGATCATCGCCCTTTCTCAGCTAAACAGAAGCCTTGAATCTCGCGCAAACAAACGCCCTATGCTAAGCGATCTAAGAGAATCAGGAGCGATCGAGCAAGATGCTGACATCATTCTTTTTGTATATAGAGATGAGTTTTATCTAGAGCAAGAAGAAAAAGAGAAAGAAAAACGTGCGAATGCCGAGGGCAAAGAGTACAAAAGCAATCACGTCTTTAACAAACTTCAAGAAAAAGCCGAGATCATCGTCGGCAAAAACAGAAATGGCGAAACTGGTTCAGTTGATGTGCTCTTTCAAAAACAGCACTCAAGATTTGAAGATATGTCTGTCATGCCTGTATCTGACGTATCATTTGAAGGATAATGAGTCTTAATAATCCAAAAAATAGACAAATTTTTAGTATATTTTGTCTATTTTGTCTTTGTATTTTTTCGATAAATTTAGCTCTAAGTTATCATAAATATCAAATTTTTATGGATAAAGGCGAGCAAGAGCTGGTAGCAACTGTAATTTCTAGCTATGAAAAGCTTAGCAGTGATGGCAAGAAAAGACAGATATTAAGGTTAAAAACAGACGAATTTACATTTTATACGATTGGGGCTAAAACAGATGATTTCAAGTCCGGAGATAATATATTTTTAAGTGTTATAAATTTAGATGTCAGCTTTAAGGATTATATTGCGTCTGCCTTTTACATGCCAAGCTTTTCACGCGAAAAACTGCCACGAAAAATTACACCAGATATCAATCAAAAACTACAATCACTTATCTACGACCAGCACGGAAATAGCAAAATTGCACAGCTCTACTCGGCCCTATTTTTAGGTACAAATATAGACGGAGAGCTAAGAGACGACGTTTCAAACTGGGGCATAGCACACCTAATCGCTATCAGTGGCTATCATCTTGGCGTAATAAGCGCCGTTTGTTTCTTTATTTTAAAGCTCATTTTAAAGCCAATTTACGCGAGATATCTGCCATTTCGCTCATACATTTTTGACATCAGCATCGCTGTGTTTTTAGTGCTTTGCTTTTATTTTTACATGATCGGATTTATTCCGAGCTTTTTACGAGCATTTTTGATGAGCGTGGCTGGCTTTTACATGATCTGCAAAAAGATAAAAATTCTAAATTTCTACACACTCTTTGGCGTTATTTTATTTAGCATTGCCATGTTTCCACAGCTTTTATTTAGTGTTGGCTTTTATTTTTCATGTCTTGGTGTCTTTTATATTTTTGTCTATCTTTTGTATTTTGCGCCTAAATTTGGTCTACTAGCAAACTCACTGCTTTTAAATTTATATGTATTTTTTGCTATGGAAGTTGCAGTGCTTTACTTTTTTCCACTCATTAGCCTCCTACAGCTTAGCGTGCTAGCTCTAAACTACCTATTTGGCCTGTTTTATCCGCTAAGCTTTGTGCTTCACCTCTTTGGATATGGTGGCATTTTGATGAGATCTTAAGCAAAATGCTAGCCGTTAGATTAAGCCCTGGCAACCTTCATATAAGCACATTTGTATTTTTACTTTACAATGCCGCCACTCTTTTATGCATAAAATTTAAAGCCTCAGCTTTATTGCCGCCACTCTTTGGCGTGGTAGCATTTTTACTTTATCTACTAAATTTTTCGTAGTCAAAGCTTTTACTCAAATTTGCCGATATGCTTTTAAATTTAAAGGCATGGCGATGGATCTAAAAATAAATTCGAATTTGATAAATTTAAACAAAAGTAGCTCTAAAAGTGGCGTAAATTTAAAGGCTAACGAGTCAAATTTAAAGAATGAAAATTCACAAAGCAACGATAAAAGCGCTATTTTGCATGACACTTCAAATTTAGCTAGCGAGACAAACCAGGGCGAAAGCAGCATTGATGTCCTAAAAAAGCAGCTAGAAAAACTGCAAAAGCGGCTAAAAGAGATCGAGAATGCAATAAAGCATGCAAGTGCGAGCCAAAATCCTTATGCAAAAGAGATAGTGGCGTCGCTCCAGAGTCAAAAAGGATCTGTATTTGCCCAGATAATGCAACTAAACGCACAACTTGTACAAGTGCAATCTAGCCAAGGTTAAATTTAACACTCCAAATTTCTAAGCAACCTTCATGCCGTAAAATTTCATAATTTTATTGTGAATGACTAGCGAGACATACATAATCACGGCCCCTACAATGAGTCTGGTTAAATTTGTATCCTTTTGCCAAAAGACTAAATTTACTATGATGGCGGCTGGTATTAGAGCGTTATTCATAATGGCAAGCACGCCACTATCGACCTCGCAAGCACCTTTGTTCCACATAAAATATCCAAGTCCACTAGCGACCACGCCAAGCCAAAGAAGGACTAAAATTTGCGTTAGATCAAGCGTAAATTTAGCCGGATTACCAAGAGTTAAAAGTGCGACAATGGCTACAAAAAATGCGCCAAAGTGAAAGTAGCCAAAGACATTTTTTTGATCCACTTCAAATTTTTCCAAAAGTGCTTTATAAGCACTCTGCCCTGCTCCAAAGCAGATATTTGCGCCTTGCACTAGCAAAAAGCCCTTTAGCACGCCATCATTTATCGCGCCATACTTTATGACAAGTGCCCCAAAAACCGCCACGCCCACGCTAAAAAGATAAAGCGGTCTAAATTTAAAACTAAACGCATCATATATGAGAGTGACGTAAAATGGCGTAAAAATGGTAAAAAGTGCAACTTCTGGCACACTTAGATACAAAAATGAATTGTAATAAAATAGATACATGAGCCCTATTTGCACTGCTCCGATCGCCATTATGCCAAAGGCTAACTTTGGACTAATGCCACGAAATTTTGTAAATGGCAAAAAGACCAAACTTGCAAGCGCAACGCGTGCAAAAACAGCTAGGTAACTATCTACCTTGCCAGCTAGAAACTCACCTATCAAACTAAAGCTAAACGCCCACAAAACGGTTACAAAAATCAATTTATTCATTCTATTACTACCTCATTTATCTTTCTTGTACATTCAAAAAAATACTCAAGCTTATTTAACTCAAGCAAATCGCCATCAAGTATGAAATTTGCCCTATCACTAAAATTTTTCTCACTCACAAACAAAAATTCTTCATATTTTATCTCGCCGTCAAGATAGCTGCTAAGAAGATCGTTAAAGCCACTATCAAGCTTATCTTGTTTTAGGCTCTCTAAATTTAGTCTTGCACTTAGGCTCTCTATCGTAGCTTTTATATCTTTTAGACGAGCGATTATTCTATTTTCCTCATCGCTTAGGTCAAGGGCAGCTTTTTGCTCCTCGATACGTTTAGCCTGACTTTGTTTGCTAAGGCTCAGACTATCTGGAAGTTTCCACTCAAACTCCACTCTTGGCTTATTTGCATCAGCGTAGGCCTCAGCCATCTGCGCGGCTGTCTTTTCGCCTTTTTTAAAGCTGTTATTATTCACACTTTGCGTATCTTTTAAGTAAATTTTTGGTGCAAATTTACTCTTTTGCTTCTCATTTTCTTGCTCTTTTATATATTTTTCCTGCTCCATTGCACCAAGTTTAGCACTAAACTCATCCTTGCTAAAATCAGGCATCATTATTTTTGAGCCAGGGTTAAAACCAATCTCGCCATTTGAGAGCAAATTTATCCTTGAGTTTAGTTCCGCTAGCTTAAGTCCAAGCTCGTCAAGCTCGGCTCTTTTTTTATCTAGTGTAAAATTTATCGCGTCAAACTCGGCCTTGTCTATCCAGCCATACTCAAACCAAAACTCATTTTCGCTAGCAGCTTTGGCAAAAGCATCGGTAAATTTTGTCTCTAAATTTATAAGTGAGTTTAGGGCAATGGCGTTAAAATAGACCTTAGCAACCTGAAAGGCTGTTAGATTCATCAGTTCTTCGTCTTTATAAATTTTTGCAACACCTTTGTGATCTAAAATTTTATCCGCAGCCTCACTAGCTCCTCCGTCAAAGATGAGATACTCAACCTTAGCTGTGATCGAGCCTGCCTTTGTCATATAGCCGCCCTTTAGCTCATCTGGGATAAAAGTATATCTGCCATCAAGTGATAAATTTAGCTTTTTACTTTTATTTGCGTTTATATAATCATTTTTATTAAATTCTTTTAGGCTCTCAAGCTTTGCACTCTGAGCAAGTGCGATGATCTCTAGCAAATTTCCAGCCCAAAGTGGCAAAGCAAAGATCAAAATAGCCAAAAATTTTCTCAAATTTTTTCCCTTTCGTAAATTTTTCTTATCTTTTTATCGAGATTATAAACCCATGCAAAAAGCACAGGCACTACAAGCAAACTAAGGATAGTCGAGCTAATAAGCCCAAAAATAATGCTAATGGCCATAGGCGAGTTCGCCTCAAAACCAGCACCCCTACTAAGAGCAAGTGGCAGCATGGCAAATATCATGGCAAATGTTGTCATCAAAACCGCCCTTAATCGCTTTTTGGCAGCCATTTTTACAGCTTCGTTTGCCTCCATGCCACTATTTGCAAAGTGATTTGCAAAGTCAACGACCAAAATGGCGTTTTTACCGACCATACCAAAGAGCAATATAACGCCAACCATGACAAAAAGACTAAATGGATTGCCGCTTATAAAAAGTCCTATCACAACGCCACAAAAAGCAAGTGGCATGGCAAGCATGATAAGAAATGGCAACAAAAAGCTCTCATAAAGTGCCGCAAGCACCATATAAATAAGAACCGCACTAGCACTTACCGTAAAGATAAACGAAGCATTTGTATCGTCCATAAGCTCTACGAAGCCAAGAAATTTATACTTAAAATTTGCAGGCAAAATTTCATCAAGCTTTTTTGAAATTTCATTTGCGACACTATCCAGTGGAACATTATTTTTAGTATTTGCTAGAAATTTGATCTCATCGGCTCTATTAAATCTCGAAATACTTGCTGGCTTTTGCTCATAGTTTAGCGTCGCTACATCGCCGAGTGTGACAAAAAAGCCCTCTTTGTTTCTGATCTTTGTTCTTAAAATATCACTTTCACTGCTTCTAAATTTATCATCAATCCTCATAAAAAGGTCATACTCTTTGCCGTTTTTGTTTTCAAAGACAGATACTGCGTTTTCGCTAAAAGCACTAAAAACTGCACTTGCAACGCTAGCTTTATCTAATTTTAGCCTCTTTGCCTTGTCTTCATCGATAGAAATTTGCACACGTTTTAGTAGATCTTCTTCAGGTGAATTTACATCGGTTGCGTCGTTTATCTCTTTTAGCATTTTGCTTATTTTTGGTACAAATTTTTCTAATTCTTTGCCATCTTCAGATGTGATGGTAAGCTTTATAGGTTGACTATCGCCACCTTCAACTATCGGCAGATCAGCTACTATTATGCTCATATCATCACTTTTTAGCTTGTCGCGAAACCTTTGCATGATGATATTTTGCCGCTCACTACCAACTCTATCTTTTAGCTCTTTAAGTCTTACATAGGCTTTTACAAGATATGGCTGTTTTGCATCCGTGTAGCCAAGGATGAAGTATGTGTATGCCACTTGCTCATCAGAATTTATAAGTGAGATCTTGTCTTCTAGCTTTTTCTTGCTAGCCTCTAGGCTAAGCGAGGGATCTAGTTTAAAGTAGATATTAAACTCCGAATTATCCTCGCTTGGCATGAAATCTCCACCTATAAATTTTGTTAGAGCAAATGAGCCAAAAATAACCATAAGCGTTAGGGCTAAAAATACGAGCTTAAATTTCAAAGCCAAAGTCAAAAGTTTTTCGTATGCGTTTTCAAGTGCTTCAAAAAATGACTCACTATTTATATAAAATCTACTTTGTCTAGCATCTACAAACCTAGCACTAAGCGCTGGAATGAGAAAAATACTCACAAAAAATGAAATAACGATACCAGCTGCCACGCTCATAGCAAATGAGTTAAAATACCTACCAACGATACCTTGCATAAAAGCTATTGGCACAAAAACGCAAAGCAATACAAGCGAGATAGCAAAGACGCTAAAAGCTATCTCACTCACACCTGCAAAACTTGCTTTTAGTGCATTTTCCTCATTTTTTAGCTTACTTGCTATATTTTCAGTAACGACGATTGCATCATCGATAAATATACCAATGCCAAGCGTTAACGCGATAAGACTTAGACGGTTGATGTCATATCCTAGAGCATTTATGATAAAAAAAGTCGCTACAATGCTAGTTGGTATCGCGATGACTGAGATGATAGTAATGGATAAATTTCTCAAAAAGGCAAAGACTATGAATATAGTAAGCACAACACCAAGCACCATGTCAAAGGCGGTTTGATTAATGTGTTTTTGTATCACTTCGCTCTTATCATAAGCGATTACGACTTCATAATCCTTACCAAGTAAGCTTTTAAACTCATCTATCTTTGCCTTTGCAAGAGAGATTACTTTTAGTGCATTTGCATTCGGCGCTAGCTCAAGACCGAGCAAAACGCCTCTTTTTTCATTCATAATGCTAGCTTCATTTGCATCCTCGTAAGCTAGCTCAATGCTTGCGATATCTTTTAAAAACACACCTTGTTTGATGGTTAAATTTCTAATATCCTCTAAGCTTTTGGCACTAAAATCTGACTTTATGGCCATTTGAATTTGATCATTTTCTATCTTGCCAAGCGGTGCTTTTAAATTTTCTATTTTTATTAAATTAGCCACTTCGTTTGCACTAAGAGAATTTTTATCAAGCTTAAATCTATCAAGTAAAATTTTAACTCCAGGCTCCAAAAAGCCATTTGCCTTAACCTTTGAAACTCCGCCTATTCGCTCCAAAAATGGCTTCGCCACGTCATCAATATCTTGCATAAGCTTAGTTTGATTATCATCAAGCCTTGTGACAAAGAGGCTAAAGACTGGGGCTGAGAGTCCGCTTAGCTTTTCTATCTCATAGTTTGCATTTATCTTTGCCTTTTGTACCTTATCTCGGACATCGTTTGTGGCACTCTCTAAGTCCCTGTTTAGCTCAAATTCGATAGTAACTACACTTAAGTTATCAAAACTGGTCGAGTAAATTTTCTTGATACCTTCAATGCTTGAAATTTCATCTTCAATCTTTTGCGTTATTTTTGTCTTGATGTAGTTCATATCGCCATTTGCATAGGTAGTGATCTTTACTATTGGAATATTTACTTGTGGATATAAATTTACATTCATGACTACAAGAGAGTAGATGCCAAAGACTACTAGGCTCAAAAATATCATAAGTGTAGTGATTGGGCGATTTATGGCTGTTTTGATCATTTGCTGTTGCCGATTAACACTTTGCCTTGGCCAAACATACCAGGCTTTAAGCTCACAGTATAAGCTTCTGCGTAAAATTTCCTAGTTTCTCTCTTTATCTCTGGATAAATGAGTGAAATTTTTACCTCTTTTTCTTCGCTTGCTAAGTCAAGTTTAAATTTAAATGTATCGCCGATTTTTACTAAATTTATATATTTTTCATCTATTGCTATTAAAATTTTAGCCTCATTTGAATTTAAGACAAAGGCTGGACTTAGTGGCGAAACGTTCTCGCCAAGCTCTATATTTTTGCCAGCTATCACACCATCAAACGGAGCTTTTAAAATAGTTTTTTTAAGATGATCCTCTGCGTTTAAAATGGCTATCTCAGCTGCTTGCACTCTTAAAGCCGTCTCGTCAAATTTATACTTTACCTCATCAAATTCTTGCTTTGAAGTGACATCTTTTACTTTATTGAATTTATTCAAAGTATTTTTTGCAAATTCCTTAGCGTTTTTAGCTAGCGCAAGATCGTTTTTTGCCTTTTTAAGAGCGATTTCTAGGCTACTTTGATCAAGTATTGCAAGCACATCACCTTTTTTAACATTGCTTGAGACATTTACTAATATCTGTTCGACCTTGCCGCTACTCTCAAAAGCAAGTTTTGAGCTTTGTCTAGCATAGACTTCAAAGTCAGCAAAAATTTCTTCACTAGCAAATGAAAAAATGGAAAAAATCATCAAAAATATAAGCTTTTTCAATCTCTAATCCTTTGTAAAATTGGCTCTCCATTTTCAAAAAAGAACTCCGCTTTTTTTATCTCAAGCTCATCTTTGGCACTCTCAAGAAGACTAATTGCATCAAATTTTTGAGAGAGTGCCTCAAGTAGATCGCTATAGCCTAAAAGTCCAGAGCTATACTTCTCAGAGCTCGCCTTTAGTGCCAGCTCGCTTGCCTTTACATATTCATTTAGCGAGTCGATCTTTGAGCTAAGCGTTGCGATCTCGTTTTGCAAATTTTTAAGTTTTGTCTCATTTTCGCGCTTTTTATACTCTAAGTTTAATCTTGCTTCATCAATTGCGATCTTTTGGGCTTGACTCAGTTTACTGGTAGTAAAAAAATCAAAAATTTTCCATTTAAAGCTAATGCCAAATTTATTTCCATGCGTATCTTCTTTTATATATTTATTTACGTAAGAGCGATACGGACTAAAGGCACCAAGCTCTAGGTCGTAGTTGTTTTTATAAAATCCATAACTATCATAAAGCACGATCTGAGGTAAAAAGCCAGACCTTGCTTCATCAAGCTTAGCCTCACTTATAAAAATATCCTGGTTTAGTCTATCAAGCTCGGCATTTTTTGAAGATAAATTTTGGCTAACTTCAGCCATTTTCGCCCCACCAATAGGCAAAATCTGCTCACCTGTTAATAAATTTATCTCGTTTAAAATTTGCTCCATTTTGTTTTTGTATTCAAGCTCCACGCTATTTGCCAGATGATACTTTGCTCTCACGTTTTCAAGCTCATCTTTTGCGGCAAGACCGGCTTTGTTTGCCTTTTCAAGCTTGTCTAAAACGCCTTTTAAAAAATTTGCCTGAGCATTTTTAGCGGCTATTATATTTTCAAGCGCTAAAGCATTAAAATATAAATTTACAGCCTTAAAAGCAAGATAATTTTTTGCTTCATCATTGGCTATCATGGCTTTATTTTTTAAAAGCTCGCTAATTTTTAGCCTAGCTTCTCTGGCACCGCCATCATAAAGCAAAAAATCTATCCTAGCCAGCACGCCAGCTGACTCTTTAGCGACAATGCTTGGAAATGTGCTTGCGTTTTTGCCGTATGAGCCTTCTAGGCTAAGGCTTGGCAAATAGGCGCTAGCAGTAGCCTCATCACTTAAATTTGCTCTTCTTACGTTAAGCTCTTTTATTTTTGAAATTTCATTTTGCGTAGCTTTGTTTGCGATCACGCTCAAGTTTGAGCCAAACAGAAGAAATGGCAAAAAAAGAAATAGAAAATTTTTCATCAGTGAAAGCTTTTTACTAAATTTCCTATTAGCAAATTCCAGCCATCTACTAGCACGAAGATTAGTAGCTTAAATGGCAGCGAGATCATAACAGGTGGCAACATCATCATACCCATCGCCATCAAAACTGAGCTTACGACCATATCGATAACCAAAAACGGCAGATAGAGCAAAAACGCTATCTCAAAAGATGTCTTTAGCTCGCTTATCATAAAGGCTGACATCGCTATACTTAGCGGAATTTCTTCAATATTTGCTGGATTTTGCAAATTTCTTATCCTAAAAAATAATGCCAGATCTTTCTCTCTTGTGTTTTTAACCATAAATTCCTTAAATGGCTTTAAGCTCTTATCAAGCATCTCTTCATAGCCTATCTGCTCTGCGATATAAGGCTTTATGCCCTCGTCGTAGCTTTGTTTACCAACTGGCTCCATTATAAAAAATGTAAGCACCATGGCAAGTGAGATAAGCACCGTTGAAGGTGGAACTTGTTGCGTTCCCATAGCTTGACGCAAAAATGAAAAGACAATAACAAGCCTTAAAAAACTTGTCATCATAAAGATAAGCGACGGAGCAAGTGCAAGTGCTGTTAGGATAAGTAAAACGTTTAGAGAATTTACTAGTTGCTCAGCATTTGTAGGAGAATTTAGACTTAAATTTATAGTTGGCAAGGCCGGATCAGCCCCAAAAACCACACAAAATAAAACCGCTAAGCTAAGCAGTGCTTTCAAGACTAATTCCTCATATCAAGGATACTTTTCTTAGTAGCCTCTTTGTTTTTTGGCTCAAGAGAGACGAAGTGAATTTCTACTCTATTGTTTTTTGCCCTACCCTCTTCTGTGTTATTGGTAGCAATAGGATCAAACGAAGCCTTTCCTGAAGCTATCAGCCTATTTTGTGGCACTCCATCGCTACTAAGCTGTTCTACTACACTTAAAGCTCTTGCAGTTGAAAGTTGCCAGTTATTTTTATAAGCTGAGTCTTTATTTGGCTCTATGTTATCAGTATGTCCGATGATGTCAACCTTTACTTCATTTGGCATTTTTGCCACAATCATACCTATACGTTTTAAAAACAACTTTGCATCTTCACCAGAAATTTCAGCACTATCCTTATCAAAAAGCATGGCTGCCGGAAGCCTTACGATAAAGCCATCTTCGCTCTCTTCCATAGTAATCTCAGGTGCACCACTGGCAGTTAGTAGCTCGTTTATTTTTTTAACTGTCGCACTTAGCTCACTTTGTGAGCCTTTTTGCCTGCTTGATTTTTTTGCACGAGTACTTTCTGGGTCTGTCTCTTTTTCTATCTGATTTTCAGGTCTAGCACCACCCTCAAGTACACTTAGAGCACCGGCTAGCGAGCCAACAGCAGCCTCCATCTTTTTAGCATCCATTGTTGCCATCGAAAGAAGCAAAACAAAAAAGCAAAGCAAAAGCGACATGAGGTCACCAAAAGTAGCAAGCCACTCAGGCATACACTTTGGGCACTCTTTAGGATCTATTAATTTACCCATTATTCAAACTGACTTTTTCTATCTTTTGGTGGTAAAAACGCCAAGAGCTTAGCTTCAAGTGTTCTTGGATTATCCCCTGCTTGTATCGCCATGATACCCTCTAAAATGACTTGTTTTTCAAGTGCCTCGTCAGAGTCACGTATTGAGAGGATATTTGCCACAGGTGCACCGATGATGTTACCTATCATCGCACCATAAAGTGTCGTAAGCAAAGCAACCGCCATTGATGGGCCGATCGCACTAGGATCTGACATGTTAAGAAGCATCGCAACAAGACCTATTAGAGTACCGATCATACCCATCGCACCAGCAAAACCACCAATTTGTTCAAAAATTTTAATGTTATTTGTATGTCTAGCACTAGTTTGGTCTATGTCAATCTCTAAAAGCGCTCTTATAGCATCTGGCTCATTACCATCGACAGCCATTGAAAGACCTTTTTTTAAAAACTGATTTGTTTCGTTATTTACTTCGCTCTCAAGTGCTAGTATTCCATCGCGTCTAGCTTTTGTAGAGTAATCAACTATCTTTTTTATAGTCTCAGGCAAATTTACAACAACAGGTGGCTTAACGGCAACACCATAAAATTTACCAATACCTTTAAGCGTCTCCATCTTGAAGCCAACCATCATAACGCCGATAGTACCACCAAAAACGATCATTATCGAAGGTACGTCGATATATGGTCCTATACCAACGCCAATTGCCATTGATCCAAACAAAAGCACTAGGGTCAAAACCCAGCCGACGACGGTTCCTAAATCCATTTAAACTCGCTTTATTTATAAATTCTTAAGATTGCCTATTCTATTAGCTTTTTGTTGAAAAAATCGTTAAATTAAAAAAATTGTTTGCCATTTTTTGATACAATCTGCGAAATTTTTAACGTTAAAAGGCTTAAAAATGAACAATACTTCAATCATAATCTTAGCTGCTGGTCTTGGCACCAGAATGAAATCAACCCGCCCAAAAGTCCTATTTGAACTTTGTGGTGAGCCGATGATAATTCACATCTTAAAACAAGCCTATGGCATCACAAATGACGTTAGTGTCGTGCTTCACTACGAAAAAGAGTTAATTAGTCAAAAAATAAAAGAAATTTTCCCTCAAACTAAAATTTTTGAGCAAGATTTAGAAAATTTCCCAGGCACTGCTGGAGCGATAAAAGGCGTTAGCCTAAGTGGCGAAAAGGTGCTTGTTACTTGCGGAGATATGCCACTTGTTAGATCAACTGACCTCATGCGCCTAGCAAATGCCGAAGCAGATGTGGTTATGAGCTCATTTGAAGCAGCAAATCCTTTTGGTTACGGCAGAGTTATCATAAAAAACGGCAAAGTTGAAGCCATCGTCGAGCAAAAAGATGCGAGCGAAGCGCAACTTGCTATAAAAAGCGTAAATGCTGGCTGCTACTGCTTTAAGCGCGAGGCGTTAGAGCAAATTTTACCACTCATAAGCAATCAAAACGCACAAAAAGAGTACTACCTAACTGACGCCATCAAAATAGCAAATGAAAAGGGTTTAAAGTGCGTTGCAGTAAATGTTAATGAGCAAAATTTCATGGGCATAAATGATAAATTTCAGCTTAGCATTGCAGAAAAAATAATGCAAGATGAGATCAAGCAAAATTTGATGAAGGCTGGCGTTTTGATGCGCATGCCTGAGAGCATTTTCATAGACAGCAGGGCTAAATTTGAAGGCGAATGCGTGCTCGAAGAAAACGTAAGCATCCTTGGCGAATGCGTCATCACAGAGAGTATCATCAAAAGCTCGTCAGTGATAGAAAGTAGCGTCATCAAAAACTCAGATATCGGCCCACTAGCTCACATAAGGCCAAATTCTGAAATTTCAGACACTCATATTGGAAATTTTGTCGAGGTCAAAAAAGGAGTCTTAAATGGCGTCAAGGTAGGACATCTAAGCTACCTTGGCGACTGCGAGATAGAAAGTGGCACAAACATAGGTTGTGGTACAATCACATGCAACTACGACGGCAAGGCAAAATACAAAACCAAAATCGGCAAAAACGTCTTTGTTGGCTCAGATACACAGCTAGTTGCCCCTGTAAATATCGCTGATAACGTTATCATCGCAGCAGGAAGCACCATCACAAAAGACGTTGAAAGCGGTGCATTAGCGATCAGCAGAGCTCGTCAAGAAAATAAAAGTGGCTTTTTTGAGAAATTCTTTGGCAAAGACGATGTTAAAAAATAAAAAAATTTTACTAGCCGTTTGCGGTAGTATCGCCTTTTATAAAGCTTACGAGATTTTATCACTGCTCAAAAAGCAAGGCGCTGATGTTTACGTGGCTTTAAGTGACGGAGTGCTTGAATTTTGCAGCGTAAGTGGTTTTGAAGCGCTAAGCGAGCATAAAATTTTAAGCTCACAAACGCAAAACTGGCAAGATGGCGTAAATCACATATCCTACTCTAAAATGGATCTAGTGCTAATAGCACCTGCCTCGGTAAATACGATAAACAAACTAACAGCTGGCATCTGTGACAATGTCTTCATGCAAACGCTAATCGCCGCCTCACACGTGCCTTTAGTCGTAGCACCAGCTGCAAATAACAATATGATCGAGCATTACGCAACACAAAATTCGCTTGAAATTTTAAAGAAAAACGGCGCTTTAGTGGTTGAGCCAGTTCTTAAAACTCTAGCTTGTGGCGATGTTGGCAAGGGCGCTTTAGCAAGCCCTGAAGTGATAGTAAAAGCTGCCATAAAAAGACTTAGCAAGCCCATTTTTGCAGGCAAAAAAGTAGTTATCACAGGCGGCGCAACAACTGAAAAGATAGATGATGTGAGAGCCGTTACAAATTTCTCAAGCGGCAAGATGGCAAAAGCCTTGGCCAGAGCCTTTTACTACGCAGGTGCAAAGGTAAAACTACTTGCTAGCTTTGAAACTAGTAGCGAGCCATTTGAAAGCCTTAAATTTAGCTCAAGTAGCGATCTTTTAGAGCTTTGCAAGAGAGAGTGCGAGGATGCAAATTTACTTGTAATGTGCGCTGCGGTGAGTGATTTTATACCAACAAAGATTGATGGCAAGATAAAAAAAGAGGATGTTGGCGAGGTTTTAAATTTAAGACTAAACAAAAACATTGACATTTTGCAAAATTTAAGCAAATTTAGCTGTAAAAAGATCGGCTTTAAGCTCGAGCTATCAAGTCAAAGTGCTCTTAAAAATGCTAGATCAATGCTAGAGAAAAAAGCACTTGACGCAGTTTGCTTAAATGTGATGGGCGAGAAAAACGGCTTTGCAAGCGAGCAAAACGAGGTAAATTTCATCACAAGGGCTGGCGAGACCCTGCTACCGCTTGCATCAAAAGATGAGATCGCAGGTCGTATCGTGGAGCTAGCAGCAAATTTATGATAGAGCAAATCTCACGCGTCCAAAAAATAGCAAATAACAGCCAAGCTCCACTAGTAGCGATAAATTCGTCCTTGCCACTTAGCATTTTAGTGAGCCAAAAGGTGGGCTTTAACAGATACATCTTAAATTTTGCAAATAGAAATTTAAACACAAAAAGCGTAAAAGAGCTAAACGTAGGCTCAAGATATTGGGGCGAGGTGCATAGTCAGGGCGAAAACATCGTCATAAAAAATTTATACGAAAAGCCAAAAATTTTAGATGAGGACATTTTGGCCGATGGGCTAAATTTGATAGAAAATTTGGTAAAAAATGAGAATTTAGTGTGGCTTTACAGCTATTTGTTTAAAAATTTAAGTGAAGTTAAAACAAAAGACGGGATGAGAGTGCTAGCAAAAATGCTCTTTGCTCTACAAGAAAATGTCGTGCATATACCCTTTGTGTATAGCGGTATAAACGGTATTTTTCAGCTAAAAAAAGAGGCAAATGGGATGAGTGTTTTTCTCGTATTTTCAAATTTTGCTCCGCTTATTTTTAAATTTAAAGATGAAATTTTGTGCGAGATTGTAACCCCATTTAACAACGTCGCAAGCTTGCTAAAAAGCGAATTTGACACACCAGTTTTGATGCAAAACGTAAGCGCTCTTTGGAGTAAAAAAGAGCAGATAATTGACTTTAAAGGCTAGATATTGAATAAACTTAATCACCTCGCTATCATCATGGACGGCAACGGACGCTGGGCAAAAAAGCGTGGATTTTTGCGGACAAATGGGCACGAGGCTGGGGCAAATGTGGTGAGCGATATGTGCAAATTTTGCATCAATAATGAGGTAAAAATTTTAAGCCTTTACGCATTTAGCACCGAAAACTGGAAAAGGCCGCAAAAAGAGGTAGATTTTTTGATGAATTTGCTTAAAAAATTTCTTCTTTTAAAGCGTGATGATTTTATAAAAAATGGGATCAAATTTAACACGATCGGCGACATCTCACCATTTAGTGATGAACTAAAAAATGAGATCGAGATCACCAAAAATGCAACACGAGAAAATACAAATTTACTTTTAAATTTAGCGATAAACTACGGCTCAAAAGACGAGATCGTAAGGGCTGTAAAAAAGCTAAATTTAAAAGGTAGTGAGATAACCGAAGCGAGCCTAAATGCGGCACTTGATGAGAGCGAGCCAGTCGATCTTCTCATCAGAACTGGTGGCGAAAGCAGGCTTTCAAATTTCATGCTCTGGCAGGCAAGTTATGCCGAGCTATTTTTCACACCGACTCTTTGGCCTGACTTTGGCAAAGAGGAGCTTACTGACATCGTGGCGAAATTTAAAGATATAGAGCGAAGATTTGGCGGAGTTTAGTGAGATAATGGATATTTTGGTTTTGTTTTTTGCTATTTTTGCTTTTGTCTTGGGTATTTGCGTAGGTTCATTTTCAAATGTGCTAATCTACCGCCTGCCACAAAACGAGAGTATAAATTTTCCAGCTTCTCACTGTCCAAAATGCTCTCACAAGCTAAATTTCTATCACAATATCCCAATTTTTTCATGGCTATTTTTAGGTGGAAAATGCGCTTTTTGCAAGCAAAAGATAAGCCTTATCTATCCGCTAGTTGAGCTAGTCTCTGGATTATTTTTTCTGATCTGCTTTTTTAAAGAGTGCGGCGAAATTTTAAGCGTAGAAACTCTGCTTTATGCACTATTTTTAGGACTTTGTTTTATTATGTTGCTAGCCCTTAGCATCATAGACATAAGATATAAAGCCGTGCCAGATCCGCTTCTTTTTGCAGCGCTTTTTTTTGCATTTGCCTACACTGTGCTGCTTTTTATCTTTAAAGGAATTTTTGCTCAAATTTTAAATTTGCTTATTTTTGGATTTATATTTTGGGCACTAAGATTTGCTGTGAGCTATGCGATGAAGCGCGAAGCCATGGGTAGTGCAGATATCTTTATCGCAGCGATCATTGGAGCCATTTTACCAGCCAAGCTAGCCTTGGTGGCTATCTATCTGGCTGCACTTCTTACACTTCCAGTCTATGCGCTCGTTCGTAAAAAGGGCTACGAGCTAGCTTTTGTGCCGTTTTTAAGCCTTGGACTGCTTGTCACATATGCTTTTAAAGAGCAAATTTTAGAAATTTTAAGGTTCATTTATGAGTAGAGTAAATAAATATCTTTTGTTTAACTTTCTAGGTACTTTTGCATCACTGTTTAGTACGCTTTTTTTGATCATGTCAATCGTATTTTTTATCCAAATCACACGCGTGACATCTTATATTGAGATCAGTTTTGGTGAGCTTTTTAAACTCTACTCTTTTATGATTCCAAGAGTGTTACTATTTGTCGTGCCTATCGCATTTTTTGTTTCACTGGCGATGACGCTTTTTAGGCTATCAAAAGAGAATGAAAGTATCGTTATCTTTACACTTGGTGGTTCGCCAAATAAAATAGCTAGATTTTTCTTAGTTTTTTCTGCTCTTTTAAGTGCGGCTCTGCTTATTGTTGCCATCGTAATGATACCAATAGCAGCTCAACTAAACTCAAATTTTATTGATTACAAAAAAACTGTTGCCAAACTAAATCTAAAGCCAACCCAGTTTGGTCAAAAATTTTCCGACTGGATGGTTTATGTGGGTAGCGAAACACAAGATAGTAATGGAACCACTTATAAAGACATCGTTATGTTTAATCCAGGCATTAAAGACTCCGAGCGTTTAATCGTAGCTGAAAAAGCAAAGATCACAAATGTAAATCAAAGTATTGAGCTTTCTTTGATTGAAGGTAAAATGTACGATATAAAAGATGAAATTTATCATCAAAGCAACTTTAAATCCATGAAAATAAGAACTGCCCAAAGCGAAGAAATAAGCGATGTAGGAAGCATCAAAGAGTACTGGATGGAGATGTCAAGTAGTAACAAACGAAAAAAGGACTTTAGCACATATGTACTTGTAGCGCTTTTTCCACTTGCTAGCACACTTTTTGCCATAAGTCTTGGTATCGTTACTTATAGATACGAAAAAGGGATGGTTTATGTTGGCACATTTGGCGTTTTGTTTGGGTATTTTACGCTCATAATGCTATTTTCATCAAAGCCGACTATTGCGATTCCGCTCATATTTTTCGTCTTTTTATTGGCTGGAATTTTACTTTATAAAGCCAAGATCATGCGAAGATACTGATGAAAATCCAATTAATTTACAGCTACGATGGCTCCAAATTTCAAGGTTCGCAAACTCAGTCCCATGAAAATGGTGTAGAAGATGAGTTCTCACGTGCCTTAGCTCATGTTGGAATATTCGAAAAAATAGTCTCAAGCTCACGCACGGATAAAAATGTACACGCAAACAACCAAAGCTCAACTGTCATTTGCGGCGATCATTTTAAAAATTTAAATCGCCTAAAAGATCTTATAAATCGCCACGCACATCCGCACATTCATATAAAACATATAAATTTGGTTGATGAAAATTTTCAAGCAAGATTTGATGCAGTAGCCAGGTCATATAGATATGTGATAGATCATGGCAAATTTGATGTTTTTGGCTCAAATTATAAAGTCTTTTTACCTAAATTTGACATCAAAAAAGCAAATGAAATTTTGTCAAATTTTATTGGCGAGCATGATTTTAGCTCCTATATGAAAATGGGCAGTGATACAAAAAGTCCAGTGCGAGAAATTTACAAGGCATTTTGCTACACGCACAAAGAGCAAACTATAATCGTTTTTAAGGCTAATGGCTTTTTGCGTGCCCAAGTAAGACTTATGGTCGCAAATTTGCTAAAAGCCATAAAGCTAAAAAATGGTAGCGAGCTCATCAATGCTTCACTTAACGGCCACCCTGCCCTAACTCGCATCCCAGCACCAGCCGAGGGCCTTTATCTAAATAGAGTTTTTTATAAATTCAACTAGCTTTTTTTAAAATACCACATTCTAAAATATGCAAATTTTGCATATTACTTAAATAAAATTTAAGAAAATATATTAATTTTAAAATTACTTTTATTTTATAAGGAATATAATAATCCAAGTTGTAGAAATATTATTTGAAAGGATTGCCATGCAAAAGATAGTTCAAACAACCTGTCCTTACTGTGGAACTGGTTGTGGTATAGATCTTGTGGTGCAAAACGGTAGAATCGTCGATGCAAAACCAACAGACAACCATCATGTTAATGATGGTGAGTTGTGCTTAAAAGGCATGTTTGGTTGGGAATTTGTAAATTCTCCAAAACGCTTAACTAAACCTATGATGAGAAAGTTAAATGGAGAATTTAATAAACACGGCAAACTTGAAGAGGTAAGTTTTGACGAAGTTTATGAATTCTTAGGAAAGACGTTTAAAAATAGTGTCGAAAAGTATGGACCAAGCTCTATCATGGGCTTTAGCTCGGCTCGTTCAAACAACGAAGACAACTATGTTTTTCAAAAATTCTTTCGCGCTTTAGGAAGCAACAACGTAGATCACTGCGCTCGCCTTTGACACGCTCCAACAGTGGCAGGTCTTGCCAGCACGCTTGGAAACGGAACGATGACAAATGATCTAGTTGAGTTTGCAACTGATACAGATGTGTTTTTACTAATAGGCACCAACACAAGCGAGTGTCACCCAATAATTGCAATGCAGATACAAAGAGGCTTGGAGCGTGGTGCAAAAATGATCGTTGTCGATCCAAAACGCACCGATATGGCTAAAAAAGCCGATATTTACTTGCAAATTCCAGTTGGCTCAAACATCAAAACACTAAATACAATGATGAACATCATAATCTCTGAAAATTTACAAGATAGTGAATTTATAGAAAAGTACGCCGAGGGATTTGAATACCTAAAAGAGGCGGTAAAAGACTTCACACCTGAGAGATATGAGCGTGAGACTGGAGTAAAAAAAGAGCTTATAATAGAAGCTGCCAGAATGTACGCTAAAGCTGGCAGTGCAGCCATTTGCTACACCATGGGCATTACTCAGTTTAGTGACGGTACTTCAAACGTATTTTCACTTTCAAATTTAGCCGTGCTAACAGGAAATTTAGGTAAAAAAGGCGCTGGCGTGAACCCACTGCGCGGCCAAAACAACGTTCAGGGATCATGCGACATGGGAGCACTTCCTAACGTCATCCCAGCAGGTCCAGTAAATAGCGCCTACGCACAAGAGCAAGCACGTAAAGTTTGGCACTTTGAGCTAAACCCAGAGCCAGGATTTAAACTAACATATGCGCCTGATAAAATGGATAGTGGCGAGTTAAAAGTGCTTTACGTATACGGCGAAAACCCAGTCATGAGTGACCCTTGGACAGAGCACTTTGTGCATGCCACACACCACCTAGACTGCTTTATTGTGCAAGATCTATTCTTTACTGAAAGTGCTCAAAAAGCAGACGTGGTATTGCCTGCAGCTGGCTGGGGAGAGAAAGATGGTACATTTATCAATACATCTCGCCGTGTTCAACGCACTAGAAAAGCAAGCGAGCCAGTGGCTGGTGTTGAGCCTGACTGGAAAGTGGTTTGTAACATCGCAAACGCAATGAGACTTGAGGGATTTAACTTCTTAAGCGCTGAAGAAGTTTGGGATGAACTTAGAAAACTAATGCCTAAATTCTTTGGTGGTATTAGCTATTACAGGCTAGAAAAGCTTGGTGGTATCAGCTGGCCTTGCCCTGATGAAGATCATCCAGGTACGCCAGATCTTTACACCGACCATAAATCAATGCTTCCAAGCGGTAAATTCCGCCTAGTGCCAGTGCTTTACACTGATGATAAAAATAAGCGACCAGAAATAGAGGCTGAGTTTAGGGCAAAGATGAACATACCAGATGGCTATCCAGTGGGAACTGGCGCACTAAGCGAGGTGCCAGACGAGGTCTATCCTTGCTTATTTACGACAGGCAGAAAGGTCTATCACTACCACACTGGAACGATGACAAGAGAGTGTTCGCCACTAGAGTACGGCGCTGGCATCGAAGGTCCACTAATAGAAGTAAGCCCTGATATCGCAAGAGAGAGGGAGCTAGAGGATGGCTGTTATGCATTAGTCGAGAACAAACGTGGCAAAATAGCCGCAAAACTCCGTATAAATGAAGACCTTAGAGAGGGTACGATATTTACGACTTTCCACTATAGTGAGGCCGATGGCAACGAGCTTGCAAACGCACAAGACCATGATCCGCTCTCAGGCATCACACCGCTTAAGATGACAATAGCAAACATTAAGCGGCTAAGCGAAGATGAGTATATAGCATTTAGAAAAGAAAACGAGATGACTATGCACTCTGAAAAACCATATCTTTCACCAACAAGATAATAAATTTTAAGGGCAGAAATGCCCTTAAAATTTTACACATGCCAACTTTTACCAAATTTCATCTATAATCACTCCATGAAAAACGAAGCACAAAAATTTTATGCCGTCATTGATCTAAAATCCTTTTACGCCTCAGTTGAGTGCGTGGAACGAGGGCTTGATCCATTTAAAGCCGATCTAGTCGTGGCTGATGATAGTCGCGGCAACGGAAGTGTTTGCCTAGCCGTTAGCCCAGCTCTTAGAGCCAAAGGTGTGAAAAATAGATGCAGGCTTTTTGAAATACCAAAGGCTATAAAATTTATCATTGCACCGCCTAGAATGCAGTTTTACATCGACTATGCGGCTAAAATTTATGAGATATACCTAAAATATGTCTCAAAAGATGATATCTATGTCTATTCTATCGATGAGGCCTTTATCGATCTTACTTCTTATGTTAAATTTTATAATACCGATGCAAAATCCATAGCCAAAAAGATAATGGATGAAATTTTAAAAACTACTGGCGTGACTGCCACCTGTGGCATGGGCACAAATTTATACCTCGCAAAAATCGCCCTTGATATCCTAGCTAAGCACAGTGATGATGGGATTGCATTTTTAGACGAGCAGCTTTATAAAGAACGTCTTTGGACGCATCAACCGCTAGATGACTTTTGGCGCATCGGTAAGCAAACTAGGCTAAAGCTGGAAAAACATGGAATTTTTTGTATGAAAGATATAGCAAATGCTCCGCGAAGGCTACTTGAGAAATTTTTTGGAGTTGATGCCTATATAACAATAGACCACGCAAATGGCATAGAGCCAACGACAATAGCTGACATAAAAGCATACAAGCCAAGCACAAAATCCTACTTTAGCTCTGAAATTTTACCAAGAGACTACGAACGCTGTGAGGCGGTAGTAGTACTAAAAGAAATGGCTGATAGACTAGCACTTAGGATGATCAACAAAGAAGTAATGGCAAGTGGAATAACGATAAATATAAAATTTGCCGACAAGCTTGAGCCACACCAGCGTGCAAGCGTTCGGTTTAAGACACCAACAAATGTCTCAAGCATGCTGATGAGTTCAGCCGAAGAGCTACTTTTAAACAAGATAAAAAATGTTGGGCTGATTAGGCAAATTAGCATCAGTGCAAACGACGTAGTAAAAGAGAGTCTAGCTCACTCTAGTCTTTTTGAGGATGATACTAAAGAAAAGGCGGTTTTAAAATCCCTAAATCTCATAAAAGAAAAATTTGGCAAAAACTCGGTTTTAAGAGCGATCGATCTACTACCAGAAGCCACTGGGCAAGATCGAAATAAAAAGATCGGAGGGCACAAAAGTGGCGAGTAAAGATAGAGCAAAAATTTTTAGCTCGTTTAATCCCCTATCAACCTTAGAGCGAGCCCTCCGCCAAAAAGAGCGTGAGAGAAGAGAAAAGCTTGAACTTGATGAAAGCATGGTGGATGAAATTTTAAAAAAGATAAGCAGGCTAAGAGCAGCTAATGAAGTATACGTGAGCTACTATGACGGCTATACCTATGCAAATGCTAGAGGGCTAATCTCCGATGTAAATTTTAAAAATAAAACTCTTATGGTTGTAAAAACCAGGATCAAATTTGAAGATATAAACGAGATAGAGATCGTGCATGCTTGAGGGCTTAATTATTTACCACAAAAGCTCATAGTCACAAGACTATTTACCTCAAAATCATTGCTTTTTTAACGACAAATTTTAAGACTCTCTACTTTTTTAATCAGTAGCTACACTAATTCTTATAGATATAAAAACAAAAAATTTTATTTATTCATCGCAGCTTCATTTAAGACCTTTATAATGCGATCAACCAAACGAAGAGTTGGAAATCAAAAATCAAAAGGATCAAAAATGAAAAAAATACTAGGCTCAGCTTTTTTAGCAGCGATTTTAAGTGCGACAAGCTTGCAAGCAGCTATCACGTCAAAAGAGGCTTTAAACATAGCGTCGAAAAATTTCCCAGGCTCAAGTGTCAAAGATATCGAGATAGACGTAAAAAATGGTGAAACTTTCTACAAGATAGAATCGTTTAAAAATGGTGTTAAACAAGAAATTAAGATAGACGCTGTAAACGGTCAGATCGTTAAAGTAGAAAATAAAAATAAAGAACACATCTTGCCAATCGAAGCGGTAGATTTTTCAAAATTTGCTCTTAGTATCGATGAGGCGGTAGCTAAAGCGTTAGCGCTCGAGGCTGGCTGGAGCCTTGACGGAGCTGAGCTGGATAACAAAAACGGCGTTTGGATCTACGAGATCGAGCTTGAGCGCGGCATAAGTGAGAAAAAGGTGATAATAAACGCGCAAACTGGCGAGATAATCGGCAACTACACGAAGTGATTTTATGCGCCCGAAGCTCGGACGAAATTTAACTTAAACGCTGGCATAAATTTGAATATAAATTTTAGCGGCGTCGCAAGCAGACGAGCAAAACAAAATCCTAAATTTAGATGAAAACGGCCAGAAAAGCGCGGGCAAGATCCCCGCTAAATTTGATAAAATAGCTGGCAAAACTACATGAGGCAAGGATGAAAATTTTAGTCGTCGAGGACGAAATAGATCTGAACAACGTCATAGTAAAGCACCTAAAGAAAAACGGATATAGCGTCGATAGTGCCTTTAACGGCGAGGAAGCGGTGGACTTTACGGCCGTGGCGCGTTACGATCTCATCGTGCTTGATATCATGATGCCAGTGATGGACGGCCTTACATTTTTGCAAAAATCACGCACCAAAAAGCTAGCAACTCCGGTGCTCATGCTCACCGCAAAGGACGAGATAGACGACATCGTAAAGGGACTTGACACTGGAGCTGATGATTATTTAGTAAAACCATTTGATTTTAAAGAGCTACTAGCTAGGGTGCGAACGCTGATCCGCCGAAAAAGCGGCGTAGCGGCCAATGAAATTTGCTCAGGTGAGCTAAAGATAGATCTTTCTAAAAAATCTGTCGAGCTAGCCGGGCAAAGCATCGAATTAACTGGCAAAGAGTATGAAATTTTAGAGTTTTTGATGCTAAACAAGGGCAGAATTCTAACTCGCGACCAGATCAAAGAGCACGTCTGGGACTTCGACTACACCGGTGGTTCAAACGTCATTGATGTGCTTATTAAAAATATAAGAAAAAAGCTTGGTGAGAGCGAAGTGATCCAGACCAAAAGAGGACTTGGCTATGTTATTAAGGATTAAGCGGATCTTCGCAAACATCCCAATAACGGCGCGCGTAACGCTTTGGTACTCGTTTTTTATCATCGCTATCGTAACGGCTCTCGTTGCTATCTCTGCGGTCGTGGCAGATGAGGTTTTTGAGGACGTGAGCCAAAAGAAGCTAGCCAAATCAGTCACCAAAATCGCTAATGATACGGACGAATTTGAACCATACGACAATGGGATATTTTTTATAAAATACAGTGCAAATGGCGAAGTGCTCGGTGGTTTAGTACCCAAAAACTTTGATGGCTCACTTAAGATGGATAGTGGCGAAGTGAAATTTTACGAAAATGGCGAAAACCGCTTTTACTACTACGATATCGCAGTCAAAGGCAAAAAAGTCTGGATAAGGGGCGTAATAAATGCAGAGAAATTTTTCAAAAAAGAGGGGCTATTTTTACTAGCGCTTGGCGTTTTTGTGCCAGTCTTGTTTCTTTTTGTGCTTTATGGTGGCTATAAAACTATAAAAAATGCGATGAAGCCAGTCGCTACAATGTCCAAAACCGCTCTTGAGATAGGCACCAGTAAGGACTTTTCAAAGCGTATTGACCTGCCTGCTAGCAAAGACGAACTACACGCACTTGCAAGCGTTTTTAACCAGATGTTGGATTCACTCGAAAAGGTCTATCAAAGCGAAAAACAGCTCACTTCAGACATCTCGCACGAGCTACGCACGCCAGTGTCCGTCATCATGGCCGAGAGTGACTACGCCGTAAACTATGCGCAAAATTTGGACGAAGCAAAAGAGTCGCTGGAGGTCATCACAAGACAGTCAAGAAAGATCAGCTCACTGATAGATCAAATTTTGGAGCTTTCAAGGCTGGAATCTGGTAAAAATTTGACGCTAAAGCGCATAAATTTAAGTTCTATTTTGCAAGATTTAGCCACCGACTATGAGAAGCTAGCTAGTGCTAAAGGAATAAAATTTAGCCATGGTATAGCACCGGACATTGAAATTTGGGGCGATGAGCTGATGATTTCTCAGTTAATAGATAATTTTTTAAGCAACGCACTAAAATTTGCCACAACTAAGATTGAACTATGTTTGAGCGCATCAAAAACGCACGCATTACTTTCTATAAAAGATGATGGTAACGGAATTTCTCAAAAAGACATTGAGCTAATCTGGAATAAATTTTACCAAGCTGATAGTTCAAGAAATAAAAATGTAAACACAGGTAGTGGCCTTGGGCTTGCTATCGCGGCAAATATCGCCAAAATCCACGGTGCGAAGCTCGGCGTAAAAAGCGAGGCTGGTGCAGGCAGCGAATTTTGGGTGGAATTTGATCTTTTAAATTTAAGTTAGCACAATTTTAGGCACGACTGCCACCATGACCACATATGCAAATTTAGGACTTATCTTTTATTTTCAAATTTTAGCATTTAATAGAGCTAAGGTTTTACTATATCAACCAAGTCGCTTAACACCCATAAAACAAAGTTAGATTAGACAAAATTTTACAAACAAACTAGTCTAGCTTATATATAAGTTTTTAAGATTAAAGATAGTTAATGAGCTGCCATTATAGCTTTAAAATTCAATATGAAAATTTATCTATCAAAAAATGGAGTATATTTTTAAGTATATAAAAAGAATAAATTTGGTGCAGAGTAACTACACCAAATTTATAAAATTAGATTTTTAGTTTTAATCTGTCGCCAGCGTAGTAAGCGATCTTCCAAGTTGCAGTTTGCTTTAAGTCTTTAAAGCCATAGCCTCTTGCACTTACTCTATCGTTGTAAATTTTCTCGATCACGTCTGACTCTCCAACTAGTAACGCCTTTGTTGAACACATCGCAGCACAAACTGGCACTTTGCCTTCAGAAATTCTGTTTTGGCCATACTCTTCACGCTCTAGCTCGCTATTTGTAGGCTCTGGACCACCTGCACACATCGTACATTTATCCATAACGCCTCTTGCGCCAAATACACCATCTTTAGGGAATTGTGGTGCGCCAAACGGACAAGCATATAAGCAGTATCCACAGCCTATGCAGATATCTTTATCGTGAAGCACGACACCATCGGCTCTAATGTAGAAGCAATCAACCGGGCAAACAAGTGAGCACGGCGCATCTTCGCAGTGCATACAAGCGATCGAGGTCGAAATTTCTTTTCCAATCTCGCCCTCGTGCAATGTAATAACCCTTCTTCTTCTAACGCCAAGTGGCAGTTCATGAGCCTCATCGCAAGCTACCGCACAACCGTTGCAGTCGATACATCTGTCATCGTCGCAGTAAAATTTAAGTCTATTTTTATCGTTAAATTCACTCATCTTAAGCCTTTTCTATGCGGCATAGACCGCTTTTTGTTTCTGGGATTTGAGTAACTATGTCATATCCATAGTTTGTTACGGTATTTGCACACTCGCCTACCGCGAAAGGTTTTGTTCCCTCAGGGAAATTTCCTGTCATATCAACACCTTGCATGTATCCAGCCCAGTGAAACGGCAAAAATATAGTATCTGATTTAACCGACGGTACGATTCTAGCACGTACCTTGATTTTTGTGCCTTCAGGCGCATGTATCCAAACGAAGTCCCAGTTTTTGATGCCATACTTTTTAGCTAACTCTGGATGGATGTCCGCAAACATCTCAGGCGTGATACGTGACAGATACATACTAGCACGCGTCTCCATACCAGCACCGCTGAAGTTTACAAGGCGTCCCGTAGTCAAATTTATTGGGAATTCTTTTGAGAAGTCCTTACTTTGTTGCAAGCTCTTATACTTCGTATAGACGCGGTAGTGATTTGGTTTATCTTCAAAGTTCGGATACTTCTGTACAAGATCTTGACGAGGCGTATGTAATGGCTCTCTGTGTTGTGGGATCTGATCTACGAAGGTCCAAACTACAGCTCTTGCACGTGCGTTACCGTATGGAGCGATGCCTTTTTCCATACATTTTTCAGCGATTATGCCACTGCCGTCAGTTGCCCATGTAGCGCCCATTTTCTCGCGTTCTTCATCTGTTAGCGTGATACCAAGTACTTCTTCTATGTTTTTCTTAGTTATCTCAGGATATCCTCCACCTTGAACGCCTCCAGTTGGTGCAGAACTACTTCCTGCTAGCTGGCTAACTCCGTTGTGCTCTAAGCCAAAGCGGTTTCTAAAGCCCATGCCGCCTTGCATTACCGGTCTATTTATGTCATATAAATTTGGACTGCCTGGGTGCTTTTCCGTCCAGCAAGGCCACGGCAAGCCATAGTATTCGCCTTCAACAGGAGTGCCAGGCTTGCCAAGAAGTGTTTTCTCGTCAAATTTATCCCAGTTAGCCTGATGGCGTTTTAGACGCTCCGGCGTCCAGC
>NZ_JBQNCH010000010.1:0-74467 GCF_052169515.1 Campylobacter sp.
AGACTTTGCGGTTGTATTTTAGTCCCCAGTCGATCGCCTGATAGACGCGGTGGATGTTTGAGCTAAATGTGCTCATTATCACGCGGCCTTTGGCTTTGGAAAAAATCGCATCAAAGGTCTTGCCTACACTACTTTCACTCTTTGTAAAACCCTCTTTATAGCTGTTTGTGCTATCACTCATCAGACACAGTACGCCCCGTTCGCCATAATATGCAAGTCTGCCAAGATCAGTTGGGTAGCCGTCGATCGGCGTGTGGTCGATCTTAAAGTCGCCTGTATGGATGATCGTACCAGCTTTTGTGCTGATAGCAAGTGCAGAAGCATCAATGATAGAGTGGGTTATATGTATCCACTCGACTTCAAAATCACCTATAAGATATGGTTTTCTTTTCTCGACAGAGCGGAAAAGCGAACGCTCTTGTTTTAGGCCATGCTCTTCAAATTTATTATTTATCATTCCAAGCGGAAGCGGTGTTGCATAGATAGGAAATTTGAACTCTTTGTAAAAATAAGGCACCGCACCGATGTGATCCTCGTGCGCGTGAGTGATGATGACGCCTTTTATCTTATCTTTTATTTTTCTAACATAGTCAAAGTCAGGGATTAGTATATCTACGCCGTGCATACTTTCGCTAGGAAAGCTCATGCCGATATCCACGATGATCGCACTGTCTTGTGTTTCAAAGATGGTCATATTGCCACCGATCTCACCAAGTCCCCCAAGAGGTGTTATGCGGATCTTGTGTTCGCTAGAGTTTAGATACTTCATTGGCTCTAGACGCAGTTCGTGAACGGCCTTGTTTGCCACCATTGCACTTGCGATATCTTGCTGCCATTGTTCATTGCCGTTTAGCTTAGCTGGTAAACTTTTCTTTGGCTTTTTAGCCTTTTTTGGTTTATCTTTTGACTCTTTTACTTCAGCTTTAGTCTCATTTACACTGTCATTTTTTGACTCTTGTGGCTGCTTAGGCTTTTGTTCTTTTGCTTTGCCATTTTGTTCATTTTTATTTTGATTTTTATTGTTTCTTTGTTTGTTTGGGCGAGAATTTTGACTCTTTGGCTCGCTGTGCGCCTCAGCTTCAGCTTGCTCCGCTGCAAAGAAGTTATCTATCACACTTTTGCTTGCCAGTGAAGTTTGTTCGGTAGTTTCGCCCTCTTGTTTTGGCTTGTTTTTTGGTCTAAATCTTCGTCTTTTATTGTTTTTACTTTGGTTGGTTACAACTTTCTCTTCGTTTTTGTCGCTCATTATCTTCCTTTGTAATCTCAAATATCTTTAGATAAGAATCGACATCTAGCTCATGTGGACGTAAATTTGTGGCTAAGTTTATATTTTCAAAAATTTCTTCTAGCGCCCTTTTGTCAAAATTTGTGGATAAATTTTTCAAAAGCGTCTTTCTTGGCGAAGCAAATGCAGCTTTTAAGAAGTCTTTAAAGCTTTCATATAAATTTGTATCTTTGAAAATTCCGTCTTTGCCGAAAATTTTTTCTGTTTTTTGTAATCTTATGACCGAGGAGGTAACCTTTGGAGGCGGGTTGAAAAGTTTTGCATCCACGTCAAACAAAAGCTCACACCTGCCCTGGAGTGAAGCGAGGACCGATAAAGCGCTAAATTCTTTATCCCTGCTCTTTGCACTAAATTTAAGAGCAACCTCTTTTTGTATCATCACGATAAGGCCAAGGCATTTTTCGTCATCTATCGCATTTAGGATCATCTTCGTAGCAACGTAATAGGGTAAATTTGCGACCAAAAAGTAGTTCTCACTACTTAGTCCGCCCTCTTCTTGCCACTGCTCTAAAGCATCTTTACAAAAAAGTTTTAATTGTCCATTTTGGATCTCATTTGCAAATTTGGCCTTTAAAATTTGAAACAGCTCACAATCTATCTCAAAACAGGTCGTCTTGTAAATTTGCAAAAGTCTAAATGTCAAATCACCTAAGCCAGGCCCAATCTCAACGACGTTTGCCACGTTCTTGGGTATCGCTTGGATGATCTTATCTAGTGTCGCTTTGTCTTGTAAAAAATTCTGTCCAAAGTGCTTTTTTGCCTTTATCATAGCCGCGATATTAGCCAAAAATTACTTATACAATGATTACAAGTTTAGTTTAATCATATATAAAATGGATTATAATCACTAAATAATAACGAAATAGGGCATAAACTTTGAGCAAGGCAAATACCTTAAAATACTTTTTATTATCACAATATTTAGAGCCAAAAACTTTAGATGAGTCAAAAAAGACAAATAGCAAATTTAAAAAATCAATGGACCTTGAGATTACAAATTTTGATGAGAAATTTCTGCAAATTTTAAGAGCATTTGATAGGCCTCTTTTGAAAAATGGTGTAGAAATTTCAATTTATGGTGGCATTTTTGAGACTGAATTGCTTGCTCTTACGATATCAAAGCTAGCAAAGGTGAAATTTCAAAAAGAGCAAATTTTAGACGAGCTGAGGTCTGAACAAACGAGCTTTGATAAGGCGTTTTGTTATAAATTTAAGCTCGCAGGCGATCTAGTATTTTGCAAAAATGAGCAAAGTTTTGCTCTAAAAGAGGCAAATTTAGATGATGAGTTAAGCCCATTTTTTACGCCAAGCTCATCAAATGACCTTTTCATCTCCACGGCCCCATGGGCTATTGTTAGACTGGACCACTTAAAAGAGATAAGTCAAAACGACTTTAATAAAGAGTGCGAGCGTATAAAAGATAAACTCTCTATCTATAAAAAAAAAGTGAGGCTTAGTGAATACTTAAAAGTGGTGCATGAAGAGCTAAAAAACTCTCTTAAAACACCATTTTGTAAGGATATGATCAGGCTTGAGATAAGGATAGCTGATCCAAATTTCAAAGAGAGCGAGAGCCTTTTAAATAGCTTTTTTATAGATGATATAAATTTACTCATCAAATTTTATGAGTCAGGCAGGACGCACAAGCTAACGGATCAGTTGTTAGACGAGGGCAGTGAAAATAAATTTGAGAGGCTTGACGTTAGAGATGAGCTAAACCAAAGGGCGGTTAGGGACTTTTTTAGGGCTGAGCGTTACCCAAGATCGGCCTTTGCAAGTGATTACGCTTTAAATTTCTCGCAGCAAATGGCGTTAAACAATATCATAGAGAAATTTAAAGAAGGAAGTGGCGGGATATATAGTGTCAATGGCGCTCCAGGCATTGGAAAGACGACGCTTTTAAAGGATGTGATGGCTGAGGTTGTGACGCTTAGGGCGATGAAGCTCGCGCAAATGAGCAGGCACGATATCTTTGAGCCAGTTTATGATAGCGATAAAAAAGTGCTTTATTTTAAGCTAAATGACGAGCTACAGGGCTACGAAATGGTTGTTAGCTCTTGCAATAACGGCGCGGTTGAGATCTTGAGCAAGGAGCTAAGCCAGCAAAAGAGTATCGGTGATTATGCTGGCGAGATTGATTATTTTAAATTTATAGCGACAAGGCTTCTCTCGGTTGATGAAAAGACTAAATTTGGTGAGAAGTCATTTATATCAAAGCCAGCTTGGGGACTGTTTTGCGTGGCGCTTGGTTCAAAGCAAAATAAGTCAAATTTTGTTTTTAATGCGATTAATGGTGTAAAGATCGAGGCTACTCACAGCCAATATGACGAGACCCTAAAAGAGTACGGCGAGTTTTTGGAGCAAGATGGCTTTTTAATGGGTCTTGGTAAGTATTTGGCTACAGGTGATGAGATAGATGATTTTGACGAGGCAAAGGAGAAATTTAATCAAGCCTTGCATGAGGTAAATTTACTTTTTAGTGAGATCAGGATCAAAGAAGAGGAGTTGAATGGTCTTAAAACCGAGCTTAGCGACATTGATCGAAGGCTTGAGAGCTATAACTCAGCTAGGCAGGTAGATGAGCTTTTGCAGCCTTTAAAAGAGGAACTTTTTAAAAATTCAAGAGAACTGGATGCTAAAAAAACAGAGGCAGAGGAGTTAAGGAGACTTGTTAACCAAAATGAGGCTTTACAAGAGTATCTAAATTTACCGCAAAAGCCAGCATTCTTTACTTTTCAGCAAATTTTTAAAACCGATGCCTTTGAAAAATACAATGATGAAGTTATAAAAATTGGTGAGATAAATCGTCAGATAGCTGAGCAAAATTTAAAAGCAAGCAAGCAAAATAGTGAAAACAGAGAAAAAAATAAAGCAAGGCTTGATGAGCTGGAAATCGAGATGGCTGAGCTCGATGATAAAATTTCACAGCTCAATACAAAGATAGACTACTTTAGTAGGCTTTGTGATGATTTTAATAGGCGTCAAAAAATAATCGGTAGAAGTGAAGAGCTTGATAATTATTTAAATGGTAATTTTAGCAAGAGCAACGAAGAGATGCAAAAGAGTATGCCATTTATGATGGAGCTTGGTGTGGATGAGAAATTTTACAAAACAAAGCTTTTTAGAGGAAGAATAGAGCTTTTTAAAGAAGCCTTAAATTTGCACAAATCAGCTATTTTTGCTTGCAAAGAAGCTGTTAGGACAAATCTACGAGCACTTAGCATCATCTTTAATGATGAAAAGATGGCTGAAAAAAACGGTCTTAAATCTAAAGATAGGCGTGAGATAATCAAAGGATTATTTTTGCTAACGCCGGTTGTTAGCTCTACATTTGCATCGTTTAACAACACCTTTAAAGATCTTTTAAATGGTGATATAGGCATGCTTTTGATAGATGAATCAGGGCAGGCAAATTTAACTAACGCGTTAGGTGCACTGCTTAGGTCAAAGATGGCTGTAGTGGTTGGCGATCCACTTCAGCTTGAGCCAGTCGTAACGCTACCTGTTAGTTTAAATAACGCAATACTTAGCTACTGCGAGGCAAAAGAGGAGTTTAACTTACTTAAATCATCACTCCAACTAAGAGCAGATAAGGTACAAAATATCGGCACGTATATAAAAGGAAGCGGTGAGAGTATCTGGGTCGGTTCGCCATTGATCGTTCATAGAAGGTGCGCCAATCCTATGTTTGAAATCTCAAACGAAACAACCTATGATGATATGATGATACTTGGCAGAAGTGCAGCTAGTAAATTTAAAAATACTAACGTGCAAACAAAGTGGATAGATGTTAGGAGCGAAGAGTGGATAGGTAACTACAATAAAGCCGAAGGTGATGTGGTTAAAAAACTTTTGGAGAGTGAGCTAGCTAGTGAGAAAAATAACATCAGAATAATAACACCGTTTAAAGATGTTTGTAGAAATTTAAAAGGCGCTGGCACCATCCACACTATGCAAGGAAAAGAGGCCGATGTTATTGTGTTTGTGTTAGGCGGAGCGACAAAGGGAGCTAGGGCGTGGGCTGCTAGCAAACCAAATCTACTAAACGTGGCGCTAACAAGAGCAAAAGAGGTTATTTATATAGTTGGAAACCGAGAAAATTGGGCTAGTTTGCCATATTTTGAGGTGGCAGCTAGAAAGATAGACAAAGGATAAATTTGAATCATTTCGCAAAACGCATAATCCCATGCCTCGACGTAAAAGACGGCAGGGTCGTAAAAGGTGTAAATTTTGTTGGACTTGTCGACGCTGGAGACCCAGTCGAGATAGCTAAAAGATATAACAACGAGGGTGCTGACGAGCTTTGCTTTTTGGATATCACAGCCTCCCACCTTGGTCGTGACACCATAGTCGATGTCGTAAAAAAGGTCGCAAGTAAGCTTTTTATACCGCTAACCGTTGGTGGAGGCATACGCACGATCGATGATATTTCTCGTCTTTTAAATGCGGGCTGTGACAAGGTGAGTCTAAACTCATCGGCGATAAAAGATCCAAATTTGATTGACGAAGCGGCTAAGAAATTTGGCTCTCAATGTGTCGTTGTGGCGATCGATGCTAAAAAGATAGAAAATGGTTATAGCGTTTTTATAAATGGCGGAAGGATCGATACCAAAAAGGATACCTTCGCTTGGGCAAAAGAGGTAGAGTCGCGTGGAGCAGGGGAAATTTTACTAACGTCTATGGATAATGACGGCGTTAAACAGGGCTTTAGTCTGGAGCTAACAAGGATCTTTAGCACACTTTCTATACCAACTATCGCAAGCGGTGGCGCTGGTAAGATGGAACATTTTAAAGAGGCTTTTGAAGCTGGGGCTGATGCGTGTTTGGCGGCTTCGATATTTCACTTTGGCGAGATTGAGATAAAAAAACTAAAAGAGTATCTCAAAGCAAATGGTGTTGAGGTTAGGCTTTGATGTTGGTTATCTCAGCTGGAAAAAACGAAATTTTTGACTTTGCCTTGCCGATGGGTGTAGGGTTAGTTGATATGGCGATAAATTTGACTAAATTTTTGCAAAAAAGATCATGCGTGGGAATAGGTGAAAAGAGTATAAATTTAAAAAATATCGATCCACACTACCTTACAAAGATCGAGGCTAAATTCGCAAACTCATCAAATCCAGAGCTACAAAATCTAAGCCAAAATTTATCAAAAAATCCTGAGCGAAATTTATACCAGATGCCAGAAAAGATAGTTTTTGTTGGTTCGGCTGGTCTATACAAAGATGGTGAAATTTTGCAAATTTATGAAAGCTCGTTTGGAGCAAATATTGAAATTTCTAGCATAGAAAATAGATCTTATTCACCTATCGAGTGTGAAATTTCTTCTATCGTTTCACGTGGAACTATTAAAATAAATTCATCAAATTTCATAACGACAGATAAAAATTTAGCTCATAAGATGTTTGAAAAGGGTTATTTTTTAGAAAATATGGAGTTTTTTTCTGTTCTAAAAGTAGCTCAAATTTTTAAAATTCCAGCTTATGGAATTTTTGTATCGACAAATTTTTGTGATGAAAATGCACATGCTGAGTTTATAAAAAATCACTCTGCAGCCAAAGAGCTACTAACAAAATATGTAAAGGAAAATATGTGAAAAATTTGCTTGATCTTAGCATCGAAGAGTTAAAAGAGCTAGTCTCTCCCTCTTTTAGAGCGACGCAAATTTATGAGTGGGTTTACAAAAAAAATGCGACAGAATTTAGCCAAATGCTAAATTTACCAAAGGATATGCGTCAGGATCTGGCTGAGAAATTTTACCTTGATCCTTTAAAATGTGTGAAATTTGAGCAAAGCAGCGACGGCTCGATAAAGTATCTTTTTGAGCTAAAAGATGGGCTGAAGATAGAGAGTGTTTTACTGCCTATGAAAGAGGAGATTAGTGACGAAGATGGTAAGATCAGTCGTTATGCTCGTTATACTGTTTGTGTTAGTTCTCAGGTTGGCTGCAAAATGGGCTGTGCTTTTTGCCTAACAACAAAGGGCGGACTTGTTAGAAATTTGACTGCTGGTGAGATCGTAGGACAAATTTTGTGGATAAAAAGAGAGAATAATATACCATATGAGAGGCGCATAAATGTCGTTTATATGGGTATGGGCGAGCCACTCGATAACCTTGCTAACGTTAGTAAAGCGATCAAAATTTTAGCTCTTAATGAGGGGTTGGCTATATCACCACGTCGCCAAACCGTTTCAACTAGCGGCCTTGGTAGCCAGATAAAAAAGCTTGGTGAGATGGACCTTGGGGTATTGCTAGCCATATCACTCCATGCTGTTACTAACGAGCTTAGAAGCCGCCTAATGCCGATAAATAAGGCTTATAATATCGAGGCTGTTATGGACGCTGTTAGGGAATTTCCTATCGATATGCGTAAGCGCGTGATGTTTGAATATCTTGTTATCAAGGACTTAAACGATAGTGTTAGTGATGCTAAAAAGTTAGTAAAACTACTGCATGGTATCAAGGCAAAGGTAAATCTCATATATTTTAACCCACATGAGGGCAGTGAATTTGGACGACCTGAGCTTGCCAGCATGATAAAATTTCAAGAATATCTAAGGGATCATGGTGTCACTTGCACGATCAGACAGAGTAAAGGACTTGACATAAGTGCTGCTTGTGGACAACTAAAACAGCGAAATGAAAATCCAAAATTTAAAGCTAACGTTAGCGATAAGAGTGCAACTAAAGCACAGGAAAATCTTACTAACGACAAAACTAACGTGAATAAAAAATGACAACTCTTGATATCGCTGAGATAGTTTTTATATGCATTGTAGTTGGGATTGGGGTTTTTGGACTTATTAAAGTAATAGCTTATGATAAAAACTAATTCTTATTTAATTGTGTAGAAATTTATAAAATTAAATATTAAGTAAATATTTATAAGACAAGGGATAAGATTTGTGTTGGAATTTACATATAAAAGGATATATAGTGAGGTTTCTAACATTATTTTTTATCTTGTTATTTTCTGGTTGTGCAGTCATCTCACAGGAAGCTTTTGTTGTAGCAAATAAGCCAAATGTTAAGTCGTATTTTGTAGAACACCAGCCAAATGACAAGCGCGGAATTAATGAGCTTATTAAATCCCGAATAAAGCAGCAAGGTTTCAATATCGTAAATAGTAGAACAGATGCTGATATTATTGTCAATTATATTGATCTATGGTATTGGGATTTTAAAAACTACCTTCTAAATCTGCGAATTATTTTTAGGGATAGTAGTGATTCTTTTCCTATAATAGTGGGAAATAGTGTGCGTAGTTCACTTGTTAGAAAAGATCCTGACTTTATGGTCAATGAGGTATTAACCAAAATGTTTGAAAAGCAAGGAAAATAGGAATGAAAAATATATTTTTTATTTTAATAATAGTGTTTTTTAGTGGATGTATGCCCAAGGTTCAGTCCGAAAAAATGATTTTAGATGCTACTATACATAAGCAGCTTACAAAAGATAGCATAAATGTATTTGTTTATGGTGATAAAGGAGTCTATTTTCCAGGAAATGGTGGCCTTATTAGTAATACAAAGATATTAGATAAAAAACAGATTTTGGATGCTGTTGTAAAAAGTATACAAAAATCAGCTATGTTTGGACCAATAGAAAATAATAGTAAATATAAATTAGATATTTTTATTATAAAAGCTTTAAATATAAAAAGTAGTGATATTTTAACATGGGAAATAAGTTTGGAAATGGCTTGGAATTTAAGTAAAGACAGCAAAACCATTTGGCGAAAAACATTTACATCAGTTGGTAAAAATAAAACCTTTATTGGTTATGATAGAGTCGAGGGTGCTTATAATGATGCTGTAAAAAATAATATTGATAAAGCCCTTTCTCAAATAAGTGAGCTAAATTTAAAATAATCTCATTCTTGTTTTACTAATTTCGTTAATTGGTAAAACTCATTTCCGGCGTCAAATTTACTTTTTATATCGTAAAAAATTTCATCAAATTTAAATGAAATTTCATCTGAGTGAAGCAAGAGTCTTTTTGCTCCAGTTAGCTTTATCCGTTCAAGCTCACCCATTTTTTTGTCTAAAATTTTCTCGATCTGTGGACGCGACAAACCATAAAGTGGTTCGCCAAGGATCTTGTGTTTCACATGAAACAAATGCAAGCGAATTTGATGCTGTCTGCCAGTGAGAGGGATGGCCCGAACCAAAGTCGTATCAGTATCGTCAAAATACTTAATCGGCAAAATTTTAGTAACCGCACTCTTGCCATTTTCGCAAATTTGCATTCGCATTTTCACATCGTCATAGTTGTTTGCTAGATCCATTTTTGCATCGATCGTAAATTCTTGTTCGATTTTGCCTTGCACCATAGCGACGTAGCTTTTAAAAACCTCTCGGTTTTCAAAAATTTTCTTTAGTTTAATAGTAGAATTTCTGTCTTTTCCAACGACTATCACACCACTCGTCTCAAAGTCCAGCCTATGTACCACGCTCGCTTCTCGCCCAAAAAGTGTGTAAATTTCATCGTTTAGCGAGTATTCGCAGTGTCTGCCATTTGGGTGGCTTAGCACGCCACTTGGCTTATCAAATACAGCAAAGCTTTCGCACTCAAAGATCGGCTTAAGCCCTTTTGGCTCTGGCTTATAGTCGATCAAAAAAACATCACCACACAAGATGGCATTTTTCTCACTCACGACATTGCCCTCACAGATGAGTCTACCCTTGTCGATGAAGCGTTGTGCTTCCCTCATACTAAAGCCATTTTGCAGTAAAATTTCGTAAGCTTTTTGATGATCTACAGTGGCGATAAATTTATTTACGTAGGGCAAAAATAATCCTTTAAAAAATGAGCGAGCTATCTTAAGCCCAAATTTATAAGTATATAACCGACATTTCAGCCCGGATTTTATATAATCAAAACTTAAATTTAAGAAAATTACAAGATGTGATTTTGGCCCTAAAAAGTCAAATTTATACCTTTAAAATAAAAAGAAACTAATACAAAAGGTTCAACGATGGTCGAAAGATACTCACGCAAAGAGATGGCTGAAAAGTGGAGCATACAAGCAAAATACGATGCTTGGCTAAAGGTAGAAAAAGCTGCCGTTAAGGCTTGGAATAAGCTCGGCTTTATAAACGACAGTGATTGCGAGAAAATTTGCAAAAACGCTAAATTTGAAGTGGCTCGCATCGACGAGATAGAAAAGACGACAAAACACGACGTCATCGCATTTTTAACAAGCGTCAGCGAGAGCCTTGGCGAGGAGAGCAGGTTCGTGCACTACGGCATGACCTCAAGCGACTGCATCGACACAGCCGTCGCACTTCAGATGAAAGAGAGCCTAGAGCTCATTATTAACGACGTAGAAGAGTTTATGCAGGCGATCAAAGATAGGGCAAACGAGCACAAGCACACGCTCATGGTCGGCAGAAGCCACGGCATCCACGGCGAGCCGATAACCTTTGGCCTCGTGCTTGCCATCTGGTACGACGAGATCGCAAGGGCGCTAAAGCTCATTAAAGATGCAAAAGATACGATCAGTTACGGCAAACTCTCAGGCGCTATGGGAAATTTAGCTCACGCTCCGATGGAATTTGAAGAGCTAACATGCGAGGAGCTTGGTCTAAAAGCTGCCCCAGCATCAAATCAAGTGATCCAGCGCGACCGCTACGCACATGTGGTAAGCGCCATCGCAGTTCTAGCCTCGACTTGTGAGAAGATCGCAGTCGCTATTAGACATTACCAAAGGACTGAGGTTTATGAGGCTGAGGAGTATTTTAGCCCAGGACAAAAAGGCTCAAGCGCGATGCCACACAAACGCAATCCAGTCCTTAGCGAAAACATCACTGGCCTTTGCAGAGTGCTACGCTCATACGTCACGCCAGCGCTTGAAAACGTCGCCCTTTGGCACGAGCGCGACATCAGCCACAGCTCGGTTGAGAGATTTATCCTGCCAGATATGTTTATCACGGCTGATTTTATGCTGGTTCGCATCAAAAATTTGATAGCAAATTTAGTCGTATATCCAGAAAATATGATGAAAAATTTAAATTTAACAGGCGGTTTGGTATTTTCGCAACGTGTGCTTTTACAGCTACCACAGCGTGGAATCTCTAGAGAGGACGCCTACAAGATCGTTCAGCGCAATGCCATGAAGGTCTGGGCAGACTTGCAAGAGGGCAAAAAGGCGATCGATGAGCAAGGTCACAGTCTATTTTTACAAAATTTACTAGCCGACGAGGACCTAACCAAAAGCCTTAGTAAAGATGAGATCAAAGAGTGCTTTGACTACAACTACTACACCAAAAACGTAGATAAAATTTTTGTTAGAGTCTTTGGCAAATAAATTTAAACGCAAGGGGTAAAATTAACACCCCCTTTTTTTTTCTGCAACTACCACAAACCACTATAACATTAAATTTGCTAGCTAAAGAGATGGTATTTGCTTGCAAAAACATGTAAATTTGAGTTGCATAAATTTAGCGAAAAAAAGCAATTCAAAACGTCATTACATTGCTTTTAAAACTTTAGATTAAGGCATTTCTTAAGCTATGTTGTTCTCATTTTGATGGTTAAGTTTGTATTTAAATATAGTTTGTGACAAAGAGAGTTTTTATCTCTTTTTGGATAAAATCTCACATTAAAATTTAATACGGAGAGATATTTTTGAAAGTTATAAAACGCAATGGAAGAACCGAAGAGCTTGATATAAGTAAGATTAAAAAATATACAAATGAAGCCGTTTTTGGTCTTAGTAATGTAAGCCTTAGTGAACTTGAAGTGGACGCGAAAATCCAGTTTAGAGATATGATAACGACTGAGGAAATCCAACAAACTCTTATAAAAACAGCAGTTGATAAGATAGACATCGACCGCCCAAACTGGACATTTGTTGCTGCGAGACTATTTTTGTTCGACCTTTATCACAAAGTGACTGGCTTTAACGGCTACAATCACTTAAAAGATTACCTAGTAAAAGGTGAAAAAGTAGGCCGCATCATCCCTGGGCTAAAAGAGAAGTACGATCTTGAGGATCTAAACGCCTACATTAAGCCTGAGCGCGACCTGCAGTTTGCATACCTTGGTATCAAAACGCTTTATGACCGCTATCTCATCAAAGATAAGAATGGCATGCCAATCGAGCTTCCACAGCATATGTTTATGGCGATCGCGATGTTTCTTGCGCAAAATGAGCTAGACAGCCAAGGTTGGGCTAAGAAATTTTACGATCTCATCTCTAAATTTGAAGTGATGTTAGCCACGCCAACGCTCTCAAATGCAAGGACTACACGCCACCAGCTTAGCAGCTGTTACGTAGGCAGCACGCCTGATAATATCGAGGGCATTTTTGATAGCTACAAAGAGATGGCACTACTTTCAAAATTTGGTGGCGGCATCGGCTGGGACTGGAGTAAGGTGCGTGCGATGGGCGGCAGCATCGACGGACACAAAAACGCAGCTGGTGGTATCATACCATTTTTAAAAGTGACAAACGACATCGCAGTAGCGGTCGATCAGCTAGGCACTAGAAAAGGTGCGATCGCTGTTTATATTGAGCCTTGGCATATGGACGTGAGTGATTTTCTTGATCTTCGTAAAAACTCAGGCGAAGAGCGCCGCAGAGCACACGAGCTATTCCCTGCGCTTTGGATAAACGACCTATTTATGAAGCGTGTTAAAGAAAATGGCCGTTGGAGCCTTTTTGACCCAGCTCAAGTGAGCGACCTTTGCGACCTTTATGGCGAGGCGTTTGAGAAGAGATACTTGGAGTATGAAAACGACGAAAATATCCAGAAAAACACCATTCTTGTAAAAGAGCTTTGGAAGAAAATTTTAACTAGCTATTTTGAAACTGGCATGCCATTTTTGTGCTTTAAAGACAATGCCAACAAAGCAAATCCAAACGACCACGAGGGCATCATCAGAAGCTCAAATTTATGCACCGAAATTTTCCAAAATACAGCGCCAAACTACTATAAGATCAAGATCACTTATGAAGATGGCGATGAGGAGCTATTTGACGAAGAAGAAGACGTCACGGTCGATAGCGGCATAACTAAAAAAGCCAAAAAACTTAGCGCACTTGATAGCCTAAAAGGCAAGCAAATTTTCATCGTAGAAAAAGAGAGCATCGAGGGCAAAACGGCAGTTTGCAACCTTGCAAGTATAAATTTAAGCAAGATAAATAGCAAAGAAGACATTGAGCGTGTCGTGCCGATAGCTATTAGAATGCTTGATAACGTTATAGACCTAAATTTCTACCCACACAAAAAGGTAAAACACACAAACCTATCATCTCGCTCGATCGGCCTTGGTGTCATGGGTGAGGCGCAAATGCTAGCTGAGAAAAACGTAAAATGGGGCAGTTACGAGCATTTGGCGCTCATTGACAGCATAATGGAAAACATAAGCTACAACGCCATCTACGCTAGCTCAAATTTAGCCGTAGAAAAGGGCGTATATCCAAAATTTGAGGGCTCAAAATGGAGCAAAGGTATCATGCCTATAGACACAGCAAACGAGAACGCAAAGGTTCTTTTAAATGACAAAGGCGGACTATTTGATGAAAATGTCTGCGACTGGGATAAGCTAAGAGAAAAGGTCAAGCGTGACGGCATGAGAAACGGCTACCTAATGGCGATCGCCCCAACTAGCTCGATCTCGATCCTTGTTGGCACTACTCAGACCATCGAGCCAGTCTATAAACGCAAGTGGTTCGAGCACAACCTAAGCGGTATGATCCCAAATGTCGTGCCAAATTTAAGCCCTGATACTTGGCAGTTTTACACGCCAGCATACGAGCTTGATCAGAGAATTTTGATAAAAGCAGGCGCGATCCGCCAAAAATGGATCGACCAAGGTCAAAGTCTAAATATCTTCATGAGCTTAGACAAAGCAAGTGGCGGCTATCTAAGTGAAATTTACACGCTTGCATGGGAGCTTGGACTAAAATCAACTTATTATCTTCGCTCTGAGTCACCAGACAGCGAAAAACTAAATGACGTAGCCGACCGCTCTATCGAATGCGAGGGGTGTCAGTAAAACCATATAATTAAAACATTGAAATCTAATTAGTAAAATTATGAAAGGATAAATTTGGAAAATAAAGATATTGTTTTAGCTCAATGGCAAACCTGTGTAGAAATGGCAAATTATATAAGCCAAAGGCGAGATACTTTAAACAATTTGTTTGTAACTCTCAACATGGCAATTTTAACGGCTATTTCAATTATATGGGATTTAAAATCTTTAATTGTTTCTTTGATTGGTGTTTTATTATGCTTTGCTTGGATTTTTATATTAAGAAATTTTAGAATTCTAAATAGTGAAAAATTTAAAGTCATTAATGATATTGAAAACAAACTACCAGACAAACCATTTATCAAAGAATGGGAGCTTTTAAAAGATAGAAAATATATAGACGGGACAATACTTGAGTATTTTATTCCGTCAATATTTATAGTATCTTATATTGTTTTAATTGTTATTTTAATATGTAATTATTCGTAAGGAAAAATTTATGTACAATTTATTTATTAGTCACTCTTGGGCATATAGAGAAGCATATGATAATCTTGTAAAGCTATTGAATGCAAAACCATATTTTTATTATAAAAATTATTCAGTTCCTAAAAACAACCCAATTCATAATGCGGATAGTGATTGGGAGCTGAAAGAAGCAATAAAAAGGCAAATGCAGCCAGCAAGTTGCATTATTATATTGGCTGGAGTATATGCTACTTATAGCAAATGGATTAATATTGAAATAGAGTTGGCAAAAAGCATGAGCAAGAAAATAATTGCTGTACAACCTTGGGCAGCAGAAAGAACCTCTATGGTAGTTAAAAACTCTGCCGACAGGATAGTTAAGTGGAGTACGGATTCTATTGTTGATGCTATACGAGAACTTTGTTAGTAGGAATAATTATATGAGTTATTTTTTATACCCTTGTTATTTATATAAGATTGTTTGTAAAAATTTTAAATTTATATTATCGCTGTATGGTAGGAAATTTAAGATTTGTATAAAAAAGACCGCTCTCGCGACCTTTAAATTTCGCGGCTTACATGCACCTGCACCCGCAGCCTCCGCTTGATTTTATCGCGTCAAATACCTCGTCGTAGTTTATCTCTTTTGCGATCTTGACAACAATTTGTTTTGAGACTAGTAAGTATTTATTGCTTGCGGCTTGTAAAATTTTAAATAGGTTAATTTAAAAACTTAAACTAAAATAATTATTTAAGTAAAATAATCAAAATTTAGTTTAAAATACTTAAATAACGTAAATTTATCCTTTAAGAAAACTTCATAAAATTTTATATTTTTTGATAAATATTATTAAACAAAAGAAAATAGTTGTCTATTGTTTAAGCTTTCTTGTCTTATACTTTAAAACTCCATATTAAAAAAAATCGGAAAGAGTGGGCGATGCGTGAAATTTTAAAACGAGACGGCACAAGACAAGAATTTGTAGCATATAAGATAGTAGATGCGATAAAAAAGGCATTTGCAAGCGAAAATGTGGCTTATGACGAGCAAGTTTTTACAAACGTAGTCCAAGATATCTTTCAAAAATCAAGCGCAATAACAGTCGAGGACATCCAAGATGCGATCGAAAAAGAGCTATTTGCTGGCGGTTACTTCGACGTCCTAAAAAGCTTTATGCTCTACCGCCACACACATAAGCTTCAACGCGAGCAAATTTTGGGCCTAAACGCCGACACGACCTATATAAACTCAACCCAGACGATAAATGAATATATAAACGGCACCGACTGGAGAATTTCTGCGAATTCAAACACGAGCTATTCAAACGCAGGCCTTATAAATAATACCGCTGGCAAAGTTATCGCAAACTACTGGCTGGACGCTGTTTATAACAAAGAAGAGGGTCTAGCTCACAGAAACGGCGACTATCACATCCACGACCTTGACTGCCTTACAGGGTACTGCGCTGGCTGGAGCCTGCGAGCCTTGCTAAATGAGGGCTTTAACGGCGTTCGTGGCAGGGTTGAGAGCAGAGCGCCAAAGCACTTTAGAGAAGCACTCTATCAAATGGCAAATTTCTTAGGCATTTTGCAAAGCGAGTGGGCGGGCGCTCAGGCGTTTTCGAGCTTTGACACCTACCTTGCGCCTTATGTTTTTAAAGACGATCTAAGCGACGCTGAGATCAAAAAGGCGATCACGAGTTTTATATTTAACCTAAACGTTCCTGCACGCTGGGGACAAAGTCCGTTTACAAACGTCACTATCGACATCACCTGCCCAAGCGACCTAAGGGATCAGATCCCAACAAGCGATGATATACACCTTTTTACAAATGTAAAAGATGAGAAAATTTTGAAAAAAGCAAACGAGCGCGGCAGGAAAAATTTGATCGATATGACCTATAAGGACTTCGAGCCTGAGATGGCACGCATAGACAAGGCATTTTATGAGGTTTTGACAGCTGGTGACAAGTGCTCACAGCCTTTTACATTTCCGATACCAACGGTAAATATTACAGAGGATTTTAACTGGGATAGCGAAGTAGCCGACATACTCTTTGAAAATACTGCCAAAATGGGCTCAAGCTACTTTCAAAATTTCATCGGCTCGCAGTACACTTATGACGAAAATGGCAACAAGATAGAAAACGAAAACGCCTATAAACCAGGTCACGTGCGCTCTATGTGCTGCCGCTTACAGCTTGATCTAAGAGAGTTGCTAAAGCGTGGAGGTGGCCTTTTTGGTAGTGCGGAGATGACAGGCTCGATCGGAGTTGTGACTATAAATTTGGCTCGCCTGGGATACAACTACAAAGGCGATAAAGTCGCACTCTATAACAGACTGAGTTATCTTTTAGAGCTAGCTAAATCAACTCTAGAGAAAAAGCGTAAATTTATCCAAGAGATGTATGACAGAGGTCTTTACCCTTACACAGCTAGATATCTAAAGCACTTTAATAACCACTTTAGCACGATCGGCATAAACGGCATGAACGAGCTGCTTAGAAATTTTACAGACGATAAAGAGAATATTTCAACAAAATTTGGACGAGATTTTGCCCTTGAAATGGTTCAATTTTTACGTGATAAGATAAGGACATTTCAAGAAGAAACTGGAAATTTATACAACCTTGAGGCAACACCAGCTGAAGGTACAACATATCGCTTTGCTAAAGAGGATAAAAAACGCTATCCAGACATTATCCAAGCGGGCGAGGGAGAAAATATTTACTACACAAACTCAACCCAGCTTCCAGCAAATTTTACAGATGATGCTTACGAGGCACTTGATTTGCAAGATGAGCTTCAAACCTCATACACAGGTGGTACAGTCTTTCACCTTTATATGAAAGAGCGTATAAGCTCAGCCAAAGCTTGCAAGGAGCTTGTAAAGAGCATAATCTCAAACTACAAACTACCGTATATCACGATAACGCCGGTATTTAGCGTTTGTGCAAAACATGGATATATAGCTGGCGAGCATGAGTTTTGTCCACTTTGTGATGCAGAATTAATAGAAAAAGAGAAAAATAATTCCAAATAAGGAGAGCAAATGACAGAAAAAGATATTTTGGAAAAAGTACAAGACAAGCGTACAAAGTGTGTAGTTTATACACGTGTTATGGGCTATCATCGTCCAGTTGAGAGCTTTAACCTTGGCAAAAAAGGTGAACACAAAGAGCGTGTAAAATTTGACGAGCACGCGAGTTGCTGCAAAAGATAAATCATTGCAGTAAAATACAACAATAAAATACAAAAAGGCACAATCTTCTGTGCCTTTTAAATTTCAAAAGGTCCACAAATTTGCAAAAAATCTTTAGTATAACGCCATTTACTACGCTTGACTACCCAGACAAAGTGGCTGCAGTAGTTTGGTTTGCAGGCTGTAATATGCGGTGTGTATACTGCTACAACGTAGAGGTTGTAGATTCAAACGGCACTATAGGTACGGACGAGGTTTGTAGCTTTTTAGATCGTCGTATCGGCAAGCTAAATGGCATCGTCTTTAGTGGTGGTGAGTGCACAGCAAATCCTTTATTTCTAAAGCTTGCAAGAGAAGTTAAGGCGAGAAATTTTTGCCTAAAAGTCGATACAAATGGCTCACATCCTGAGATTTTAAAAAGTGCTATTGATGAAGGATTGATTGATTATATTGCACTTGATTTTAAAGCACCGAAAGAAAAATTTGTAGGTGTAACCGGCTCAAATTTATATGAAAAATTTTCTAGCACACTAAAATATCTACTTGAAATAAATTTTGACTTTGAAGTTAGAACAACCGTGCATGCGGACTTGTTAAGCGAGATTGATATCGCCAAGATGTCAGAAACACTTTATGAGTTTGGTTATAGAGGTAATTATTATTTGCAAAAATTCTTTGACACAGGCGAAAATTTTGGGAATTTAAGCGATCCAAAAAATAGCTTTGATCTAGCAAAAATCACTTCAAAACTACCCATTAAACTAAGAAATTTCTAACTACCAACTTATTCTTATTAAGAAAATTTTTGTTTTGTAAAACTATAATTATTAAAATTTAGCAAGGAGAAACTATGCAAAACTTCAGCTTTTTAAATCCCACAAGAATAGAATTTGGCAAAGACAAAGAGCAAAACATGGGCAAATATATGAGAGAATTTGGCGTTAAAAAGACGCTCATCATATATGGCAGTGAGAGGATCAAGCAAAACGGCCTTTTTGAAGTGGCTGCAAAAAGTCTAGTTGCAAATGGTATAGGGTTTTGTGCGATCGGTGGTGTAAAAAGCAATCCAGTGTTAAGCAAGGTAAAAGAGGCTATAAATTTAGCCAAAAGCGAGGGCGTCGATAGTGTGCTAGCCATTGGCGGAGGCTCGGTGCTTGATAGTGCCAAGGCCGTGGCTGCTGGAGCAAAATATAGTGGCGATGTTTGGGATTTTTTTACAGGCAGAGACCCAAGCGAAGCGCTGATGATCTTTGACATCATAACGCTTGCGGCAACTGGCTCAGAGATGAACGGCGGCTCAGTCGTCACAAATGAAGCTACAAAGCAAAAATTTGCTATGCATGGCGACTGCATAAGGCCAAAAGTATCGGTGGTAAATCCACTACTTCAAGCAAGCGTGAGCAAAGAGTATTTGGTGTATTCGGCTTCTGACATTATCGCTCATAGTATCGAGGGTTACTTTACAGCGAGTGTTCAGCCTGGGATCATAAATTTATACATCGAAGCAAATATAAAAACCGTTATGAAAACAACAGAAATTTTACTAAAAGAGCCAGGTAATTACGATGCTAGAGGTGAGTTTGCTTGGGCTGCGACGATGGCGTTAAATGGACTAACTTATGTTGGCACGGCTGGCTTTAGCTATCCAAACCATATGATCGAGCATGCCATAGGTGCGGTGGTAGACTGCGCGCACGGAGCTGGACTAAGTGTGGTTATGCCAGCTTGGATGAAGTGGTATAAGGATAGAAATTTAGATGCATTTAAGCGTTTTGGTAGAGAAATTTTTGGTGTAGATGATGCGGACTTGGCTATAGAGAGGCTAAAAGAGTGGTTTAATAAGGTTGGCACGCCAACAAGTCTTATTGAAATCGGAGTTGATGATACAAATTTAGATGAGATCATGGCTCTAGTTTATGACTATGCGAAAGGTAGGAGGCTAGAGCAAATTTATACAAAAGAAGCTATAAGTGAAATTTTTGCCTTAGCGAGATAAAATTTATCTAAATTTATAAAGGAATAGTATGAAAAAGATCGCCCTTATAGCTGGAGCTAGTGGTGCTGTGGGAAGCGAAATTTTAAAAAATTTATGCCAGAGTGAGCATTATAGTAAGGTCATCGCTCTTGTTAGGCACGAGCTAGAATTTACTCATGAAAAGCTTGAAGCAAAAGTAATAAATTTTGATGAGCTTAAAGATGAAGTGCCATTTATTGTTGATGAGGTCTTTTGTGCACTAGGCACAACGATGAAAGCAGCAAAGCATAAAGAACAGTTTTATAAGGTGGATGCGACTTATCCTATAAATTTTGCCAAATTTGGCTTGGAGTGCGGCGCAAAACGTTTTGTTTTTATCTCGGCAGTAGGAGCTAGTAGAAAGTCAGGCTCATTTTATTTAAAAGTAAAAGGACAAGCAGAAAGCAAAATACAAGAGCTTGGCTACAACTCACTTCAGATCGTTAGAACCCCGCTTATAAAAGCCGATAGAAAAGAATTTAGGTTAGGTGAGTATTTGGCGATAAAGGCGTTTAAATTTATCCCAAAAGGCTTTTTGGACGAATACCGCCCAATGAGAGCAGAAGATATCGCTAAAGTGGTCGTTGAAGTGGCACAAGATCACAGCGAGGGCGTGAAAATTTATAGCCCTATGGAATATACAAAATGAAAAAAATATATCTTGATAACAGAAGCAGGCTCTGGCATAGGAGCTGCCACAAAGACAGAATTTGACTATGCTGTCAAATATTAGGCAAAAAGATAAAATTTGTTTATAACTATCCATATAAAGGTGGATTAAACTATAAATAAAACCAAATCAAGGAAACAAAATGGCACTACAAAAAGTTGATCTAAACAAAGCCTATCGTCTGATAAATCATGGCCCAACAGTTATCATCTTAGCAAGTCACGGTGATGTCGTAGACGCTATGAATGCCTCTTGGGTCTGTCCACTAGACTACGACAAGATAACAGCGGTCATAGACTCTAGCTCATTCACTCGCTCACTTTTTGAAAAGAGTGGTAAATTTGGCCTTTGTGTGCCATTTTTTAAAGATACACCACTTATTGCAAGGCTTGGAATTACCAGCATGCACGGCGACAAAGAGAAGCTCGCTGGGGTGGAGATGTTTTACGAAAATGGCGTACCTTTGCTAAAAGAGTGCGCGGCCTATATGGTTTGTGAGATCATTAAAGATAGTAAAAACGAGAGTGAATTTGATCTATTTAAGGCTAAAGTTGTGGCAGCCTACGCCGATACACGCGTTTTTAAAGATGGCCACTGGAAATTTGAAAATTTAGATGACGACCTCAAAACGCCTCACTACATAGCTGGCGGGCAGTTTTACACTGATGGGGCTGCTAAATTTGAGGATAAGGCAGTCATTATTGGCTAAAAGGAAAAAGATGAAATGCATAAAAGGTGCGATTTTGGTGGCTTGCTTAGCTGGGGCGTGCTTTGGAAATGAGCTTAAATTTGACGAGAGCAAGTTTGAGCTAAAAAGTGTGCAAGTTGGCGGCGTGGAGCTTAAATTTAGAGCTTATGAAGGCATAGTCTATGTGGCAAAGCCGGTTAGCGAATATGAGGTCTTAAATTTTTATGTGCCAGAGGGTAAATTTAGCGACCAAAGGACAGCTATTTTCATGCCAAATGCGATCGGTGGCTACATGCCAGCAATGCCTTCAAAGCCAGAAATTCAAAACAAAAAGCCAAATGCCACTCTTGAAGCGCTTCTTAGAGGCTATGTCGTGGCGAGTGTTGGCGCTAGAGGTAGGACGCTAAAAGATAGTGAAAACTTCATTGGTAAAGCACCAGCTGCGATAGTTGATCTAAAAGCAGCTGTTAGATATCTTAAATTTAATGATAAATTTATGCCAGGCGATGCAAATAAGATCATCTCAAACGGCACGAGCGCAGGCGGTGCGATGTCGGCACTTCTTGGCGTTAGCGCAGGGGCAAAAGAGTATGAGCCATATCTTAAAGAGCTAGGCGCTGCAAGAGCAGACGATCAAATTTATGCCGCCTCTATCTATTGCCCTGTTACAAATTTAGAGCATCAGGACGAGGCGTATGAGTGGATGTTTGGGGATCTGGATAAATTTGAAAGGATAGACTTTTCAGGCCTTGATGCAGCCAGCTTTAACGACAGGAGTAAAAAGCCACAGATGGTCACAGGCGAGTTAAACGCCACGCAAAAAGAGCTCTCACGTGAGCTAAAAGCTAAATTTCCAGCCTATCTAAACTCGCTAAATTTAAAAGACGCCAAAGGCCATATGCTAAGTCTTGATGAAAATGGCGAGGGCAGCTTCAAAGAGTATATAAACGCTCTGCTTTCAAGAGCATTTACTGCTACAAAAAGCAGCGACAAAAACACGCTCACACCTAAATTTATCACGCTTGACACGCAGGGCTGCCAGCTTGGATATACCTTTGAATTTGAAGACTTTATTGCCTCGCTAAAACGTGCTAAAGCGCCGGTTGCCTTTGACGGACTTACACTGGAAAATCCTGAAAACGATCTGTTTGGTGATAGCAAAACGCCCACAAAGCACTTTACTAAATTTGCAAAAGAGCAAAGTGGCGGCGAGATGGCGGAGGCTGGTGTCATAAAGATGATGAATGCGATGAACTACACCGCAAACAAAAAAGCAGCGAAATTCTACCGCATAAGACAGGGCACAAGCGACACAGACTTAGCCCTTGCTGTGCCTGCTATGCTCGCACTCTCGCTAAAAAATGTTGGCAAAGAGGTTGATTTTGAAGCAGTCTGGGGGCAAGGACATGGCGGCGACTACGACCTTGATGAGCTTTTTGCTTGGATTAAAAGAGTGGTAGAAAGATAAATTTATAGGAGTTTTGATGTTTAAAAAGCTATTTTTATTAGTATTTTTGGCGGCTTTTGCCTTTGGCACAGAGGTAAAAGTGAGCTTTTATGAGCTACTAGCGACGCCAAATAATAAGACTTTGCTAAAAGAGCTTGGCAGAGAAAATATCCTTAGCTCAAAGAGTGAGCCAGGCACGCAGGCGATATTTTTCATAAGCGCAAAGAGTAAGCCAGAGCTATTTTACGTGCTTGAGTTTTACAAGGACGAGACGGCTTATAAAAAGCATACTAGCTCGGAGCACTTTAAAAAATTTGCAAGTGAGAGTGCTGAAATTTTAGCTAGTAAAAAGGCTTTTAGCGTAAGAAAGCGGGCTGCGTATTCTAAAAATTTAACTCCAGAGCGGCTAAAAGAGGCGTATTTTCGTATCATAAATTTAAACCTCAAAGCAAAGAGCGATGCGAAATTTGAAAAGATCATTAAAAAATATATGCAAAAAAGCGTAGATGACGGCACATTAGCCCAGTTTGCATTTAGCCTAAAAGAGACACCTAACAAATGGGTGATGGTTGAAATTTACAAAGATGAGGCTAGCTTTGAGAGCTACCGCCACAGCGAAAATTACAAAGCTTATGCCAAAGAGCGAGCCGGACTAATAGATGAATTTGATGGCTTTGGTCTAAAAAATGAGATCTCGTTTAGTAAGATAAAATTCTAAGTACTCTTATGAAAAAGATTTCATATTTTGCGCATCGGTGCTTATTGGCACTTGGGCTTTTGCCCGTTAAGGCAGGATGTGAGAGTTTAAAAGATATCAAAATTTTAAATAACGAAATGATAGATGCAGTGTGAAATGAGAGTGGCACCGCAGGTAAGGCTAGTAGCTTTGTTTACAAGTAAATTTAAAGGATAAAACATGTTTATAGTTAGTATTAGTTTAAAAACAGATCTCATACCAAAATAGATGGGTGAGGAGCTTTTTGCTAAGCATAGAGGGTGGTTTATAAAGTATGTTGATGGGGGAAATTTCTTACTTTTTGGACCATTTGCGGATGAGGATCATGCAGACGTTGTGATCGTAGACACTAAGGATCGTAAAGAGCTTGATGAAATTTTATCTCAAGATGTCTATCATCAGCTCGGATATGCTGAGTATAAGGTTAGAGAATTTAAAGCCATTATGAGCAAAATTTTATGATACCAGTGAAATTTTATAGATATGTATTTACTTTTATAATGTCAGCATGTATGGCACTTATAATGTATTTTATGTTGATATATTTTAATCTGGGCTTTATTGACGGATTTGTAAAATTTGGCTCGCAGCTTATATAAAAGCACTTATGGTGGCATATCCTGTGATATTTTTCATAGCGCCACTGGCTGCAAAGTTGGCACACCTGATATGCACTAAATAAAAATGATAGATGTTATTAATAAAAATTATTATTTACTTATTTTAATTATTTGGTTATAATCCAATCAAAATTTATCAAAATAGGAGTCAAAATGAGACAGTACGAAACATACAAATGCGAAAAATGCGGCAACGAGATCGAGGTGCAAAAAGTTGGTGGCGGCACACTAACCTGTTGCGGCGAAGAGATGAAATGTGTGACTGAAAATTTAACAGCGGTAAATTTGATGAAGGCGTTTGCTGGTGAGTCACAAGCTAGAAACAAGTATGAGCTTTATGGTGATTTAGCCAAAGAAGCAGGCTATCATGCAATTGCTAGACACTTTTACGAAGCGGCTGAAAATGAAAAATGGCATGCAAGGGCGGAGTTTAAAAAATATCACGAGCTGATGAATGATCCGATCGATAAGATGGATAAAAATTTACTTGATGCTGCAGCTGGCGAAAACTACGAGCATACGACAATGTATCCAGACTTTGCAAAGATCGCAAAAGAAGAAGAGCTAAGAGATGTTGAGAGACTATTTAATGCGATCGGCAAGGTTGAGGTTGAGCACGAGAGAGAGTATCTAGAGCTTAAAAAGATGCTTGATGAAGAGGGCTTTTTTGAGAGCGATGAAGAAGATATCTGGGTTTGTGAGGTGTGTGGACACGTTCACAGAGGCAAAAAAGCTCCAGGTGCTTGCCCACTTTGCAAAGCTCCAAAAGAGTATTTTAAGCGCGAATTCCTAGGCTAAAAAGCCAAAAATAGCCAAGGTGCCAGCTTTGGCTATAAAATTTTTATTTCAAATTTATTCCCTTATAAGCAGAAAGTACTATAATTATTTTAAATTTTTATAAGGAGAAAGAGATGAAAAAATCACTTTTAGTTTTAGCTACTCTTGGCTTTGCACTAAGCCTAAACGCTGCAGATCTTACAGATACTTGCAAATCATACTTCTCAGACATCGATAAGATGGTTGAAGCTTACAAACAAGCTGGACAAGAGCAACAAGTAAAAATGTACGAAGATCAAAAGAAACAATCAATGGATCAACTTGCTGCACTTCCAAAAGAGCAACAAGACGCTACTTGCAAACAAGCTAAAGAGATGTTTGCTCAAGTAATGGAACAAATGAAAAAACAAGGTCTTTTAAAATAAATTTTTATGGCTAGACTTTCTAGCCATATCCTAATCCTCTTTTTCTAATTCGTTATTTACGCCTATCTCTTTTACTTCTATATCCTTTTGATCATCTGGAGACAAACGTTTAAAATTTTCAAGTCTACTAACAAGACCATCTCTGCCACTAAAACTTGATGCAAGGGCGTTAAAATGTTTATTCGCAGTATTTAGTGTATTGCTAAGTCTATTCATATGCTCGGCTACATTGCGGACTTTATCATAAATTTTAATCGCACTCTTTACGATATTTTTGGCCTCTTCATTGCCACGTTCTATGCGCCATAAATTTGCCACTGTGCGAAGGATAGGCATAAGCGTAGTGTGAGATACTAGTATTACGCGCTTTTGAAATGCGTAGTCAAAAAGAGAACTATCAAATTTCATAGCTTCGATATATGCTGGCTCAATTGGTATAAACATCAATACAAAATCAGGGCTATCAGGTATGATCTCACCGTAATTTTTGCTATTTAAGCTATCTATGTGATTTTTCATAGAAGCAATATGCTCTTTCAGCGCTAAATTTAGTTCTTCTTCATTGCTGGCTGTGATAGCCTTTTCGTAAGCTATAAGTGAGACTTTAGAATCAACTATTAGGTGTTTGCCATCTGGTATCTTTACTATAAAATCAGGAATAAGACGTTTGCCTTCTTCGTTCTTGAAATTTTGTTGTGTCAAGTAATGCTCGTCTTTCACAAGTCCAGAAGCCTCAAATGTGCGTTCAAGCTGTATTTCACCCCAGTTTCCAAGTGTTTTATTGCTACCTTTTAGTGCAGTGGCTAGCGAGTTTGCCTCTTTTGACATTGAGATACCAATCTCACTTATGTGCTTAATCTGCATTCCTAACGCACTCATGCCCTTAACTGATTCGTCGTGGACTGCATTTACTCGCTCTTGAAAGGTTGAAATTTGCTCCTTTAGTGGCTTTAGTAAAAGATCTAAAGAATTTTGGCTATTTTGTGTGAAATTTGCACTTTTTTCTTCAAATATTTTATTTGCAAGATTAGAAAATTCCAAATTTAACTCATTTTTTACTTTGAATAAATTTGCCTCTTGCTCTTTTAGGCTATTTTCTTTTGCTTCTATTTCATTTCTAAGCACAGCCATATCACGTTTTAATCTATTTTCTCGCTCACTTGCTTCAGCTAAAGCATTTTTATTTTGATTTAGCTCGGCTAAAGTTGCGGTGAAATTTGCCTCGTTATTCTTGGCTCGTTCATTTGCTGTACCGATACTCTCTTTAAGCTCGTTTATCACGCGCTCCATCGCATCTTCAGCTTCGTCTTTTTGTGTTATTTTGGCTTTTAGCGTATCTATCTCACCGATGAGTTCGTCGATTCGCTCGTGATTTGACATAAGCCTTGCTTTTTGCTCGCTAATTAGCTGCAGGTTTTCACTATTTTTAGATACTAAATTTGTTAGATTTGATGAAATTTCAAAATTTTCTTGCTCCTTTTGTGTCAAATTTCTTTTTAGCTCGAGTTTATCTCTATTAAATGAGTAGATGACAAATATCGCAATCAAAAATAGTACTCCTAAAAATATGGAAGCATAAAGATAAAAATCTGGTTGCATTTGATGTCCTTAAAAAATGAAGAAATTTTAATATTTTTATAAAAGCAAAGAGTAGTCTCTTTGCTTTTATGGTAAATTTTTATGCTTCTAGCACTGCTCCGTTGCTTGCGTTTGTGACTAGCTTTTGATACTGCCTTAGCCAGCGAGAGGTTAGTGCCTTATCAACTGGCTTAAATTCCGCTCTTCTCTTTGCGATCTCAGCTTCACTTAGGCGAACGTTTATCTCGTATTTATCGACGTCTATATTGATGATATCGCCATCTTTTAGCAAGCCTATCATACCGCCTTCAGCCGCTTCTGGGCTTACGTGGCCGATACTTAGACCTCTTGTCGCCCCGCTAAAGCGACCATCTGTGATGAGCGCCACGTCCGCACCAAGTCCTCGTCCCATGATGAGCGAAGTAGGGCTTAGCATCTCTTGCATGCCAGGGCCTCCGCGTGGGCCTTCGTAGCGGATGACGACGACGTCGCCTTTATCTACTTTACCGCTTGAGATGCCAGCTATGGCTTCATCTTGTGAGTTAAAGCAGACCGCTTTGCCGCTAAATTTACGCTCGCCAACTATGCCGGCCGTCTTGATGACACAGCCTTGCTCGGCTAAATTTCCAAATAAAATGGCAAGTCCGCCAACCTTCGAATAGGCATTTTCCACCTTGTGGATGACGCTTTCATCTTTGATGTCACTTGCTTTTACGCGCTCGCCAAGAGTTTCGCCGCTAACTGTTAGGTTGTCTAGGTTTAGCATGCCGTTATCTCTGCGTGAAATTTCTTTTATCACAGCGTTCATGCCGCCAGCCCTGCCGATATCTTCCATGTGTACATTTGGCAAGCTTGGGCTAATCTTTGCGATGTGGGCGATATTTTGGCTGATCTTATTTAGCTCTTTGATATCTAAATTTACGCCAGCCTCTCTTGAGATGGCTAGCATGTGAAGGACAGTGTTGCTGCTGCCACCCATCGCCATATCAACGACAAGTGCGTTGCGGATCGCTTTTTCATTTAGTATGTTTCTTATCTTAAATTTCTCATCAATGGCGATCTGACAAATTCTACGAGCAGCCGCTCTGATGAGCTCCTCACGCTCTGGCGTTAGCGCTAGGATGGTGCCGTTGCCAGAAAGCGCTATACCCATCGCTTCGCAAAGCGTGTTCATAGAGTTTGCTGTAAACATACCGCTGCAGCTGCCTCCACTCGGACATGCGTTGCACTCAATATCTCTTAGCTCGGCCTCGTCTATCTCTTTGGTCTCAAATTTACCAACCGCCTCAAACGCAGTCGCAAGGTCGATCGGCCTGCCGTCCTTTGTGTAGCCTTTTTTCATCGGGCCGCCGCTTACAAAAATGGTCGGGACATTGACCCTTAAAGCACCCATAACCATGCCAGGGACTATCTTGTCGCAGTTTGGCATACAAACAAGCGCATCAAGCGCGTGCGCGTTCATCACGGTCTCTATCGAGTTTGCGATGATCTCGCGGCTAGGCAAGCTATATAGCATGCCTCCATGCCCCATCGCGATGCCATCATCCACGCCGATGCAGTTAAACTCAAATGGAATACAGCCATTTTTGCGAATTTCATCTTTTAAAATTTGTGCATATTTATTTAAGAAAAAGTGGCCAGGTATGATCTCTATAAAGCTGTTTGCAACGCCGATAAATGGTTTATCGAAATCTTCGTCCTTTAGTCCGGTAGCACGCAGAAGTGAGCGGTGTGGAGCTCTTGTGTAGCCTTTTTTTATTATGTCGCTTCTCAAATTTGATCCTTTTTTAAAATTTTTAGAGATTTTATCACATCTAAAGTATCAAAGTTTTTAAGCTTGACTATAAAAGTTGTGAGGGGGTAAAGAAAATGAGAGTGAAAAAATTTAGCGCACATTTTTTGAAAGCCCCTAAAATAGGCTCTTAAAAGGCTCTCACTCTCAGTTGTAATGCAAGAATTCAGCTAAGACAAAAAATCCCTATTATCCCAAATCAACCCATTTGTCCCAAATTTAAGGAAATTTTTAAACACTACAAGTGTATATAAAGCCCAAATAAACGCACTTTAAAGAGTGTTTAAAACGTCCCAAAATTTATCCCAAAAAATCCTATTGCTTACTAAATTTTGACAATTTTGGCTTAAGGTTCTCAGAAAATTTGGTTGTAAAAAGCAAGAAAAATAGCAATTAAGGAACAGAATTTTTATAAAAATGTTCCTTAATTAAGCTTAATGTTCCTTAGTGTTATCAACACACAGAGAATAGCGCTTTACTATTAAGGAACACAATAATTTTAAATACCAAATACTTGATGAAACTTAAAAAAATATCAATAACTGATTAAGGAACATTTTAAGTTTTAATTTATGTTATGCTCTTGATTACACGACCTAGCACATAAAAAATTTCTTGTGTATCACTTTTAAGCTCGTAGCTACTATACTCTGGGTTTAGACTTCTTATACATATATTGCCATTTTGACCCACTTGAAGCATTTTTACCATTAAAATATTGTTATAGTTGATGACATAAAGTCCATCGCCCACAAAATTTTCGGTAATATCAAGTATCACCCAGTCGCCAGGGTGCAATTTTGGCAACATGCTATCGCCAACAACTTGTGTCATCCTAAGCCTATCCTCTTTAACTGGAAATTTAAAGAGATCCCTTGGGATAAAAATTTTTTGCTTTGTATCGAAAACATCAATACCATCTATGTCTGAAGACGTTCCAGCACTTACATTGTGGCTTAAAACCCTAATATGATACCCATCATTATTCACGTTATGTGTATTGTTTTCATTATCCTTGCCTAGCAAAATATAATCTATAGATATTTTTTCTTTTCTGGCTATATCAAGTATTTTCTCAAGAGCAAGAGTATTTCTACTTTTCCAATTGCTTAATGTGTTTGGCTTTATGTCGTATCTTTTACAAAAATCAGCATCGTTTTTAATGTCTAGTTTTTTATAAATTCTTCCCAAAATAGTATCTATCTTATCCATATTGTGAGTTCCTTTCAAAAATATACACAAAACGTATTGACTTTATTCACAAGTTGTGATACAATTCTTTCAATCCTTTGAAATTATAGCTTAAAAAAGTTTAAATTTTTCAAAGGTTTGAAACAATAGTTCTTTTAAATTTCATTGTTAAGTCGGTTTTTCACAATTTCAAGGATAAAAAATGGAAAAGAATAAACCAAATATATTACAAAGGGTATCTTTTATTGCAAATTTTGCGGACATGATCATAGATTTAGCTGTGATAGCTGATGTGGCAGAGAGAAATAAGATGATAGAAATATTGGCTAACAACATCAAACAGCAAGCCGATAACTTGCAAGATGATGTAGTGGCTGATATGCAATCTCTTAGCAGTAATTTTTCAAGAGGTGATAGGCGTGATCGCAATACAGCTCATGAGTCAGACTAGAAACTTTATCGCTCACACCCTCTGCAAATCCTCGGTAAGAACCACCGATCCAATAAAGGGTATATGGCGTTAAATCAGCCACCTCATAAGATTTTGCAAGCAAATAAACAGCATAAAACCTTATAAGCTCTTGATTTTCTTGCTTGGCTATGAAAGTCGCTCTTGCTTTTGGTGTTTTGCTGATGTATTTCAAGGTAACTGGTTTTAGTGGTAGTAAGGCTTTGGGATCAAAATTATAGTTTAAAAAAAGCTTTTTAGCTTTTTCAAGCTCATTTTTACTCATTTCTTTTGCTATCTCGACCAAGATGTTGTCAAGATTTGATAGATAGTTGTCTATTTTCATAGTTGCTCCTTTTTGGTGATTTTACCAAAACGAGCTAAAAAATACCGACTTAACAATGAAATTTAAAAGGGAAGGAGCAAAAATGATAAAGCGATATTTCATCGAAAACTGCATCAGTATCCGTCAGTGGGCCAAGAAGCATAACCTTGATGAGCGCACCACATATTATGTGATAAACGGCGAGATCACGGGAAGCAAAAATAATTCAAGAGGTAAAGCAAAAATGGTGTTTGAAGCATTGGTCGCTGAGGGTATTATCGATGAGCTACCTGAAAATTTGAAAGAAGAGAAGGCTAGCTAATGTTTTATGTTGAAACACAGGTTGCTTCACTAGTCTTTGGTGTTTGCGAGAGAGGTCTAAGACTAGCCACCCAACGTAACTCCACCAAATACCCCTTCCTCCGCTTGCAAGACGCAGGCACTAGAAGTCGTGGCGGTGTAAAGCTACTCTTTGAAGTAGAGATCGCTGACATCAGCTCTCTTGTAAGAGCCAAAAAGCTAAGTAGCGATGTTGAAATTTATGTGCTAGATAGTGGTACAGAGAGTAAAAACGGACTAAAAATGATGAAATTTAGCGAGATCAAGAACACTAAAACGCATAGCAATGACAACAACGAGCAAGATGAGGGCGACATATATCTTGAAGCCAGCGAAGAAGAGCTTGTCGAAGCAAGAAGAAAACGAGACATCATAAAAAGATATGAGACGAGCGATCTGTCCTCTAAAAAGTTTTGCGAAAGCGAAAGCATCAGCGAAGCAAACCTTTTTAGATGGCAAAGAGCCTATAAGGAGCAAAATTTACGCGGTCTGCTTGATAGACGCGGCAAAAAGAAGGGCTCACATAAGCTTGAAGAGTGGATGAAGGAATTCATACTCACTAAATTTAGAGCTTACGGGGCTGGTGATCTAAACATCACACAGCTTTGGAAAGAGCTTCATTTCGAATATGGTAAGCGAACGGGTAAATTCAGTGCACCTGACTTTCTTCAAGGCAAGGTAACGCCACTATTCGATACTGGCGTGATCAGTAGGTTTTTAAAAGAATATAAAGCCAAGAACATACTAGACACCATCGTCTCAACCAAAGGCATAGATAAAACCATAAGCTACCTTGACCCGGCTCACGGCACACAAGGCATATTCGTGACTAGACGAAATCAGTGCTGGCAGATAGACAGCTCAAAGCTCGATGTCATCGTGCGAGACGGCAAAGGCGGAGTGCAGGTAAGACCAAATATCCTATCTATCATAGACGTATTCAGCGGTAGATGTGTGGCGACTTTGGCTGAGACGTCAAATGCATTAGGCATAACTCGCTTGCTTTGGAGAGCTATTGAGCTTTTAGGCAAGCCTGAGTGTATAAAAGGTGATAACGGTAAAGACTATATAAGTAAAGAATTTCAAGACCTGCTTGAAGGTCTTGGTATAGACTATGATGCTGCAAGAGCCTATCATGGCAAAGACAAAGCCTTTGTCGAAAGACATTTTGGCACGATTCAGCGAAGCAAGATGGCCCATACTCCGGGCTATATAGGTGGAAGTGTTGCAAAGCGCGAAAACATAGAGCAGCAAACCCCTAAAAAAGAGCGACACGCAAAAGATGAGTATGGCTGGATAAAAAAGACCAATCAAAAACATCTACTAACGTATGATGACATGAGGAAGCGATTTGAAACAGCTGTGCTTGAGTGGGATATAACTGCCGTAAAACGCAAAAAGAATTCTCCTATACAAAGGTGGAATAGCGACGATACACCGCTAAAAACTATTGAATATGAGAGATTTTTACTCTTTGCCGGTAGTAAAGGCATCCATAAAGTCAGCAAAAAAGGCATAACGATCGATAAGATAACCTATGTATCGCGCATGCTGCCTGATGTCAGGACAGAGGTTAGAGTAAGCGTGAATATAGACAACGTGAGCGAGGCATTCATATATACGCTTGATGGAGAGTTCATCTGTAAAGCCACAGATAGTAGCTTGATGCAGCTTAGAGCGGATGAATTTAAGATTGCCAATAGACTATTCAATGACAGGTTAAAAGCAGTAAGAAAAGGGGTAAGTCAAGCAAAACTGAGCGAATTCACAAAACTAAATGTGGATTATGATCTGGCTCAAATGCAAGCGGCTCATCAAGAAGCACTCAAAAAAGAAAATAGGATTATTGAAAGCTCAAATATCGATAGTATCAAAGAAGCCATAGCGCAGCAAGAGGCGGTTAGTGAGATAACAAGCGCAAGATTTGATTACTCTAAAATTGAGATAACAGGCGAAGTTAAGAGAAATGCCAAAAGGAGCATTCTTGACATGGCGATAGATAGGGCCAGCGGCGAATAAAGCCTTTTAAATGCGTTTTAACAGCACTTTAAACGTATTTAAAAGATTTTAAATTTTAAAGAAAGGAGCTAATTATGCAATTAGCAGACAGAATAAAAGACTTCATCGAAGCTAATAAAACAAGCGGTATGAGTCAGAACAAATTTGCTACGGCGTTGGGAATAAATCCCGCGTATATCTCGGGATATATAAAGGAAGGCTCTAGCTACAAGTATGCCGACAAAGTAGAAGAGCCAGCTAAAAACTATCTTGACAATTTTATCCAAAAAGTGGACGTTTTACAAGACGAGCTACCGTTCGTAAGAACAAAGGACGCCAAAAGCATACACGCGGTGATAGGCTGGGCGGTACAAGATAGAGACATGGCGATGATAAGCGGAGTAGCTGGCAGCGGGAAGACGAGAGCCGTTCGCGAATACGTAAGAACGCATCCGGACAGCATTCTAATCGAGGCTACCATAAATACATCCGCAAAGAGCCTTTTTAAAATTTTAGCTAGAGAGCTCGGACTAAACGACAAAGGAAGCATAGACGAGCTAATACGTCAAAGCGCGGAAGCTCTAAAAAAGGTAAGCAGAACGATCATTATAGACGAGGCCGAGCATTTGCCGTACCGCGCGCTTGAAAGCTTGCGCAGGATGCACGATTTTAGCCGCGCTACTCTGGTACTCGTGGGCACAAACAAGCTGCTCATAAATTTAACAGCTTCAAAGAGTGGAAACGAGCTAGAGCAGCTAAGCTCGAGAGTCGGAAATAAATGGATACTAGGCGGACTTTCCTATGTAGACGAAGACAAGAAAAAAATAAGAGACGACCTAGAAGCAGTTTGCAAAAACTTCGGCGTAACGCAAAAACCATGCATTGATCTAATAGAAGCGCTAGCTAAAGGAAATTTCAGAAAGACCGAAAAGCTGCTAAGAAGGGCGAAGATGCTAAGCGAATACGCAAAGACCCACATAAACGAAGACGTAGTCAAAGAGGCTACGAAGATGTTGCTTTTATAGTTGTAACGGTTGTAATAGTTGTAAGGAGTAAAAAATGATGGATATAGCTATAAATCCTCTTGAAAATAGTGCAGTTGATCGAACGCAAGCGGCAGGGCTAGTTAGACTGGTAAGAGAATTTGAAGAAAAAGGATTTGAAATGAGAGTAAGTGCTAAAGGTGAACTATGGGGCATAAGGCGCGGAAGCATGATAAAGGGCCAAAAGGCCGACTACTCAAAGAGCATGTTCAAGCTAGTAGGCAAATATATTATAAGAACCGCTGACGGCAAAGTGATCGATACGGCAGCTTAAATTTGATTTTTCGGGAGCTCTGCGGAGCTTCCTATAAAGTTAAATTTTAAGAAAGGAGAATAGATGAAAACAGCGAGATTAGTGTTTGTTTCTACTCCCTACGCCAGTATCGAGTGCAAAGATCGGGACAGAAACTACTACGCTAAGCAAATAGCGCAGCAGGCTTGTGCTATCGTCAGAGCTAACGGCTACGAGCCTATCTCGCCCGTACTTGCGTGGATGGATATATATAGCGAGCTTGAGCGTGAAAGAGTAATGAAAAACTGCGAAGAACTGCTTAGAGTGTGCAGCTACTACTACAGCCATTCGTGCAAGTGGAGCGACAAGAGTAAAGGTATGGCACAAGAGGCGGCATGGGCTAAAGAATACGGCCTAAGCGAGCTTAAATTTAGTTTGTTCGAGTGATAGGGCTAATAAAAATTTTTAATGAGGAGTAAAAGATGCAAATAAATAGTTTTAGTGACGTAGACGTCGCTTTAAAAAGACTATGCGAAGTAAGCGTAGGTATAGAAAAAATTAACGGTGAAGTAACGCTTGAGTGCAACCGTATAAAAGAAGCTAGAAAAAGCGAAGTTGAAAGACTCGAGAGCGAAAAGAGCTACATCGAGCAGCAAATCACACTATTTTGCGAGGATAATAAGGCCGAATTTGCCGAAAAACGCTCAAAAGAATTTACTTTCGGCGAGATCGGCTACCGCATAAGCAAAAGCGTAAGAGTACCTACCGTAAAAGCCAAGCTTGAGAGTTTGTTAAGCTCAATAAAGGCATTTGGATTAGGTAAAGAGTGCATTATATATGAAGAAAAGCCTAACAAGGAAGCACTTGCGGAGCTAAAAGACGAGGATTTAGTAAAACTCGGTCTTAAAAGAGTAGTGAAAGATAATTTTAGGATAGTGCCTAAGATAGAGAGCCTGGAGATAGGAAAATGAACGAGATAAAGAGCGATTTTCAAATCTATTGGAGTGAATATAAAAAGTTAAAAGATAGCAAAAATAGGCTTTTGCCTAGGTTTGTAAGACGAGAAAAATTAAGAATTTGTGTTAAAGGGCTTTAAGCCCTTTAAAGAGCGTTTTAAACCACTTTAACGCTCTTTAAAAGGTTTAATTTTAAGGAAAGACGGTTTGACAACTAAGCAAAAAATTCACCTCGATAATCTACACGCAAAAAAGAGAGCATCGTATCAAGCTAGACTTAATAATGTCCTAAGCTACGATCTTAGTTTTTACCGCTTTAAAAACGGAAAGCTAAACATATCAAAACTAGCTAGGTGCAGTGGTTTAAGCCGTGGATTTTTAGAAAAAGAGCTGTGGAAAAAAGGATTATAATGAGCGAAATTTTCGAGTTTTTAAAAAGTTCTAGCCTAACCAAGGATAGTTTCAACGAAAAGGTCGAGTTTTTGATAGAGGGCTTTTTAGTAAAGCAGCTAATCACACTGATCTACGCTGACGGCGGCACGGGCAAAAGCTACATGGCCTTTGCTCTAGCTAAAAAACTTTGCAAAGAGGGTCAAAGGGTGTTTTTCATAGACTACGACAACCCAGTAGGCGTACTCAAACAGCGCGGCGTAGATAGGTTACTTATAGAAAGCTACGAGAATATGAATTATATCCAGCGCTCCACTTTGGAGCTTTGCGGATTCGAGCTTGTTTTAAAGCTAGAAGAAAACGCCGTAGGCAAAGCTTACAAAGATTGCGTTTTTATTCTGGATAGCTTGCGGGATTTCGTAGACATCAATAACGACAACCGCATAAATAGACTGTTCGGCGCGCTTAAGAATTTACGCGAAGCAGGAGCTACCGTAATCATCCTTCACCACTCTAACAAAGACGGTAAAAACTATCAAGGTAGCAACCATATAAGAAATTCTCTCGATGTTATGTATCATCTACTAAAACGCCCTAGCAAGGAAAACGAGTTAAATTTCTTACTTGAAGTAGCCAAAGAAAGAGCCGGAGTAAAAGATAGTGGTTTTTGCGTAAAAACGCTAAATTTAGAACTAAACGAGCTTGACGTAGAGGTAGCTAGAATGAGCGAATACGAGCTAAATTTTACTACTCTAGCGCAAAAAATACTAGCCGGCGGAGATCTAAACAAAACCGAGTTACTAAACGCTATGAATTACGAAAAAGACGATAGAACGGCTAGGGATTGCCTCGATAAATTCGACGGCAAGCTATGGTTTAGCCGTAAAACTGGCAAGAGCGTTATATATAGTTGTAAAGCGGAGACTACAACCGATACAACTATTACAACTATAAGGGAAAATACCTTAAATTTGGCGGTTTGAGATGAATACGAGCGAACTAAAAAAATACTATATAAAAATGATACAAACATTGAAGCACAACTATTTCGTGGACGACGAATGCAGAAAAATATATCTACAAGCGCAATTCGGCAAAGATAGCTTGACACAACTAAGCGTTGAAGAGCTTAGAAGCGTACTAGAAGTCGTGGGATATAAGCCCCATAAAGGTGCAAATTTTAAAAGACCTGCGCGAAAAAGCAAAGCAACCCGCAAAACCAAAGCAAATAAAACGTCTAGCCCTTCTTTTGTAGCCGACGAAGATATAACGCCCGCTAAAGGCAGCCTATACGCTACCAAAAAACAGCTTGAAACTATCATTGGTATCTGGGAAGAGATAGCCAACGTAAAAACAGGCATGGCTTTAAGAGAGTTCATCTTTAGGATAGTTAAAATCAGACCTTTGCATATTAAATTTCTATCGAGAAGCGATGCCGCCGACGTCGTGCAAGCCCTTATTCAAATGAAAGACAAATACTACAAATGATAAATAGCTTCGATATATTTGCCGAGTTCTACAACCGCGTCAAAGAGAGCGGAAGTATGGCCGACATCATCAAAGAATACGGCGGAGCAAATATTTACGTGCCAAGCTACAAAGGTACGTTTAGAAACTACGATATACTCAAAGAATACGAAGAAGGCATAGAGTTAGGCAAGCCACGCCCAGTAGTCATTCGCGAGATCGCCGCGAAGCATAACTTGAGCTATAACAGCGTTTGTGCTATAACCAAAGAGTTAAGAGAGCCTAGTTTGTTCGAGTAAAGACTATACGTAATGGCCTGATCGCCATTACGTATTTTGTATAAAGTATGGAGTAGAAGCAACCGAACTGGATGAATTGAACGTTTTTTGGAGTTCTACGTTATTTACCTGTGTTTTGTTTTGATAATCCAAATTTGCTTTATAGCTGTCTACTCCCGTTTGATTATTGGATTGCCAAACCTCTTTTTCAGTAGCCATAAAGCCTTTGCATAGATCAACATAAAGCCCTAAAGCATCTTTCTTAATGTTTTCATCTTGCATAGATGATATTTGTTTTTCTAGGAAGTCTAGAACCCTGTTTTGTTGCCAATTAATTAAAGGCGTCATTTTATCCTCCTTAATTTTTATAATATTTTAACTTGTTTGATAAAGAAAATTTCTTAAAATATAATTAATTTTCTAAAAGGATTTACGATGCTAAAATTTCTGATATTTATAAGTTTAGTATTTACTTGCGCCTTTGCGGACTATGAGGCAAAGGTGGTAAAAATTTCAGACGGCGACACGATAAAAGTCTTGACTGTGGATAAGCAAGAGATAAAGATAAGACTTCACGGCATAGACGCCCCGGAAAAGAAGCAACCTTTCTCGCGTTTATGTAAACAAGCTCTGCAGGGTAAAATAGCCGGAAAAATCGTAACCGTAGCAGGAGATAAAAAAGATAAGTATCAAAGGACTATCGCAAAAGTATTCCTTGATGGAGAAGACGTGAATAAATTTATGGTCAAAAACGGCTATGCTTGGGCTTTTAAGAAGTATTCTAAGGAGTATGAGGATGATGAAGCGTATGCTAGAAATGCAAAGCTAGGCCTTTGGCAAGAAGATAGCCCGACTCCGCCTTGGGAGTTTAGAAAAAAGAGAATAAACTAGACTGCTACTTAAAGCTATCCTTTACGAAATTTATAGCTACTTTTTTTACGACTTCTTCTGTTTTATCCGGCAATTTTCCGCTTTTATCTACTGGCAAGAACGGGCGAGCCGTGATTCTTACATTTTTACTTCGTCCCGCCTTATTGGTGCCGAATTGATGAACTAGCCCATAAGCAAAGCCGTTTTTATTCGTATTATTAGATACCGTGGCTTTTTTATCGTCTGCTTTAACTATCCATTTATCCGCCAAATTTCCGTCCCATCTTAAAATATTAGATGACTTTCCTAGTTTTTGTTTTTGCCTAATCGTACTAGGTTTCAAGGCTTGCCATTTTTGTCCGAACGGACTGCTCTCGTTCTCAAAACTAGCTTCTATTTCGTTTTGTAAGATATTGCCTAGCGTTTGCATTAGCGGTTTGGTTTTTTTGTCGATATTTTGCAGAGATTTTAGCTTAGTTTGCAGCTCTTCTAGGCCTTTAACTTCTATCATTGCGTTTGTCCCCTTAAAATGTGGTATAATTACACAAAGTAGATAAGAGATGGCCCAGATTTGGCAGGGTTCCAGTTGCAAAAGCAAGCTGTATATGACTTGGGTTCGATGCCCGGCCTTATCTACTTTATCTTCATATATCTTTTTTTATCTTTCAAAATAGCTTTATAATTTTCTACGGGTATCCTCGTAATAGTCGCTATAAAATTATCGGTTTTAAATTTTTTAAGCGTATAGTCTAGGCGGACGACGGCGTAATTTACCATGTTATCGTTTTGTAGGCTATTATAAAAATATAGTAAAACATTGTCCTTTTTATCGTAAAATACGCGTTTAGCTTCGTCAAAAACGCCTACTACGGCTTTTATTTCATCGATATTGGGCTCTTTTCCCTTCGGCTTGCTATCTCTCGTGATGTGCGAGATGGTGTTTTGATAAACGGCTATACTGGATGCTTTAGGCTCTACGTCGATGATTTTTAGATTTTTCTTGATACTTTGCTTTAACTCCCCTACTTGAGCCACCTGGTAAATTTTATCCTTGATGATTTTACCGCCGACTACGGCGCCTACCATGTCGTCTAAGCTTTTTTGCCAAACGTAAATGTCTCGCTCGTGCTCGAAGCTATCTAGGGATTGTTTTAAATTTTTCTTTGCAAGAGTTGAAGTAATGGCGTCCAAGGCCTTATTTTGCTTATCTTTTAAAATTTCGTCTGTCTTATCAACTTTACCTGGGTTGTATCTAAAATCTTTTTCTGCAGCTTGAGGTAAAAAAGAACCATCTGCAAGTGGCACGATACCTCTAGCTATACACTCAGCCTCAGTTAGTACCTGTACCTTGCAGCGACACCCCCAGCCATTTGGCGGATAGTTGGTATCCCAAAATTTATCAGTTTTAGGTAGTGTCTTGCCGTGAAGCTTTCTATGAGCTTCTCTTGTTCTGCTATCAAGCACTGCTGTATAACGGAAGTATTCGCCTAGGCTTTCCATCTGGCTTTCATACCTAGCCTTAGCATAGGCCGTTCTCATATTGGTGTTAAATATATTTCTTAATCTTCTATTGCCTACGTAAATTTCTTTTTCTTCGCCAGTCTTTGGGTCTTTTACTTTGATATTTCCCAGCCAACCTTTCTTTGCCAGCATAGGCTTTACACTATTTTTCCACTCGTCAAACCCAATGCCCTCTTTAAAAGCTTTTGTAAGCGAACTTTGCATATCTTTTAAAAGGTCTAAATTTGTCATCTTGGCTATTGTAAAAGCCTTTTTGTGGGCATCGTGCACGATCTCATCATAATCAAAGTGCGCTTGGGGCTTTTTGCTCTTTAAATATTCATAAACCGCCGTAGGCTCCTCGAAAAAACTAAATTTCATCTATATATCCCAGCATCTGCGCATTGGCTACGGCTTTAAACATCAAGGGCTCAAGCTTTTCAAATGGCAGATCGTAAAGTTCGTAAAGCTTATCGAAAGCCTCTTCGTAAGTCTCGCTGCTTGCGATTAGTTTGTTTAAGGCCGCTTCTATCTCGCCGTCTTCTATATCCATCTCGTCAGTGGCTTTATCAAATCTATCTAAAGCCTTTAAAGAGCCTTTTAAGGCTGTTAAATTCGCTTTATTAGCTTTTAAATTTTTCTCTTGCACCCAGGCATTTTCGTCGATCTCGATATTGTAAGTCGAGGTTATATATTTTTTGGTCGGAGCAAAGCCCATATCGTATAGCGTCTTGTCTCTTGTAGCGCGCTCGGTATTAGGAGCGTCTTCGTCGAATAGTTTTGCATAAAGCTCGCCGTTATAGCCGTTGATTTCCTTAAAAAAGCTTATGGCCTTGTTCATCACGAAGATTAAAATTTTAGCATCGTTTGCGGCAAGATCTTCTCTAATCTCGTTGTGCGTCTTTGCTGCGGCGAAGCTGCCCTCTTTTACGTCGCTAGTCAAATTTGCGCCTAAAATAGCCTTGCTGATTTGATTGTCGAGGTATGCGGGAAGTCTCGTAAAATCTACGTTTGAGGTAGGCTGCACGAGGGTGATCTCCTCGTCCGTGTCTATGACCGCGCTATCGCCGCTAAGCATAGCTTGCACTTCCGCAGCCATTTCGTCGGGCTCGTAGCTAGTTTTTGCTATCGCCCAGGGCGATCCGAATTTTTCTAAAAACCTAAACCAAAACTTCAAGCTGGCGTTTTTCATCTTGACGGGGAAATACAGCTTTTTAAGCAGCCCGTCTCCGTATATTTTTCTAAAATTCGCCCTGTTTAATGCATATATAACTTTTAAAGGCGGAATACTCTGTTCGCTTCCGCCGGCGCTAAACACGAACTCGCCCGCGTCGTTAAATTTAAACTGCCTAAAATCGCGCTGCACGAGTCTTGGGTATACAAGCCCTTCTTTTTCTTTGTAGTTAACCTCGAATACGTTTAACCCGTAAAGATAGGTCTCTAAAATTTGGCTGACGACGTCGGGGTTAAAAATCTTTTTAAATTCGTCCTTAATTTTTTCATCGTCGCAAACGATTTGGATCTCTTTTTTCTCAGTCACGGACTTGCGGCTCACGTCACACTGCGTAACGGTAAGATCGGCTAGTATCATATCCATATCGTCGTCGCCAATGCTGGAAACTCCCGTATTTATCAGCAAATCTATCAGGGTTCCGTTTTGGGCAATAACGGCGCTCTTGCGCTTTAAGATAGGTGTCTGAATTCTATCGTTTCTGTTCGGTTTTATGTATTTAAAATTCAGTCTTTTCTTGTTCATCTTATGCGCCTTTTTACTTTCTTTTTTAGTTTTGTTAAGTCGTATGCGCCCGCCAAGCTGTCGGGCGCGTCGTCGTGCTTAGCTTCGGGATACTCCGTAAGCTGCTCGATGAGCAGGCTTTGGCTTTCATGAAAGAGTATTTCGCCGTCTTCTATAGGCACTTCAAGTTCCTCTATTCTTTGCCCTTTGCTTGCGGTATTATTTACGCCTTTTAAAGGTAGTTTAATGCCTATCTCAAAGGCCTTTTCTCTGATCCAGCCCCTAAAAAACTCCTGCCCGCCGTTGCTCTCTATCGCGCAAACGCGGCATTTATAGAGCTGATTAAGCCTAATGATCTCTTTGATGGTCTTTTTGGTCTTCATGACCTCTACTATGCTTTCTGCTACGTAGATCTTGGCTTCTGCCTTGCTCACTCCTAGCACCGTTATGGCCGTATAATCGCTCTTTTTCTTTTCGCCTGCGGGGTCGATATACATCACGAAGTAATCGCACCTCGGAAGCTCGCGGTAAAAATGCATACTCTCTTTGGTAAAAATTTGAGTCTCGCTTCTAGGATCGTTTTGCTGCTCTTTGTTGAAGCTTTTTAGGTTTTCGGCGCGCTTTTGCATGAGTTTTAAAATCGGTAGCGCATCCTGCCAAAGTACCCGCGCCCCGTCGTCCATAAGGGCTTTGTTTTTTAAATAAAACGTTTCGCTAGCCTCTTTTGAGACGTTTTTGTAAAGCTCGCTCCATCTCTCCCATAAATCCATACGCTTTGGGTAATTTATGATGCTTTGGTACTTTTTGGCATTCCAAAATTTAAGCTTGAGCTTCCTAGCCAAAACGCTATCTGCGTGAAGTACGGTGCCGATATAAAGCACGTCGAGGCTACCGTCTACGCTACCCAAATTTAAAACCGCTTCGTCTAGCCACTCCTCGAGCTTGTCGCGTTGCTCTTTGCTGCGCACGTTGGTGTCGTTTTCCAGGTCGTCTAGGACTACTAGGTCGGGGCGATAAACGCCGAATTTTACGCCGCGCAGTCTTTTACCAGAGCCAAAAGCCTTAAGCTTGATTCCGTTTTTAGATACGAACTCGCCTATCTTCCAATTTTTGCTTGCGCCGCAAACGTGCGGGAAGTCCATTTTTAAATTTGCGTTGTCCTCAAGCTCGGCTTTGATGGCTTCAAGACACCCCTCAACGAGCTCCACGGCATCTGAAATTTCGACTATGAATCGCTTCTTGCCAAAACAAATACACCAAAGCGGAAGAAGCTGTGAGCAGTACGTGGTCTTTGCATGACCGCGCGGCGCGGCGCGGGCGTATTTGTCTCCGCTTGCGTTTTGCGTCATAGCTTCAAAAATCTGTGCTAGATCTTCGTGAAGCGCGCAAGAGCTGCTAATGCTAAAATAGTGTGGGAAATAAGTTCTCGCAAAAAACATAAAGTCACACTCGGCGCGGCGCACTCTTGCGGCCCTATCTTTGGGGGACAGAGGGCTATTTAGATGTATCTGCTCTTTTAGCTCGCCGCTAAGCTCCTCCAGCCAGCCATAAAAGTCTTTGCGCGTGAGTTTGCTGAGTTCTGGCTCCACGGCGCCCGCTTGCCTATGGCTTTCGCGGCTATCCTCTAAAAAGCTATCCAGTTCGTCTTTTGAAAAAAGCATGTATTCTTCCTAAACGTCGAGCTCTTCGATAGCTTTGACAAATTTCTCGCTCTCGATGAGCTCGACGAGTTTTTTGATACACTCTTTGTTCTCGTCGTCTTTAAATTTATCGACCACTAGCATAATGACCTTTTTAGCGATGCTTAGGCGGTATGCTACCGGATTTTCGTAGCTTGCTACTTTGGTCATCTTGACGAAGCTGTCACCTATTTTTGAAAGCGCCTCGGCCTTTTTGCCCGCAGGCAGTTCGCTCTCTCTGATATCTTTGACTGCCAGACGCATCTCTTCAATAAAGTTTTGATAGATGTTTTGCTTATCTTCGCCGCTTTTGTTTAGATAGCTTGCGGCTTTTAGTTCGTCCCAGTCGCCATTTTGAGATTTGTAGTTTTTTATGGTTTTTACAGTCTTGTTTAAAATTTCAGCTATGCGCTCAAGGCTAAAGCCTTTTAAATATAGCTCTTTTGCTAGCTCTTTGATATTCGGTTTCTCAGCCATTTAAATCCTTTAAGTCCATTTTTTTCTCGCTGTGCCTAAATGCTCTTATGCCGAGCCTGGGCGCGCTATCGTCTTCTATTTGGCTCGGAAGCTTCTTGTTAGCCATCTTCAAAAGTAGGGTATCCATCTTTTCTATCTGCTCATTCAGCGCCTCTTTGGGAAAGTTGTTGCGCTTTTTGAGCTCGATAATAGTCAAATTTACGCCGATGTCTTTTAGTAGTGGCGTAGGATTTTGCGGAAGCTTGATAAAAGAAGAGATATAAGCCAAGGCATCGTTTACGCTATCGTCTATGACGCCTTGATTAACGGCGCCGCTTCCTTCAAAGTCGCTGAGCTCTTGCAACTCTCTAGTAGAAACTTCTTTAAGTAGATCCTCGTTTGTTAAAACCATTATTTTGTCTCCAAATATTTTAAACCTTTTGACCGTATTCGTTATTAGCTTTTAGCGAGCGTTAAAAGCGCGTTAAAACGTTTAAAATATTTTTCTCGTAGTTTTAGTCGTTTTTGATTTAAAAGGGCGTGAAGCCCTTTTAAATTGATTTATTACATTTTTAACTCGATGATCGCGTCAAGCCTATTGCAGATCGGAAGCGGTCTGCTTTCGCTAACAATGCCCCAGCCCATACCTTTGTCAAGCACCTCCGGAGCCGCAGCAAAGAATTTAGTCGGAGCCTTTCCGATGGCGGACGTATGGTTTGCTCTCGTATAAACCACCTCAAAGATGTCATCCATCAAAGGCACTACTACGCCTTTTTTGCCGCTCATGTAGCTCGTATCTTTACCCTTCGTGTTTTTGTACGAGGCATCGTAAGGCATAAAGGTCTTGCCAAAAAGTTTAAGGGTTAAAACGCCGTTACTGTCAATGACTTCGCAGGATTTTAGCTTTAGAATCTCCTGGGCTTCGGCTAGTTTAAGCAGCTCGCCAAAAAGCTCTCTAGTTACTAGCGCGATATACGGCTTTGCAACGCCCAATACCTCTTTTTGAGCTGCTTCGATATCGCTCAATAATTCCAATATCTTAGTCGCATTCGTGATAGTTATCTCTTTTCTATTTGCACTAAGCTCAAACAGCACCTTTCCTTTGCCATCCATTACCTTACCGAAAATAGCGCCTATGGCCATATACTCTACGGTGTTGGTGATCTTGCTCTTTTGGCTAGCTAGTATTTTGCCGATAGCCGCAGACAATGATTTAAGCTGCTCGCTTTGAGTATTGAGCGTTCTTAGTAAATTCATCTCGCTAGCCGGGAGTGGATCATACTGCGGGAAGCGAGGAAGCGGTACAGAGATAATAGTTTGGTCGGGATTTTTCGTCACCAAGTGCTCTCCGTTTTCGCTAACGCTTTCAAGGATTATGCTCGCGCCTTTTTCGATGATAATGTTATGGGTATTGGAAAGCGTCGGAGTCCATTTTTTAAAAAACGTATCCGTTATAAAACTTTGATCGACCTTAGTCTGAATTATGATCTCAGTCATCGCCTCGACCGTAAATTTTTTTAAAAGTTCATCCATTTTTATCTCCTTATCTCACTATAATTTTTTGTTTGAACAGTGCGGTTTTTAGCTCCGCGGCGGCGTTTTCCAGCATCACTTCGCCAAGCACCAGCACGTCTGCGTCCCCTGTGGCCTCTACGTTGTCGCAAAGTACCCCAAATACCGCGGAAGCGTTTGCGATAGTAGCGGTTTGATTGTCGCTCGTTACGGCCGCAAAACTCTCGCCACCGTTAATACTAAACAGCACGGCTCCGCACTCCAAAGCCTTTGTGGTCTCTACTTTGGCATTGACGCCAAGCACCTTGTTTACGACTACATCTCCGATGGTCTTTGGCTTCTTTTGTTCGTTTGACATCTTATTCTCCTCCTAATGCAAATTTAACTACATCTATATCGTTTTGGGATTGGTTTTTGTTGGCAAACAGATCGTTACTCGGTATGCTCGTTTTTTGTTGTGGCGGCATAACGCCTTTTAAAAACTCATTAAAACCGTTTAAATCGGCTTTTGCGTAGCTTAGTGCCCACTGCTTTTGACTTTCTTGCAGCTTATTTGCGATAATGGCTGTGTCTACCGCGCTTTGAGCTAGTTGCTCTTTTAGCGTAGCAACCTCTTGTTTAGAGGCGTCAAGCTGATTTTTAAGCTCGACTATCTGAGCCTCATAGCTCGCGCCGTTTTGCGCAGCAGCCTGAGCCTGCGGCTCACCTTTTGGATTTTTTGCATCATCCATGTTTGTCTCCTTTGTAAAATTTTTATTTGCTCTTACTTCGCCCAGCTCGTCTAGAAATGGTTTATTAGTTAGTGCCGCCGAGTGTAATGTGCAGCCCTGCCAAGCTCCTGTCTTTTCGTCTACACCCATAAAGTCGTAAACCGGGCTAAGATATTTATATTCACCGTTTTTGATGAATTCTTTTGCTTTGGCCGTCCAACTTACGCGCCCGTAAAGCGCACCGTCTTTTATAAAAAGCTCTTTTATCCAGCCCGCCGCGGGCGCTATCTCTCCGCTTAAAGTTTGGTGCTCGTAGTCGATCACTATATCTAGGCTACGCTTGTCGAAATTTAGCTTCATTTTTTCTATGTCTGCAGCGTCTATACTAAACGTTCCTCCAGCATGTCCTTGCCAAAAGCCGGTTACGGCCAGGCAAATTTCGCTTAAAACTTCTTCTTTATCGTCCTTTAGCGCGATTAAGTCTTTTGTTATGAGCATAAGAATTCGTCCTTTTCTAAAAATTGTGTTCGTATCTGCCTGGTGAGCACGTAGACGTAGCCGTAGTCGGTAATATCGTTTAGCGACGCCTTAGCGCTTTGGGGTTCTATTCTAAACTCGTTACATAAATTTGAGTTTCTTAGCTTTTTATCTATCTCCTCGCATAGAGCGTAGGCTTTAAATTTATTGGCTTGTCGGTAGTTTTGATTTTTGTTTGAAGTGCAGGCTAGTATATGGATATTATACGTCGCGCTTCGTTCTACTACGTTTTCGTATTTTTCATCCACGAACTCTACGAATACGAAGCTCTCGCCACCTTTTATCAATAGTTCCATCTCTTCTTTGTTATTAAACTCGCCCAAATATGCTCTAATTACCGAGCTTTTTGGTTCGGTCACTTCTTTAATCGTGTTTATAAGTTCTTTTTCAAATTCTTCCAGCATTTACCGCCTTTGGTGTATTTTTGGCGCAATTATGAAATGTTTCGCGCCGAGAATCTATTACAGAACTTTGACAAAGTTTTTTGACAAAAAATCGTGATAGATTTTGGGATGGGTATGGCGTAATATTGCGGCAAAAGTTTGGAGGATGCCATGACCTTAATAGAAAAAATCAAAGAAAATGAGGGTCTTAAAGATCATAGATACGAGGATAGCCTGGGAAGACTAACCGTGGGCTACGGCTTTTTGCTTGCCGCGCTTACGGCCGACGAGCTAGCGCTAAACGGCGGCAAATACGAACCCATGAGTAAAGAGACGGCCGATAAAATTTTAGAGCTCAAGCTTGAAAAACTAACCGCCGCAGTATTCGCGACGTTTGATTGGTTAAAGGAAAAACCGCAAAACGTCCAAGAAGTAGTGATAGAAATGGCCTATCAGTTAGGCGTTTCAAAGGTAAAGAAATTCGTAACCACGATGCACCATATAAGAACGGGCGAATACGAAGCCGCCTATCAAAGCGGCATGAATTCTCTTTGGGCGAAACAAACTCCAAACAGAGCAAAAAAGGTACTAGGAGGCTTATTGTGAAGCTAACGATAACGCGCTTTAAAAATATAAGTGACGGTACTATAGGAAAGTTTGAACTGCACGAAGCGGACGAAAAGCCGCTACTCTCAGGATACACCCTTGAACCCGCGGGTGAAGACTGCGTAACGCCGGGGCGAGATCTACGCGTGCCGCAAGGAGTATACGAGACGGCGTGGGAATATAGCCCGCGCTTTGGACGGGTTCTAGCGACGCTTTTTAACGAAAAGGTAAGCAAAAGCCGCCGTATACTCATTCACGCAGGGAACTACCCCAAAGATACGCTAGGCTGCGTTTTGATAGGTGCGAAAGCGGATGAAAGAGGGATTTACGATAGCAAAAAGACACTTGAAGCCTTTATGGAGCGAGCCAAGAATAAGCCGCTAACCGTAGAAATCATAAACAAGGGTGTTTGATGGGATTTTTGGCGACTAAACTTCCTATTGTAGGCTTTGCATTGGCCGCGCTTTTAGGTTTTGCTTGCATAAATTTGTTCCTCGAAAATTCAAGGCTAGAGGGCGTAAATTCCGTCTTGCTTAAAGACCTTGAAAGCGAAAAAGAGAAAAACGAGCGATTAACCAAGGACTACACTACAGTCAAAAACAATCTAAGTGCCTGCGATACAGCTCTTGCTTCACAAAACGAAGCTATAAAGGCTGCTGCGGTAAAGATCGACGATACCCCGTCAAAAGAGGTCGAGCGGATAAAGAAGATCTACGTCAAAGATAAAAGTTGCGAAAGCGAGCTGGCTGCATATAAGGAGCTGTTTAAATGAGAATATTAGTGTTCTTTATGGTGCTCATTCTACTTTTTTCAGGCTGCGCGAATAAACAAGTGCCTGAGCCTAGTGTTATATATAAAGAAAAATATATGCCCATAAAATGCAACGCCAAAATGCCACTAAAACCCAAAAATGATGGCACGTTTGAGACGGATAAGAAGATTGCTGTTTATTACCGCGACTGTGAAAGAAAACTAAAAAAATGTCTTGGAATAAAGGAAGAAGATGGAAAATAGCGGCTTAAATTTTAGTGACGAGATAAGAGAGACAGCTGGACTAATAAATTTAGCTGGATCATGGGGGTTAAATGAATTTATCGTCTTTATGGCGATTTTTGGCTTTATAGGCTTTGTGGTGATCTTTTGGCTGCTTAGTAGATATACGAGCAAAAACACTGATTTGATGATCGATGTGGTCAATAAAAATAGTGAAGCGATAAATAAACAAAGTAGCGCCACTGAAAAACTAAGCGATATCTTAGCAGCAAATTTTGCCATAAATAAAGAGAAGCTCAATGAAATACATGATGATGTAAAAGAGATTAAGCATAGCGTAAAGTACACAAGAACGCCAAGAAATAAAAAATTTAGCGAGCATATAAATGATTGAAGTTGGAATTATAAGTGAAGTAAGAGATGACCGTGCAAAAGTTGCCATTGGTTCGATGGTAACTGATTTTTTGCCGGTATTTCAAGCACATGCCAACTCTTATGCAGTGAGCTTTTCGCCAATACGTGTAGGAGAGCAAGTGCTAGTGCTACCTGTGCATGATGAGTTAAACTCAGGCGTGGTGCTTCGTGGGCTTTATCAAAGTTCACATAAAACTGATGCAACTGATAAGAAAGTACATATAAGTTTTGAAGATGGCATAAAGATGAGCTATGACAGCTCTAGCTCTTGTCTTGAAATTTCATCTCCAAAGCTTATAAACATAACTTGCGATAACGCAAATGTAAAGGCTAAAAATGTGATGGTAGAAGCTAGCGATACCACTATAAAAAGTCCAAGCATCAAGCTACTTGGCAACACGCTCATTGAAGGAGCTATAAATACAGCAGGAAGTGGTGGTGGTAGCGGTAGTTTTGAGATAAATGGAGATGTAAGGATCACTGGCTCAATCACAGCAGGTGGCAATGCAAACTTTGGTGGTAGCGTACGTGATGGACGTGGCAGCCTAAGCGATCATACAAATAACGGACTTGCGAGGGATTAGTGATGAAATATCTCATTGATATAGAAAACTCTATCAAAGACATACTCCTAACTCCACTTGGCTCAAGGGTGATGCTGCCTGAGTATGGCAGCAGAATTTATGAGCTAATAGATCGCAAGGTGGATGATGAATTTCGTGCTGATCTGGCGTGCTTTGTGATAGAGGCGGTTGAGAAATGGGAAAAGAGAGTAAAGATCGATGAAGTTCGTCTTATGGGTCTAAAAGATCACAAGCTTAGCTTTAAAGTAGTGCTTGTGAGCGGTGATGAAATAGAGGTAAGGATATGAGTTTTATCTATAAACTGCAGTTTGCGAATAGCAAACATGGCTTTAGGTGGGTCAAGGGAGCTTTAGCTTCCTGCCGGAACATGGGCTATGCTCATGTGAGGAGTAAAAAATGAATTTAAAACAACTTCCATATCCAAACGTTATTGAAGTGCTTAAATATGATGAAATTTTAAATAATGTTAAAAACATTTTTAAAGAGCATTTAGCTGATGATGAAATTTCACTACTTGAAAGTGACAATTATTCGGCACTTCTTGAAACGCTAGCTTATAGAGAACTGCTCTTGCGAGCCAGGATAAATGATAGCGTTAAGGCTATGTTGCTGCCATTTTCTACTGGAGATGACCTTGATAACATAGTAGCGATTTATGGCATAGAGAGGTTAAAAGGCGAGAGACCAACGGCGCAGTGTGAGTTTAGTCTTTCAATGCCAAGAAGCAGCGATACATATTTGCCAAAAGGGCTAATTTTACGCAGCGAAAATGGTGAAATAGCTAGCTTAAAAAGTGAAGTTATAATAAGAGCAAATGAGCTAAAAGCTGTTGGAGTGATCATCTTAGATGAGTTTACAAAAACTAGCAAAGCAAAGTGCGAATATATCCAAACACCACTTCCTTTCGTATTAAAAGCAAAACAGATAAGTGAGTTTGAAGGCGGAGCCGAGCGTGAAAGCGATGATAGGCTAAGAGAGCGTGCAGTTTTAAGCCTAGAGCGTTTCTCAACTGCAGGCAGTGCTAAAGCTTATACTTATCAGACACTAAGCGCAAATGCAAAGGTTATTGAGTGCAGCGTGCTAAATGGCGGTGCTGGAGTGGTGCAAATTTATCTAAAAACTACCGACATGAGCGAAGAGACACGCAAAGATGTGGAGAGCTTTTTAAGTGCCGAAAAGGTCAGGCCACTAACCGACAATCTAAGCGTGTTAAATGCCACGAAAATAGACATAAAGGTAGTAGCTACCCTTGAGCTAACAGATATGCTCTTTCAAGACGAAATTGCTAAAGCTATATCAGCCCTGCCAACTACTCTTAGCCTTGGCGAGGATCTAAATTTAAGCTATATCTATAAAAATCTACATCAAAACGGCGTTTATAGAGTAAGTCTTAAAGCACCGCTTAATGATAAAAAGATAAGCGTAAAAGAATTTGTAAATTTAAGCTATGAGATAAGCTACAAAAAGGCTGAGTTATGAGCTTGCTGCCTAATCACAAAAGTAAATTTGATAAGAAATTTGATGAGCTTTTTGGCGTAAGGTTTGAGGATTTAGACATTGGCGTCATAAATACTCTTGCAAGCTTTTGCCCAAAAAATTTACTGCCAGTACTTGCAGCCAGCTTTGATGTAGATATTGATGGACTAAACGAGAATGAAGCTAGAGAGCTCATAAAAAACGCTTTTGAGATACATTACTACTCAGGCACTTTTTATAGTCTAAACAAGGCGTTAAGCGCACTTTATGTAGATACCAAGGTTAAAGAGTGGTTTGATTATGCAGGACTACCTTATCACTTCAAACTAGAGCTTGATGCAAGCAAAAATGGAGTAAGCCCACAGACGCTAAAGAGATCTGATGAGATCATAAACACCTACAAAAACGTACGTAGCGTATATGACGGCGCTAGCATAAAAGCGACTGCTAGCATAAATTTAAAAGCTTACTCTTACACATTTAGCGGTGAAAATATAAGCGTAGATCCTTATGTGGTCTCAAATATAAGCCAAAGAGCAAGCTTTAAAGTAGGAGCTACTACGCAGATAAACGAGATCATAAGCATACCAATCGATGCAACAAGAGTTTTAACAAGATAAAGGACGGATAAATGAAGCAATACACACTTTTAACAGCTAGTGGCATAAACAAACTTTTAAAAACCACTAGCGACGGATCAAAGATCGCATTAAAAGAAGTTGTAGTAAGCGATTACGAAGGAGAACTAAGCGAACAAACTACATCGATACCAAATGAAAAGTATAGAGGAGCAATAAACGCCGTAACGATAGACGAAAACGATAATAACATCCTCGACGTCGATGCCATCATACCGCCTGAAGTTGGCGGATTTTACATAAAAACGGCTGGCATATACTGTGATGATGGCTCACTCTTCGCAGTGGCAAGATTAGCAGATACTTACAAGCCTCTTTTAAACGAGGGGTCAAGTAAAGATATAACGCTAAATTTTAAGCTCCAAATTTCAAACGCAAACGAAAGCATCATTTTAAAGGTTGATAACAATATAGTGCTAGCAACTAGAAAATGGTGCGAAAAGATGTTTCTTAAGTTAAAAGACAAGATCGATGCATACACCAAACCTGAGAGCGATGATAAATTTGTAGCAAAGGAAGACATCGCCACCGAAGCCAAAGCAGGTATCTTTAAAGTCACTAATGAGATTAAAGGTACTAGAAACGATGTAGTTGTAACTGAAGCTGCAGTAGCAAATAATACTATGTCTTTTGAGCCTTATAATAAGGTTGATGTTGATTTTATAGGAATAAAAAATGCTAAAGATATATCTAAAGACCCAGACCCTTTTAAGGATGGTAGCGGTGAAGCCTTATATAACTTTATAGAAGGGGGTAAAGATCTTGCAGGGAAGCATAATAGTACTGCACAATTAACACCAGTAGACGGTGGTGTATTTGGAGGTAAAGCGCTATCTGGTAAAAACAATTACAAACCACTTGGTATAACATTAAATTTACCTAAATGGACAATAAGCTTTTGGACTAATGATAGGGGTAATAGTACATCAAATAGAATGCTGTTATTATTTAACTCTGGTAATCAAAACTATACAAGACAAATGTATTTTAGAGCTACTGGTGCAAATGAAGCAATAGCATTTAATACTTACAGAAGTGATAAATGGGTAAAAATAGAAGGCAATCAAATAAAAAATGATGAAGGCGGTTGGAGATTAGTAACTGAAAAAGCACCAAGTGATGAGTGGTATCACGTAGCGGCATCTTATGACGGAGAGCACATAGTATATTATCTTAATGGTGTAAGACAAGGTAAAGTGCAAGTCGGTCCTGGATTAAACTTAACCCCTAGTTATAATAATACGTGGATAGCTTACAGTTTCTCATCTGAAGAACGAGGGGTATTAAGTCAGGTTCGTATTTTTAATAGAGTACTTGAAGATGATAAATTACAAATATTATTTACAGAGAGTATATCAAGTGAAAATACAAATTTATATGTAGAGGGAATAACATACATATCTGATAAAGCATCTGCTCCTGGCAGATATTTAAACACAGCTACTAAGTTGAGAGCTTTTGTGCCAGCAAAACAACAAAAACCTAGTGGAACATATTTTGTAAAGGTTAAACAAGACAACTCACTAGAATTAGTGAGCATAAGACCCGAGTTTCATCACAAATCAACAACTGCTGAATATTATCTTGACGGAGTATGGTACGACAAATCAGGCAATAAGTTGCCACCACAAACTTACTTACCTTATTCTGTAGCTATTAATGCAAATAATATTACAGCGGTTAATTTTGAAAATATTTATCCTAGTAGTAAAGAGCTTGGTGTAGGACAAAGGTGGATAAATGAAAAACCTAATAGACAAAACAACTTTGTGTATAAAAATGAGAGTGGTCGATCAATACAAATAAGCTGTTATGTTAATACAGTTCCTATTCAAACATCTCAGGATGGTATTAACTGGGTATCTCATCCAGCAGCATCAACAGCAGGGGAATGCGAAATAATAATCCCAGCAGGGTATTTTTATAAAACAGCCATTGTGGGTCCACAATGGCTAGAACTAAAATAAGGATAACTAATGAAATACTATAAAAATGATAACAATGAGATATTTGCTTTTAATGATGACTTTGATGCGTCTAGTGACATTACTAGACTTAATCTTAAGGCCATTTTAGAACCTGAGATAAACGATATTTTAAGTAGCACTATAGACGAAAAAGCTAAACAGCTGGCAGAACTTGAAGCCGAGATCACCGAGTGTGAAAACCATATCCGTCACGCCCTCATAATCGGCAACACGGCAGTGCTTGAAAATCTAAGGGCGGAGTTAAAAGAACTAATAGCACAAAGAGAGGAGTTAAGAAAATGAGCTATTTCTTAATCTGTATTTTATCGCTAGTTTTGGGCATTTTACTTTGCCCTATCATGATCTTTTTGCGTGCTAGAAAGTGCAAGGGCTGGGACAATAGCAATATGACAAATATTTTACGAGTGTTTAGTCACTTGGCAACACATCCTGACGACTTTGCAAAAATGCAATACGAAGATGGCAAAAAGCCGTTTTGGTATTTGAGTGGTGATGAATTTACGGACATAGTCCGAACAAGACCAAATAAAAAGGATGATAAATGAGAGTAAGAATAAAAAGGTGCGAAATTTGCGCATCAAAGCTGGATAAAGACGGCGCTTGCACTTGGAGCGAGTGTCCTAAGTGCCCAGAATACAAACAGAGCGAAACAAAAGAGAATGAGAAGCCAAGCAAGAAGTCAAAAAAGGAAAATGATGCTAAAGAGTAAAGAGATATTGCGTCTTATAGCGATCATTTTAGTAGAGCTTATGCTTGAGATCCTCTCATTTGTAGTCGTGCCAGTCGCATTACTATTTTGCAAAAAAGATGACGAGCATTTGCCAAAGATATTTAGGTGGTTTGAGGATGCCAACGACTATTACGATGGTAAGTGTGCTGCTATAAATGGAGATAGCGGCTGGAGAGAGAAACACTATCCTGAACCAACCAATAGAACATATAAAGCAAGACTTCTTTGGCTCTTGCGTAATAAGATAGGATATTTTTCAAGTGAAATTTTAGGCGTCAAAGTAGATGAAGTAAATCCATATAGCATACAGACCATAGGTGATCCCAATATCACCAGTAATGGTGGCAAAAAGAGTGGTTTTTGCAAAGTAACTTGTATCTTAAAAGATGGACGCTCACGTTTTGGACTTTACAAAACGATCCGATACAAAGGCTTTTTAAGTGGCTTTTATTGTCGTATTTATGTCGGATGGAAGCTTATGGATATAGCAGGAGCAAATGCCTTAAATTTTAAAGAGTTCACCCAAGGAGATGATAAGAAACATCTAAAAACGGTGTGGTGTATAAATCCATTAAAAAAAGTAAATCAAAAAGGAGAATAAAAATGGCAGCAAAATTTGGTGTAAACGTAACCGTATCAGCTGAGGCAGCAAGACCAATAGCAGTAGAAAGTACTACACCTATTGGTATAGCAGGGTATGAAGAGGTGTTAGAAAATGGTCTACATTTTTATATGACAACAGCAAAGGCACTTGAAGCCCTTGAAGCAAAATACAAAGCTAAAAAGGATGCGAGCCAAGCTTTTAAAAAAGGCTCTATTTATAGGGCTTTAAAAGGCATTGAAGATCAGGCCGTAAATACTCAAATAATTTTAAGTGTATTTACAAAAGATAACGATGAGGACACAAACGATGAGATCACAGAGTGCAAAAGTGCCGTAGCAGAGCTAACCAAAGCAAAATCTCGTTTCGGATATAACCCTAATTTAATTATAGCCCCCGAATTTAGCCACGAGGATGCCGTAAAGGGCGAGATAGAAAAAGTGGCAACCAGGCTAAAAGCGACTGGCATCGTAGATCTAAAAGCCCAGGACGCAGCCGCGGCGATAGTAAAGATGGGAGACTTTGGCACTAGAAGGCTCGTTGCCGCTTATCCAAATGTCAAGGTTTGGGATGATGAAACGAACGCTTATGCCTATGAGGGGCAAAGCGCGAGAATAGCCGGCATGATAGCTCATACGGACGGCATGAGCGAGTTTGGATATAGCGACAGCTACTCAAACAGAGTTATGATAGGGGTTTCTGGTACGCAAATAGACGTGGATTTTGAGCTTGGGGAAACTTGCACGGCTGATGAGCTTAGATCAGCTAAAATTTCGACCGTCATCAGAGAAAGCGGCTTTAGAGCGTGGGGCGGAGAGACTAGCGATCAAGATACTATATGGAAAGATCTAGCGCGCGTTAGAGTGTTTGACCGCATTTCACAGGCTTGCCAAAAAGGGGTACTATTTGCGATAGACAAAAAAGCCGATCAACTCTATCACGCAAAACGAAGCGTTAGCGAGCTGCTTAGGGGACTTGTAGGAGCAAAGGTATTGCTTGGGTACGAGCTGTCTTGGAGCGAGAAAAATACGCTAGCCAATATCACGGACGGTAAATTTTACCTAGATGTCAGAATGCAAAACACCCCTATCGTAAAACAGCTAACGCTTGATTTTATCTACGTAGATAAATACGGCGAAACGCTTATGAACGAGCTAAACAAATAAGGAGTAAAAAATGGTAAAAAGACAAATTCCTCAGGTCATCCAGGAAGCAAGCGTATTCATAAACGGTCAAGGATATTTAGGCGTCGTCAAATCTCTTACGATACCGAAAATCGAACAAGAGACGATCGAAGCCAAAGGCGCGCTCGGCGGGAATTTCGCAAGCGGAACGATAAAGCCGGTGGAAATGGAATTTAAGCTAAGCGTGCTCGATAAAAATACCTATTTGGGATACGGGCTAAATACTTGGAATAACAGAATTCCTTTTTTATTTAAAGCTAGCGTATTCCAAGCAGGTAAAGGCGCTCCCGAGCCATTTTCTATGGCGGTTACCGGAGATATAGTAGAGATAGATCCGGGTAGCTTTGAAAGCGGTAAAGAGATGGAAGTGACGGTTAAACTAGCCGTGCATTTTTTAGATATAAATATAGGCAAAGTCCCAGTAGCACTACTGGATGTCGAAAACATGATATGCCTGATAGGCGGGGTCGATTATTTGGCGCAAGTGCGCTCAAATTTGGGCGAATAATAAAAAATTAAAGGATAAACCATGAGAAAAACGACGATTAAGTTGCCTATTAACGGCAAAGAAGTAGAAATTTTCGCGCCTACGGTTAGAGTTATGAAGCTAGCCGGGCTTGAAAAAAGCGACGACGAGAGAGCGATCAAGCTAGTAGTTAGCTGCGCTAATATGTCAAGCGACGAAGTAGAAAGTCTTGATATGCTCGATTTTAAAGCGATCGAGGAGGTGATTAAGGATTTTTTGCAGCCGGCGGAAAAATCGGTATAAATAACGAGACCGTAGCGTCGGTAGCTTACGTTTTAGGGTTCGGCTATAACGAAATTTTAGATTTAGACGTAATAGATTTTAGCGAGTTCGTTAAAATCTCGGAGCGAATTTTAAAGGCTAAAAGCGGAGTTAGTTAGATTTTTTTAATATTCTAGGAGCGTTTAAAACAGCGCCAACTCCGCCTATTAAGCCGCCTAACAAACCTAGTCCGAAAAACAAAGCGATTAACGTCTGCCAAAACCCTACCGGCGAGGCGTAGAAAAACAAAAATATAAAAATCGGAACAAGAAAAGCCATTTTAAATCCTTTTCACGGATTATAGCATATTAAAGGAAAATTATGGATAACTCGCAAATCGGTATTAGTATAGGCCTAGCCGTTAAAGGGTTAAGTCAAATTTCGGAGTTAAAAAAGGGATTCGACGGTTTAAAAAGTAAAATTTCGCAGGCCAAAAACGCCGTTACGAGCCTAGATAGCGCTAAGCTTTCCAACCTATCGGCGCAAATAAAATCGGCAAGAAAAGAGCTTTTTAGCGAACTTACTTCAAATCTAGGCGCTATCGCGAACTCTGCGGCTATCGGTTTGCCTATTAAGCTAGCCATCGACGACGAAGCGGCGTTTGCGAACGTTAAAAAATACGTAGATGACACCGACGAAAATTTAACTACGTTAAAAAATAGCATGAGAGGACTAAGCACCTCGCTGGGAAAAAGCTTCGGCGATATCGCTCAAATAGCCGTAGGCGGCGGTAAAATCAACTTAAAAGGGGACGAACTCGTAGCCTATACGAAGATGCTAGCTACCGGCTCGGTCGCGTTTGAAATGAGCGCGGACGCCCTGTCCCATGCGGCCAATAATATGAAAGTCGGTTTTAAAATGGATAATTTAGACCGATTAAACGACTTTTTCGACCGAGTAAATTTGCTCGATAACAAAGTAACCAACGCAAACGCGGACGAGATATTCGAAGCCACGTCGCTAACGGCCGCAAATGCGAGTCTAATCGGGTTAAGCGCGACCGACGCCGCCGCGATTAGCTCTACCATGCTAAGCACGGGTAAGGCTACGTCGGTCGTGGGCACTAGCTTAAACGCGCTTTATTCGACCCTATCGATGGCGGATAAAAAAGGCAAAGCGTTCCAAGAAGCGTTAGCTAGTATCGGTATGGATGCCGGGTATCTAAAAGCGGCTCTGACTAAAGACGCCGCGGGAGCGATAACTACGTTTTTAGAAGCGATTTCAAAAGCCGATAAAGATAAGCAAGCAGGGCTTTTATACGATCTAGTGGGCGGAAATTTTAACGACGAAATCGCGGGGCTCGTTACCAACATAGACGCCCTTAAAGAAAACATGAGATTAGCCCGCTCTAACGAAGCGATAGGATCTATGCAAAAAGAGCTTCAAACCAAGCTAGATACTACGAAATCAGGCATAGAAAGATTGACGCAGGCGTGGAGAAATTTAGGCTCAAATCTTGGAGAGACGTTTTTACCGCTTGCGAACCTCCTTGCTTCGGCGCTGGGCGGGATAGCCGGTACGCTTGGCGAGCTAAACTCTAAGTTTCCTACGACGAGCGCCGTAATAGTAAGCGCGGTTGCGGGCTTTATGATGTTTAAGCCGCTTTTACTTATCGGTAAAATCGCGCTTTTAAGCGTTGCGGACGGCTTTTTGGGCGTCGTTAAAATACTTAAATTTTTAAATCCTTTAAATCTTGTAGCGGCGGCTAGGTGGAGCGCTCACGCGTTTAGTTTAGCGGGCGCGACGCTCGCAGCGAAAGCCCATGCGTTAAGTATGCTATTAGTAGGCGCTAGGCTAAAATCGGCGTTAATACTAACCGCGGCTTGGAGCGGAGCTACGAAAATCGCCGCGGGCGCCTCTTTGATACTAGGTAGAGGGTTAGCTTTTCTGCGCGCCGGTTTTATAGCCGCCGCGGCCGGCATGAAAATAATGCGCCTAGCCCTCATCTCTACGGGCATCGGAGCCCTGGTGGTAGCTCTCGGAGCGGGCGCGGCATGGATTATCGAAAACTGGGACAAAGTAAAAGCCTTTTTTGGAAATATCTGGGAGAGCGTAAAGCCCTATTGGGAGGCTACTTCAAATTTCTTTAGCTCTATATTCGATTCGGTAGTAGGGTGGTGGAGATCTATGTTCGGAAGTTTTTTCGACTGGGTATCCGAAAAATTTCAGTGGGTCGTAGATACAGTTAGCTCTATCGGCGACGCGCTCGGGGCGGCTACTGATTGGACGAAAGACGCTCTTGGTATAGGAGACGGCAAAGAGAGCAACTGGTATAACCCTTTTTCTTGGTTTAACGACGCAGAACCTCAAAACGCGCCGATAAAGGCCAAAGAGGCCTTATTCGCGGCGTCTAAACCCGTCTCCCCGCAAGCTGCCGCAGTAGCGGCTACCGCAAGCGGGGCAAATATAAATATAAGCTTTAACGGCGATTTTTTGCTTAATTCAAATAACGGCAAATTCGATCTGGAAAGCTTTAAAGCTCAAATAACAAGAAGCGTCAAAGAGGCGCTTAAAAGAGATGAATTTAACAGCGCCAACACCGAAATAAGAGAGCAAAGGTAGAGATATGGTCTTAAATCTGGGAGGCTTTAAATTTAACTGGAAACAAGTAGGCGGTATATCCTTAGAGACCGAGTTTGGCATAAGCTCGCAGGATCGTATCCAAAATCACCCCGTTTTATTTGCGGCAAATTTAGGAAGCCAAACCGTGAACATAGAGGGCCAGACCATGCCCTATAACGGCGATAAACAAACGGCGTTAAAAAGGCTTTACGAGCTAGCCCGCGGTAGGCAAAGCTATGCGCTAACCAACGGAAACGGCAAATATTTCGGCAGGTTTGCGGTTATTAAAATCAGCGAAAAACAAGCCGTATTTACCCCAAACGGAGCGTTTTTTACGCAGAGTTTTAGTTTGGAGCTTAGGAGAGATTATGACTAAAATTTTCATAGCCAAGGATAACGATAGGCTCGATACTATCGTTTATGCTCATTATGGACATTTAAGATTTTTCGAGCAGGTGTTAGCCCTAAACCCAAAACTAGCCGCTACGCTTAAAGCGGGCGATAAGGTATTTTTGCCCGAAATTAAAGAAAAAACCAAAGAACAGGCCAAATTATGGTAAAACACCCTAATTTTAAGCTCGAAGCAAACGGTAAAGATATTACGGAGATCATCAAAGCAAATCTCATCAGTCTAAATTTTGACGACAAGGAAGGCAGCAAAAGCGACGAGATAAGCTTTAACGTTAGCGGTATATACGCCAAGCCCATATTCGGAGATGGTCTTAAACTTTGGCTAGGATACGGGGACGATCTTTATCTTTGCGGCTCGTTTAGCGTGCAAACGGCTAGCAGGGATTATAAAAACCAAACCACCGAAGTAAGAGCCACTGCCGTAAACTTCGCAAGCCCTCAAAAGATCAAAAAGCGTAGAAGCTGGGAGAAGACCACCGTATTTGAAATAGCAAAGAAAATAGCTGCCGAAAACAAGCTTGCCGTAAAAACGTCCGGGCAAGATCAAAACATCGCCTCCGTCTTACAAAACAATGTAGGAGATCTAGATTTCTTATACGGATTATGCTTTGATTACGGTTTTATCATGGCCGTAAAAAACGCTACTATCATCATAGCCTCCAAAGACGCCAAAGGAGATGAAACGCAAACGAGCAATACTCCAAAAAATGAAAGCCTACCTACTTTTGCACTTAATTTAACTGATCTTTATTCGCTAGAGATTACTGAAGCTAATAGAAACTCTTATACGGCCGTAATAGTAGAGTGGCAAGATATTGAAGCTGGTAAAGTAAAAAGTATTAAGGTGGGAAGTGCAGATCAGGTATATAAAATGCAAATAGCTCAGCCAAAGAGTGATAACGAGGCCTTTAAACAGGCAGAAGCTAAACTTAATGAGCTACAACGCGGCGGAATAAATGGCAGATGTAGCTGCGAAGGGAAAAATATCATAGCAGGCGGCAAGATTAAATTTGGTGGAGTTCCTGGGCTAGAAGCAAATGAGTTTAGCATAAAAGAAGTAAGCCATAAGCTTAGCACGAGTGGGTATGAAATAGATATAGAGTTTGAGGGTTAAAATTTTAGTTATTTAATATGTTTTAAAAGGTTGTAAAAAGCTATTTAAAAATATATTTTTTACATTTAAAATGATAGTGAACCAAATTTTATCCTTATCCCACTCTCATTCTAAATGTAAAATACTCTCATTTTAAATGCGCGCGGATAAAAGTAGAGCTATATAAAATTTAATATTTGTTGAGAATTGATATTTTTTTAATAAATTTTATTATGCAAATAACACTTTTAATTTTTCAAAAATCCTAAAAAGGTGAGTAAAATAATAATGAAATAGGCTTGGTTTTAATCAAAATGGCATATAAATTAATAATGTAAAATTATCACCAATGTGTTATAAATATTTACTTATAGGGCTTTATTGTACTCAGGTACAATTTACAAAGTTTATAAAAATTTATACAATGCGATAAAATTTTTTAACAAGGATGGAAAATTCCAATGAAACAAGGAAGTGTAAAATTAATACCAATACAAACCAAAACATTCTCAATAGATTTAAACACTAATGGTAATTTTTATGAAAATCATGAGACAAAAACAAATTTAATATTTTCTTCTTGCATAAAGAAGAAATTGGTTTTGTTGAATTTTTAATTTATTTTATAATTAAGAGAGTTTTTGTATGAAAAATGAAAAAATAGAAATTTTACTTGATGAAGTCAACGAAATAATAGATTCGATATTTAGAACCTGTAATAAAAATGGTGGAACAAAGAAAGCTTTAGAAAATAAAAAACTAAATAAAGAAGTTCTAAGAGATAAGCTTAAGTCGATCTTTTTAAAATTTGGCCAGATAGATGATGCTGATTTTAAAAGTACAATACTTATAAGTGATGAGACAAAAGAGCTAAATGAGATAACAACGGCATTTGATGCAAATGAAAATCTTAGTTTGCCTGAGTTAGAGCGAGCGATAAACTATAATCTAACTAGCGTCAAAGAAGCAATCTATAAATTTCAAAATAACAACTCATAATGGGTGCGAGAGGGTCTCGCACCAAATACTTCCTAATAATTAAACACTTCAGGATCAATAACCATCGCCCTATAAGCAACATCATCTCTTGATGCAGAGTCTACATCCATCTCAAATTTGACCTCGTTTGTCTTTGGATCGATCTCTACTAAGACCATTTTGATAGTCTTATCTGGCTTAAGCAAATTTACGTTTGAGCTTGAGATAAAGTAGGTATTTTTATCTTTTTGCCATTCGACGTTGCTGGTGACTGCACTGTAAAAGTCAAAGCCACGCTCCTTACCAAACTGCCAAGTCTGCTCGACTGTACCCTTTTTCTCATCTATCTTGTACTCAACTGCACGTGAGTATTTATCCTCTTTAAACGCTGGCTGCTCCATACCTCTTCCGTCGCCATTGTCAAAGACGCTTAGGTGTTTTATGCTGCCTTTGTTGTCATATCTTGGTGTTAGCCATGCAGTGTGCTGAGTCCATGACCAGTCAAATTCGCCTTCGCATTTTGAGTTTTCGCATTTTATCTTATTGCCTTTGCTATCTACTGGAGTTAGCACTTTAGCTTTAAACTCTTCACTCCAGCCCTCTGGACTTGCTAGTATCCATTTTACTTTTTTGTCGCGGCCAATTTTGACGATACCTTGGTGGCGAAGTGAGAGAATGATACTATCGTCGCTCTCGTCGTATGCGATAGAGTTTACGTGAGCCCAGTTTCTGCCAGTGCCAGTAGATGTGATATCGCCAAATGGTAGATCATCGCTTATCTTGATCTCTTTTGCGTCCATGTCGATATTTAGGCAAACAGCTCTAGTATCAAGCGCTTTTATGAGGTTGCTGCGGTAGACGTTGTTGCCAAAAATTTCATTTAGATCCCACTCTTCGACCACTTTGCCGGTGCCATCTACCTCGATGATGTGATCTCTTATGGTGTGAGAAATTCTGCCATCTTTGTGGTGGTAGTTGTATTTGCCAACTCTAAGAAGTGAATGGTCATCTTTTAGTGGCATAACTTCGTGGCTTAGATCGATATAACCTCTTGGAAGTGGGCGGTTGTAAATTTCTCTACCCATGAGGTCATATCTAAGATACCTTTGTGCCATACCAAAGCTGATATCGCCGTTTTTGAGCTGATGAAAGCCCATCATCATGCCTCCGTCCATCACTCTGCGCTCGCTTCGGTCGTAAAATTTCTGATAGTCAAGGTACCATCTGACCTCGCCTTTGGTATCTACGATGTAGTTTTCGGTAAAGTCGTTCCAGCTAGCAGCTCCGCCATTTTTCCAATCAAGCGGTTTGTAGACGCTCGTAATCGTGTTGTTTATGAGATAGAGCCTATTTTTAAACGCAGGATCGACCTTTTTGACGCGAGTTTTTTGCATGTGTGAGAACCTATAATCACGGCTATATGTGACGATAGGCTGGGCATAAATTTTATATGTCTCTACCTTTTTAGCTCCGTTAAATGTGTAGCTAACGACGACCTCGTTTAGATAGTCAGGATAAAGTCCCCAAACAGGCACGCCGTCATGTGTGAGCAGGGCATGCTCTGAGACCTTGTAGTCAATGTCGATACCACCATCTGGCTTGCCTTTTACCTTGACGTGGATATCTTTGATGTCTTTGCCGGCTCTATCGATGATCGCAGTTAGCGGAGATACGTCGTAAGGGTTTATAAAGACTGATCCAAGTTCGCCTTGAACCTTTACGTGATGAGCTAGGACTCCAGCCTTCAGTGGCGTGATGCCTACACTAAGACCACCAACCAAAACAGCCGCAAGGGCAACAGAACCTAAGAAATTCTTGCTCATTTTCGCTCCTTTTGTAGAAATTTATAATATTTTATTTTTATAAAATAATAAAAAACTAAGGCTTGCTCAAAGATATGCTCAAATTAAATTTTAATATCAGTAAATAAAAAAGGGATTAAATCTTAAAGTATGACTAAAATTTAGTAGATATGTTTAATAGAATGATTTAATAAATTTAGGAGCAAAAGCCCCTAAATTTTAGTTATTTGCTTCAAATTTCTTTAAAGCAAATAGTACAAATTTGTAGCTAGCAAACAATGTCACTGGCCAAAGTATCAAAAAAATTCCTGCTTCTAACATCTATAATCCTTAGTATGCGTGATGATCATTTTTGATCTCGTCTTGCGTGATCTTCTTGCTGTCTATCGCTCTCCAAACTATGACAATGTAGGCAAGCACGAAAGGCACTAGTAAACTAACATAAGCCATAACGCCAAGTGTGTAGTGGCTAGAGCTTGCATTTTTGATAGTTAGCGAGCTAGCAAGGTCGCTAAATGACGGATAAAATGCCGTGCCATTTAGGCCAGTTATTAAAAATAGTGCAGTCACGGCTAGCGTAACGCCAAGGCCGTAAGCAAAAATTCCACGAATGCTTTTTGTAAATACTCCTTGGAAAATTCCAACAAGTACCAAAAGAACGCCAACAAGTAGCAGTGCGCCAACGATAGGCATCTCGATCAAATTTATAGCGTATTTGTAAGGCACTAGGCTAACTACGCCATTTGCGTCGTATGCAAAGCCGTCTTTTGTAAGTATCCAAGCAAGAAAGCCTAGGAAAAATGGCAAGAATAGTACGGTATTGACAAGCAGTTGCTTTCTAGCGTTTTGTATAAATTCGCCATCAGCGATGTTGTTCATAAGATATAAGCAGCCACCTACGCGAGATAGGAAAAACATCGCTATGCCAAGCAAGTACAAATAAGGATTTGCCAAAGCTTCAAGGCCGCGAAATGGAGTCTTCCACTCGACAAAGTTGTGTTCATTTAGTACAAACGCACTGCCACTAAAAAATGTACTAACAGCCATACCGATAAGGATAACGCCAAGTGAGCCATTTATGAAAAGGAAAATTTCATAAGTTCTAGCTCCTAAGAAGTTATCAGGCTTTTTACGGTACTCGTAGCTTACAGCTTGGACTATAAAGCAAAATAAAATAGCCAACCAAACCCAGTAAGCACCACCAAAGCTAGTAGCGTAAAATAGCGGGAATGCCGCAAAGCACGCGCCACCAAACATAACAAGCGTCGTAAATGTAAGCTCCCATTTTCTACCGATAGAATTTATGAGCATATCTTTTTTAAGCTCGTCTTTGCCAAGGCTAAAGATTAGCGACTGGCCGCCTTGAACAAACATCATAAAGACCAAAAGTCCGCCAAGAAGGCTAACTATAAACCACCAATAAATTTGTAAATTTTCTAAACCTAAACTATGCATGGTCATTAAATCCTATCTTTATTTGTTTAATCATGATTTTGATCTCTGCGATTAGTAAAATCGTGAATAAAACAGCAAATAATGTAAATGAAATTTTCACGTTAGAGTCTGCTAAATTTGTAGCTCCAACGCCAACGGTCATGAGATCTTGTATCGCCCAAGGCTGACGACCAACCTCTGCTACTATCCAGCCAGCTTCAGCTGCGATGTAGCCAAGCGGTATGGTAAATACACAAACCCACAAAAATGCTCTTATGTTTTCAAATTTATATTTTTTTGAAAGATTTAGATAGAGCGTAATAGCAAAAAGAGCTATAAAATATGTACCAAGTGCTACCATGATGTGGAAGCTATAAAATGTAAGCGCAACTGGCGGTACAGCCTCTTTTGCGTCTTTAAGATAGCCATATCCTAAGAAATTTAGGTTGCTTTCTAAATTTGAAAGCGAAGTTTTCATTAGGCTCTCGTCATTTGCTTTTTTGGCTTCTTTGTAGTTTTTAAGAGCTTCGATAGCTACTTTGCCCTTTACCATCTTCTCTTCAACACTCATGAGATTATGTTCGCTGTTGCCATAAAGCAGGTCGTTGATGCCCGGTGTAAATGAGTCAAGCTCTCTGTTTGCCATGATACCAAGCGCATAAGGTACTTTTATCTCAAGTAAAAATGGCTCAGTGTCATCGCCAAGCTTTTTAGCTGGGTTTAAAATACCAGCAGCAACTAGACCAGCGTTTTTCTCGCCTTTATAAAGTCCCTCCATCGCAGCAAGCTTCATAGGCTGCTTTTGAGCTACAAAATATGCGCTTTCATCGCCGCTAAGTAGTAAAAATGCTGATGTGATAAGACCAAATGCGCTAGCAACCACAATACTTTTTTTAGCTAGTAATATGTGGCGTTTTTTAATTAAAAACCAAGCAGAAATTCCTATCACAAAAATAGCTGAGATGGTATAACCGCTAGTTACTGTGTGTAAAAATTTGCTAATGCCAAGAGGATTTAGTGCGACTTCGAAGAAATTTTCCATTTCCATTCTAGCGGTATCTGGGTTAAATTTCATGCCGATTGGATACTGCATCCATCCATTTGCGATTAAGATCCAAAGTGCACTTAAATTTGAACCGATCGCAACGAGCCATGTTGAAAGTAGGTGAAATTTCTTGCTAACCTTATCCCAACCAAAAAACATAATGGCAAAAAATGTACTCTCCATAAAAAATGCAAGTATGCCTTCTATTGCAAGCGGAGCGCCGAAGATATCGCCAACAAACCAGCTATAATTCGCCCAGTTTGTACCAAACTCAAACTCCATGATGATACCAGTAGCCACACCGATAGCGAAATTTATACCAAAGAGCTTTAGCCAAAATTTCGTTATCTCAAGCCATGCTTTATCGCCAGTTTTGACATATATCGTCTCCATGATAGCGATGATAAAACTTAGCCCCAGAGTAAGTGGGACAAACAAAAAATGGTAAATGGCGGTTAGCGCAAACTGTGCCCTAGACCAGTCGACAAAATCCATCTCAGACATTTTATTCCTTTATTAAATTTCGAATTACAAATTCGCTTTTTTCTTCGTCGGTTTGAAATTTGGTATTAAGAGTCTCGTCAAAGATGAAGACCTTTAAAATTCCAAACATAATGATAAGCTTTATTATTATGAGAAGCCATAATTTCTTGCCTATTTTCATGTTTTTAAAGCCGTCTATATATAAAGAGGCGATGTTTTTTAAGCAGTTTTTTATCATGATTTTTGAAGTCTATAACAAAAAGACTTAAAGAATAATTTTTAAAATTTGCACGATTAATGCCTTACTAAATATTTAAGGGGTATAATCGGCAGATAAAAAAATAACTAAAGTTAAGGAAATTTTGATGGCAAAAGAGACGAAGTATATTTTTATTACAGGTGGCGTTTTAAGCTCACTTGGAAAAGGCATCGCAGCTGCGTCTATCGCGACATTACTAAAAAATTCTGGTCTAAAGGTGAGTGTTTTAAAGGCTGACCCATATATAAACGTAGATCCAGGCACGATGAGTCCATTGGAGCATGGAGAGGTTTTTGTTACAGATGATGGCGCGGAGACAGATCTGGATCTTGGCCACTATGAGAGATTTTTAGATGAGAGCCTAAGTCAAGATAATAACTTCACAACCGGTAGAGTTTATAGCTCAGTCATCGAAAAAGAGCGACGTGGTGACTACCTTGGAAAAACTATACAGGTTATCCCGCATATCGTTGGCGAGATAGTTGACCGCATAAAAAAAGCAGGCGAGGGCAAAGATGTGCTCATAGTTGAGATCGGTGGAACTGTTGGTGACATCGAGGGGTTGCCATTTTTAGAAGCCATTAGAGCTTTAAGAGTAGAGGTTGGCAAAAAAAGAGCGCTAAATATCCACCTAACGCTTGTGCCATTTATCAAGGTTGCTGGCGAACTAAAGACAAAGCCAACCCAGCATAGTGTTGGCGAGCTAAGACGCATTGGTATAAGCCCAGATATCATCATCTGTAGGTCTGAAATGCCGTTAAATCGCGAGCTAAAAGATAAGATCGCAGCAAGCTGTGGTGTAGAGAAAAACTGCGTCATAGAAAGCCTTGATAGTGCAAGCATCTATCAAATTCCACTATCATTTTTAAAACAAGACATCCTAGTGCCGATCGCTGAAAATTTAGGCTTTAATGAGTTAAGGCCAGATATGTCAAATTGGGATAGCCTTGTAAAAAGAATAATCGCTCCGACAAATGAAACCACAATAGCATTTGTGGGTAAATACATCGATCTAAAAGAGAGCTATAAGAGTCTAACAGAAAGCATCATCCACGCAGGAGCAAATCTCGATACTAGAGTAAATTTGCGTTGGATAGATAGCGAAAAGATAGAAGAAGAGAATGTAAATGATCTTTTAAAAGACGTTGATGGTGTCTTGGTGGCTGGAGGCTTTGGCGAAAGAGGCGTTTTAGGCAAGATGCAGGCTATAAAATTTGCTCGTGAAAACAAGATTCCTTATCTTGGAATTTGTCTTGGTATGCAGCTTGCGATGATTGAATTTGCAAGAGATGTTTTTGGTCTAGAAGATGCAAATTCTATGGAGTTTGACAAAGAGTGCAAAAACCCTATCATCTATCTAATAGATAGCTTCATTGACGCTCATGGCAAAAAGCAAATCAGGACTCACACAAGCCCACTTGGCGGCACAATGAGACTTGGTGCTTATGATTGTGATATCAAACCAAAGACGCTTTTATCTGAAATTTATGGCAATGCAAAGAGTGTAAAAGAGCGTCACCGCCACCGCTATGAGGCAAATCCAAAATACAAAGAGACTTTCGAAAAAGCTGGACTTGTGGTAAGTGGCGAGAGTGACGGGCTGATAGAGGCTATTGAGCTCAAAGATCATCCATGGTTTATCGGCGTGCAGTGTCACCCTGAATTTACCAGTCGCCTAACTAGACCAAATCCTGTGATATTAGGCTTTATCAAGGCAAGCCTAGGAAACAGCAAATCTTAAATTTAGAGCCAATCGGCTCTAAAAATTCTTTTAAATTTTGCTGTCTTTATCTAAATTATCTACCAAATAAATCCACTTTTTTGCTATAAATTTTTAAGGAGAAAAATAAAAACTCTAATCATCTTAGCCCACCCAGACATCCAAAACTCGGTCATAAACAAACGCCTGCTACAAGAGGCTCTCAAAGAGCCGCAGCACTTTAGCGTTCATAATTTGACGCAGGTTTACGGAGGCAGCAATATCGACGCCGTGCGCGAGCAAGAGCTCATCAGAGCCCACGACGCCCTCGTTTTGCAGTTTCCGCTTCACAACTTCTCCTGCCCTCCAATTTTAAAATCATGGATCGACGCGGTGATGACGCACGGTTTTGCCTACGGACGCAACTCGGACGGCATAGCGGGCCGCAAGGTCGCGCTAGCCGTGACCGCAGGCATCAAAAAGAGCGACTACTGCCCGCAAGGACGCTATCATTTTAGCTTGCGCGAGGTTCTTACGCCGTTTGAGCTTGCGTTTAAATACTATTTTCGCGCCGACTACCGCGACTTTTTCGCATTTTACGGCGCCGAGGAGACTCCGGGCGTGGACTACGTATCAAGCCAGGACGATTTAGAGCGCGGAGCCAGAGAATACGCGGAGTTTTTGCAAAATTTGGAGTAAAACAGGACGAAAGCGGCGATAAATTTAGAATGCAAATAGTGTAAATTTTACTAAATCTCGCCGTTTTTTAAAATGATAAATTTGTAAAGACTATCAATTTAATATAGCCTTCAAACATATCCTTAGCCCTATAAATCCTACTTTTACTTAAAATTATAAGAAATTAAATTTCAAAAAGATATAATCAAGGCATTCAAAATAAAGACGAAAGATTGCGATGAAAAAGAAGTACTTTTATAGCCATTTTTTTGGCAATAACGGCGTTGATTTAAGAGGGCAAATAGTATCAAAAAAAGTTGGCAAGGCTTATATAAATTCTTGCCAAAGTTATGTTAAATAAAGAGGATATAAGGAATTTACTAGCACATAGATTTTGTAACGACGTTCACAAAAAACTTAGTGAAATTCCAACACCAAGTGCCTTAAAAGATATCTACAAGGGTGCTAATCGCATAAAAGAAGCGATCGAGAAAAATGAGCGCATAGCCATTGTTGGCGATTATGATGTTGATGGTGTTGTTTCAAGTGTTATTTTAGCTGAGTTTTTTGATGATCTTGGAGTGAAGGACTATCTAGTAAAGATCCCAAATCGATTTAAGGACGGATACGGCTTAAACCCAGAGATCATCGATGAACTCGCAAACGATATAAGCCTGATCATAACTGTTGATAATGGCATCTCAGCAAATGATGCAGCTATTATTTGTAAAGAAAAGGGCATTGATCTTATCATTACAGATCACCACATGCCACCAGCCATTCTTCCAGAGGCTTATGCGATTATCAATCCAAAACAAGAAGACTGCAATTTTCCAAATATAGAAATTTGTGGAGCCGAGGTGGCTTGGTATTTGGTTGGAGCTCTTAAAGATGTTTTTGGACTAAATTACGATATGAGCAAATTCTTAGAGCTCCTAGCTATTGCAATAATAGCCGACATGATGGAGCTAAGGGATATGAATAGAATGCTTGTTCGCCTTGGTATTTGCAAATTAAATGCATCACAGCGTTCAGCATTTTGTGCCATAAAGGAGTTTTACGGCAAAGAGAAATTCGAGTGTGATGACATTAGTTTTCTTATAGCTCCACTTATAAATTCCGCTGGCCGCATGGATGATGCGATGAATTCATTTAACTTTTTACGTGCAAAAAGTATCGAAGAAGCATATGACTACCTTGATATGATTATTGAATTTAATAACTCCAGAAAAGAAGAGGAGCGTCAACTCTTTGAATGCTCACTAAAAGATATAACAGAAGATGATGAAGTTATTATCACATGGGGTGAGCAGTGGCACGAGGGCGTGATAGGTATAGTGGCAAGTCGTCTAGCAAAACATTTTTCAAAGCCAGCTATCGTTTTTAGTATAGATAAAGGCCGTGCAAAAGGAAGTGCTAGAAGTGTTGGTAAGCTAGACATCTTATCGCTTATCGCGAGCCAAGAAGAGCTACTGACAAGTTACGGTGGCCATAAGGGAGCAGCTGGTCTAACACTAGAGCCTGGTAATTTGCAAAAATTTAAAGAAGAGATAAATAAAAGTTGTTCATGCCTAAATATACAAGAGAGTAAAAGTTCAGATGAGTTGCTTGGCGATATATTGCCAAGTGAGATTGACTTTGAATTGCTTGAAATTTTAGAATTTTACGAGCCGTATGGACAGAAAAATCCACGTCCAGTTTTCAAGATAGAAAATGCCATCGTTAAAAACGAGAGGCTTATAGGAAGGGATCAAAATCATCTAAAACTTATCTTGCAAAAGGACAACAAAACGCTTGAGGCACTATTTTTCAACTTCACTAAACACGTTCGTGTTGGTGATATGATAGATATCATCTTTTGTGTATCTAAAAATTCATTCCGCGGACTTGTTACACCGCAGTTGTTGATAAGGGAAATTTTATAGCATTGGGTCTAATTGCTTATAAGTTTAATGGACAATAGTTGCTCTCTAGTAACTAGTACTTTTATAAAATTTACCCTCTAGCCGGCACAAAAACTTATATATAAACGAAAAACAAGATTTTTGTTAAATTTAAATTTCATATAGATTAAAAGCTTGACTGTAAAATCATAAAAATTTCGAAAGGAGAAGTATGAAAAATTTACTTGTAAAATCGAGCTTGGTTCTAGCTTTAGTAAGTTCAGCGGCACTAGCTCAAGGTGCATTTGTTGGCGGCGAAGGTGATTATTCGTTTAATTCAAAAATAAAAACAAAAAACATAGCAAACAGTGAGAGAAATAACTTTAAAAAAGGCCACTACGGCCTTGGCTTTTATGGTGGTTATGACTTTGATAGCTATAGAGCGTATGGCGGCTATTACTACGACTTTAAAGCTAGAAAAAATGCTGGCGAATCAGACGCAAAATGGAGCAAACACAAGCTTTTAGCCGGTGCCGACTATACACCAAACATCACTGAAAATTTTAAAGCCGTGCTTGGTGGATACGCTGGTCTTGGTTATTTAAGTGTTAGAGAGAGATTTGAAAATGAAACGAGCAAGAAAAATTTCAAAGGTTTGCTAGTTGGTGCAAAAGCGGGTGGTGCTTACTCATTTGATGCACACAATGCGATTGAATTTGGTTTAAAAGCCGATAAAACTTTTTATAAGAAAAATAGCGGCGCTCAACTAAGAGATACAAGTGTAGGACTTTATACGGGCTATACTTATAAATTCTAATTTTTTGGCAAAGCTTAAGGCTTTGCCTCTTCTTAGCTTACGCCCTACCTTCAAGAAGTGGTACAAAAAGGCACTCGTCCAAGTATTCCTTTTTTAAATTTCCGTTTTCGTCTTTTTCAAATTTAGCGATAAACTGCTTGCCATATTTTTTCATTGGAGCGACCAAGATACCGCCATTTTTTAGTTGAGCAAATAAATTTGGTGAGATCTCGTCAGCAGCAGCCGAGAGCAAGATACGGTCAAACGGTGCGTAGCTTCGCCAGCCGTTGTTGCCATCATCATATCTTACGTGCACGTTTCTGATTTTTAGTGTTTCAAAGCGTTTTTTCGCCTCCATGGCTAGCTTTTCTATACGCTCCACGCTAAAAATTCTATGCGCAAGCTTGCTTAATATCGCTGCTTGATAGCCACTGCCGCAGCCTATTTCTAGGATGTTGTCCATATTTTCACACTCTAGCGCCATAGTCATTTTTGCCACGGTTAGCGGCGAGCTGATCCACTGGTTGCCAAGGATTGGTTGTGCGTCAAGCTTGTAAGCATGTGCAGGGATAGGTACGAAAATTTCGCGCTCGGTTTTTGATATAGCGTCAAATAAAAGTGGGCTTAGTGTGATCTCGTCGGCTATGTCGCTAGCTAAATTTTGGCATTTTATCGCTTCTAATTGGGTCAAAATTTCTATCCTAAACAAATTTTAAATCGTTATTATACGATTTAAAGCTTATCTTAAAATTTATAAAAGCCCTAAATTTTTCTTTACCTGTGTGATCAAATTTGCGTCAAAAATTGCATTTTGTACCAGTGTGCCATCTGGCAAAAAGACCCCAGCGCGTTCTAGATCAAGCGAACTTGAGATCATGACGTAGCAGTTGTTTGCGATGGCAAGCGCCTTGCAAAGACTAAGGTAGGCTTCTTCTCTAGCCTTTCCCCACATGGCTGGCACCATGATGATGTCGCAGCCTCTTAGCTTTGCCCAAAGCCTGCTATCACGTAGCTCAAAGCATATCAGCACGCCAAGTTTTAGCCCTTTAAAATCAAAAGCATTTATCTCGCTCACCTCTCCAGCAGCAAAAATTTCATGCTCTAAATTTGGCCTAAAGAGCTCAGCCTTAAACTGCGAATGAAAGACGTTGTTTGAGTTAAGAAGCAAAAATTCGTTATAAATTTTTGGTTGATGCGGATTTATATTTGAAATTTGAGCGAGCCCTGCGCTTTTATTTAGGCTGGTAAGGTGCGTAAAACCAAGAAATTTATCTGGGCTAAGTACCTCCTGTAAGCGCTCAAGCAGCATCGCATCAAAGCTACCTATCATGCCACCAAGCATCGCTTTGTTTGAGCCAGCAAAAAAGCCGTCAAAGTCATATCCGCTGATGCAAAGCTCACTTGCAAGCAGGAGCGAGTTTTCAGGCGCCGTTTCAACTAAATTTGCAAGCTCTTCTAGCCGCTGGGTAGCACTTTTTGCCTTTAAAGTTAGGCTTATTAGCTTTAAAATTTCGCTCATTTATTTTCCAAATACAAATGTTATGGGTTTTTCATCATGGCAGTCTTTTGGAATTTTGCAGTTTATATCCGTGCCACCTATGTTTGGTGTAGCTTTTAAAATAACGCTTATAGCTGTGATTTTATCATCTCTCTGAGAGAGGATCATTAAAAACCCAGACTTCAAAGCCAAAACCTCTAGCCTCATCATGCGAAACTACTCTTACCTCTTTTAGGTCTTTTGGCTCAAAGCCACACTGCTTGTTTATGCCAAGCATCACGTCATTTCCTAGCACGGATCCTAGTGGCGCGAAACTTGGTGCAATTTCGCCGTTTGGCATCTCTTGATAGACTTCCGCTTGGCTTGTCTCTTTTATCTTGACAAGCTTGTAGGCGTAGAAATTTTCGAGATTATTTTTATTTGCTTGATCAATTATTCTTTGGCTACTGCTCGCACACCCTATAAAAAGCATGCAGGTAAGGGCTAAGATGCCATTTTTAAAAGTCATCAAAGCTGATGCTTCCCTTGCTGTAGTTTGTCACCTTTGCTTCAAAGAAATTTGACTTTTGGTCGTTAAATTTCGCAAAGTCATCGACCCATTTGATCGGGTGAGCAACGTTATATTTGCGTTTTAGACCGATCGCAACTAGACGTTGGTCGATGAGATAGTGGATATACTGCTCGATGATATCATCAGTAAAGCCCATTATCTGATTTTGAGTGATGTATTTGCCCCATTTGATCTCTAAATTTCCAGCTTTTTCAAACATATCATAAATTTTCGCCTCAGTCTCAGGTGTGAAGAGGTCAGGCCTCTCTTTGCGGACTGAATTTATCATGTTTTGAAACAAAAGCAGGTGCGTGATCTCGTCGCGTTGAATGAAGCGTATCATCTGCGCTGAGCCTAGCATCTTGCCAGCGCGAGCTAGAGCGTAGATCGCTGTAAAGCCGCTGTAAAAGTAGATGCCCTCTAAAATTTGGTTGGCAACCATCGCAAGAAGTAGCTTCTCATCAGTCACTTCGCCTGCAAGCTCCTCGTATACGCTTGAGATGTAGTCATTTTTCTCGCGCAATACGTCGTCGTGCTTCTCCATCTCGTAGATGAGGTCGGT
>NZ_JBQNCH010000011.1:0-69100 GCF_052169515.1 Campylobacter sp.
GTGGCGGAATGGTAGACGCAAGGGACTTAAAATCCCTCGGTAGTTTTTACCGTACCGGTTCAAGTCCGGTCTCGGGCACCACCAAAAAATGGCGACATGGCCAAGTGGTAAGGCATGAGCCTGCAAAGCTTTGATCCCCGGTTCGAATCCGGGTGTCGCCTCCAGACTTTAAAAAAACCAAATTAAAGGGTTAACAATGAAAAAGTTACTTTTAATAGTATGTGTGGCATTTTTTGCGGTAGGTTGTTCAAATACTTGGCACGGCGTAAAAGAAGACACGCACAACGCTAAAGAATGGACTAAAGAAAAAATCAACGACGGAGCTACCTATGTCAAGGAAAAAACAGAATAATTTTTTAGTGGTTATAGCAAATTTTAAGTAAAGTTGGTTATAATCACAAATCTTTAATTCGGGAGATGGCTGAGCGGTCGAAAGCGGCGGTCTTGAAAACCGTTGAGGTGTGAAAGCCTCCTGGGGTTCGAATCCCTATCTCCCGGCCACTTCAAATTTTGAATCACTTTTTAATTTTTCAATTTTTTATTTTCTTAAATGTTGTTTTCTTTTAAATTTGTATTTTTATCATAAAAATTTATTTTAAATTCTCTAGCAAGGCTGAAATTTGGCCTCAAGCTAAATTCTAACAATGTACGGCTTCAAACTCTAAGATTAAAATTTATAAAATACCAAAGTTATTAAAAATCTAAAGGAGTGGTTTATGAACATAAAAAGCATTTTTAGTAAGATATTTAAAGGCGAGCAGGGTGAGGCCGATGTGCTCGAGGCTATCGGTAAAATTTTAAACCAAAAGGGCGATGAAAACTACTATCTCATTCCAAAGGCAAGCATCGACGATCCTGCTGGCTCATCTAGAGAGATAGATCTGCTTTTGCTTCACCCAGCGCTTGGAATTTACGTCATCGAGGTGAAAAACTGGAGCGACCTTGAGCAAATGGACGAAAACAACCCATATGATCAGGTAAAAATCTATCAAAGAATGCTTCTTGCAAAGATAGAGTCCGTCCTTAAAAAAGTACCTATAAATGTCGAGTACAGGGTCATTTTTCCAGCTATCAGTAAGGCCGAGGCTAGTAAATTTTACGCGACAAATCCAAGCTATCTAAATTTTAAAAATCATACCTTTTTCAAGGATGATCTAACAGACGAGGACATCTTTGCTAAATTTTTCAACTCATCCATAAGCACGCTGCCAAACAAAAAAGAGTTTCTTAAAATTTCAGAAATGCTTGTCAATCAAAGCAGGCTAAAACAAAAGATAATCCCGATAATCACGAAAGATGAAGTGATGTTTTTTTGACCACAAGCAGCTTAGCATTATGAATGGCTACACTGGTGGTTTCCGCGTGATCAGGGGCGTTGCAGGCACCGGTAAGACGATGATACTTGCAAATTTTGTCGCAAATAGGCTTGAGCGTGACGAAAATGAGAAATTTCTCGTACTTTGCTTTAATAAAAATTTGGCACAAAATATCAAATCAAGCTTTGGTAATAAATTTATAAATAAAAACATCGCCGTCTATCCGATAATATCGTTGCTAAAACGTATAGAATTTGATGAGACGAAGCTTGGAATGGATGAAAATACAAATATCAGCCAAAAGTATCAAATTTACGAAACCGACGAGGCGATTGCCGAGTTTAGAGCGAAATTTAAGGCACACCTTGCAAAGCATCCGATCGACTACGTCCTTTGTGACGAAACGCAGGACATGCCAGCTGGCTTTATGCGTATCATCTACGAAGAGATCAAAGACTGCATATTTTTCATAGACGAGGCTCAGAAATTTTACCCATACACGATGAACAACATCGCCGATATCTTTCACCATCCTAAATTTGAGAAGATTGACATGAGAGGTCGCGTCAAAAATCTAAAAAATGTCTACCGAACGCCTTCAAACATCGCTAGGTGCGCATTTGAGATCTTGCAAAAGGATTCAGCGATAAACGACTACTACAAAAAGAGCTTTTATCTCAATCAAGACTTCATCTCAGACATCCAGTGTATCTTGCAAGATGGCAGCATAAAGGTGACCGAGCTTGATGAATTTAGTGAGCTTAAAAAGTGCCTAAAAGCTTTGCCAAATGGCGAAACAAGCGTCGTTTTAAGTAGCAGCAAAGTCGCTGTAAATGCCATAAAAGGAAGTGTCTTACCAGAAGAGGGTAAAAGCGTAGAGGTTTTGACGATGCAGTCCATTAAGGGCCTTGAAGCGCAAAATGTCATTATCCATAACTTTTTGCCGTTTTTGCAGACTATATATAAAAATGAAAGGGCGCTTTTTTATAGGAAAATTTACGTCTTGCTAACTAGAAGCCGTGAAAATTTATATATTTCACTGCCTAAAAATTTGGATGAAAATTTGCCAGATGAGATAAAGCAGGTGATAGAGGTCATCAAAAAATACGCCGCCATCACACAAGACTTGCCACCAAAAAATGAACAAGTAAAAGAAAAATCAAGCTTAAAACTAGCCTCTATAAGACCAGTTTTAAGGGATGTAAAAGAGGGAGCCGAGCTAGTGGTGGCAGGTAGTCAGCTCTTTGCCATCATAGCTGGGCTCTTTGCATAGTAAATTTTAATGGCAGCCGCAGCCACAGCCACATCCGCCGCTTTGTTTTATCGCGTCGAAAACTGCGTCGTAGTTTGGCTCCTCTGTCACTTCAGGGACGATTTGCTTGTGGATGATGACGCCATCTTTGATGACAAAGACTGCTCTTGCAAGCAAGCCTTTTAGCGGGCCGTCACTCATCAGCATACCGTAGTTTTGGCCAAATTCTCCGTATCTAAAGTCGCTTCCCACACGCAAATTTGCTATGCCCTCAGTCGTACAAAATCTCCCCATCGCAAATGGTAGGTCGTTTGAGATGATGCTTAGTTTTAAGCCCTGTTTGCCAGCTACTTTTTCGTTAAATTTACGAGCCTCTGCCGCGCAAACGCCAGTATCAAGTGAAGGTAAGCAGACAAGCACCTCTATGCCGTTACTTCCGCCCACGCTAAATTCGCTAAGATCTTGTGCTACGACTCTTGCCTCAGGTGCATAAGAGCCGACAAATAGCTCGCTACCGCTTAAATTTACATCACTGCCTTTAAATTTTGTAGTTGCCATGTTTTTCCTTTTTAAAATAATTTTCATGATATTAGCCTAGCAGAGTAAATACTTAAATAATAATTTTTATTGAATAAGATAGCAAATTTCTACCTCAAATTTCCCCAAACCCACCCAAAATATAGCCAAACCAGTAAGTGGTAGTAAAAGTGCTTTTTAAAATTGCATTTGTAAGATTGCTAAGACTAAATTTAAGCTTTTGCTTGGTCTTCGCAAGCCGCCAATGTATGGTTTTTTACTCGCTTTTGGCTAAATTTTTACCATAAATTTTACTCTACTAGATCGACTGCCCAGTTTGCCTCCTGAAGCTTCATCTCAAGCTCTCTGATCTCTTTTGAAAGCGCATCCACTTGCTTTTGAAGTGCGGACACATCGACCGTGCTTAAGATCTTGATCTCGCTGTTTGAGTATAGATCGACCTTTTGGCTAGCACTCGTGGCAAACTCCCTAAGCACGTTTGCTTTTAGCACCAAAGCGTCCTTTTTGGCGATCATCTCCGTAAGGCTCATGCCTTCAAATTTCGCACTTGAGTTTGTTAAATTTATAGAGCAAATGAGTGTGAAAAGCTCGCTTGTTAGCTTGTCAAGCTCTTTTAAAAGAAGCTTTGGATCCTCACTAGGTTTTTCATTTTCCTGTGTTTTTGCATTGCTAAGTAGCCTGACTTTTAGTTGCTCGATGCGCTTTTGCGTGTCAGCCCTTAGGATGAGAGCCTGAGCTAGTTTCATCATTTTTCCTTTTTGGGTATTAAATTTTTTAAATTATCTTAGTATCTTTTGGGTTATAATTGATTTAAAAATTTATTCCGAGGAAAAGCTATGAAATACGATTTTGACACACTTGTTAGCAGAGAAGGTACCAACTCATCAAAATGGCGTATGAAGAGTGATATTTTGCCGATGTGGGTTGCGGATATGGATTTTAAGGCTGCACCTGAAATTTTAAGTGTCTTGCAAAAACGACTTGATAACGGTGTATTTGGCTATTCCTTTATCCCAAAAGAGTGGAACGAAGCGATAAAAAACTGGTGGCAAAGGCGTCATAACGTTAGCTTTGAAAACGAATGGATAAGCTTTTGCACCGGCGTTATACCAGCTATTTCGACAGCCATTAGAAGATTTAGCAATCCAGGAGATCAAATTTTAGTTCAAGCTCCTGTTTATCATGTATTTTTTAACTGTATAAAAAACAATGGCCGTGAAATTTTATCAAACGACCTTGTTTATAAAAATGGCTCTTATGAGATTGATTTTGAGGACCTTGAGGCAAAGCTAGCCCAGCCACTAACAACTATGATGCTTCTTTGCAATCCGCACAATCCAATAGGTAAAATTTGGGACAAAGAGACTCTTAAAAAGATAGGAGAGCTTTGCTACAAGCATGATGTTTTGGTTATTAGTGATGAGATTCACTGTGACATAACAGATCCGGGGCTAAACTACGTACCGTTTGTGAGTATTAGCGATGAGTGTAAAAATAACTCTATCACATGCATTTCACCAACAAAAGCTTTTAATATAGCAGGTCTTCAAAGCTCAGCCGTTGTCACCCCAAATGAAAAGATCAGATCAAGACTAAATGCCGCTATAAACTATGATGAGGTCGGTGAGGCAAACGCATTTGCCATCATTGCAGCTATTGCTGCATTTAACGAGGGCGAGGCGTGGCTTGATGAGCTTAGGGATTATCTCTTTGAAAACAAAAAAATCGTTGCAAATTTTATAAAAGAGCAAAATTTACCAGTAAAGCTTCTGCCATCAAATGCAACTTATCTTTTATGGCTCGATTGCAGTGCGTTTTGCGAGGATTCAAGCGAATTTATGAAATTCTTGCGAGATAAAGCAGGGTTGTGGCTAAACGACGGCAATGCTTACAGGGGCGATAAATTTTTTCTTCGTATGAATATCGCAACGCAGCGCGAAAGAGTGCTTGAAGGATTAAAACGCTTGCAAAGTGGGATAAATTTATATATCAAAAATAAGTTGGACTAAATTTATTTTTGGTTGGGTAGCTTTTAATTTAAGTAAAAGGCTACTCACCAAAATAAAGCAAGTCACCAAAAAGCATTTTGCTGTTTTAAACCCATGATGTTACGCCAATTTATAAAATTTTATGTAGTTTAGTTCATAAATTTAGTGGCGAGTTTAAAATTTAATTGAATAAAAAGAAGAAAATTAAAGGCGGGAAAGTCCCGCCAGATATTATTTATGTAGTTCTTTTGTGTAAAACTCAACTGAGCCAAGGCCCTCTTTTAGTGCCCACTCGTAAGCTTTGCTTACAAATTCCCAGTTTATGTTCTCATAAAATGTCTCTAGATATTTTGGACGAGCGTTGAAGTTATCGATATAGTAAGCGTGCTCCCAAACGTCAACAACTAGAAGTGGCACTTTGCCATCGCTTACTGGAGTTTTTGCGTTGCTAGTTTGCACGATCTCTAGCTTTTTGCTGTTTGGGTCAAATACAAGCCACGCCCAGCCTGAGCCAAAAAGTGTTGTAGCTGCTTTTAAAAATTCCTCTTTAAAATTTGAGAAATTTGCCTCGATCGCAGCTTTTAGCTCGCTTGACATCTCACTTTTTTTAGCGATGCAGTCCCAGTAAAAGTCGTGGTTGTAAACTTGAGCGACGTTGTTGTAAAGGCCACCTTCACTATTTTTTAGAATTTCATAAAACGATGCGTCAGCAAATTTTGTATCTTTTATAAGATTGTTTAAATTTGCAACGTAGGTCGCATGGTGCTTGCCGTGGTGGTATTCACAGGTTTTGGCACTTACTACCGCATTAGCGTTTACGTCAAATGGAAGTTCTCTAAGTTCAAACATAATAATTCCTTAATGATAAAATTTGTTATTTCGAATTATATCCATAAAAAATTAACAAATGAAAATATTTTGAATTTAGCCACAAAATATGGGCAAAATTTAAGCTAGATAAAATTTTTGTATTTATGCATAATTTTAAATTTATAAGTAGATCAAAGCTCTAGCAAAATAGCAGCTATTCTTGACTAGATAAATTTAAAATTTATTAAAACATAAAATAAAATAAATTTTATGTGTAAAATCGTAACAAATATTTTTAAAAGTTTAACTAATAAAAATTTATAAGAATTTTACAAAAACATAAATTAGCTTTTTAGATTATATTTGTTACTAAACTACACATATAAAAATAAATAATTGTGCATTTACGAAACAAAATTTCCAAATTTTTATTTTTGAAATTTATAATGCACTTAACAAAACCATTACAAAGGATAAAAGATGAAATTCTTACAAGCTTTACTTTTCACTTGTGCCATCAGTGGCTTAGCATTTGGTGCTGATAAAGTATATACGATCAAATTTGCGCACGTTGTTGCGGCCTCTACGCCAAAGGGCAAGGCGGCAGACTTTTTTGCTAAGCGTGCTGAGGAGCTAAGTGGGGGCAAACTAAAAGTTCAGGTATTCCCATCAGCTCAGCTGCTTGATGACGATAGGGTTTTTGGTGCGCTAAAGCTTGGCAACGTCCAAATGGCAGCTCCTAGTTTTTCTAAATTTACACCTATTGTGCCGCAGTTTCAGCTGTTTGACCTGCCTTTCATCTTTAAAGATGCAGACCACCTTCACAAGGTCCAAGACGGCGAGGTTGGCGAGGAGCTAAAAGGCCTTGTGACTAAGAAAGGCTTTGTGGCGCTTGATTACTGGGATGCTGGATTTAAGCACTTTAGCTCGAGTAAAAAGCCAGTTCTTGTGCCAGAAGATGCAAAAGGACAAAAATTTAGAATCCAAAGCTCAAAAGTGCTAGAAGAGCAGATCAAGGTAGTTGGCGGCAACCCACAAGTTCTGCCATTTTCAGAGGTTTATTCTGCACTTCAACAAGGCGTAGTTGATGCTACTGAAAACCCACTATCAAATTTCTATAACTCGAAATTTCACGAGGTTCAAAGCTCGCTTACACTTTCAAATCACGGATATTTGGGCTATTTAGTCGTTATGAGTGATAAATTCTGGAACAAACTACCAGACGATCTAAAGGCAAATGTAAAACAAGCTCTAAGCGAAGCTACAGCTTACGAGAGAGAAGAGACAGCAAAAGAGGATGCTCACGTCATAGCCGAGCTTGAAAAATACATTGCTGCCAGCAAAAAACTAGAAATTTTCAAGATCGACGACGCTCAAAAGGCTGAGTGGGAGAAGGCTATGCAGACTATCTATCCTAAATTTTACGACGTCATCGGCAAAGAGCTAATCGAAAAAACTCTTGGGGCGAAATGATGAAAAAAATATTTGACGTCCTTGATGTTGTGATAGTTTCGTTAAATAAAACTATCGCCGTAACCGGGCTCGCATCTGGTACGCTGCTAGCCTTTGCTAACGTCATGGCCAGATACTTTTTTGATAAAAGCTGGTCATGGGCGAGCGAGCTATCAAACTATCTATTTATATGGTCGGCGTTTTTTGCCGCAGCATATGGCTTTAACAAGGGCATTCACGTGAGCGTAACTATCTTGGTGGAGAAATTTCCACCAGCGCTCGCGAAGGTATGCCTACTCTTTTCGCACATTTTGACAACTGTCTTTTTGATATTTATCGCGGTCTACTCGGTGGATTATCTAAAAATTCTGCACGAGATCGAGCAGATGATAATAGACCTTGGCATACCACAATGGGTCCCTATGGTTGTGCTTCCAATAGCCTTTGTCACAGCTAGCTACCGCTCGGCTGAAAAGGCTATCAAAGTAGCGCTAACGCCTGCAGCACAAGTCGTGAGCAACGAAGCGCACGAGCTAGCTCATGGTAGCGTAGTCAAAGATTAAGGAGAAAAAAGATGACAATAGCATTTTTATTTATCCTACTTTTTGCACTGATGCTAATAGGCGTACCAGTGGCAGTTTCACTGGGAACGAGTACGGTTTTGACGATGATATTTTTTACAGATATTGACGTCGCTACGATCCCGCAGCTCATATTTGACGGTATCAATAAATTTTCGCTAATGGCGATACCAATGTTTATTTTGGCTGGAAATTTACTAAGCAAAGGCGGCTCAGCAAGACGTATAATCGACTTTGCAAAGTCTATGGTCGGACACTTGCCAGGCGGTTTGCCTATGAGTGCGATATTTGCCTGCATTATCTTTGCGGCAGTATCTGGAAGTTCGCCTGCGACGGTTGTGGCTATTGGCTCAATTATGTTTGTAGCGATAAAAGAGGCTGGCTATCCAAAAGAGTACGCAGTGGGCGGCATAACTACAGCTGGCTCGCTTGGAATTTTGATCCCACCTTCGGTTGTTATGATAGTTTACGGCGTAACAGCAGAGGTTAGCATAGGCAAGCTCTTTATGGCAGGCGTCATACCTGGTCTTATGCTTGGTGCATTTATGCTTATTCAAACTTATATTGGAGCAAAAAAACTCGGCTTTAAAGCGACCAAGGCTGAGCCACTTAAAGTAAGAGTGCAAAAATTTGCTAAAGCATTTTGGGCGCTTTTAATCGTTGTTGTGGTTATCGGCGGAATTTATGGAGGCATTTTCACTCCGACAGAAGCTGCTGCAGCAAGTGCAGTCTATGCGCTATTTATCTCGCTTTTCATATATAGAGATATAAAGGTAAAAGATCTTTGGGATATCTGCCTAGACTCGGCTCTTACGACAGCTATGATATTTTTCATCATCGCAAACGCCGTTGTTTTTGCATATTTGCTAACTAGCGAGCAGATCCCTCAAGCGATCGCTTCAATGATACTTGACGCAAATATCGGTATGATAGGATTTTTGATATTTGTAAATATCTTGCTATTTATCATGGGTCAGTTTATGGAGCCTTCAAGCGTTATCATGATCATGGTGCCACTCTTGCTTCCGATAGCTACACAGCTTGGTGTTGATCCTATTCACTTTGGTATCATCTTGGTTGTAAATATGGAGATAGGCATGGTGACTCCGCCTGTTGGACTAAATTTATTTGTCGCAAGCGGTCTTACAAATATGAACTTAAAAGAGGTCATCATGGCGTGCTTGCCGTGGACGCTGACTCTCTTCTTTGGCCTTATCTTGGTTACATATATACCGCAAATTTCACTTTGGCTACCAAACCTAATGTATGGACATTAAAATTTAGAGGCTCAGGCCTCTAAATTTATCCTTTTGGATCGTAATCTGCACTTATAACGATATTTTTACCGCTTCTCTTACCAGCGTAAAGTAGGCTATCGGCTTGTTTGATCATCTTTTCTAAGCTAAATTCTCCAGTGCCATCATGAGCAACTACACCAAATGTCATTGTTGCATTGATCTTTATGTCCTCAAACTCGACTATATTTTTGCTTAGCGTCTCTCTTACTCTCTCTACTATGCTTACAGCCGCATCCTTTTTAATGCCTAAAACAACAGCTAGAAATTCTTCTCCGCCAAACCTAGCTACTTTATCTTCATCTCTAAAAGTGCTTTTAAAAATTCCTGATAGGCTTTTTAAAACAGCATCTCCAGCACCATGCCCATAAGTGTCATTTATCTTTTTAAAGTTATCAATATCACACATAACGATAGCAAAATCTTTGTTTTTATAAAGCTCTTTTTTGCTTAAAATTTGTTGCATCGAAGTACGGTTTAAAAGTCCTGTTAACGGATCGTGATTTAAAATATTCTCAGCTATCTCTTTTTTCTCTAAAATATCTAAAAATATAAACAAATTTGAGCTCTCTAAAAGATATGAAATAACAACCGAGAACACGCAAACCATGCTTAAGTTAAAAATAAAAAGCAGATCTTTAAAGCCGTCAAAATGTTTTATAGGCTGACCATCTAAATATACATAGCAGGCTATTGATAAAATTATTTGCATTGCAACTACTATGTAGTTAAAAAATTTGTAGGTAAATGAAGTAAAAAACAGTATTAGTGATGATGCTAAAAATAATAGCCCAAAGCCATAGCCCAAGCCAAGCACTAAAATACAAACTAATGCATGGAATAAAATTTCAAGCTGAAATATCACCATTATGATTTTGCTGTTTTCTGAACTATCATAAATAAGTCTTATGAGAAAAAGGTAAATCGCTACTGAAAATACATTTGTAACTACTAAAATTTCTTCACCCATCAATAAAAATACAAAGAGATAAAAAACATGGGCAAGCAGTGTCGCAAATATAATAACTTTTTGAGCTGTATGAAGTGAAATTTTAAGCATTTGCACCCCTCCTTAAAATTTCTAATTCAATACGGTCTTTGCCATTTTGCTTTCCTTCGTAAAGTAGTTTATCCACTAAAGTTACTACGCGTTCAAAATCCACTTCTACACCATTTCCACATATGAGCATGCCAAATGTCATAGTAACTGGGCTTTTGTCCGGAAGTTTTGCATTGTTTATCTGTTTTTTAAGTCTTTTACTCACTTCATGGATAAAGTCTATCTTTGTATCTGGTAGGATTATCAAAAATTCTTCTCCACCCCAGCGACAAACATAGTCTTTGCCTCTGAATGATTTCTTCAAAGCATTGGCAACATCTTTTAAGACCATATCACCACAGTCATGTCCGTATGTATCATTTATGCTTTTAAAGTTATCAATATCGCCTAGCATTACGACTAAATTTGTATTGCCACTTCTTTCTTTATTAACACTTAGCTCGTATTTTAAAGTTTTTTCTATTGTTCTTCTATTTAAAAGCCCTGTTAAAAAATCATGCTTTGAGTCCTTTTCAAGCTCCTCTGTCTCTTTTTGTATTTGCTGATATTCGCTAGAAGTGATGACATCTGCAAACATTGAAAGCCTTAAAACAATAAAAAAAGCAAAAATAATACTGCATATGATTATTGCCATTTGTATAGCTGATGGAACCAGAGGTGTTTCATTTTTATACGTAAAATAAAGAAGTATAAGTAGTGCTAATTCAAAAAATGCCACTATATAGGTAAGGCTCTTTGAGTCAAATGCTAGAAAGTAGTTTATAAATATTACGCCTACAAGTGTTATCCAAATTCCACTACTCCATCCCATATTGGCTACAACAATAACAACAAGCAATATAACATTTAAATGAAATACAATAGATATTGGTACTCTGTGTTTGATATTAAATTTTACCCTAAGTATCAGGCCAATTATCATGAATAGCAAGCATACGAGAAACATTGGAGTGGCTACGACCATAAAAAGTAGTAAGGATGCTACATTCATCAAGATCATAGCATCTAGTATTGTTTTATAGATATTGTCAATCGCCTTATAACTACCTTGTCCTATAAAATCCTGTGTCAAATGAAACTCCCTGTAAATTTATTCCGTTAAATTCCATTAAACTATTTTAATACGAGTCGTAACTATCTTCGTCCTCATCGCTGTCTTCGTAGTTATAGTCATTTTCATCATAGTTATAGTCGTAGCTCTCGCTGCGATCATCCTCGTCTTCAAATTCAGAGTAGTCTTCTTCTACTTCTTCATAGTCAAAATCATCACTCATTTTTATCTCCTTTAAATTTTTATTTTTTTACATTTTCTATATACAAGCTTTGGCTTGGGAATGCGAAATTTAGACCATTTTGCTTTAAAATATCCATAATTTTTAACATTACATCTTGCTTAACTTCTAAAAACTCTCCCCAAACGATAGTTTTTGCAAAGCAGTAGATTAAGATATTGATTGAGCTGTCGGCAAAATCATCCACCACAACAAATAAATTTGACTTATACCCAGCGTAGTCATCAACAGAAACTATACTTTGTCTATACTTTAGACCTTTTTTCTTGGCGGTGATGTCTTCGCTTTTAGCGATATCTGGATGATTGATTAGCATATTTTTTATATCTTCGACACATTTTTTAATCTCTTCAGTCGTCGCCCCATATTCGATGCCTATTAGCATTCTGATACGTCTACCAACCTTTCTTCTGCTCCAGTTTCTAACAGGATCACTTGCTAGTTTTGAGTTCGGAACAAAAATAAGAGCATTGTCAAAGCTTCTAATAGTAGTTTTTCTAAAGCCAACTTCAACAACGGTGCCCTCTATATCGCCACAGACTATCCAATCACCCTGTGAGAATGAGTTGTCAAAGAGCATCATAACAGAAGCAAAGAAGTTTGCAATGATGTCTTTTGCAGCAAATGCAACAGCAAGACCACCGATACCAAGCGAGGCTATGAGTGCTGATATATCAAAGCCAAGCTTTTGAAGAATTAATAAAAGTGCAATTATTAGCACGATTACATATATGACTTTTAGAACAAGATTTATAACCTCTTTACGTCTACTTTTTTGTGCTATTTTATCAATTATGACGATACCATAGCCATTTAAAATGGTTAAAACAAGCCATGAAAATGCGACTATATATATGATTGAAAATATATTTGCCACTGCAAGCGGCACTGGCACCGGATAAAAGCCAACACCGATACAAATGTTTAGCGCATAAATAATAAGAAGTGCTGATATTGGCTTTTTAACTATATCTACGATTTGGTCTTTAGCCTCTTTTACGCTCTCGCCAGAAGCAATGAGTGACATTAGCCAATATGTAAGCTTTGCTAAAATTCTAGTAAGTGAGACAAAAAACAAGAATATAGCGACAATAACAATAACTTTACCGATATTAAATTTTGCCGAATTCACTGAGGTTAGTTTATTTATGTATTCAACCGCATCTATTAAATTTAGCTCAGACAAGATCATGCTCGAGCTTAAAAGTTCGGCATTATTTTTAAGGTAAATTAAAATTTCTTCATCGGTCTCTTTTTTTAGCTCAAGGTCTAAAAATGCGTTGTCATAAGAACTTGAAGTCTCATTTAATGAGTCTTTTAGTTCTTTTATACTTACGTAAGAATTTGTTTGTAAATTTAAAAGTCCGCCGTCTATCACCTCTTTGATAGAATTTACCTTAGCACCCTTTTTAAATATCTCTTCAAGACTGATGAGTGCCGAGTAGTAAGCGTAGTCGATCTTCATCTTCTCAAGTTCAATGGCACTTTGGATATAAGCGTCTTTATTTGATTGTTTTTCTAGTCTAGCTACCTTTTTTTCTAGAGTATTTTTTTGCAAAATAAATTTGTCAATATCGCTTTGAGTCACTTCAATCTGCATGATATATAGCGGAATTTTTTCCAAAAGATCGTTCTTTTTCTTTTGAAGGCCGATCAAATTTGAATTATCTATTTTTGATGAATTTATATCTTTTTGCTGTGCTTTGATAATGTTTATTTGACTATTTAGAGTTTGAATTTGATTTGTTAGACTTATTATATTTTCTTCTTGGGTTGTGTTGCCTTCATCACCAAAAAGAGCTAAAAATGAAAAAAGGATGATGACTAGAAATTTACGCATTTTCGCCTCTTCTATCTGCTAAAAGTTTAAATGTGCCTTCTTTTAAATCGTAGCTAAAAATTTCTCCAGTCTCGATGATGTAGTGCCAACCATAAATTTGGAGATTACCCTTTTCGTACTCATCTTTTACGTTTGGATAAGTCATTATGTTGTCGATAGAATTTATGACATTAAGTCTCTCTGTTAGCCATGCCATTTTAGCTGGATCGTCACTTGTAAATTTAAGTACTTCTCGTTTGATTGGCTCTATTAACTTTATCCAGTTTTTAACGTTTGGCGTATTTTTGAGTTTCTTTTCGTCTACATAAAGAGCTGCACATCCACCACAGTCAGAGTGGCCGCAGATGATGATATTTTTAATGTTTAAAACTTCAAGCGCATACTCTATCGCCGAAGTAGTCGCTAAAAACTCGTCGGTCACTCTGTAATGTGGCACGATATTTGCGATATTTCTTACCATAAAAAGCTCACCAGGTAGGCAATTTGTTATCAAATTTGGCACAACTCGTGAATCTACACATGAGATGAAAAGCGTATGTGGGTCTTGTTTGTGTTGCAAGCTTTTAAAGAGCTCCTCGTGCTCTAAAAAGCCATCTTCCATAAATTTTATTGCACCTTCAAGTAGGGAATCATCCATAAAAATTTATTCTCCGTTTTTATATTTTTATGCGATTATAGCAACTTTTATTTAATCTAAAAACTGCTTATTAATATAAAATTTTAGTTAATATTATTTATTAACATTCTTTTTATTTATTGTTTAATGATTTTAGGTTAAACTCATCCTAAAAAATCGTAAGGAGAAAAAATGAGTTTGTATGACAGAAACTATGCAAACCAAAATCAAGAGGAGCTTGCCTACTCTCAAAGCTCACTAAGCACTTTTATAAAGCAAACTTATCAGCTTTTTGCGGCTTCGCTACTTTCGGCTACAGCTGGTGCTTATGTTGGCATTAGTATGGCTGGAATTTTTGCATCAAATAGATTTTTGTTTTGGGGGCTTGTAATAGTCGAGTTTGCGCTACTTTTTGGACTAATGGCGGCTAAACGCAAAGAGGGATTAAATCTAATACTTCTTTTTGCATTTACATTTGTAAGTGGTCTTACGCTAACTCCGCTACTTTCAGCTATCTTAGCTATGCCAAGCGGTGCTGGCATTGTGGCTCAAGCATTTGGTTTAACGACTGTTGCTTTTGGCTCATTAAGTGTAATCGCAATGAACTCAAAACGCGACTTTACAACGATGGGTAAAATGCTATTTATAACTTTAATAGTTATCGTCGTAGCAGCTATTATCAACATTTTCGTTAAAAGCACAATGTTTCAACTTGTAATCGCAAGTATTTCATCGATCCTATTTAGTGCGTATATACTTTATGACACACAAAATATTATCCGTGGAAACTATGAAACACCAGTTGAAGGAGCGGTTGCGTTGTATCTTGATTTTATAAATCTATTTACATCACTGCTTCAAATTTTAGGAATTTTCAATAGAAACGACTAAAAATGAGTGCATCTACCGTGTTATAGATGCAAACTTAAACAGACTGAAAGAAGGACTTCGTGTCGTTGAAGATATAAAAAGATATGTCTTTGACGACTCCGAGGTCGCCTACAAAATAAAATTTCTTCGCCACAAAGCAAAGATCCCACAAAATGACTTTTTAAAATTTAGAAATTCTCAAAACGACGTCCTAAAAACCAGCACAAAAAGTGAGCAGACAAGATCAAATTTGGACGAGATCGTCACTGCAAATTTCAAACGTGCACAGGAAAGTGCTCGCGTACTTGAAGAGTGTTTTAAGCTTATAAATTTAGAGTATGCTGAACTTTTTAAGTCGATAAGGTACGAGCTTTATGAGCTTGAAAAAGAACTTTAACTAAAAATTCAAATCTTTTTTGTATAATCGCAAACTATTATTTTTAAAAATTTAAAGGAAATTTCGTGAGTTTTATATTTTTAGTTCTACAATTTGCTCTTGCTGTTATCATTACTATCGCAGTATTGCTTCAAAAAAGTTCATCTATCGGTCTTGGAGCATATAGTGGAAGCAATGAAAGTCTTTTTGGGGCAAAAGGGCCAGCTGGATTTTTAGCTAAATTTACATTCATAGTTGGCATTTTATTTATCCTAAATACACTTGTACTAGGATATTTTTACAACAAAGATCTAAAACGCTCTATCGTTGATACAGTAGATAGCAAATCTCTTGTCGTACCAAAATCAAGCGACGTGCCATCAGCTCCTAGCGTACCACAAACTCCAGCAAAATAACAATGATAAAAACGTTTTTAGCGTCATTTTTGACGCTAACGTTTGCTTTTGCAGACGCCCATATCTTAGTTTATCATCGCTTTGATGATCCAAGACATGCCAGCACTGATATCTCTATCAAAAATTTAAGAGAACAATTTGAATATTTTAAAAACAACGGCTACGAAGTCGTAAAGCTTTCTAAGCTAGTTAATGCGCTAAATTCTGGCGAAGAGATACCAGATAACTGGATTGTCATTACTATCGATGATGGTTACAAGAGTTTTTACGACAACGCGCTTAATGTTTTTAAAGAATACAACTATCCATTTGCCATGATGATATATGTAGAGGCTATTGCTGGAAAATATGGCGATTATCTGACATTTGATCAGCTAAAAGAGCTAGAAGCCTACGGCGAGATCGGCTACCACTCATACGCACACCCAAGGATGACCAAACTTAGTGATGAGGCATTAAGAGAGGATTTTCAAAAAGGGGTAGAAACTTTTGAAAAACATATGGGCTATAAGCCAAAATTCTTTGCAGTACCTTATGGTGAGATCGATAAAAGAGTGGTTGAGCTTACAAAAGAATTTGGATTTTTGGCACTTCTAAACCAAAACTCAGGTGCCGTCTCAAGCAAGAGTGACGTCTATGATCTTTACAGAACGCCTGTGATGAATGGCACCAAGATAGCGCTAACGTTTAATAGTAAATTTTTAAACGCCCAGTGGATATTTCCAGAGGACTATCCGCAAAATAATGCGATCGATAAACTCATCATCAAAACCGATACAAATGCTAGTGAAGGCAGCTTTTTCATCACTGGCTTTGAGGGCTTTAAAAAAGTACCTATGACAAATGGCGTTTTCGAGTGTAAATTTGACCCACCACTCGATAAACGTAAGGTTTTAATATCACTAAAAGTAGATCATCAACGAAGTACAAAACTTTTAATAAAGGACATCAATGCTAAATAAAATTTACGAAACACAAAAAGAGGGCTGCGAAAAAGCTATCGCTTCACTAAAACGCGATTTTACAACGCTAAGAACAGGCAAGGTAAACATTAATATCGTAGATCACGTAATGGTTGATTATTATGGCTCACCAACTCCACTTAATCAAGTAGCCACTGTGCTTACAAGTGATGCTTCGACTATTGCTATCACGCCTTGGGAAAAGAGTATGATAAAAGCAATCTCATCGGCTATTCAGGCTGCAAATATCGGTGTCAATCCAAACAGCGACGGCGAGAGCGTTAAGCTATTTTTCCCACCAATGACAGTTGAGCAACGCCAAGAAAATGCAAAACATGCAAAAGCTATGGGCGAAAAAGCAAAGGTAAGTATCAGAAACGTTAGAAAAGATGCAAACGACGAGGTCAAAAAGCTTGAAAAAGATAAAGCCATAACTGAAGACGAGAGTAAAAAGGGACAAGACGAAGTTCAAAAGATAACTGATACCTACACCGCAAAGATTGATACTCTTGTAAAAGAAAAAGAAGCTGAGCTTTTAAAGGTATAAATTTTATTTAGAAATTTGCGACCTTTGCAAATTTCTAAACCCACATTTTTAGCCATGCAAAGTGGCTAAATTTCATCCCTCAAAGGACGAGCCTTGCAGATCATCGCTGACCTAAAAGTTGCATTTGTCGATAAAAAAGTTTTATTTCTTACAATTTTGGCATTTTCCTTGCCTATGCTTTTTCTTGGCACTAGTCAAATTTTAAACGATTACAATGGATTTTGGCTTCTTGAGCCACTGCTTTTGATCGCCATTTATCTAAACAAAAGACAAGTTTTACTGCCTATTTATTTTTTGATATTTACAGCCACTCTTTACTTTTTCGGCTTGAAACTAAATGGCCATATTGGAGATCTAATCGCTTTTTATCTCATCTTTTTCCTGCTATTATTCTCTTTAAATTTTGCCAAAGATAATGAGAAATTTATAGGCCAGAGCTTAACAAGATTTTTAAATCTACTTATCTCATTTACCCTTTTTCATCTCTTTTTTCTTAGCGTCTTAGCTATTTTCGCAGGGCTTGACTACCTATTTGGTTGGGATGTTTTAAGTATCTATGGGGTAGAAAAACTTTATCTAGTACTGATATCTTTCATATTGCCGATTTTGTTTATCTTCCTTGAGGAGAAATTTGGTGAATATAGGCTCTTAAATTTCATAAAGATTGCCATAAATTTCATCCTAAATCCACTTCTTATTATATATGTGATTTTGTTAAATTTATACTCCATTTATAGATTTGTACTACTTGAGCTACCACGCGGTGGAGTCGCATATATCGTACTAGTATGCTTGATCGCTGGCTTTATTTTAAGGGCTCTAAACCTACTCATAAAAAGTAAAATTTATGATCAAATTTTTAAGCTTTTACCGTTTTTTATCATCTTGCCTAGTATTTTGCTTTGGTGGGGCATCGTGCATAGAGTTGGCGAATACGGTTTAAGCGAGCCCAGGATATATCTCATCGCCTGTGTCATATTTGCGAATTTGAGCTATTTTGTGATCATATTTGCTAGAAATTTCCCTTATAAATTTTTGGCGTTTTTAATGATATTTGGCATATTTTTTACTCATTTTATCCTTGATGCAAAACTAATTGCTATAAATTCTCAAAAGGAGATTTTGTTAAAAGAGCTAAAAGCATTAAATTTACTTGACAATAATGGCTCATTAAGTGGCAATCTAAAAAAGATTGATGAAGATAAAATTTACTATTTGCAAGATAAATTCGATTTTCTTATAAAAAATGGCGATAGTTTTGGACTGGAGAATAAAAAATTTTTGGAAAAACTTAATGTCGCTTTAGATAGAAAATGGCAGATTTTTACCATTAACTTCTCTAATATCGAAATAAATATCAAAGAGGCGACTATCAAATCTGTAATCACAAGCAGTGTAGATGGAGATGAGTTCGTTATGCAGCTGGCTGACGATGAGATTAGAGTTAACATACAAAAGCATTTAGAAAAAGTCCTTGCTACTGTAAATTTAAAGCCTGATAGCGGGTTTGATGCCCAGATTTTTGAGCAAATAAAAGAAAAGCTTTTGATCTTTGAAGTAAATAAAAAAGTCTTTGTTTTAAGCTCTATAAATATTGTACTCAATGATGATGTATATAAATTTTATGATGCGAGTGTACTTTTTTACATGGAGGACGCAGAGCTAAAATAGCGAGCCTTACCTTGCTTTGATAACGAAGCTTTTTCTATGAAGGCTTGAATAACCAAGCTTGGCGATAGCTTCTAGGTGAGCCTTTGTACCATATCCTTTGTGTCCGGCAAAGCCGTATCCAGTGTAAATTTTGTCCCAGCTTTGCATCAAACGGTCACGGCTGACCTTGGCCAGGATGCTAGCTGCGCTTACTTCAGTGATTTTACTATCAGCCTTTATCAAAGTGGTGATGCCGACACCATAGTCCAAATTTCCATCATAAATGATCTCAAATTCTGAAAAATGAACTTTAAAAAGTTTGAGTGCTCGTCTTAAGCACTCACTTAGCCCAAGCTCATCTACCTGCATGTTGGAGAAATGGACAATGAGAAAATTTGAGCTTTTTATGATTTTACTAAAAAGTTCCTCTCGTTTTTTCGCAGTTAGTTTTTTGGAATCATTTAGTCCAGAAATTTCGCTATTTAGAACGCATGCAGCAATACTTAGTGGCCCAGCTAATGCCCCACGACCAGCTTCATCAATACCACAAATTTTGCCCATTAAAGTCCAAAATCCTCGCTAAAATAAGGCCTTATTTCATCTGCTGGTACACTAATTTGCTCCTCATTTAAAAAGGTTAGTCCAAGCGGAGAGAGAACAAAGTTATCGCTGACGCCAGCGTTTGTAAGGATTGCTTTTAAATGACTATCATTTATATCTTTAAAAATTTGCTTTAGCTTTAGCTTTTTGTTGGTCTTAAGTGATATGACATCGCAACTAGTTTTTGTGTTTTTGTAGGTACAAACACTTTTGATTTTATCATTTATATAATATATACTTTCTAGGCTCTCATATTGGTTATTTGGCCATTTTTTACGCTCGCTTTTTAGATCATAGAGTATTGAAAGTAGCTTGTTTTTATACTTTTTGGCTTGCTCCTTGAGGAAGACATTGTTGATTATTGCTTCATATTTTGTACCATTTGCCTCGCTCATTTGAATGCCCAAATTTAATACTTCATATTCATTTACTATTTTCAAAGTAGCGTTATAGGCTTTGTTTTTGACGATTATCTTGCCTTTTAGTTCGCCGTTTTCATTTTTTACCTCTAAATTTATCTTATCGGATATGGCATTTAGCGATGAAATTTCACTACCATTTTGCCCAAAAGCACCCTTTTCATAGTCGTATTTTGTGCCAGCAAAAAAGATATGGCCGCTTAATTTTGCCGGCACCTTAAAACTCTTATTTTGTTTGAAATTTTCAAATTCATCTTTAAAATAGTTTAGATAAACTTCAAATTTTACTCCATTTGCATCGCCTAAAAACTTATAAAATTTTGCCCAGTTTTCGTGAGTTATCTCGTATCCAAATAGGCTCATTGTAAGGATTAAAATTCCAAATAATACTCTCATAGACGTCCTTTTATGATTTTTTTGATTATATCTTTTTTATTTTTAAGCTTTTAAAACAACAATCAAACAAAAGGCTTAAATTTACAAACCAAGACTCCATCTAGAAAAGGATAAAATTTCACACTTTATGCCCTCTATGCTTAGTTCTGCTTGGTTTGTAACGCTAATAACTTGAAGCTTACTAACACCCAGCTCTTTTAGGTTTGCGTGGATTTTTTTAAATTTTAAAAAGATTATTTCAGGTGCAGAAAATGGTATACAAATTATTGCAAGCTTCCTTTTACTAAGGAAAAAATCGATATCTTTTGTATAGTAGATTTCATCTTTGAGCTTAAGTAACTCACAAAAAACGACATTCGCAAAAACAGCTAAAAAGTCCTTTTTTAGACACAATGCATTGCGAAGTGCAAAATTTGTAAAGTAGAGTTTTTTGCTTGTACTAGCATCGTCTAATTTTGAAACAAACTTTATAAAGCCACTTTCGCTAAGATTTGTTAATGCACTATAGACACTATCTTTTGAAATTTTCATCTTCTCTTTTAAATTTTTATAAATACCAAAAGCACTAAGTATATCGTGACACTTTGGAGCACACTCTTTTAATATGCCTATACTTTGATCATTTAAATTTGCTTTCAAAAGCTGCTGCAAATGAGAAGTGACTTCGCTTGAGTCCATAAAGGCACTTGCGATCTCATTTCCATGAGCCAAAAAATAGCTAAAAAACATATCTTGGTCTAAATTTTTCTTAAAAAATAGTATAAATTCTTCGTAGTCAAGGTAGTTTAAATTTATGCGTGCAAAGCCATCAAGCGACAGAGAAAGTTCTTTGCTTGTAAGGATAATATTTTCAAGTGGAAGTTCATCTAGGAAGCTCAAAATTTTAAGGTCTTCCGCATGCAAATTTTCAACAGCCAGTACCTTTATTTGCACATTTTTTTCTAAAAATTCTTTTAAATTAGCTAGAAGTGGTCCTTTGTCTATTCTTAGATCTTCTAAATTTACATAAAGCCTCTCCTCACTTTTATAATGGCTCAAAAATTCATAAACAAGTGTTGTTTTGCCACTTGAAATAGGCCCAATTATTAGCGTCTTTGGCGACATGATCTCATATTTTCTGGGGATAAATTTACTTGATTTAAGCGGCTGATTGTAATAAAGCTCTAATTGGTTCATTTTCTCCCCTTTTTAATGTAAGTATATAAAAATTTATTATTTTAAAATAGTCTTTAAATTTTTGGAAATTATACTTTAAGATATTATCTTTTTAAAATTTATATTTTCCTTATTAAAAGGAAATAATTAATAAAATTTCATCAAAAAATAGCGTTTTTCTTGACAACTATAATAGCTTTTTTGTAAAATCGCAGTCTCTTTACGAAAGACCTATGTCTTGCTCGTACGATCGCTTGATCCTATGCGAGTTATTTTGATGTAAAGAGGTCGCGAGTTTGCGACAAGTTCTTTTTAAAGGAAAACACATGGAAAGAATCAGGTTAAAGCTAAAAGCTTACGACCATAGAGTTCTAGACCGCACTGTTGCAGCAATCGTAGAAGCTGTCAAACGAACAGGTGCCGACGTTCGTGGCCCGGTACCAATGCCTACAAAGATCAAACGCTATACAGTCTTAAAATCTCCACACATCAACAAAGACTCACGTGAGCAGTTTGAGATGAGAATACACGCTCGTATGCTTGACATCGTAGCTGCTACTCCAGAAACTGTAGATAGCCTAACAAAACTCGACCTAGCTCCAGAAGTTAATGTCGAAGTTCGTGCGATGAAATAAGCGGACAAAAGGATAAGAGTATGGAATATATTGTAGAAAAAATAGGCATGAGTAGAACGATTGCCACGAAGAGTACGCCAGTTACACTACTTAAGCTAGTTGAGGCTAAAGTGTGTGAGATCGACGAAAATAAACGTGCTATCGTAGCGTATGCCCACACTAAAGCAAACAACAAAGCTATCGCTGGTCAGCAAAAGAAATACAATCTGACTGCAGAATTTAACAAATTTGCTACGCTTGAAGTAGCTAATAGCGAAGTTGGAAACCTAGACTTTACACCATTAAATGAGGCTAAGATTTTAAAAGTTAGCTTTAACTCAAAAGGTAGAGGCTACCAAGGTGTGGTAAAAAGACATGGTTTCGGTGGTGGTCCAAAAAGCCACGGCTCACGTTTCCATAGACGCCACGGTTCAATTGGTAACTGCGAATGGCCAGGTCGTGTTCAACCAGGTATGAAAATGGCAGGACACATGGGTAATGAGAAAGTTACTGTTAAAAACGAGCTAATAAGCTTTGACGCTCAAAATGGCATCGTAGTTGTAAAAGGTTGCGTTCCTGGTCACAATGGTGCAATGGGTAAAATAAGGATTGTAAAATGAGTAAAATTCACGTATTAAACGATAAATTTGAAAATTCAGGCGAGTTAGAGCTTCCTGCAAGCTACGCTGAAGTAAATCCGCACAACCTATATCTTTATGTAAAATCTTACCTTGCTGGTATAAGAGCAAATTCGGCTCATACTAAAAGCCGTGCTTTTGTAAGCGGTGGTGGTAAAAAACCATGGAGACAAAAAGGACGTGGTGGTGCAAGAGCAGGTTCAACTAGAACTAACGTTTGGGTAGGCGGTGCAGTTGCATTTGGTCCAACAAACGAGAAAAACTATTTTCAAAAAGTCAATAAAAAACAAAAAAGACTAGCTCTTGAGTACGCTTTGGCAGTAAAAGCACAAGATGGTAAAATTTTCGCAGTAGATAGCATCTCAATCGAGTCTGGAAAGACAAAAGATGCAGCTAATATCATCAAAAATTTAAAAGTAAAAGATGCGCTTATCGTTAAAGATCTACTAGACGATAAAACACTACTTGCTTTTAGAAATTTAGCAAACTGCTATGTAGTAGATGCAAATGAGGTAAATGCTTATCTTGTCTCTACATTTAGTTCGGTTATCATTGAAAAAGCTGCACTAAAAACTATAACAAAAGAGGGCTAAAATGGCGGATATAACTGATATCAAAACAATTATTTATACAGAAAAAACTCTAGGCCTTCAAGAACAAGGCGTTGTTGTTATCCAAACTTCACCAAGAGTTACAAAAAACAGCTTAAAAGCGGTTTTACAAGAGTATTTTGGAGTAACGCCTGTTCGCGTAAATTCACTTAGAATTAGCGGCAAGGTTAAGCGTTTTAGAGGAAGAATAGGTCAGCGTGACGAAATTAAGAAATTTTACGTTAAGTTGCCTGAAGGCGTAAGCCTAGAAAGTACGGAGGCGTAAGATGGCTATAAAATCATATAAACCATATACACCTAGTCGTAGATATATGACTGGACTAAGCTCTGAAGATATAACAGCTAAACCAAGCGTTAGAAGCTTGCTTGTTAAACTACCTGCATCTGGCGGTAGAAATAACAATGGTCGTATAACTTCAAGACACAAAGAAGCAGGTGCAAAAAAACTTTATCGTATCATCGACTTCAAACGTCGCAAATTTGGTATAGAAGGTAAAGTTGAAGCGATCGAGTACGATCCAAACAGAAACTGCCGTATCGCTCTTATAGCTTACAAAGATGGTGAAAAGCGCTATATCATTAGACCAAATGGCCTAAATGTTGGCGACGTTATCGGATCTATCGATGAGGGGTCACTAGATATTAAACCAGGCAACGCTATGAAATTAAGATTTATCCCAGTTGGTACTATCGTTCATAACGTAGAGCTAAAACCTGGCAAAGGTGCTCAAATAGCTCGTTCAGCTGGCGGTTATGCTCAGCTAATGGGTAAAGAAGAGAAGTACGTTATCTTAAGAATGCCAAGTGGTGAGATGAGACAAGTACTAGCCGAGTGTATGGCAAGTATCGGTGTAGTTGGTAACGAAGACTGGGCTAACATCACTATCGGTAAAGCTGGACGTAATCGCCACCGCGGTATCCGCCCACAAACACGTGGTTCTGCTATGAACCCAGTTGATCACCCACACGGTGGTGGTGAAGGTAAGAAAAATTCAGGCCGTCACCCAGTTACTCCATGGGGTAAACCAACTAAAGGTGCTAAGACTCGCCGTAAAAAAGCTAGCGATAAGCTTATAATTTCAAGAAGGAAAGGAAAATAGAGATGGCAAGATCACTCAAAAAAGGTCCTTTCGTAGATGATCATGTAATGAAAAAAGTTATTGCCGCAAAAAATGCAAACGATAACAAACCAATCAAGACTTGGTCAAGACGTAGCACGATTGTACCTGAAATGATTGGACTAACATTTAACGTTCACAATGGCAAGAGCTTTATTCCTGTATATGTTACAGAAAATCATATAGGCTATAAACTTGGCGAATTTGCTCCAACACGCACATTTAAGGGTCATAAAGGCTCAGTGCAAAAGAAAATCGGCAAGTAAGGGGAGATGATATGAGTAAAGCAATTATAAAATTCGTAAGACTTTCTCCTACAAAAGCAAGACTTATAGCAAGAGAAGTTCAAGGTATGAATGCCGAGTTAGCACTTGCAAGCTTGCAATTTATGCCAAATCGTGGTGCTAAATTTATAGCAAACGCTATTAGCTCAGCAGTAGCAAATGGCGGATTTGAGCCAGAAGAAGTTGTAGTAACTAGTTGCCGCGTTGACGCTGGTCCTGTATTAAAGAGATTTAGACCAAGAGCAAGAGGAACAGCGAGCAAAATTCGCAAACCTACTTCTCATGTAATGGTAGAAGTATCTAAACCTGAAAAGAAGGAAGCATAATATGGGACAAAAAGTAAATCCAATAGGTCTTAGACTAGGAATTAACCGCAACTGGGAATCTAGATGGTTTCCAACCAAACAAAGTCTTCCTGAAAATATCGGTGAAGATTACAAAATTCGTGCATTTTTAAAGAAAAAACTTTACTATGCAGGAATTAGCCAAATTCTAATCGAAAGAACGGCTAAAAAACTTCGTGTAACCGTAGTTGCAGCTCGTCCTGGTATCATCATCGGCAAAAAAGGCCAAGATGTTGAAAACCTAAAGAACGAAGTTAGCAAACTTATCGGCAAAGAAGTAAATGTAAATATCAAAGAAGAAAGAAAAGCTCAAGCTTCAGCTCAACTTGCTGCTGAAAACGTAGCTATGCAACTTGAAAAGCGTGTCGCATTTAGACGTGCTATGAAAAAAGTTATCCAAGGTGCTCAAAAATCAGGCGCTAAAGGTATCAAAATTTCAGTTGCTGGTCGTTTAGGTGGCGCTGAGATGGCAAGAACCGAGTGGTATCTAGAAGGTCGCGTTCCGCTTCATACTCTTAGAGCGAAGATCGATTACGGTGTAGCTGAGGCTCATACTACTTATGGAAACATAGGTATTAAAGTATGGATTTTTAAAGGTGAGGTTCTTCAAAAAGGTGTTCAACCTGAGAAAACTGAAGAAGAGACACCTAAGAAAACACGTAGAGCAAGAAGAGGTAAATAATTATGTTGATGCCTAAAAGAACGAAATTTCGTAAGCAAATGAAAGGTCGCAACCGTGGTTATGCGACTCGTGGAGCATCTTTAGCAACTGGCGAATTTGCACTTAAGGCTGTTGAAGCTGGTAGAATAAATTCACGCCAAATAGAAGCTGCTCGTCAAGCTCTAACTCGTCACGTAAAAAGACAGGCTAAAATTTGGATTAGGGTTTTCCCTGATAAGCCACTTACTAAAAAGCCTCTACAAACTCGTATGGGTAAAGGTAAGGCTGGAGTTGAAGAGTGGGTTATGAATATCAAACCTGGTCGTATAATATTTGAAATGGCTGGTGTTAGCGAAGAGCTAGCTCGTGAAGCTCTAACTTTGGCTTTACACAAGCTTCCTTTCAGATCAAAATTTGTAACGCGAGAGAGTGAAAATGAAATATACTGAGTTAAAAGATAAAAGCGTTGCAGAATTAAACGCGTTGCTAAAAGAGAAAAAGGTGCTTTTATTTACACTTAAACAAAAGCTAAAAACTATGCAGTTAAGCAACCCTAATGAGATTAGTGCTGTTCGCAAAGAGATAGCTCAGATCAACACTGCAATTAGTGCAACAAGACAAGGGGCGTAAAATGGCATTAAAAAGAGAAATTCAAGGTGTTGTTTTACAAAAAGCTGGAGATAAAACAGCTACTATTTTGGTAGAAAGACGTGTTATGCACCCAAGATACCATAAATTTGTAAAACGCTTTAAAAAGTATTTAGTTCATGATGAGAAAAATGAGACAAGAGCAGGCGATACAGTTGTTGCGATCGAGTGCAGACCACTTTCAGCTCGCAAGAGTTTTCGCTTAAAAGCCGTATTAGCAAAGGGAGTTGAGTAATGATTCAAAGTTTTACAAGACTTGCAGTTGCTGATAACAGTGGTGCAAAAGAGTTAATGTGTATAAAAGTTCTTGGCGGCAGCAAAAGAAGATACGCTACACTTGGTGATATCATAGTTTGCTCTGTTAAAAAAGCTCTTCCAAATGGTAAGATCAAAAAAGGACAGGTTGTAAAAGCTGTTGTTGTAAGAACTAAAAAAGAGGTTCAAAGAGATAATGGTTCGCTAATCCGCTTCGACGAGAACGCAGCTGTTATACTTGATAGCAAAAAAGAGCCAGTCGGCACTCGTATTTTTGGACCAGTTGGACGTGAAGTTAGATATGCTAACTTTATGAAGATTGTTTCGCTAGCTCCGGAGGTTTTATAATGGCTAATGTAAAATTTAAAGTCAAAAAAGGCGATACTGTTAAGATCATCGCTGGTGACGATAAAGGCAAAACTGGTAAAATTTTAGCAGTTCTTGCAAAAAAAGGTCAGGTTATAGTTGAGGGATGCAAAATAGCTAAAAAAGCTATCAAACCAAGCGAAAAAACTCCGAATGGTGGTCATATAAATAAAGAGATGCCAATTGACATATCAAACGTCGCGAAAGTTGAAGGATAAGAGATATGAGTAGATTAAAAGATAAATTTAACGAAACTATCAAGCCAGCTCTCGTAAAAGAATTTGACATCAAAAATCCAATGCTCATCCCTGCGCTAGAGAAGATCGTGATCAGCGTAGGTGCTGGAGACTCTGCGAAAGATCAGAAAGTGCTTCAAAATATGGCTGATACCATTTCACTTATCGCTGGACAAAAAGCGGTTATCACTGATGCTAAAAAATCAGTTGCTGGCTTTAAAGTTCGCGAAGGTTTTCCTGTTGGTATCAAAGTAACTTTGAGAAAAGAGCAAATGTACGCTTTCTTAGATAAGCTAATAAGCGTTGCTCTTCCAAGAGTTAAAGACTTCCGTGGTCTTCCAAAAAATGGCTTTGATGGACGTGGAAACTATAACTTTGGTCTTAGCGAGCAGCTAATGTTTCCAGAGGTTGAGTATGATAAAATTTTACGAACTCATGGTATGAATATTACGATTGCTACTACGGCTAAAAACGATAAAGAGGCATTCAAATTGCTAGAGCTATTTGGTGTGCCGTTTGCAAAAGGAAAGTAAAATGGCAAAGAAATCAATGATAGCAAAAGCTGCACGCAAGCCAAAATTTGCGGTTCGTGGCTATACTAGATGCCAAATTTGCGGTCGTCCGCACTCTGTTTATAAAGATTTTGGAATTTGCCGTGTTTGCCTAAGAAAAATGGCTAACGAAGGCCTAATACCTGGTCTTAAAAAAGCAAGTTGGTAAGGAATAGAAATGTTGAACGATTTAATATCAGATGGATTAACACGCATTAGAAACGCAAGTATGAGAAGACTTGAGACTGCTAAACTGCTTCATTCTAAGGTTGTTGAGGCTACTCTTTCTATCCTTGCAGAAAAAGGCTATGTAGAGAGCTACAACGTTATCGAAGAAGGTAATAAAAAATTTATCAATGTAGTTTTAAAGTATGATGAGTACGGCAGAAGCGTTATAAACGAGCTTAAAAGGGTTTCAAAACCTGGTCGCCGTGTTTATCAAGGCAAAGACGACATTAAGCGTTTTAAAAATGGTTACGGAACGGTTATCGTTAGTACAAGCAAAGGCGTTATGAGTGGTATTGAAGCCCACAAAGCTGGCGTTGGTGGCGAAGTTCTTTGTACTGTTTGGTAATAGTAAAATAACGTTAAGACGTTGTTTTAAAATTTAGAAATTTAACTTTAGCTAGGTGAAATTTTATATTTCGCCAAGGCTAAATTTAGTCAGGTTTCGTCAAATTTGACGATCAAATTTACGGCATTGTGGTGTTTATTCGTAAATGTAGGAACACCCTAGACAAGTAAAGGAAAAAAATGTCACGTATTGGAAAACAGCCTATCGCTATCCCAAGTGGTGTAGACGTTAGCGTTGAAAATAATGTCCTAAAATTTAAAAAGGGCAATCACTTAAAAGAGCTTGACACAAAAGGTCACGTTGATGTCAAGATAGAAAATGGTTATATAGTTTTTGCTCCAAAAGGCGAAGATCGCCAAAGCAGAGCTTACTGGGGAACATATAGAGCACTTGCTAACAACATCGTAACTGGTATCACTGCGGGCTTTACTCGCCAGCTTGAGATCAACGGCGTTGGTTACAAAGCAGCTGCAAAAGGTAAAATTTTAGAGCTTTCTCTTGGTTTTTCACACCTTATCAACTATGAGTTACCAGCAGGCGTTGAAGCTAGTGTTGAGAAAAACGTTATTACTATCAAAGGTGATGACAAACAAGTAGTAGGCCAAGTGGCTGCTCAAGTTAGAGGATTTAGACCACCTGAGCCATACAAAGGTAAGGGCGTTAAATATATAGAAGAACGTATCATCCGCAAAGCGGGCAAGACATCTAAGAAGTAAGGGGCGGTAAATGACAGCAAAAGTACTAAAAAGAAAAATCGCTCTTAGAATTAAGAGAAAAAGAAGAATCAGAGGTAAAATTTCTGGTGTTGCAACTTGCCCAAGAGTTTCTATTTTCAAATCAAATAGAACTATTTACGTTCAAGCGATTGACGACGTTACAGCTACTACACTAGCTGCAGTTGATGGTAGAAAATTAGGCATAAAAGCAAACAAAGAAGGTGCGGTCACTTTAGCTAAAGAATTTGCTAAGGCTTTAAAAGCTAAGAAGATAGATGTTGCAGTTTTTGATAGAAATGGTTATTTGTATCATGGCGTTATCGCAGCATTTGCTGAAGCTTTAAGAGAAAATGGCATCAAGCTATAACCCAAAGGAAAATCGATGGAAAAATATAATAGAGAAGAATTTGAAGAAGTAATCGTCGATATCGGTCGGGTTACAAAGGTTGTTAAAGGTGGTCGTAGATTTAGATTTACAGCTTTAGTTGTTGTTGGTAATAGAAATGGTCTAGTTGGCTTTGGATATGGCAAAGCTAAAGAGGTGCCAGATGCGATGAGAAAAGCAATTGACGACGCATTTAAAAATATTATCCACGTTAAGATCAAAGGCACAACTATCCCTCACGATGTAGAGGTAAAATACAACGCAAGTAGAATGCTACTTCGCCCAGCTAGCGAGGGTACTGGTGTTATCGCTGGCGGTAGTGCACGTCCTATTATCGAGCTTGCAGGCATTAAGGATATCCTTACTAAATCACTTGGCTCAAACAACTCAGCAAACGTCGTTCGTGCTACTATCAAAGCACTTAGTTTGCTAAAAAGCTAAGAGAAAGGAGTTAAGATGGCATTAGAAAAATTAACACCTGCAGCAGGTTCAACACACGCATCTAAAAGAATAGGCCGCGGTCAAGGCAGTGGCAATGGCAAAACTGCTGGCAAAGGTAATAAAGGTCAAAGAGCAAGAAAAGGCTACAACGAGAAAAGAGGTTTTGAGGGTGGACAACAACCACTTCAAAGACGCCTTCCAAAAGTAGGCTTTGCATCAAAATTTGAAAAACCTTATGTTATCAATGTTGAGAAGATCACAGCTATAAAAGAGCTTGCTGAAATTTCAATAGCAACAATAGCTAGCGTTCATAAAATTTCAAAGAGCGTTACTAAGATAAAACTAATCGGTGCAAGCGCAAAAGCTCTTGCTTCTAAGGTTAAAGACGAGAACGTTAGCGTTAGCGGAACAAAATAATGGATAAAACACTGACCAACAAGATTTTGATCACGTTGGCATTTTTGTTCGCATACAGGATACTGGCTTATGTGCCAGTTCCTGGTGTTAATGTCGACGTAATTAAAGAATTTTTCAATTCAAACAATAGCAACGCCTTGGGTCTATTTAATATGTTTAGTGGTAAAGCCGCTGAGCGTTTAAGTATCATATCTCTAGGTATCATGCCTTACATCACAGCTTCGATTATTATGGAGCTTCTAGCAGCGACATTTCCAAAGTTAGGTCAGATGAAAAAAGAGCGCGACGGTATGCAAAAATATATGCAAATTATACGTTATGCAACTATCGTTATCACTCTTGTACAATCAATCGGCGTTTCTATTGGACTTCAAAGCTTAAGTGGTCGTGGTGGTGAGCAAGCTATCATGATAGATATAAATTTATTTATCGCGATCTCTGCTGTATCTATGCTAACTGGCACTATGCTACTTATGTGGATAGGCGAGCAGATCACGCAGCGCGGTATAGGCAATGGTATAAGTCTTATCATCTTTGCGGGCATCGTCTCTGGCATACCTAGTGCGATCGGCGGAACTGTAAATTTAGTAAATACTTCTGAGATGAATTTCCTAACAGTTATCGCTATTTTGGTGATTATCTTAGCTACTATTGGTGCTATTATCTTTGTTGAGATGGGCGAAAGGCGTATTCCTATTTCTTACTCAAGAAAAGTAATAATGGAAAATCAAAACAAACGTATAATGAACTATATACCGATCAAAGTAAATTTAAGTGGCGTTATCCCACCGATATTTGCTAGTGCGATTTTGATGTTTCCTAGTACTATTTTACAAGCTAGTACAAATCCGATCATCCAAGCTATCAACGACTTTTTAAGTCCGAATGGCTATATGTTTAACTTTTTAACATTTTTATTTATCATCTTCTTTGCGTTTTTCTACGCATCAATCGTATTTAACACAAAAGATATAAGTGAAAATTTAAAGAAACAAGGTGGATTTATTCCAGGTGTTAGACCAGGCGAGAGTACGGCTAGCTATCTAAACGAAGTAGCTGGTAGGCTAACTTTGGGTGGTGCTTTATATTTGGGCATTATCTCAACTTTACCATGGGTGCTTGTAAAAACTATGGGCGTTCCATTTTATTTTGGTGGCACGTCAGTACTTATTGTGGTTTCTGTCGCTCTGGATACTATGAGGCGTATAGAAGCTCAGTCTTATACAAACAAATACCAAACTCTAAGTGCAGTAGGTCTATAAAATGGCTATCACGCTAAAAAGACCGGCTGAGATAGAGAAAATGAGAGCGGCGAACAAGATCGTCGCTCAAACTCTTGATCATATTTCCACGATCATAAAACCTGGAATTTCACTTCTTGAGATAGATAAAATTTGTGAAGATATGATAAGAGCTGCCGGGGCAAAACCTGCTTTTAAAGGGCTCTATGGCTTCCCAAATGCAGCTTGTATAAGCGTTAATGAAGTGGTGATCCACGGAATCCCAAATGAATATAAACTAAAAGAGGGCGATATCGTTAGTGTTGATATCGGTTCAAATTTAGATGGTTATTTTGGCGATTCGGCTAGGACTTTTGGGGTTGGTAAAATTTCAAAAGAAGATGAAGCTTTGATCGCTTGCTCAAAAGATGCACTATATTTTGCGATAGATTTCATAAGAGCTGGTATGCATTTTAAAGAAATTTGCTACGAGCTTGAGAAATTTATACTAGATAGAGGATATGTGCCTTTGCGTGGATATTGTGGTCATGGCATAGGAAAAAGGCCACACGAAGAGCCAGAAATTCCAAACTACCTTGAGGGACACAACCCAAAAGCTGGACCAAAGATAAAAGAGGGAATGGTTTTTTGTATAGAGCCGATGATCTGCCAAAAAGACGGCACACCAGTTTTGGGGAGTGATAACTGGAAAGTAACTTCAAAAGATGGTTTGAGAACTAGCCATTATGAGCATTGCATGGCGATAGTTAATGATAAGGCTGAAATTTTAAGCCAAGCATAATTGTAGTTAAATTTTAAAGAAAGGAGAATTTGTGGCAAAAGACGATGTCATTGAGATTGATGGAAATGTTGTTGAAGCACTGCCAAATGCAACTTTTAAAGTTGAGCTCGACAACAAACATATAATTTTATGTCATATCGCCGGAAAAATGAGAATGCATTATATAAAGATAATGCCTGGCGACCGCGTAAAAGTAGAACTTACGCCATATAGCCTAGATAAGGGTAGAATCACTTATAGATATAAGTAAATTTAGCCTCTTGGCAAATATGCTAAGTAAATTTAAAGCTGGTTTTGGGTAAAATCCAAGCTTTGCGAAAAGCTGTATGAAGAATTATTTTCAAAGTTCCCCACTTATTTTGAAAATAGTTGGTTTAAAATTTTTCTTTAGACCTGATGCAGCCCCTAAAAAAGTGGAATAAATTTTTAGGAGACTAAAATGAAAGTTCGTCCTTCTGTAAAGAAGATGTGTGACAAATGTAAAATTGTCAAACGTAGTGGCATAATTCGTGTTATCTGCGAAAATCCAAAACATAAACAAAGACAAGGATAAGGCATGGCACGTATTGCAGGTGTAGATTTACCAAACAAAAAGAGAATCGAGTATGGTTTGACTTATATTTATGGTATAGGTCTTTATAAATCTCGTCAAATTCTTGACGCAGCTGGAATTTCTTATGACAAGAGAGTTTATGAGCTTAGCGAAGATGAAGCAGCAGCTATCCGTAAAGAAATTCAAGAGCACCACGTTGTTGAGGGTGATTTGAGAAAACAAGTTGCTATGGATATCAAAGCTCTTATGGATCTTGGAAGCTATAGAGGTCTTCGCCACAGAAAAGGTCTTCCTGTTCGTGGTCAAAAGACTAAAACTAATGCTAGAACCAGAAAAGGCAGACGTAAAACTGTCGGTGCGGCTACTAAGTAAGGCAAGGGTTAAAGGATAATAAATGGCAAAAAGAAAAATAGTTAAGAAAAAAGTAGTTAGAAAAAGTATAGCCAAAGGTATCGTTTATATCAGTGCGACATTTAATAATACTATGGTAACTGTAACTGATGAAATGGGAAATGCTATTGCATGGAGTAGTGCAGGTGGCTTAGGCTTTAAAGGTAGTAAAAAATCAACTCCTTACGCAGCTCAACAAGCAGTTGAAGATGCTTTAACAAAAGCAAAAGAGCATGGTATTAAAGAAGTTGGTATTAAGGTTCAAGGTCCAGGTAGCGGACGTGAAACGGCTGTTAAAAGTGTAGGTGGTGTTGAAGGTATAAAAGTAACTTTCTTCAAAGACATTACACCTTTACCACACAATGGCTGCAGACCGCCAAAACGCCGCCGCGTATAATTAGAGAAAATTAGGAGAAATTATTATGGCTAGATATACAGGACCTGTTGAAAAATTAGAAAGACGTCTTGGTGTGTCTCTTGCGTTAAAAGGCGAAAGAAGACTTGCTGGTAAAAGTGCTTTTGAAAAAAGACCTTATGCGCCAGGACAACACGGACAAAGAAGAGCAAAAATAAGCGAATATGGTTTGCAACTTCGCGAAAAACAAAAAGCTAAATTTATGTATGGTGTTTCAGAGAAACAATTTAGAAGATTATTCCAAGAAGCAGCACGCCGCGAAGGCAACACAGGTGCTCTTTTGGTTCAACTATTAGAGCAAAGATTGGATAATGTTGTTTACAGAATGGGTTTTGCAACGACTCGTCGTTTTGCTCGCCAGCTTGTAACTCACGGACATATTTTAGTAAATGGAAAGAGAGTTGACATTCCATCTTACAGAGTAGAGCCGGGTGCTAAAATTGAAGTTGCTGAGAAATCTAAAAACAATCCACAAATTGTTCGTGCGATCGATCTTACGGCTCAAACTGGCATCGTTGCTTGGGTAGATGTTGAAAAAGAGAAAAAATTTGGAATTTTTACTAGAAATCCAGAAAGAGAAGAGGTTATCATTCCTGTTGAGGAAAGATTTATAGTAGAGCTTTATTCGAAATAATAGAGGGTATAAAGATGAGAAAGATTACTACATCAGCTTATATGCCAACTGAAATAGAAGTTAAAAGTGTTAGCGAAAATGTAGCTAACATTACAGCATATCCTTTTGAAGCAGGTTATGCTGTGACTTTGGCTCACCCACTACGCCGCCTTCTTTACACAAGTACAGTAGGTTTTGCTCCTATTGGTGTAAAGATAAAAGGAGTTAGCCACGAATTTGATAGTATGCGTGGTATGCTTGAAGACGTAGCGTTTTTTATTATAAATTTGAAAAAAATTAGATTTAAATTAAAAAGCGGTAGTGAGCGCGAAGTTGTAGAGTATAGCTTTAAAGGACCAAAAGAGATAACTGGGGCTGACCTAAATAACGACCTGGTTGAGATTGTTAATCCAGATGCGTATCTTGCTACAATAAATGAAGATGCTGAGCTAAATTTTTCGGTTATCATTCAAAAAGGTATCGGATATGTTCCAAGTGAAGAGGTTAGAGAAGAGATTGAAGACGATTTTATCGCACTTGATGCTTTCTTTACGCCAGTTAAAAAAGCGGTTTACGATATACAAAATGTCTTGGTTGAAGATGACCCAGACTATGAGAAGATCGTATTTACGATAACAACTGATGGTCAAGTAGGTCCGATAGAGGCTTTTAAAAATTGTTTAGAAGCTATGTATCAACAAATGTCAGTATTTAAAGGAATTCTAGATATTGATGTTAGCGCACCAGTCGCTAGTTCAAGCGCAAGTGGAGAATTTTCAAAGCTACTTTCTAGCGTAGAAGATCTAAATTTAAGCGCAAGAAGCTTTAACTGTCTTGATAAGGCTGAGATTAGATTTATTGGTGAGCTTGCGTTGATGGACGAAAACGAGCTTAAAGAGCTTAAGAATTTAGGTAAGAAATCTCTTGAAGAGATTAAAGCGGTTATGGAAGAGATAGGCTATCCAGTTGGTGTCGATGTTTTAAAAGATAGCAAAGAGCAACTCAGAAAGAAAATAACCGAGCTAAAATCACAAATGAGTGCAAAAGAATAAAAGGACAATAGATGAGACATAAACACGGATATCGCAAACTTGGTAGAACGTCATCTCATAGATCTGCATTGCTTAAGAATTTAGCGATAGCTATCATCAAAAGCGAAAAGATAGAGACAACTCTACCAAAAGCAAAAGAGCTTAGAAGCTATGTTGAAAAGCTAATAACAAGAGCTAGAAGGGGCGACTCTAACGCTCATAGAGCAATATTTGCTTCTTTACAAGACAAAGAGACTACAAATAAATTAGTTACTGAAGTAGCTCCAAAATTCAAAGAGCGCAACGGTGGCTATACAAGAATCATCAAAACTCGCGTTCGCAGAGGTGACGGAGCAGAGATGGCTTATATAGAGCTAGTAGCTGAATAATTCTTAGAGAGCTTCGGCTCTCTTTTTTAATTTTTATATAAAATCTCCCACTTTTAAAATAAATCTTTCTTCCAAAAGCTTTCTCAAGTTATAAATTTCCCTAATTATCTATTGAAATTCTTAACCAAAAAACCATAAAATTTCATAGTTAAAAGTTGTAAATTTTTTAATCTAAAATCACATATTTTAAATTTTTACCTTTGAACTCTATGCTAAAATTTTATTTTATAAAGACGATATTTGTTTCAAATATCTTATGAATTTCAAAGGATTTGAGATGGTAGGTAGTGTAAATGGAGTTGGCACAAATTTTTATGTTGGCTCACAAAGTAGTAGAGCACAAGAGCTTGATACCAATAACTCTAAACCCAATATAGACAAAAATTCTTTAAATGATTTATCTAGCAGTTTGGTTAATGAACGAAAAAGTCATACCGATACTAGAGCTGACTTAATAAATTTAAATGAAACAAATACGACAAAATTTCAAAAAAATAGTGAGAATCTAGCATTTGCTAGCAATTTCTCGCTATCAGGCATAGCTGCTAATGGCAAGATAAGCATCTGGGGCAAGCTCATGGGATATGACAAACAAGTCAGCCAAGATGAGATAAATGATCTCAAAAATTTTATCAACCAGACCAAAGCACTTGGCTTTGGCAGAGCCCATGAAGAGGTCATTGGATACTATCCAACAGACGTCGATCTTTTTGCAAAAGAGTACACATCAAAAGATGATAGCGGTACCTTGCTCGGACTTGGCCACAAGAGCCACGTGGAAGGCTTTGAGATACTTGATAAGGATCTAAGTATAGATGAGTTTAAGGATAGGTGGATTGATTATGCGCTTAGACAGTATCTTGGCGAAAGAGTCGGTGTGGAGAGTATAACGATAGGTAAAAAGGGCATTTCCATGCTAACTAGTACAAATAAGCCCCCGGTTGAGTATCAGACTCTACAAAATATAAATTTCATTGACGAAGAGAGTAAACAGAGATTTCTTACGCTCATGAAAGCTGGCATGAAAAGCGGAGCAGATTTTAAAGAGGTGATAGAGGGCGTGCTCTCGCTTTATAATGTACAAAATACCAACAAGCTTGATGGCAACAAAGTTTACGCATCGGTGATAGGAAGAAGCGAAAAGCTAGAAACATACGACATCAACAAAGATGAGAAATTTGCCTATCTTAAGGAGCTAATGAGGCTCGAAAAAAACGGCGTTAATATACTAAAACTAATGGAAAAAGTAGAGCAAAAACAAAAGCTAGATATAAAAGCATAAGACTAGCTGGCTCTAGTTTTTGTATAGTTTGTTTTATAAATTTAACCCATATGACCATTTTTGCCTATTTTAAATTTTCAAATGATACAATTTTGATTTCAATTATTAAATTTTAGTATTAAAAATTTTTGTGGGAGATCATGAAAAAACTGGTTTGGTTAAATCCTGTTGTAAAAAGTATCTACGACTTTGCGGCGCTTAAAGAAATTTTACAAAACAAAGGCTTTAGCGTAATGGAGTGCGAAAAAGACCACGTTAATAGCGTCAAAAACGCATATAAAAATGACCTCGCGCAAAAGGAACTCATCTTTGATAGTCGCTGTCCTAGGGCTGCAAATTTCATCAGGGCAAATTTCAAAGAGCATGCCAGCCTCATCTCAAATTTAAACCCTATTTTGATTGAAAGCGCCATGGAGCTTAGCTCAAAGCTAAAAGAGAACGAGTGGCTCTACGTGACGACACCCTGTGAGGACTTGGCCGAGCTTGGCAGGGGGCTAAATTTAGCTCGAACCACATTTTTGACATGGAAAAGCTTCAAAGAGCAAAATGAGATAAATTTAGAGACAAAAAAGCTCGAAGCAAGCCCGGTACCGCCGGGATTTTTTACAAATTTGGGCGTAAAGACCCTAAGCCTTGGCAGCGCAGAAAAGATACAAAACGCTCTTTCATATAAATTTAGCGAGCTTAAAAACTACCGGATCATCGAGCTTTTATACTGCGAAAACGGCTGTCACAACGGAGATGGGCTGTGAGGGAAATCTTTAAAAAGAGCATTTTAGTTTTGGTGATCTTTGCCATCTGGCAGGTTGTTTGTGAGCTAGAAATTTTTACACCATATATCTTGCCAAGTCCAGCGACGACCTTTAAGACGATGTTAGCCATGATACAAAGCGGCGAGCTCGTCACGCACACGGTCATCAGCTTTAAGCGTATATTTGCAGGCTACGCGCTCTCCTTTGCCCTAGCACTTGTGCTTGGCGGTATTGCAGCGCTTTTGCCAAAGATCGGCGTTTATTACGAGTGGATACTGGAGTTTTTTAGAAACATCCCGCCACTTAGTTTGATCGCCATTTTGGTGCTTTGGTTTGGCATAAACGAGACGCCAAAGATCATTATCATCATCCTAGCCTCGTTTTTTCCAATGTTTCTTAGTATCTCAAAGGGACTAACTAGCTGCGACGTGAAGCTCATTGAGGTCGGTAAAATTTTTGGCTTTAGCAAATTTGAGATTTTTTACAAGATCATTTTTAAAAGCGCGCTAAAAGATATCTTTGTCGGTATGCGAATAGGCTTTGGCTACGCTATGCGCGCGATCATCGGAGCGGAGATGATAGCGGCCTCAAGCGGGCTAGGCTACTTGATCCTTGATGCGGAGGAGCTTTCACGCGCGGATAGGATATTTGTAGGCATTTTTACTATCGGCGTTTGCGGTGTGCTCATAGATAGGATATTTTTGCTCTTGATAGCGAAATTTAGCCTTTTGCGAGGTGAAAAATGATAGAAATTTCAAATTTATCCAAGTATTTTTTTATCGGCGGTAAGAAAATAGAGGTCTTAAAAGAGCTAAAATTGAGCGTAAAAAAAGACAAAATCACCGTCATACTTGGCAGAAGCGGATGCGGCAAAACTACGCTTTTGCGCCTCATCGCCGGTCTTGAAAGCGTAAGCCTTGGCGAGATAAAATTTAAAGAGCCTGCAAAGATCGGCTTCGTCTTTCAGGAAGCCCGCCTCATGCCATTTTTAAACGTCTATGAAAATATCGTTTTTGCGCTTAAAAAGCATGAGATAGAGGCTGCAAAGATAGACGCACTTATATCGATGATAGGGCTTAGCGACTTTAAATTTGCCGCAGTTTCGCAGCTCTCTGGGGGCATGAGCTCGCGCGTTTCGCTTGCAAGGGTGCTTGCGTACGAGGCAAATTTGATCCTCATGGATGAGCCGTTTGCTGCGCTTGATGCATTTACTAGAGCTAGCATGCAGGCTGAAATCTTAAAGATAAAGGCTGGCAAAACTATCCTTTTCGTCACGCACAACATCGACGAGGCGCTATTTTTAGCTGATGAGATCATCTTGCTTGAAAAAGGCGGTATAAAGTCAAACTACGATCTATCAAATTTAGCAAGGCCAAGAGACTTGCTAAGTGAGGAACTAATAGTGATAAAACGCAAAATTTTGAGTGAAATTTAGGTAAATAAAATGATAATTAAAACCAAAATGAAGCAAAAAATTTATATAATCCACAAAATTTAAATCACAAGGAGCAAATATGAGAAAGTTTTTCAAGGTTTTATGTGCAGCCTCTTTGCTTTGCCTCGTCGCAAACGCAAGCGAAGGCTTAGATAAGATCGGCATGACCTACGTCAAATCGCCACTAAACGTCCCATCTATCGTCGATAAATTTAAAGGCTTTTACGCGAAGTCTTTTGGCGTGCCGGTGGAGTACTCTGACATAACATCAGGTGCGAAGCAGACGCAAGCGCTAGCTTCAAATTCGCTCCAGTTTTTAAACTGTGTGGGTGGCACTTCGGTTATACTTGCAGCGGCAAATAAGGCTGATATCAAGATCGTAAGCGCCTATTCAAGGGCGCCAGAGGCCTTTGTGATATTTTCTAAGGACCAAAACATAAAGTCACCAAAAGATCTAAAAGGCAAAAAGGTAGCAGGCCCAAAAGGCACGATCTTAAACGAGCTTTTGGTTAGATACCTAGCGCTTGGAGGGCTTAGCATAAATGACGTCGAGTTCGTATCTATGGGCATCCCAGCTGCGCAGGCTGCGCTAGAAAACGGAAGCGTTGATTTGGCGCTTCTTGCAGGACCCGCTGCTTATAACGCTCAAAAATCAGGCCTAAATGTAGTCACAACCGGCAAAGGCGTCATCACTCCAGTCATAGTGACGGCTACAAGCGGCGAGTTTTATAAAAAGCATAAAGACGTCGTTGAGAAATTTAAAAAGGCTCAGGATGAAATTTTGGCATTTATAAATGCAAACGAAGAGGAGGCGCTCAAACTCACAGCCCAGGAGACCGGGCTTAGCCTAGAGGCGGTAAAGAGCATGTATCCTCAGTATGACTTTAGTCCAAAGATCACGGCTGATGACATAAAAGCGCTTGAAGCTACGCAAGAGTTCATGCTTGAAAGCAAGATGATCGAGCAAAAAATAGATATAAAATCACTTCTACTAAACTAAAATTTAAAGGGCAAATTTGCCCTTTTTCTCCATAAAAAACAGCCAAAATTTAAAGCCAAATTCGCCACGGTAAAAGTCTAGCAAGCGTTTGTTTGCACTTTATCTGCTATAATAGCTAAAAAATTTAAGGAAAAAATATGATCCCATTTACTGATGAAGAGCTTTTAAAACCAGTGACAGCGAGTTTGCAAAAGGTGCTGCCGATGCTTGAAAATGACGGCGGTGGAATGGAGTTACTTGGTATAAAAAACGGCAAAATTTACGTAAGACTCACGGGACATTGTCATGGATGCGCAGCTAGTACGACTACGCTAAAGTACGGCATTGAAAGGCAACTACGCATCGACATTCACCCAGAGCTTGAGGTCATAAATGTTCCAATTGGCGAGGAATTTAACATTGGTGGATTATAAAAAAGTAGGTATCAAGCACTTTAAACGCTCAAAATTTAAAGATGCGATCTTTTACTTTTCACTAGCGTATGAGAAGACGCAGGATAAAAATTTGCTATTTTTGATTCAAATTTGTTCTCTTGGCGAGGAAAATGCCGAGGAAGCAAAGCTTTTGTTTGACTACTATATGGCTAAGGTAAGAGCTGGCGAGGACGACGAGAGTGTGGAGGAAATTTTAAAAATTTTAGAGTCCAGAGATGCTGAAGATGAGTATTTTGAAGAGCAAGACGCGATCAGCTACGAGGACTTTAAAAGAGCTGTTTATAGAGACGGAAGCTTTAAAAAGGTCTTTGAAAACATCATGTTTTCAACCAAGGTTATGATCTCAAACAAAGATGATTTTTTGGAATTTTTAGGAAATTTGATAAAAAATGACTTCATTGATATGAGCATAAACTATCTTGAAAGCGCAGCGGTGATGTTTGGTAGCGACGAGCGTATAGGTAAGCTTTTTAAAGAGATACAAAAAAGACAAAACGATGAAAATATCAGTAGAAAATAGCTTCATAACAGATGACTCAAACGAGTGCGAAGAGGGCTCGTTTTTTGTACAAACTACCGCAAATACGAGATTTACAGAGGATGCTGTAAAAAATGGCGCAAGGATAATCACTCTTGAAGAGTGCAAAAAGCTCTTAAATATCGATAAAAATTTAAAGATAGTCGGCATTACAGGCACTAATGGCAAGACCACGACGGCTGCGGCTATCTATGAGACTTTGCGAAACTTAGGCAAAAAATGCGGCCTAAGTGGTACAAGAGGAGCATTTATAGAGGGTGAGCAGATAGATGACAAGGCGCTTACGACAAGTGCTATTTTAAGGACGCTTTCATATCTCAAAACAGCTAGCGAGCAGGGTTGCGAGTACTTTGTGATGGAGGTTAGCTCGCATGCGATCGCTCAAAAACGCATAGAGAGCTTAAATTTTGCCCTTAAAATTTTTACAAACCTAACGCAAGATCACCTAGACTACCATAAGAGCATGGAGGAGTACGCTAGAGTAAAGTCAAGCTTTTTTGACGATGAGAGCGTAAAGCTCATAAACATTGACGATGGTGGAGTTAAATTTAACCCAAAAAATGCCTATACATATTCGCTCAAAAAGCCAGCTAGTTTTGCGCCGATAGTTTATGGGCTAAAGGACGGCATAGACGCAGTTATCAAAACGCCAAATGGCGATGTGGAGATAGACTCAAGCTTGCAAGGTGAGTTTAATCTCTACAACCTGCTTGCCGCACTTGGAGCCGTTTGCTTGCTAGAGCGCCCAGACGCAGCCGCACTTTCAAATGCGATAAGCAAATTTAAAGGTGTTAGTGGCAGGATGGAAGTGGTTAGCACCGATCCACTAGTCATTGTTGACTTTGCCCATACGCCAGATGGCATAGAAAAGGTGCTAAACTCGCTTAGACATCTAAATTTGATAGCGGTCTTTGGTGCAGGTGGCGACAGAGATAGGACAAAGCGCCCTAAAATGGGAGCAATAGCCCAAAAATACGCGAGAATTTGTATCGTCACAAGCGACAATCCAAGAAGCGAAGAGCCAGAGAATATAATAGACGAAATTTGCGCTGGCATGAGCCAAAATGAAAATTTGATACGAAATGCCAACCGTAAAGAGGCGATCGCGCTAGCTCTTGACAAGCTTGAACCTGGCTGGGCACTTGTCATACTTGGCAAAGGCGACGAGCCATATCAAGAGATAAATGGCGTCAAGTATCCATTTAGCGACAAAGAAGTGGTAATTGAACTTTTAAAGAGGTAAAAATGAATATAGAAATTTTAGCTAGCAAGATCCATAGAGCCGTCGTAACAGACGCAAATTTAAACTATGTTGGCTCAATAAGCATAGGCGAGGAGCTAATAAAGGCTGCAAATTTGATAGAAAATCAAAAGGTTGAAATTTTAGACGTAAATAACGGCGAGAGATTTGCCACCTACGTGATAAAAGGCAAAAAAGGCGAAATTTGCCTAAACGGCGCAGCTGCTAGAAAGGTTTGCGTGGGCGACGTGGTCATCATCGTAGCATACGCTAGTATGAAATTTAAAAAGGCTAAGAAATTTAAGCCAACCATCGTGCATGTAAATAACAAAAACGAGATCATAAAGGAGTAGACGGATGTTTGAGGGATTTGACTTTTCAAAGATGGGGCAGATGCTTGAGGATGTGCAAAAGCAAGCCAAGCAGATAGAAGAAGAGAGCAAAAATAAAGAATTTGGGGCAAAAAGCGGCGGCGGATTAGTGAGCGTGAGAGCAAATGGCAGTGGCGAGATACTTGATATCAGCATCGATGATAGTCTACTTGAAGATAAAGAGAGTATGCAAATTTTATTAATAAGCGCCGTAAATGACGTGCTAAAGTCAGTCGAGGCCGATAAGAAAAACACCGCTTCAAGGATGCTTGGTGGCCTTGCTTCGATGGGGATAAAATGAGACTAAATTATAAATTTGCCCTTGCTTTTTTGCTAACAGCACTTTGCCTAAATGCCGATCCTAGGCCTACACAAGAGGACTTTAACGCTTGCTTTGAAAAGAACAAAAACTCGATCGTCTCAGTAAATAAACATTTTGGTGTGGCTATCACTAAAAATTTGATCGCCGTGCCAAAAAGCGAGGGAGCCCCACTTGGCGAATATGTCAAATTTGACCCATATTTGCAGCTTTTCTTAGTCCGCTCTAGCAAGGAGCTAAGCCCTGTTGTGATGGCTGATGAGACCAACGAGGAGCGCATTAAAAAGAGCACTTGGGTTGGTATTTTAAACGATGCTAATAACACAGTGATGGGCCACATCAAATCTTTGGGGCAAAATTTAGGCGACTTTGATACGCTAAGTTTTGAGTACAACGCAACTGGCGAGATAAACACGCCTTGCTGCAAGATGATAGGTATCGCTGTTGGAGCTGATAAATTTATACCAAATCGCTATTTAAAGCACTTTGTCTCTTACGATGACGTATATTACGGCGATATAGGGGTGAAGTTTTTACAAAAAGAGGATAAATTTTTTGTTGGCCTTGTTGACCCTTTGGGCCGCGGCAAGATGTTGATGGTTGATGATGAGCTTGTTACGATAAATGGTATCAAACCAAAGAGCCTAAGAGAGCTAAATGAGATGGTGCTTTTTGCTCCAAAGGGTGCAAAACTTGACATCATCGTCAAGCGTGACAGAGAGCAGCTACTCTTTCAGGTGCCAGTAAGCGGAGATGTGAAATTTAATCAAAGCTTAGAGGTGAATGCACCATCAAGCCTTGATATGCCTAACTTTAATATCATGCCAAAAGAAGCACAAACGATGTTTGACGATAAGATTTTGGTTGATTATGGTATCACGGTTGATAAAAATTTAGTAGTTACCAAGGTTGAGCCAAAGTCAAATGCGGAAATTTTTGGCATCAAGATCGGCGATAAAATTTTAGGCTACAACAAAGAGAGCGTAAGCAACCGCGAGGAGCTTTTAGAAAAGATAAGCGATCTACAAAATTTCGTGCTTTTGTTTAGCAGAAATGACTTTCAGTTTTTTGCAAGAGTGCCAAAATGAGCCTACTTGAAGAGTTTGTAAAATTTCTAAACGAAAATTTGCCAAAGGCGCCTAGCTTTCACCCTTACTACGAGGAGGCGCTCGGCGTTATGCTAAAGGCTGGAGGGAAGCACTTTAGGGCGCTTTTGCTTCTTGGTGTGGTAGATAACGTGAATAAAAGCCTCACGCAAAAGGCTATGAGGGTGGCTTTAGGACTTGAGATGATGCACACCTACTCACTCATCCACGACGACCTACCTTCAATGGACAATGCAAGCTTAAGGCGCGGCACGCCAACGCTTCACGTAACATACGACGAGACTACTGCGATACTCGCAGGAGACGCGCTAAATACGCATGCTTTTTATGAAATTTCACGTGCTGATTTACCAGCTGACACGCGTATAAAATGCGTGGAAATTTTAAGCCAAAATGCCGGAACTAGTGGCATGGTGCTAGGTCAGGCACTTGATTGTTTTTTTGAAAATACGAACAAAGAGGACATCAAAAGAGCAAAGGCTAAATTTGGCCTCTCTGGCAAGATGCTAAGCCTTGATGAGCTAGTATTTTTACACATCCACAAGACCGCAAAGCTCATCGCTGCTAGCCTAAAAATGGGCGCTGTGATAGCAAATTTAGACGAGACTGAGTGCGAGAAAATTTATGATATCGGTCTAAAGCTTGGCCTTGCTTTTCAGATACAAGACGATATCATCGATCTTACAAGCGACGAAGTGGCTGCTGGAAAGCCCGTACACAACGACCTAGAGAAAAATTCATTTACAAATTTACTTGGTCTATCTGGCGCTAAAAAGAAAAAATATGAGCTAATAAGCGAGATAGAAGAGGCACTAAAGCAGATAGACGCTGGCATAGCAAAGATGATCTTAGAGCTTACAGATAAACACCTAAGATAAAAGCTAGAAATTTCTAGCTTTTTGCTAATAAAAAATTAGAAAATTTATATCACTCTTTAGACATTTTAGGATAAAACGCAAGGCAAGTTTTAATCACTTTTTTGTATAATCTGACGCAATAAAAGGAGATGATATGCTAAAAAAACAAGCCGATACTATAAGATTTTTGTGCGCTGATATGGTGCAAAACGCTAACAGCGGACACCCAGGTGCTCCTATGGGCCTAGCTGATATCATGGTGGTTTTAAGCAACTTTTTAAAACACAACCCTAAAAATCCAAAATGGTTAAATAGAGATAGGCTAGTTTTTAGCGGCGGTCACGCATCAAGCTTGGTCTATAGCTTTTTGCACCTAAGCGGCTACGATCTAAGCTTAGACGAGCTTAAAAATTTTCGCCAACTTGGCTCAAACACCCCAGGACACCCAGAAATTCACACTCCAGGCGTTGAGGTGGCTACTGGCCCACTTGGTCAGGGTGTGGCAAATGCAGTTGGTCTAGCCATGGCAGAAAAATACGCTGCAAACGTACTAAACGAACCAGACAATAAAATAATCGATCATAAAATTTACTGCCTTTGTGGCGACGGCGACCTAGAAGAGGGTATAAGCTACGAGGCATGTTCGGTGGCTGGAAATTTAAGACTAGACAACCTTGTGCTTATCTACGACTCAAACAATATCACGATCGAGGGCGACACAGCGATCGCATTTAGTGAGGACGTCAAAGCTAGGTTTGAGGCGCAGGGCTGGGAAGTCGCACGCATAGACGGACACGACTATGACCAGATCGAATTTGCACTTGAGCAAGCAAACGAGAAAGAGTCGCCATATCTTATCATCGCAAACACACGCATAGCACGTGGGGCAATGGAGCTTGAGGGCAGCCACCACAGCCACGGCGCACCGCTTGGCGAAGAGATCATCAAAAAGGCAAAGGCCGCAGCTGGCTTTGATCCTGAGAAGAAATTTGCCATTGGCGAGGACGTGCTTTTAAGATTTAGAGGTGCGGTTGAAAAGGGTGATTTAGAAGAGGCTATGTGGAACAAAAAGGTCGAGGCATTAAGCAGCGAGGGTAAAAATTTACTAAACTCACTTCTAAATCCAGACTTTAGTAAGCTAGAATTTCCAGACTTTAGCGACAAAAAGCTAGCCACAAGAGATACAAACCACGTCATTTTAAATGAGATAGCAAAAAAACTGCCTGGCTTTATCGGTGGCAGCGCTGATCTTGCTCCGTCAAACAAAACCGAGCTAAAGGGCATGGGAGATTTTCCAAATGGTAAAAATATCCACTACGGTATCAGAGAGCATGCCATGGCAGCCATCAACAATGGCATAGCCAGATACGGTCTTTTCTTGCCATTTTCAGCGACATTTTTCATCTTTAGCGACTATCTAAAGCCAAGCACGAGGATAGCAGCACTCATGGGTATCAAGCACTTTTTTATATTTACGCACGATAGTATTGGGGTTGGCGAAGATGGCCCTACACATCAACCGATCGAGCAACTTAGCACATTTAGAGCTATGCCAAATTTTTATACTTTCCGCCCAGCTGATGGCAACGAAAATGCAGCTAGCTGGCAAGCGGCGTTAAATTTAAACGCTCCAAGCGCATTTGTGCTTAGTCGTCAAGGTCTCGAGCCACTTGCTAAAGGTGAATTTGGCGAGGTTGGCAACGGCGCATATCTTTTAAGCTCATCAAAAGATGCGAAGATAACATTTATCGCAAGTGGCAGCGAGGTTTCACTTTGTGTAAAAGCAGCCGCACTTCTTGGCGAGCAAGGTATCGGTGCAAACGTCGTATCAGCACCTTGTTATGACCTGCTTTGCGAGCAGCCAAACGAGTATGTGGCTAAAATTTTAGACAAAAATACAACCATAATCGCAGTTGAGGCTGCGACTGGCCTTGAGTGGTATAAATTTGCCGACGCAGTTTATGGCATGAGCGGCTTTGGTGCCAGCGGCAAGGCGAATGAGCTATTTGATCACTTTGGCTTCACGCCACAAAAACTTGCAAATTTCGCTAGTGAAATCATATAAATTTAATCTTGGGGAGTAAAATCCCCAACTGTAATCTACAATCAAAAAAGGCATTTTATGGAAATTTCTCACGTTATCGTTTTGGCCTTGGTACAAGGCATAAGCGAGTTTTTACCGATATCTAGCTCGGCTCATCTCATCTTGGTGCCAAAGTTGCTTGGCTGGCCAGATCAGGGGCTTGCCTTTGACGTGGCGGTGCATGTTGGCACTCTAAGTGCGATACTTTTTTATTTTAAGGATACGATTTTTAAGCTACTTCGCGACTTTTTTGCCTCAATCGCGCAAAGAAAGATGGTGGGCGATAGCTTGCTTGTCTGGTGCGTTGGATTTGCCACTATTCCAGTGGGGATATTTGGACTTTTATTTAACCATGCGATCGAAGAGTACGCAAGAAGCGGCGTTGTGATCGCGGCAACTACGATCATCTTTGGCATAGCGCTTTACTTTGCCGACCTTCGCTCATCAAACAAGAGCGAATATGAAATGACCATAAAATTTGCTCTTATCATAGGCTTAGCACAAGCTATAGCACTGATCCCTGGCGTTTCAAGATCAGGCGTAACGATGACAGCGGCCTTATTTTTGGGCTTTAGTCACAAGGGCAGTGCAAATTTCTCATTTTTGATGTCGATCCCAGTTATAATCCTAGCTGGCGGCCTAGAGTGCTTAAAGCTCATAAAAGACCCAAATGCTTTGCCATGGAGCGATATCGCACTTGGCGTCGTTGTGAGTGCGGTTAGCGCATATGTGTGCGTGAAGCTTTTCATGGGGCTCATCTCAAAGGTGAGGATGTTGCCATTTGTCGTTTATCGTCTTATTTTGGGAGCGTTTTTATTATATTTGTTTTTGTAAATTTATAGAGATAAAATGACAAATCAAGACATCATGCTCATAGCTGGAGCAATAATCATACTCTTTTTAGGTACAAAAGCACTCAGACAATATCTACAAACTAAATAGGCAAGAAGTTAATTTAGACTGGTAGTTTAAATTTGCCAAGGAAAGTCCCTGGCAAATTTTTAGTCTTCCTTTTTCTCTTTTTTAATAACGTTTAAAAAGTCTTTTGCAGCTTGATAAGCCCTATCACCAATCTTTTTAGCTTCTGATTTGATATCCATCTGCTTTATATCTTCAAGTTTTTCGTTGGCCTTTTTCTCAAAGCTAGTGATCTCTTGCTTGATCTCTTCAAATTTATCATTTGCGTCAAAATTTAGTTTTATCTTTTTGCTTTTTTCATTTAACTCTTGCTTTAAATTTTCAAGCTTATTGTTTGCCTCGCTCATAAACTTTGCTACGCTGCTTGATGATTTTAGCTCTTCTATTCTTGAGACGATCTGCTCTCTTGCCTGATCACTTATGCGTTTAAATTTAGCAAGACTAGTGTCTAGTTCGCTATTTAGCACATTTTCGATCTCGTTTTTTGCTACCCCTTCAAATTCGCTTTCAAGCTCTTTGAGTAGGGCTATAAAATCCTCATCAATATTTTTTAAATTCAAAAGTTGTGAGTTTAGCTTTAGCTCATCTGGAGCAAATTTAGCCTCATCTTTTAGCTTTTCAATAGCTCTTAAAATACCATCTCTTGTGCCATTTATCGCTCCACTCATCAGCTCTTTTGCAAAGATATGACCCTCGTTTGCTAAATTTATAGCAGGGACGATAATATTTTTTGAGATTTCAAGTATTCGTTCTTTGCTAAACTCTCCACCAATTATCGCAGCATAAGTCATGTTTTTGGCTATCGCGTTAGCTGTCTCTTCGATATCTTTTGCACCTTCAAGTGTTGTTAAAAAGGCGATAGTAGCACTTTCTTTTAAAATCCCAAGAAGTCTCGTCTCTCTAATAATTGCATTATTTAAAAGCTCTAAAATTTCCTCTTTTTCACTAAAATCTCTATCTTTTATGATATCTTCGGCCGCTTCAAATGAAACTTTTAGCCTGTTTTTGATCTCATCGCGCTTGATCTCTATAAGACGGTCCAGTTCATCTTTCTTGTTAAGCAGCTCATAAAGTTCCTTTTCTTCACCACCGACAAGAGCTTGATTTATCCCCTCCATCGCACTTTTTAGATTTTTTATGTTTATGAGATCCGCTTTACTCATCTCATCATAAAGCTCATTCATTTTTGCCTTTAAAATTTCAGGCAAAGCGTTTGTGTCTTTATCTGCAATATCTTTAAAAAAGCTGTTACAAAGGGCCTTCATGCTTATTAGCAAGCCATCACTGTTTTTATAATCACTTAAATTTTGTTCTAATTTATTCATCTTTTTGCCTTATAAAACGTATTTTGCTTCGTGTCTTAGTGCTGAAAATATTTCCAGCCTCTCTTCTTCACTTAAAACAAGAACAGCCAGATCATAGCTAGCGTATTTTTTATCCTTACTATATTTTGAAAAGACTAGCTTAAACTCTCTATTCTTTACTATATCTTTCACCTTTGCTTCTGCCTCATCACTCGCATCAAAGATCACTTTGTACTCCCAGTGTGTTGGGTAGTCGATCTTTACTTTTTGGTTATTTAGATCGCAAATACTCGCCACTTTTCCCTCCTGTTTTGCTCTCTAGTACGATGCTACCGATCTCCATGCCTTTATCGATAGCCTTTACCATGTCATAAATCGTTAAAAGCCCTACACTAACGCCTGTTAGTGCCTCCATCTCAACACCAGTCTTGCCCTCTATCTTCACACTCACAAAAAGCTTAAAAGCACAAATTTCAGGCAACTCCTCGATATCGCAGTCCACGCCTAAAATAGCTAGTGGATGGCACATTGGAATTAATTCGCTTGTCTTTTTTGCACCCATTATCGCAGCGACAACGGCTGTTTGGATGACTGGACCTTTTTTGCCAGTATTTTCTTTTATTGCCTTAAAGGCCTCTTTGCTCATTTTGATGATCCCACTAGCCGTTGCTACTCTTTTTGTAGGATCTTTTGGGCTTACATCGACCATTTTTGGGCGGTCTTTTTCATCTAAATGTGTCAGCATTATCTCTCCTTTTTTTGGCAGATTATAGCCTATTTAAGCAAATTTAGCCCAACAAGGAATTTAAGTAAAAAATATTTAATTTTTTAAAAACTACGCTTCTAAACCAAATGCGCTAAGTTTTTGATTTCTTAAAATAAAAATTTACATTAATCAATTTTTTTAAATTTTTATTTATTTTATTAAATTTAATTATAAAATACCGATAAATAGCTATTTATATAGATAATAAATTTTATTAAAAATATATTTCTATTACTTAAATTCTAAAATATATTTATAGTAAATACACAAATTTAAAAAAATATACTGGTATTTTTCTTTAAAAACTTAAAAAAATAAATTAACTTCTAATTTGCTTTTAAGATATGAGCATGTATATTTTTATTAATTTTAAATTTACTATGAAAGCAACTTGGGCTATGAAATTTCTGCTTTGTATTGGTGCGTTTTTGATAGTAGCTTTTGCCGAGCAATTAGGCTGTTTTGTTAATGAAAATGCTCAAAGTATAGTCTTTGTAAAAGATGGAGAGGCTAAAAATTTAAACCTAAAAAATACATACTACAAAAATCAAAAGTGTGGATATGATGAGGAGTTCTTTTATATCGCAAACTTAAACAATGAAATCATAGAAGTAGCAAACGAGAGAAATTTTTTATTTGCTGTGCCAAATGTCGGCTGTAAAATTTCAAATATTCAAGTTAGTACAAATAAAATATACGTGGCTTGCGATATGGCAAGCGAAGTGAGCATATCGGTTTTTGACAAAGATTCAAAGAAGCTTCTAACTAAAAATTACAAAGATATTTATAAAATTTCAAATTTTTTATTGCTTAATGATAGTTTATTTTTTACAAGTTTTAATGGCAAAGCGTTTTTGCTTGGTAAAGATCTTACTTTGATAGAGAAAAAAAATATAGGCTTTGCTCCGATTAGTGCCTGCAAATTCAAAGGGAGTGATATTTTGGTCGGCTTTAGAGACGGAGAAATTTTAGATTTTAAAAGTGGAGCTAAAAAGCAAATTTTAAAATCTAAAATTTCTGCTCTTACTTGCGTAGGAGATGAGGTTTTTGTAGGTGGTGAGGACGGAATAGTTTATAAATTTGATAAGGATCTGAAACTAAAAGGGCAAAAAGTATTTTTTAGCGATGAGATAAAGGAAATTTTTATAGATAAAAACGTGCTCATTTGTGTAAATTTAAACAATGAGATAAAGAGTTTAGAGATAAATTCATTTTAAAAAAGGAGAGTAAATGCAAAAGTTATTTTGTGTCGCAAGTGCTGCGTTGCTTGGGCTATCTTTAACGACCGCTTGTGCTGCTAGTAGTGACCTTGAAAAAGTCATGAAAGAGCGTGGGCTAAGTGAAAAAGACGTCCTTGCAGCTGCTAAAACTTACCAGCCTAGCGGTAAAAAAGATGATTTCATCGTCTTTTCATCTGGCGGACAAAGCGGTCAAGTAATGGTTTATGGCGTTCCGTCGATGAGAATTTACAAATACATCGGCGTTTTCACACCAGAGCCTTGGCAAGGATATGGCTATGACGATGAGTCAAAAGCTGTTTTAAAACAAGGTGCTATAAGAGGCAAGGAGATAACTTGGGGCGATACACACCATCCAAATTTCACTGAGAAAAATGGTGAGTATGTTGGTGATTATCTATTTATAAACGATAAAGCTAACCCAAGAATTGCAGTTATAAATTTACATGATTTTGAGACAACTCAAATCGTTGTAAACCCTATAATGAAGAGTGAGCACGGCGGTAGTTTCATTACTCCAAATAGTGAATATGTCATTGAAGCTAGCCAGTACGCAGCTCCGCTTGATAACAACTACCATTCACTAGACGACTATGAGGCGGTTTATAGAGGTGCTGTTACATTTTGGAAATTTGACTATCCAAAAGGTAAGATTGATGAGAAAGAGTCATTTTCTCTTGAACTTCCACCATACTGGCAAGACCTAAGCGATGCTGGTAAGGGTGAGAGTTACGGCTGGGGTTTTACAAACTCAATCAATACTGAGATGTATACTGGTGGTATCGAAAAAGGACTTCCTCCATTTGAAGCAGGTGCAAGTAGAAATGACACTGACTTCTTGCATGTTTATAACTGGAAAATTTTAGAAAAACTTGTTCAAGACAAGAAAAACTACAAAGTTATAAATGGCCACAAGGTAGTTACAATAGACGCTGCTGTTAAAGCAGGCGCATTATTTTTGATCCCTGAGTCAAAGAGCCCACATGGTTGTGACGTAACCCCAGATGGTAGATATATCATCATTGGTGGAAAGCTTGATACTCACGCATCAGTTTATGATTTTAAAAAGATTAAAGAGCTAATTGATAAAAAAGAATACATTGGCACTGACCCATATGGCATACCTATCTTAGATAGAGCAAAGACAATGCACGGACAAGTAGAACTTGGCCTTGGACCACTGCACACATCATTTGACTCACAAGAAGGTGTAGTTTATACTTCGCTTTATGTTGATAGTCAAATCGTAAAATGGGACTATAAAAATTTAAAAGTACTTGATAAGGTAAATGTTCACTACAACATCGGTCACCTTGATACAATGGAAGGAAAATCAGCAAAACCTGTTGGTAAATATGCAATCGCACTTGATAAACTATCGATCGATCGCTTTAATCCAGTAGGGCCACTCCATCCACAAAACCACCAGCTAATTGATATCACTGGTGCAAAAATGGATCTAATCTATGATATGCCAATCCCACTTGGCGAGCCACATGATGTTGTTTCAATAGCAGCTAGCAAGCTAAGTCCAGCTCTTACATACAATATGGGTACAAACTCAAGAACAGGTGAGGCAAGTCAACATGCAACACTTGCTGGTCAAGAGAGAATCGAGAGAAATGGCAAAAACGTAAATGTCTATGCGACTATGGTAAGAAGCCATATCAATCCAGAGCGCATTGAGGTAAATAAAGGTGATAATGTAACTATCCACTTAACAAACCTAGAGCGTGCACAAGATGAGACTCACGGCTTTGGAGTTGACCTTTACAATATTCATGCTTCGCTAGAGCCTGGTAAAACTGCTTCGGTAAATTTCGTAGCTGATATGGAAGGTGTTTTTCCATATTACTGCACCGAGTTTTGTTCAGCACTTCACCTAGAGATGATGGGTTATTTGCTTGTTAAAGATCCAAATAAAAAATATGAATCCGCAAAGACAAATAAGCTAAAAACTCTAAGTCCAGAAGCTCTAAAAGCTGAGTACGACAAAGTAATCGCAACTAACAAAGCTACTGATGATGTTATCCAAGAGGTTGTTAAATACCTAAAAGAGAAACATTATGAGAAATATCCAAAAGTAAAAGCTTTGGTTGAAGATGCACTTGATCAATATGGACATATTAAAGAGGTAAAAGAAAAAGCTGACGAAGCCTACAAGAAAGGCGATGTAAACGGCGCTATCCTTTGGGAGTACCAAGTATGGCAATACATGGTAAAAACAGCCGATGTTGGTCTAAAAGCTAAAAACAACCTCGCAAAAGAGATCGCAACTCCTATGAGTCCGGCTGCTGCAAAAGGTGAGGAGGCTTATCTAAAAGGTGGATGTAATGGTTGCCACGTTATCGGTCAAGTAAGTTCAGGTCCAGACCTAACTGGTGTCTTATTAAGACATGAAAACGGCGAAAAATGGGTAGCAGAATTTATTAAAGATCCTGCTAAATTTTATAATGACGACTACATTAAATCAATGATTGATTACTTCAATCTTAGAATGCCAAATCAGCACATGAATGATGAAGAGATCAAAAATATCATCGAATATCTAAAATGGATAGATGAAAACGCAGGTATGTAGTTTTTAAGGGGCGATCTCGCCCCTTTTTTAAATTTTAAAATTTTATTTTTAGCAAATGAAATTTTAAAATTTAAAGGAGAGACCATGAGTAAATATAAAATTTATACCATTGTTGCACTTGTCATTATGACTGTTTGTTTTACTTTACCTGTTCTTGGTTGGCATGGAGCTAAACAAAGAATAGCTGACGGCGATGAATTGCCATCTTATACTTATAGTATCTATAATCTTTATAGCTCATTTCAGTATAAAAATCATCTTTTGCCAAAAGAGGTAGCGAGCGATCTTCATAAGATGATAACACAAAAAGCAGAGATTGGCACTCCGTCTCTTCCTATCTGGTACGTCGCACTTGAAGCACCAAACTACCCAAAAGCAGCCTTTCCTAATGGAATCCCAGTATACTTTCACGTAGATGGATATAGTGGAGACGTGCACGAGATGAATACGATAAACCACTACATAGGCATGTATCCTATGGAGCATGGCGGAAATGTCGAGCGAGCTATCGCACCTTATTATCTACTCATAGCAACACTTTGCATGCTTGCATTTTTATACTATGATGGTAAATTTAACTCACTTCTTATGGTGCCAACCATTATCGCACCTATACTATTTATGAGTGCATTTGTGGGTTGGCTATACTGGTATGGGCATAATATGCAGGAGTGGGGAGCCTTTAAGATTAAGCCATTTACACCAACTGTTTTAGGCGATGGTAGCGTGGCTCACTTTACTACGCACTCTTATCCAACAATCGGATTTTGGGTGATGATAGTCATGAGCGTGCTTTGCATACTTGCGGTATTTTCAAAGAAAAAAGAGTTAAATGCGTAAAATTTTTAAATTTGCCCTTATTTTTTTGCCAGTTTTTGGCTTCTCAAACGTCCTTCAAGATGCTATAAATAATGCAAATCCTGGTGACGTGATAAGGTTAGGAGATGCTGTTTACGAAGGGGGTATAACGATAAATAAGCCTCTTAGCATCGTTGGCGAGGGCAAAAATGCTCACATAAAAGGCAGTGGTAAGGGTACGGTTGTAAAGATCATTGCCTCAAACGTGACACTAAAAAATTTAAAAATAAGCGGTAGCGGAAATAACCTTGGCGAGCTTGATGCTGGTATTGGCTGTGACAAGGCAAATAATGTCGTGATTACGCAAAATAACTTAAGTGATGTGCTTTTTGGAGTTGATTTTAAGGAGTGTAGTGGCTCAAAGATCACCGAAAATACCATCACTTCTAAAAAAGGAGCGACCCTTGGCTTTAGGGGTGATGCGATCAGACTTTGGTATAGCCATGAAAATTTAATAGAAGGCAACTATATTTACGATAGTCGCGATATGGTCGCATGGTATGCAAGCCACAATAAATTTTTAAAAAATAAAGCGATTCGCGGTAGGTACTCGCTTCACTTTATGTATGCAAATCAAAATTTAGTTGAAAATAACGAATTTACCGGCAATGCGGTTGGTATGTTTTTTATGTACTCAGCTGGCTCAACCGTTAGATCAAATTTAGTCATGGATAGCGACGGTGCATTTGGTATTGGTATCGGATTAAAAGACGCATCTGACTTTATTATAGAAAACAATACGCTAATTTACAATGCAAGAGGAATTTTGCTCGATAATTCGCCATTCCAACCTGGATCAACTATAAATTTTTTAGGCAATAAAATTTTACATAACGTAGTTGGTGTCCATTTTCACGCTACGCAAGGTGCAAGTATCTTTGAAAATAATGATTTTATAGGCAATATGGGTATCGTCGTAAACGATACCCCAGGCGATAAAATGGCGCTAAATCAGTGGAATAAGAATTATTATGACGAGTATGAAAGCTTTGATAGGGATAAAGATGGTTACGGAGATACGCCATTTATGCACCTTTCATATGCTGATCAGCTTTGGCAATACCATCCAAATTTACAGTTTTTCTACGGCTCAAGTGTTTTTAGTGTTTTAAATTTCTTGGCCAAACTTGCTCCTTTTTCTGAGCCAATAAAATTACTGGAAGACAAAACCCCAAGAATAAGGCCGCTTGATGCTTCAAATTTTAATGCCCTAAAGGCAAAACGTGGATAGAAGAAATTTTATAATCTTAGGCTCAGCCGCAGCCGCAGTAGGATATGGCATAGGCAAATTTCTACCAAAAAGTAGTGGTGATAAACTTTACCTTAGGCCACCTGGCGCAGTCGATGACTTTGATGACCTCTGTGTTAAATGTGGACAGTGTGTACAAGTATGTCCTTATCACAGCATAAGTTTGCTTGATATAAAAGATGGCTATTCAAATGGCACAGCCTACATCAATGCTAAAAAAAGAGGCTGCTATCTGTGCGATCTTTTTCCGTGCGTGCTAGCCTGTCCTAGCGGGGCGCTTGATCACGCTACAAAAGTTGTAGGCGATGTCAAAATGGGTGTTGCAGTTTTAAGTGACACGGCGACCTGTTTGAGCGTAAAAAGAGAAAATTTAAGCGAAGCTAGCGTTAAATATATGCTTGAGCGTAAAGCCTATAACGACAGAGAAGAGGCAGTAAAAGATAAGGTAAAAGATAAGATTGGTCAAATTTGCGATCTTTGCGTTAGCATCTGTCCAGTTGGTGATAGTGCTATTAGTATGAGTGAGACAAATTTACCACTTATTAAAAATGGTTGTGTTGGATGTGGAGTATGTGCTGAAGTTTGTCCAGTTAAGATCATAAATATCGCCCCAAAGATGAGTTTTGATGAAATTTATAAGGAGAAAAAATGAGGCTAATAATTTCTTTAGTGGCGGCTATGTTGCTTTTTGCTGGCTGTGAAAAGAGTGATGATAAGATAAAGACAGCTAGCGAGCAACCAATAAATGCAGCCACAAGTGCAAGTATAAAGGTTGAAAAAAAAGAAAATAACCAAAGCACAAACAAGCAAAATGACTTCATAAAATACGATATGCATGGCGAAAAGAGCGTGAAATTTGGCCTTGAAGATAATAATGTAAGCCGCCAAATTGGAGCACTTGCTATGGTAAAAAGTCCACTTCAAACTATAAATTTAAGACTCATAAAGGGTAGGCTTAGCAAGAATTTCATCACAAAGTGCTCAGCTTGTCATGATGATTATGCAAATGGCATCATCGGACCATCTCTTCTAACAAAGAGCGAGGATGAAATTTTTAATATGATAAGCGCTTATAAAAACAAAGAAAAGGTAAATGTTCTAATGCGAGATCTGGTAAAGAAGATGGATAATGATGAAATTAGAAAATTGGCCAAAGAGATTAGTGATTTTAATACACAATTTAGGAGTAAATAAATGAAAATAGGAAAGATTATAACCATTATTTTAGCGGCGGCAATCTGTGGTGTCATGGTGCTCATGTTGAGTCAAACTCCGCCTAAAAAGGAGAAATCTACAGCCAAAGTCGCCACACCAAAGATAGAGCAAAATTTCACAAAAGAACAGCCAAAATCTAATGAGGAATTTGCAAGCCAAGATGAGCTAAAAAAGGTAAAAGAGTTAAGTCTAAGCGTAGCCAAAAGCCAAACAGAAGGTGTTAGCAAACAATATCTCACCTCTTGTGCCCCATGCCACGGTGCAAATGCAAAAGGTATAGTGGCTCCAGATATAACGCATTTAAGCAAAGATGAGTTGCTTAAAAAGCTAGCCGAGTATAAGGCTGGCAAGGTGCAAAACACGCTTATGAAGGGACTGCTTACAAACGTTAGCGATAGCCAGCTCGAAAGCTTGGCAGATGAAATTTCTAAATTTAAAAAGTAAAAATGGATAAATATAATACTCGCGCAACCATTAGAAACGTAAGCTTTCTTGGTACGCTAATTTCAACCACAAAAGATGGCAAAAAACGACCTAGCATTCGTTTTTGGCGGATATTAGCCATCGTTTTAGTCCATCTTCTTTTTATACTCTCTTACAGGGTTGATGTGCAGATTTTAGAAGGCGATATCAGTGCTTCAAGGGTACTTGGCTTTCACTTAGCAGACGCCTTTATGAGCTTGCAAGTATTTTTGGCAACGCATGAAATTCATGTAAATTTACTAATCGGCTCACTTAGCATCTTAGCCTTTTACATCATTTTTGGTGGCAGGGGATTTTGCTCATGGGTTTGTCCGTATTCACTCATAAGCGAGATAGCCGAAAAAATTCACGAAAATTTACGTGCTAAAAAGATAGTAAAACCACGAGTTTTTGATACAAAATGGCGTTATATATTTACTATTTTATTTTTAACACTTAGCTTTGCTAGTTCAAGCCTTGTCTTTGAAATTTTTAATGTCGTTGGAATATTTTCACGATTTATTATCTATGGCTATTTTCACGCCATCTGGCTAGTTGTTGCCATGCTTGCGGTAGAAATTTTCTTTTCGCGTAGGGCTTGGTGCAGATATATATGTCCTATTGGAGCTACTTACTCAGCAATAGCTAGGCCAAATGCCATAAAAATAAGCTGGGATAAAGAGAAGTGCGATCATTGCTTAGTTTGCACCGATGTTTGCCTAGTACCACACGTGCTTTTCATGACAAAAAAAGGTGCAAAAACCGATGACAGTAAAAATCTCTTTAGGATAGCAGGGGCTGACTGCACGCTTTGTGGCAGGTGTATAGATGTATGTCACCAAGACGCGCTCAAATTTGACAACGGCTTTAAGAAGCTCATATAAGGAATTTTTTGATAGATATAAAAGAAGTAACGAAAATTTTTGGCTCGCAAAAGATACTTGATGGTGTCAGTCTTAATGTAAAAGCTGGTGAAAAGATAGCAATACTTGGGCAAAATGGAGCTGGCAAAAGCTCTCTTATGCGTATTATCTTGGGTGAGTTTGTGCCAAATAACGGAAGTGTGGCGATCAATGGCATAAACACACTAAAAGATAGAAAAGAGGCACTGAAATTTATCTCATTTGTGCCGCAAACCCCACCGCCACTTAAATTTAGCCTGCGTGAGCTTTGTGAGTTTGTCTGCAAAAGCTCAAATGTCAAATTTGAAGAGATAGAGAAATTTAGCAAGCTTCTAGAGTTTGATCTACATGCAAATTTAAATAAGTCATTTTATAAACTATCAGGCGGCATGAAGCAAAAGATGTTAATAGCTATCGCATTTGCTAAAGATAGTGAAATCTTAATGTTTGACGAGCCAACTGCAAATTTGGACGCAAAAGCAAGGGAATCTTTTAAAAATTTGCTTGATAACTTCACACAAAATAAGACACTTGTTTTTATTTCTCACCGCATAGATGAGATCGCCCATTTGCTCGATAGATGCGTCTATATGGACCTTGGTAGGATCATCAAAGAAGAAAATTTAAGGAACAAGAATGAATAATCTTTTTTTAATAGCAAAACTTGACGTCAAAGAGTCGTTTCGCTCAAGGTGGTTCGCGATCTATGCACTCCTTTTTTCTACTTTGATGATAGGATTTTTATTTAGCGGAGTGACAGACTCGCGCGTGCTTGGCTTTTCTGGACTTACTAGAGCGCTACTTTTGTTTATACAAATTTGCGTCATCATCGTACCGATATTTATCCTCATTTCAACCGTTAGAAGCATAAATCAAGACAGGGATACAAATTTGCTTGAATACATGCTTAGCTTCCCATTAAGCCTTAGAGAGTACTACTTTGGCAAAGCGCTTGGGCGGACATTTGTCGTTTTTGTGCCACTTTTGTTTTCGCTTTTGCTTTGCGTGATTGTTGGTCTTGCAAAGGGTGTGGCAATACCTTGGCGTGTGTTGGTGCTTTATTTTGGCCTACTTTTTAGCTTAAGTATTGTTTTTTTATCGCTTGGATTTTTTATCTCAAGCGTGATTAAAAATCAAGAAACTGGCCAAGGCGTGGCGTTTTTGCTTTGGCTCATTATGCTAGCTTTTATTGATCTTGCATTAATTGGCTTGCTTATGCGAAGTTCCGTTGATGAATATACCATATATGCGATTGCTATGTTAAATCCAATTGAGCTATTTAGAATAGCAGCCCTTAGTCTTTTTGACCCAAATTTAGCAGTTATTGGTACTGCGTCTTATTTTATTTTGGGCGCATTTTCGAAGACGGTATTTGTGGCTTATGCCATCAGTTATCCGCTGGTGCTTGGCATTATCTTATTAATTTGTGGGTATTTTGCATTTAGTAAGAAAGATTTGGTGTGATTGTTTTTTGTTAAAGAAGGGTTGGCTTTAAATTTAGACGAAACTTGTATTATTTCACTTGTCCAACAAGAAACCTCCTTTTTGTAACAGCCCCCTTTCCCCCAAGGGGGCATTTTTTATTATTAAAAATTTATAAATAAGCTAGAATTTGCTTTAGTATTACTTAGAATTTCTTTTTTATTAACAATAAATTTCATTAAAATTTATTGTTAAACAATATTATTCTACGGTCCTAAAAGGGCCCCTCCTTTTTGTAGTGATAAGTCTTTGCTTCCCCCTTTTCCGGCTTTTCACATACACAAAGAGGAGTTGTTTCTTTTTAAATATACGAAATTTTGTTTTACACTCTAAATTTTTTTGTTTTGCTTACGTTCTATGCTAGTTTGGTTTTTTATTACTAAGATTAAATGTAAAATGAAGGTCAAGAATTTTAAGGTTTGTAGATGCTACATTAATGGCGGGCAGAGAGAGATTCGAACTCTCGGTGAGTTGCCCCACACACGCGTTCCAGGCGTGCTCCTTAAACCGCTCGGACATCTACCCACAAGAAAGAAGCGAAATTATATCCTTATTCACTTAATGCTTGGCTTTAGAGCTTTAGTCCCAAGATAATGACATCTTTGTACTCATTATCCATCATACAAATGCTGGGCAGTTCACCCCATTTTTCAAAGCCAAATTTTAAAAATAGCCCAAGACTTGCCTTGTTTTGGCTAAAAATTAGGGCGATGATGTTTTTTAAATTTAGTCCTCTAGCTTCATCTATGGCGTGGCTTAAAAGTTGCTTGCCAACACCCATGCCAAGGGCCTTTTTGGCTACATAGATGCTTATCTCGACGCTTATGTCGTAAGCGATTTTGGGATTAAAGTCGCTAAGCGAGCAGTAGCCTAGAATTTCTCCATTTTCTTTATAGACAAAGATGGGGCGAGAGTTGTTGTGAGCTTTAAACCAAGGCTCTCGCTCCTTCGTGCTAACTGGCTGCAAGTCCGCAGTCGCACTTCTTTCTAAGATGTAGTCGTTGTAAATTTGTGTAATCGCTTTAAGATCACTCAAATTTGCTTGTTCTATCAAGCCTAGCCTCTTTTAGCAGCTTGATAGACTGGCTCAAGTTTTGCTGCGATCTCTTTTAGGTCTTTTATCCTGCTCTCGTTTGATGGGTGTGTGCTTAAAATTTCAGGTACTTTTCCACCACTCATCTTGCTCATTTTTACCCAGACTTCGACTGCCTCTTTTGGGTCGTATCCGGCTCTTGCCATTAGCTCAGTACCGATGTGATCAGCTTCAGTTTCGTGAGATCGTGAAAATGGCAGAGATATTGTGTACTCGCTAGCTAAATTTAGAGCATTAGCTCCAAGATCGCCAAGACCAGTAGCTGTCGCAACTGCAAAAATTCCAATATTTTTGAGCTGATCGGTGCTAGCCTGCTCCCTACTATGTTCTCTAAGCGCGTGAGCGATCTCGTGTCCCATAACGGCTGCCAGCTGTGCATCTGTTAAATTTAGCCTTTTTATGATGCCGCTATAAACTACAATCCTGCCACCTGGCATACACCAAGCATTTAGTGTGTCTTCATTAATAACATTTACTTGCCACTTCCATTTTAGTGCGTCGTCTCTAAAAACTCCGGTTTGAGCGATGAGTCTTTTGGCAATATCTTGAACCCTTTTTGTAAGGATAGGATCGACGTTTAGCTCGCCTTTGCTTCTAGCAGCTGTTAGTGTCTTGACATAAGCTTGAGCTGAACTTTGCTCCATAGCTTCAGATGATATTAGCATGAGCTGCTTACGATCAGCACCAACGACACCTGATTTTGTCACGCTCGAGCAGCCGACTAAAAGCAAGCTAGCCGTCAATAATGTAAGTAAAATCTTTTTCATTTTTATCCTTTCTGGATTAAAATTTGTCGTATTATAGCCTGAGTTGGATATGCGTTGTTAAATGAGAGTAGAAAATTAAATTTTGTGATATCAAAAATAGTAATTTACTTGTTGCAAATTTTAAAATCTTATTCACTTGCCTTAGCAGACTACTAAATCTAGGTCTCGTAGCCACTCGCCACTAAATTTAGAGTCGTGATATGCTCGCTCATAAATTTTAAAATTTGCCTGATGATAAAGCGCATTCAATATACTGCTTGGTTTATGACCGCATAAATTCAAAATTTAGAGCTATATCCTAAATTTAACCCCTACACTTTGTAGTTTATATTTCTCTCAAATTCTCTCAAACGTTTATTTACTGATCTTAGCTCTGTTATCGTCGTCCAGTTGTCAATAAAGACGCTAAAGCTCTCTCTTACTTGAGAAAAAGCGTTGCTGGCTTGGATCAAAATGCCAAGCGTGATGACTCCACTAAATAGCCCATTTCCCATGATGATATAAGGCACGATGACAAGAATTTGTGAAAAAGAGATAAGCCAGAGATTAAAGTAGCCATAATGCAAAAATAGCTTGTAGTAGTTTAGCTTGACGCCTGTAAAAAGCTCCAGCATCACATTTGGTCGGCAAAATTTGATCTTATCATCTTCGCCATAAACCAGCTCTTTTCTAAATGCCGCCTCTGCTTTTTGGTTGTTATACTCAAGGTGTGGTAGCTTAATGCCTACAAACCACGATACAATAAGGCCTCCGATGCTAATTACAAGTGCGATGTAGACTAGCGAACCTTCAATATCTTTGATGTAAGGCAGGCTCACGCTCTTGCTTAGCTCCCAAAGTACAGGTATGAAAGCGATAAGTGTCATAATTGCCCTTAAAACCTGCACGCCAAGACTTTCCATTATCTTTGCAAAGCGGTAAACATCCTCTTGAATACGCTGCGAGCTACCCTCGATGTCATTTTGGCAGTTTTGCCAAAATTTTAGATATTTAAACGTCATCGCCTCTCTCCAACGAAAGACCCAGTGGCTGGCAAAAAATGAGATAACTGTATAAGTTATAACATAGGGCATAGCGATTTTTATGAAGTTAAAAATTTCACGCCAGAACTCACTTACATCATGATCTTTTGAGTTTTGCACGATATCGTAGAAATTTTTATACCACTCGTTAATGCGGACGTTCAAATGAGTTTGGTAAACAAGTAGCAAGATGATGAATAGCGCCCCGCCGTAAGCCCAGAGTGCCCATTTTTTATCTTTAAAAAATGATGAAAACATAAATTACCTTTTGTAAATTTTGCAAAATTATAGCAAGCATGCTTTAAGGATTTATATAGAATTTAAATGCACCTTATATAGCTTACAGTCAATGGAAATTTAAAATAAATTTATCTACAAGGGAATTAAAAAGAAATTCCCTTGCTAATTGCGATCACACAGAGTAAAAACGTGAGTGGAACATAGATAAATTTGCCTACAAAATACCAAAATGAACCATATGTTTTATTTGCTCCAGAGTTTATCTCGTCTAAAATTTCTTCTTTTTTAATGACCCAAAACCATGATATAGCGCCTATTACTGCGCCGATTGGTATGATGTAGATAGAGACAAAGTCCATCCAAGGCCCCCAGCTGCTAATAGGCTCCATAAATGCTCCTATGCCAAAGCAAACTACACAAAGCAGCGCGAGCGTCCAAAATCTGCTAAGACGCGGAAATTTATGCATTAGTGACTCGGCAACCACTTCAAACATATTTTGAAGCGATGTGATACCACCAAAGATGACTGCTGTAAATAAGATGATCGCGAAAATTTGACCACCGATCATATCTTGTAAAATTTTAGGAAGCGTTACGAAAAGTAGCTTTGGCCCTCCAGCTGGGTCCATAGCGTAGGCAAAGACAGCCGGGATCATGACAAGAGCGGCCACAAGCGCTGCAAGAGTGTCAAAAAAGGCTGTAGTTTTAGCACTCTCTACAATATCTTCATCTTTTGCAAGGTAAGCTCCATAAACTATCATGCCAGAGCCTGTGATAGAGAGTGAGAAAAATGCTTGACCCATCGCAGAAACCCAGACCATCGGATCTGCGAGCTTGCTAAAGTCAGGGATAAAAAGGAATTTATACCCATCGAACGCGTTTGGTAGCATAGCGACATTTATCGCCAGGATAGTAAATAGCACGAAAAACAGTGGCATCATTATTTTATTAGTTTTTTCGATACTTTTTGCTCCAAAAAATAGCGTAAAAAGCGTGCCTACGATGATGATAAAGTGATAAGGTAAAACCGAGTATTCTTGCAAGGCAAATGATTCAAACCAGACATTTGTATCGACACTCATAAATGAGCCAGTGAGCGCCTGAATAAGGGCTTTTAACACGTAGGCGATAATGACTGCGTAGCCTATAGCTATACAAAGTGAGCCAGCAAGTGGAAGCCAGCCGATAATACTGCCTACAATGCCTAAATTTCTACTCTCCCATGCAAACTTATAAGATCCAAGTGTGCCAGTCTTTGCGCGTCTACCGATCGCATACTCAGCGCTTAGTCCAACGTATGAAAAAAGAGCTATGAAAAAAACATAGATGAGTAAAAACGCTCCACCGCCATTTGTGCCAAGTTTGTAAGGAAAGCCCCAGACATTTGCCATGCCAACAGCGGATCCAACGCAAGCTAAGATAAACGCCCAACGCGATGAAAAATTCTTTTTACTCATTATAAAATCCATAAATTTATTGATAAAAATGATGTTACCAAAATATGATTTAAGAAGTTTTTATAAAAATTTAAATTTAAGAAACGCTGTTACTTTTTGGGGCGACTTATTTGACCACGCCATATAAATTCGCTATAATCTGCACAAAATTTTTAACTCTTAAGGATCATAATTGCACCCCAGTAGCGATAACTCGCTTTTAATGGTAATACTTGCCATTGTATTCATTTTATTAAACGCATTTTTTGTTTTGTCGGAATTTTCCCTAGTTAAAGTTCGTAAGTCTAGGCTTGAAGAGCTCATAAAAGAGAAAAAGCCAAACGCCCAGCTTGCTTTTGAGATGTCAAACAAGCTTGATACTTATCTTAGTGCTACTCAGCTTGGTATAACGCTAAGTTCGCTTGCCCTTGGTTGGATCGGTGAGCCAGCGGTTGCAAGGCTCATAGAAGCTCCGCTTAAAAATATTTTTAATCTTAGTGATATTTTAGTTCATACCGTCGGTTTTGCTATCGCATTTACGCTTATCACGCTACTTCACGTAGTTATTGGTGAGCTTGTGCCAAAGTCTATCGCCATAGCAAAGGCTGAGACTTCAGTCCTGAGAGTCGCTCGTCCGTTACACTTTTTCTGGATAGTTTTTTCGCCTGTTATAAAGCTTTTTGATATTTTAGCTATCGCTGGACTTAAAATTTTAGGTATCCAGCCGGCAAAAGAGAACGAATTAGCGCACTCTGAAGAGGAGATCAAGATCATCGTTGGCGAGAGCTTAAAGGGTGGTGTGTTAGACAGTTTTGAGACTGAGCTTATCAAAAACGCAGTAGATTTTAGTGATACAGTCGCAAAAGAGGTTATGACGCCAAGGCGTGATATGATCTGTATAAATAAACAAAAGAGTTTTGAGGAAAATTTGCAAGTTGTCTTTGAGTCAAAATATACTCGTTTCCCTTATATAGACGGCTCAAAAGATATTATTTTGGGCATGATACACATTAGAGATATCTTGCAGCTTCATTTTAGTGGAGACAAAGACAAAAGCTTTGATGCGATTGTTCGTAAATTTGTCATTGTACCAGAGAGCCTTTCTATATCAAAAGTGCTCGTGATGATGAACAAAGAGCAAATTTCAGCAGCACTTGTAGTCGATGAGTACGGCGGCACAGCAGGACTTCTTACGATGGAAGATATCATGGAAGAGGTTCTTGGCGACTTTAATGACGAACATGACGAAGTTGATCAGCACTATAAAAAGATAAATGAAAATATCTATGAATTCCAGGGTAGATACGACCTAGAGAGCGTTGAAGAGGTCCTTGGTATCAGCTTTGATGAAGAAACTGATCAGGTCACAATCGGCGGATATGTATTTAATCTCATAGGTCGCTTGCCAGTTGTGGGTGATAAAATCGAGGACGAGAACTGCTACTATGAAGTAAGAAAGATGGATGGAGCCAGTATCTCACGTGTAAAAGTTCGAAAAAAAGTAAAGGACGACGAAGAAAACGTCCAAGCTTAGATCTTATAAATTTATGGTTTTTCTAAAACCATAAATTTATTAAACTACTCAAAAATACAAAACATTCATATCTTAATGAATTCTCAGAATATTTGTCTAAAAGTCTTTAAAAATGCGCTATTGTCCTAACTATATATTTCTAAAACTGTGACACTTTTGATAAATTTTTGCGTCATACAATGCATTTTATTCATTATTAAAATTAAAGAAAATACTAGAAATCAAATAATCAAATTTAATCTTAAATTTTACATATAATTTATATAATTAAAAATTGTTTTTTACGAGGAGGAAAAATGAGAACGATAAACGTAAAAGATATAAAAGAGGTCGTCGCCAAGCTTTGCAAACAAGCCTGTTACGTCGTCACACCAGATCTAAAGGCTGCTTTTGTAAAAGCTCAAACTAGCGAGAGCTCATCTCTTGGAAAAGACATTTTGGGCAAAATTTTACAAAATGCCAAGCTTTCAGAAGAGGGCGTAGCGCCTATCTGTCAAGATACGGGTATGACGGTTGTCTTTGTTGAGATCGGACAGGACGTGCATATCGAGGGCGGATATATAGAAGATGCGATAAACGAGGGCGTAGCGAAAGGCTATACTGAGGGCTATCTTAGAAAATCGGTCGTTGCGGAGCCACTTTATGAGAGAAAAAACACTACAAACAACACTCCAGCGGTCATTCACACTAGGATCGTGCCAGGTGATAAATTTAAGATCAAAATAGCTCCAAAAGGCTTTGGTAGTGAGAATAAGTCAGTTTTAAAAATGCTTGTGCCAGCTGATGGCGTAGAGGGAGTTAAAAAGGTCTTTTTAGAGGCTGTAAAATACGCTGGACCAAATGCTTGCCCTCCAATGACAATAGGCGTTGGCATAGGCGGTACTATGGATAAAGCGGCACTTTTAGCCAAAGAGGCTGCGGTGCGCTCGGTGGATAGCAAAAACCCTGATTCAAGATATGCAAAGCTTGAAGAGGAGCTACTAGAGCTTGCTAGCCAAACAGGTGTTGGCCCTCAGGGTCTTGGCGGCGATACGACTGCTATAAAAGTAAACGTCGAGTGGTACCCAACTCATATCGCAGGCCTACCAGTAGCTGTAAATATCAACTGCCACGCTGCACGCCACGCAGACGCCGAGCTTTAAGGAGATAACATGTCAGAAGTAAAAAGAATAACAGCACCATTTGATAAAGAGGTGGTAAAAAGCCTAAAAGCAGGCGACAATGTCCTAATATCAGGCACTATCATAGCAGCTCGCGACGCCGCTCACAAGGCACTAACTGAGACTTTAGCGCGCGGCGAGAAGCTACCAGTTGAGCTAAGAGGCGAGACCATCTACTACGTCGGACCAACTCCAGCCAAGCCAGATCAGGCTATCGGCGCAGCAGGTCCGACAACAAGCGGCAGAATGGATAAATACACGCCAACTATGATAAATGAAGTTGGCATAAATGGTATGATAGGCAAAGGCTACCGCAACGACGCAGTAGTCGAAGCTATGAAAAAATCATGCTGTGTTTATATGGTCGCTATCGGCGGCATCGGAGCGCTCATTAGCCAAAGTATCAAAAAATATGAAGTGCTAGCCTACCCAGAGCTAGGACCAGAGGCAGTTGCGAGGCTAACAGTCGAGGACTTTCCAGCGATAGTAGCCATTGACTGTGAGGGTGATAACTTCTACGAAGTTGGTCAAGCACCTTACAAAAAAATCTAAATTTGATCCGCTAGCAGTTCAAGCTAGCGGAATTTAATAATCACCTATAAAATTAATAATACCCTAGACACATCGTTTCTGTCAGTTTGATGCGCTTTTCAAACGGAGCAGGTGAGAAAAATTTACATTTTTCTATATAAATTCTATAGTCGTAACTGAGATTAAAATCATCATAAAATTTCTTTAAATTTATAAATTTGATTCCACAAATTTCACTAAAATCAAAAAGAGCATAAAGCTTTGAGTTATTTTTTGCCACAAGATGAGATGGCGCAAGCGAAGTAAATGAGCAAAATACACCTGTTGGAATGAGTCCATTGAGCGGTGTGCAAGCGCTTATTGCTTCTTTAAATTTAGCTGGAATGCTATTTTTTCTAAGAAAGACTATGCGAGAATTTTCAAATTTAGCACTTATAACATTTTTCCAAAAAAGATAAGCGTTTGATGAAATTCCAGCATTTTTAGCAAGCTCAGCTCCAAGCACATAGTCATCCAAAAACTCATTTGGTGCAAGCGTGATTTGCATTGTTGTCCTTTTTGAAATTTTAGTTGATTATATCTCTTAGTTTCCAAAATAGGCAAATTTAAAAATTTTAGTAAATTTATAGTAGGATCTTTGAAAATTTAAAGGAGAAAACATGAAAAAACAAATCTCAACAAAAAATGCTCCACAAGCGATAGGCCCATATTCTCAAGCTATTAGCGCAAATGGATTTTTATTTATCTCAGGCCAGCTTGGTGTAACTCCAGCAGGCGAGTTTGCAGGTAGTGGCGTTGAGGATCAAGCCGAACAGTCTCTTAAAAATTTAAAAAATATTTTAGCTGAAGCTGGACTAAGTTTTGAAAATGTAATAAAGACCACAATATTTCTAGATGATATAGAAGATTTTGCCAAAGTAAATAGTGTATATGCTAATTTTTTCAAAGAACCTTATCCTGCAAGAAGCACTGTGGCTGTAAAGACTTTACCAAAAAATGCACTTGTAGAAATAGAAGTTATTGCGGCTTGCTGATAATTATTATGTCAAATAATACAATACATATTGTTTAAATATATTTAATATATTAATGTAAGACAAAAGGAGGGTAAAAACTCTCCAAATTTTTTATCTTAAAAATAAAATTTCAATTTATAAAATATTTTGCAAATATTTCAACTTTTTTTAAGCATCACTCATATATAATTCCAGCTCACGAAACGA
>NZ_JBQNCH010000012.1:0-67382 GCF_052169515.1 Campylobacter sp.
ATTTAAAAAGAGTAAATCACCAAATAGAGTATTCGGGACTAAACGGAGAGAATAATAACCAAAGCGAAAGCTTTAACGCTAGATTTAGAAGGCTACAATACGGTCAATGCCATAAGCTAGGAACGCTTTACTTATCAAACTATGCAAACGAGATAGCATATAGAGAAGACACTAGAAGACTTGATAATAAGGCTATAATGGACGATATTTTATCGAGATGCCTAGCCGACAACTCAATATCTAACGAGTTCTGCGGATATTGGCAAGGCAATCACAGGGTGGCTGAAAGACTCGGAGCTTAGGAAACTATCTTATAAAATTTTACTCCGTTGTCGGTAAATAACGAGATAGTTCCTCTTTTTATGAGCTTTGAAATTAAAGAGGATATGTTTTGCCTATACTTGGCTATAAGAGCGTCATCTACTTCCTCATCTTTAAAAACATACTCGGCTATTTCATTTATACTGCTAGGTTTTAATTTTAAACACTCTATAATTCTACGATTTAGCTCACCGTGAGGAAAATACGAAGCATTGCTAACTCTTTTAGCCCGAATGAACGTAGTTTTATAACTAGGGTCGAATATCGCGATAGCCTTATCTATCGTTTCAAGCTCGGATTTTAGCTTTAAAACTATATCTTGATAATATTTGATACTTCCTTGAAGCTCTGAGTGCTTACTAACGAGAGCCGATATTACGTGAGTTTCAGCCATATAAAATCCTTTGCGATATGCTATAATAGACCGAATTTTAGCGGATTTTATAATGAAAGTCTTGTGCGGTTGCTACATAATACCGGAAATTATAGCTATTTCTAGAAAGTCTCCCGTAGAAATTATGGAAGACTTTCTAGACTCTAAACCTTTTAACCAAATTCAACAAATGCATTTTAAACCTACTTTTGCGATTTTTATATTACTAGTCAAAAATTTTATACCTGCAAATTGATAAAATGCTGTGTTTTCAATAATTTTATACACAAGAATATATTTATTATTACTCCCACTCTATAGTTGCAGGCGGCTTGCTAGAGATATCGTAAACTACGCGGTTTATGCCGTTTACCTCGTTTATAATGCGGCGGCTTACGTTTTCAAGTAGATCATAAGGAAGCCTTGAAAAACTTGCAGTCATGCCATCACTCGCGTCAACCACACGCACGCAAACAGCGTTTTCATAGGTGCGGTTATCGCCCATTACGCCGACAGAATTTACATTTAAGAGCACGCAGAACGCCTGCCAAGTTTTGTTATACCAGCCAGTGCTTTTTAGCTCATCGCGCAAGATCACGTCGGCTTTGCGAAGTAGCTCTAGGCTTGGTTTATTTACCTCGCCCATTATGCGGATCGCAAGGCCCGGTCCTGGGAAAGGGTGGCGGAAGACTAGATCGCGGCTTAGTCCAAGCTCAAGGCCTAGCTTTCTAACCTCGTCTTTAAAAATTTCTCTTAGCGGCTCTATCAGCTCAAATGTCATCCAATCAGGCAAGCCTCCAACGTTGTGGTGACTCTTTATCGTCTTGCTTGAGCCAACGACTGAGCTTTCGATGATATCAGTATAAAGAGTGCCTTGAGCTAGAAATTTCACATCACCATGCTTCTTAGCCTCTTGCTCAAAAATTTCTATAAATGTCTCGCCTATGATCTTGCGTTTTTTCTCAGGATCTACTACACCAGCCAAGCGACCAAGGAAGGTCTCGCTTGCGTCTATGCTAACTAGCTCAACGCCAAGCTTTGTTCTAAATGTAGCCTCAACCTGCTCTCTTTCGCTTGTTCTAAGAAGTCCGTTATCAACAAAGACAAGGATCAAATTTTCAGGCACAGCAGCTGCTAAAAGTGCAGCAGTCACAGAGCTATCTACACCGCCACTAACTGCGCAAAGTACCTTGTGGGTGCCTACTGTTTTTCTTATCTCATCTATCTTATTTTTAGCGAAGCTTCCCATGTTCCATGTGCTCTCGCAGCCGCAGATATATTTAGCAAAATTCTTTAAAATTTGTGTGCCATACTCGCTGTGTTGCACCTCAGCGTGAAACTGGATCGCATAAAATTTACGCTTATCATCACCAAAAGCACAATAAGGCGAATTTTCACTAACTGCGATCGCTTCAAAGCCATCTGGCAGGTCTTTTACATAGTCACTATGACTCATCCATACGATTTGTTTTGAAGGTGTACCTTGAAATAGTTTGTGCTCTTTTATGACGTTTAGTTCAGCCTTGCCGTACTCTTTTTGATCAGCCGCTAAAACCTCAGCACCATGTGTGTGAGCAAGTAGCTGCATGCCGTAGCAAACGCCAAGGATTGGGATATTTAGCTCAAAAACACCCTTATCACAAAAGTAGGCATCTTTAGCATAAACACTAGCTGGGCCACCACTTAAAATGATACCTTTTGGCTCTTTCGCTTTTATCTCGCTAAGCTTTGCATTAAATGGCAAAATTTCAGTATAGACGCCTTCTTCTCTTAGCCTTCTAGCTATTAGCTGAGTGTACTGCGAACCAAAGTCCAAAACTATAATCGTATTGTTCATTTATAACCTTTTAAAAATAGAGATGAAAAATTTCAAACTGCACATACCAAACAATGATTGATACGATATATCCTAGAACCACCATCCAAGAGTATTTCATATGTGCACCAAAGGTATAAATTCCTTTTAATTTACCCATTACTCCAACGCCAGCTGCTGAACCAAAGCTGATCATCGAACCACCGATACCAGCTGTTAGCGTCACTAGCAGCCACTGGCTCAAGCTCTCGCCAGCATCTGGACCCATTATAGGGTTTGCTTTTAGGACAGCTGACATAACTGGCACGTTATCAACGATCGCTGAAAGGAAACCAACTCCGATATTTACGGCTGTTGAGCCAAATTTATCATAAAGTGACACAGCGTAATTTAAAAAACCAACATAGTGAAGTGCGCCAACTGCACCTAAAATTCCAAAGAAGAAAAATAACGTGTTATTCTCAATCTTTGACATATAGTGAAAAACGTGCATAGGCTCTTCGTTTTTGTGCGCTTTTTTAAAATAGTAAGTGTAAAGACTAAGTATAGAAAAGCCAAACATCATACCCCACATAGCTGGTAAGTGGAAAAGCTGATGCATCATGACAGCACAAAAGATAGTAAATACACCAATAATAATAGTTGCTTTGCCGCCTTTTTTCATAACCACTTTTGGCTCAGTAGCCGGGTCAAAGTGTGGGCTGCCAGCTGGAACTATACGAGAAAGTAAAATAGCTGTTACAAACCAACCTATGATAGATGCTGGGAAAAGTGCGAAAAAGTCAATAAATGGTGCCTTGCCTGCAGCCCAAGCCATAAGCGTAGTAATATCGCCAAATGGGCTCCACGCCCCACCTGCGTTTGCGGCCACTACGATATTTATCGCGCCTGCTACCAAGAAATTTGTATTATTTCTATCTATCGTTAAAAGCACAGTCGATAGGATAAGCGCTGTCGTTAGGTTATCGGCCACTGGACTTATAAAAAATGCTAAAACACCAGTTAGCCAAAATAACCTTCTGTAAGTGTAGCCTTTTGACACAAGGTTATATTTAAGTGTATTAAAGACATCTCTTTCTATAAGCGCTTCGATAAATGTCATCGCCACCATTAAGAAAAATACGATCTGAGAAATTTCTAAGATCAGATGATTTACCTCGTGTTCAAGCGAATGCACATCCATGCCGTTTATAAGCATGTAAACACCGATAAGTAGGAACATGAACGTACCGATAAAGATAGCAGGTTTTGCCTTGTCAATGTGGAAATTTTCTTCCGCTGCTATGAAAAAATACCCAACAACAAAAATTATAAGCGATAAAATTCCTGCCCATGTAGTAGTTAAGTCAACAGCCGTGGCTTCTCCATTAGCACCAAAAGCCATCGCGAAAAACAAGCCTAGAAGTCCAAAAAACCTCATTATACTCTCCTTGTAAAATAAAAATCTTGGTATGTTACTTAAATGAGCCTAAAAATTAGGTTAGTAAAAATTATTAAGCTTATATTACATTTTTATTTAGCTACAAAAATTTACTAAATTTTATTTATCTTGTCAGTTTTCTTCTCTTTTACTGGAGCATCTCCGTAAAATGGATCATCCTTGTAGCCACAGCCACAAAATGCAAAAAGAGCAAAAATTAAAATAAAAGATGATAAGATAAGCTTATGAAAAATGCCAAATTTTTGATAGATACTATCCACGAAAATCCTTTGTATAAAGAAAAATTAAGCATGGCAAGCGAGTGCCAAGAGCTTTTGCGCCTAATGGGAAAATCGAAGCGGTTTTACATAGCATTTTGCTACGTTAGAGAAGGTATCTTGACCTTTGTCCTTACTCATCCATCAGGGCTTTTAGAGCTTAGGCGTGATAGTAGTATAAATGAGATAAAAGGGTTATTAAAAACATTTTGCAAGGCTAAAAAAGATAGTATTTTTGCTAGTGTAATTGAGCCAAAACCACTTAATGAAATCAACTATATTAAAAATAAAAAAGAGGAAAATATAAGATTTATTGTCAGTAAATTTTTAAAATTTTTTACTCCACAAGCCCCACAAAGATCAAATTTCACCATGCCGGTAAGTAAGGGTGAGTTTAAAAATTTAGCAAAAGACGAGCAGATATATCAAAAATTTGAAGAGCTAAGAGAAATTTTGCTTAAGAAAAATGAGCAGGCAAGATGCTAATAGACGAGATCAGAACGCTTCCGAACGAGCCTGGCGTATATCAATATTTTGACACTCAAAACAGACTTTTATATGTCGGCAAGGCCAAAATTTTAAAAAACAGGGTCAAAAGCTACTTTAAATTTACCCCAAGCCTAGCGCCAGCTGAAAAACTAAGCCCAAGAATTTCAAAGATGATAAGCGAGGCTGTCCACCTTGAATACATCGTCACGCCAAGCGAAGCAGATGCACTGATACTTGAAAATTCATTTATCAAGCAGCTAAAACCAAAATACAACATCTTGCTTCGTGACGACAAGACCTACCCTTACATCTTTATAAATTTAAATGATGAATTCCCAAGATTTGAGATCACTAGAAAGGTGGTAAAAGGCTCAAATATACGCTATTTTGGGCCATATTTTAGCGGAGCTAGCGAGCTACTTGAGGCACTTTATCTAAATTTTAATCTAGTTCAGAAAAAGTCCTGCATCAAAGGCAAAAAAGCCTGCCTTTTTCACCAACTAAAACGCTGTCATGCCCCGTGTGAAGGCAAAATTTCAAAAGAGAGCTACACCAAAATAGTTAGCGATGCTATCACTGCTCTTCAAAATCCAAATTTACTCATCTCTCGCCTGGAAGAGCTCATGCTAAACTACGCCAAGGCCGAAGACTACGAGCAAGCAGCCGCGACTAGAGATAAGATGCAAACGCTTAAAAATATGCAGACAAAGATCGAGGTCGATCTAGCTAAACTTGAGGACTTTGAAGCATACTCAGTCGCTTGCGTTCATGATATGATCTGTGCGGTGAGATTTAGCGTGCAAAGTGGTAAGATAACAGGCGTAAAAACCGATATCACGCAGGCTAAAAACGCTCAAAGTGACGAGATAAACGAGGCCTATAAGCAGGCCATTTTAAAAAGCTTCATAGCTGGACAACCGATCATTAGCACCAAAATTTACGTCCACGAGGACTTTGAAGATAGCAAGCTGGTGGAAGAAATTTTAAACGAGAGATTTGGACGTAAATTTAATATCACATGCCCAAAGATAGGCGATAAGCGTAAAATTTGCGAGATCGCCACCAAAAATGCTGAAGTCAGCATCGAAAAATACATAAAAACACACGATAATGAGCTACCAAACGAGATAAAAGAGTATTTTAATCTAGCTCACACGCCTTATGTGGTCGAAGCCTACGACAACTCGCACCTTTTTGGCGAGGCAAGTGTGGGGGCGATGGTGCGCTACGAGCATGGCGAGTGGGCGAAGCAAAACTACCGCCACATGCACTTAAGCTCTAAAAACGACTACGATCAGATGAAAGAGAGCCTAACTGCTAGAGCACTTAGATTTGATAAGCTTAGTCCGCCTGATCTTTGGGTCATTGACGGAGGCGAAGCACTTTTAAATTTAGCCTACGAAATCCTAGCAAGTAGTGGCGCAAATGTCGATGTAATCGCTATCTCAAAAGAAAAAATAGACGCCAAAGCTCACCGCGCAAAGGGAGAGGCGAAAGATAAAATTTATACAAAAAATGGTAGCTTTAGCCTAAGCACGAGTGATAAAAAGCTGCAGTTTTTCCAAAAAATGCGTGATGAGAGCCATAGATTTGTCATCAGTTTTCACAGAAAAACAAGGCAGAAAAACGACATGCAAAGATCAGTGCTAAGACAAGCTGGCGTATCCGAGGGAAGCATTGCTAAATTAATCAGCTTTTACGGAAGTTTTGATAAAATCAGCGAAGCAAATTTAGATGAAGTGGCAAAAATAACAAACAAAAGCGTAGCAGCAAAGCTTTTAACGCTCAAAGAAGGAAATTTGAAGTGATAATATACGATAAAAATTTAAAGATGTCTGCAATAACGCAAAATTCGCTTGAGCTATTAGGATTTGATAGCTTGGATGACTTTTTATCGCAACACGATGATCTTAGCGAGTTAGTCATAACGAGCCAAAAAAATCCAAATTATAGCTTCTTGGAATTTTTGCAAAGTGCCCAAGATAATAGTGCCAGAGTAAATATAAAAAGAAAAGATGGTGGTGCTATCTTGCTAAAAGCAAGCCTGCAAAATGCTACTTTAAAAAATGATGAGAAATTTTTTATAGTACTTTTAGAGAGACAAGAAACTCTAAATAAGCAAAATTCAATAGCAGCAACAAAAGCAAAGCCTACGTTAAGGATGCCTGTTTTTAAACTGAGTGCAAGATATCTTTTTGATACGCAAACACAATGCCTGATAAATGATGCTTGGTTTGAAACATCGATTAAAATGCTAAATTTACAAAAAAAAGATCTTGCTTCATATCTAAATATCTTTTCACATAATGCAAGAGAAAAGCTCATTCAAATCCAATCAGCCATAATCGCAAAAGATGAAATAATGCTCAAAAAATATGTGGATGAAATAAAAGAAGCTGCACTAAATTTAAAACTTAGCGACTTTGCAAATGAGCTTGATGCTCTTTTAGATAATGATCAAAGCGAAAAAAGAAAAGAGATATCTCTTTTTTCTAGAAGATTGATCGAGATCGAAAACATAGTCAAAAAATACAACAAAAAGAATATTTATGAAAACTAGTAAATTTTATATATTGTTAGCGCCGATAATAATCTCTGCCATACTTTGTGCATATCTTGGAAGTAAAAGCTATAAAGAGTTTACAAATCTAAAAGATCTAAACGAAAAACTATACAAACAATCCCTGGTTTTTCAAGCTGCAAAATCTATAATAGAAGAGCACGATGCACTCGTAGGCAAAAGTGAAGCGAACACAAAAAAACTACGAGATAAGACATTAAAAAACACACAAAATTTTATAAACTCGGTAAGAAAAGATGACGTTGGTGAGATACGCAATATAAATAAACTAAAAGAAGTATTGGCAAATTTAGACCAAAAAGATAAATTTGATGATCTGTTTTATGATTTTTTTCAAAATATAAGTGGAGAGATAAATACTGATTTTAAACAGTATTTAGAACAAGAATTTCCGCTAGTTATAAAAGGCTATACTGCGACATTAAGCCAATTTTATAGTGAGCTATCTTTGGCAAATGACACAAAATATTACATAAAGAATATCTTTATGAATGATCTATCAATATCAACAACAAACAATCTCATAATGGAAAATATTTACTCCATACAAGACGAGATGCCAGATCTTGATCTGCTTCCTAAAAGTGAGCTAAAAGAAAATATTTATAATGATTTTAATAGATTTGAAGCCAGTTATCAGGTTAAAAAGATAAAAGAGGTTAAAGCCAAAATAGCATTTTCTGCAAAATTAAGCATCAATGACATCATGTTGATAAAACAATATGAAGATGATAAATTTCTCCTTTTGCTAAACAGCACCGTAAATATAGAAAAAGAACTACTAGAGCTTACCACAAGAGAGAAGCTAATCCTTGGCACAAAAACTTTATTTGCATTTTCGCTTTGTAGCTTGCTAATTTTTTCTTTCTTTGTCATTTTTGCTAAATTAAAATCCTTAAAAGTATTTGATAATAAATCAAAATATATATCAAGAAATCTCTTAAGTCAAAAAGGAGTCAATGCAAATAACGCCATATCAAAACTTATAAATGCTTATGAAGATATAAAAGATACATATACAAAAGATAGCAACTTTTATCAGATAAAAGATAAATATATTCTCTCCATAAGTAAAAAAATAGAGTCTATAAATAAAGAAATTCTAGCATCTATCGCGGCACTAAAAATAGAGACAAACAATAGTAGAAAACAAGCCTTTTTAGAGGTAATAGAAAAAAACACAAGCGTTATTACATCACTTTATAACATTGCTAAAAATATTTCAAATGTCAAAAAAAATAGCGATCATAACAGCAGTGAAGTATTTGACCCTCAAAAAAGTTTTGAGGAAATTTTGCAAACCAATATAATTTACTCCCAAAATAAAAAGATAAATTTCATAAGCTATCTTGACCCAAGTCTAACAAATGAGTTAGAAGGCGACCTAAACTCGCTAAAAACGGCATTTAATTCTATCTTTTTAGCATCTTTATCAATGTCTGCAAAATATCAAAGCGTTATTATTAAGATCAAAAAAGCACAAAAAGATTTTGGCAGAAATGGACTTTGTACTGTAAGCTTTAGTATAAAAAACAACTCAGCAGCCATGAGCGAAAAGCAAATTTCAGATATATTGTCAGACAATGAGGAGAGTTTAAACGATGAAGAGAGCGAGTTTTATTTAAAAATAGCTCAGTTTTATCTAAAAAATTTAGAAAGCAAACTAGAGATTAGTTCGCTTCAAGGCATCGGAAACGAGTTTAAATTTGTAGTCATTTTTAAAACTACTGAAAATAACAAAGATTTTAATATAAAATGCGATCATAAATTAGCATTTTTACAAGATGCAAACATCGACTACAATGACTCTTTTGAGCAAACCGTAAAAGAGTTGGGGCTACAAGTAGACATGCTAACAAATATCAATATATCAACTATTAAAAATTATGATGCTATATTTTTACGAAGCACAAACAAACAAAGTCAAGATATCAAAAATCTACTGATTTTAAAAGATCCACTAACTCCGTCAAATATCGCAAGACTGCTATCTGTAGATGATTTTGACATCGTGACAAAAAGTCTAAATGATAAACCAAAATTTTTGATCTATGATACAAATGAAATTTATATAGACATACTAGCAAGTGGCTTTAGTAAATTTAACTGCGAAGTAGTGGGAGTTTGCAATAGGAAAGATCTAAGACAAGCTATAAGACAAGTCAACTTCGACCTCATCTTTATCAGTTCAAAATTTCTAGAAGATGAAAAAAATAGCCTTAAGAGAAATCTTGATATTTTAAAAATGGATATGCAAAGCACCAAAATTCCACTTATATTAATGCTTTCAAATACTTCAAATATAGATAAAGATGACGCAATAAAATATTTTGATGCCGATATAAAAACGCCTATAAACAGCGATGATCTAACTCAAATTTTTAAAAATCTATTACCACATTTTAGTGATCTTGTAATAAGTGAAAATTCTCTCAGAAAAAGTGAAAACATTATTTTATTTAAAAAATCACCAATGGAAAACAAAATATTTAGTTCAGCTTTAGGAGAATTTTACAACACGCTTGAAACCGCAAATAGCTTTGGTGAGTTGCTAATAAAAATGAAAACCAAAACTTGTGGCATTGTTCTTGCAGATGAAAGCGCAGAAGACTTCAACTATAATGAACTGGTAAAAACAGCACTTGAGATAAGACAAAGTCAAAAAACAGACACAAGAGTGCTGATATTTGGTACGCAAGAAAAAAGCGACTTTCCTTTTGTAAAAATTCTAGCTGAAAATATCACCAAAGCAGACCTTGCAGCGACTGTAAGAGAGCAAATAGACTCCATGGGAGCTAGCAATACCAAAGAGTCTTACGAGTTTATTAAATTTAATGCCTAGATCTCTTTTGCATTATTTTGAAAAACATTTAGTACGCTTGCTCGTTTATGACAAATTTCAGCATACTCTTTTTCACTCTTCGAGTCATAAACTATACCTGCTCCAGCTCCTATAAATACGTCACTAAAGCCACTTTTGCCTGGTACAAAGATAGCTGAACGAATAAGAATAGCAACCTGAGCGTCACCGTTAAAATGTAAAAAACCGATGCCACCACCATAGATATTTCGCTCACAAATTTCAAGCTCATTAATTATTTGCATAGCTCTTATTTTAGGAGCTCCACTTAGTGTTCCGGCCGGAAAGATACTGGCTAGCACATCAAAAAGATCAAGTCCCTTTGCACATTTGCCATAAACATCACTTACTATATGGATCACTTTTTCGTATGTTTGAATATGCATCGCATTTTTTACAACCACGCTCTTTGCTTCTGATACTCTTCCGATGTCATTTCTTGCAAGGTCTATTAACATTTTGTGTTCGGCTAGCTCTTTTTCATCACTTAAAAGCTCTTGCTCAAGTTTGGCATCAGCATTTGCATCACTTCCTCTAGGTCTTGTTCCAGCTATCGGTGCTACAAAAATTTGTCCACTTTTAATCTCAAAAACAAGCTCAGGAGAAGAGCCAACCACATCACCATAAGGCGTAGGAAAATGAAACATATATGGGCTTGGATTTGCAATGGCTAGCTTTTTATAAAAGTCCAAACTACTCATGTTTGTTGAAATTTCAAGTATCTCACCAAGCACCACTTGAAAAACATCTCCACTTCTTATGTACTCTTTTGCCACTTCGACCATATCTTCAAAATGTTTTTTCTCTTCAATAAGATCAGTTTTTACACTAAAGTTGCACTCTTTTTTAGTCTCATCTTTTGCCTTTAGATTTAGCAAAAAGTCATAATACTTCTTCTTATCTCCATAAAATGTATAAATTCTACTTATCTTATCAAAGTGCAGATATGCCTTAGCATCGGCATATATAAATTTTGGAAATTCATATTTTTTGCTCTTATCTTCGCCAATATATTCAAAATATCTCACACCGCTGTAAGCAAAAACTCCAAAAAGTCCAGCAAAAGGAGCTAGTGATTTGTTGCTATTTGTATCAAAGTAGCTTCTAAGTCCATAAAAATCCATATCCTTTTCATCTATATAATCGCAATCAATGCCGATTATCGTCTGTGTCTTGTCTTCAGCTAAATAGCTATTTTTAAATTTTTCTCTAATCGCTTCATAATAAAAAAGCGGCTGTTCTAAAAGCATTTTTTCCCTTTTTTAATTTTTGGGTGATTATAAAGAAAAATCGCTTTTAGTTTTTAAAATTTTTACTAAATTTTTAAATTTATGCCCAAATTTCACCTTTTTACTATTTTTTTAACACCGCTTAGCTAAAATTTGTACATTGCGAGGGAGAATCATGCTTTTTGTTGAGCTTTTTATAATTGGAATCGGCGTTGGTTATATAGCTGGATTTTTTGGCATAGGTGGTGGCACGGTCGTCGTTCCTATCATGGTCGCTTTTGGATATGATGTAAAAACAGCCATCGGTATAAGCGTCATGCAGATGATATTTAGTGCAACATTTGGCTCATACCTAAACTATAAAGCTGGGCTTTTAAAACTAAACCGCGGTATATTTTTAGGTCTTGGAGGCCTAGTAGGAGCCAGCTTTAGTGGTACAATCGTATCTCATACACCTGAGCTCTTACTCGAGCTGCTCTTGCTTGCAACTTTTATCTTTTCACTCATAAAGCTATATTTCACGCCAAATAGTGATGGCACAAATGCGAACAATTCAGTGTTTTTGCTATTTCTAGTTGGTTTTTTGATAGGTGCACTTGCCATCAGTATAGGCATAGGTGGTGGGGTTTTTATAGCTCCTATTTTAGTTGGCTTTTTGCGATATGATATGAAAAAAGCCGTTTCAATGGGTGTATTTTTCGTGATGTTTGCAGCCATTTCAGGCTTTATCTCACTATCTTTAAACGGCCACATCTCTTATTTGGAGGGTACATTCCTAGGGCTTGGCTCATTAATAGGAGCCTACTTTGGCACCAAGAAAACACAAGCTATGGACAAAAAAGCACTTAAAAAGTGGTTTTTACTCTTTTATATCACGATGATAATCATAATACTAAAAGATATAATGTTTGACTAGATAAGTGGTAAAAATTTTTAAGGCTGGGTTAGACCAGCCTTGTGCTAAATTTCTTCAAAAAAATAAGCTTCGCTTATCTTGAAAGCAAGCTTATTTAACTCATCTTTGCTTAAATTTACGCTTTTTGCGATATCTTTAAGGCTGTTTTTCCCATCAAATTTTAAAGCAGCTTTGATCTCTTCATGGCTTAAGTTTAGCTTACCGTTTAGCTCATTTGCAAGAGAGATGACTGGCGAACTAGCATTTAAAAAATACTCAAGATATGACGCTGCTGTCTGCTTTAGTCTAGTTTTATCAGGCTCATAAGCAAGTGCTAAAAGCTTTGATGAAGAAATTTTTGTATTTGCGTCATTTAAAATTTCAAGCAGTCCTACAAAAGCTTCGTTTGCATTCTCGCCAAGTGCTATTTTTAACTCGCTTAGATTTAAGCTTTGTGGATAGCTTTTGCTTAAAATTTCTTGCGTTTTCGTCCTTGGCTGCTCACTAAAATATACAAAATTTATCTTCTCAAGCTCACTCTCTCCAAGCACTGCATCAAAGTCATCAGAGCCACCCAGCCTCTCTTTATGCGCAATGAGGCTCTTTCTAAACGATCTATTAAATAAAAAGTCGTTTAATTGCTCTTTTTTGATGCGACTTTGATAGCTTTGCTCTATATGCGCGTCGAAGCGGTAAATGCCAGTCGAGCTTGCAAAAATATCATTTAGCGAGGCATCTATGACGTAGCAAAGTCCGTGTTTGCCAATATGTTTAGCAAATTTATGAAAGTAGGTTGGCTCATTGCTTGCTTCTAAAAAATCATGCAAAATATAGTAATCATTGCCTTTTGCGATGATTCCTTGCAAGAAATTTAGCTGTGTTAAAAGTAGTTTCATACTATCCTTGTATACGGCATCACTTTGACTTTGCAGGCTAAATTTTAAATAATCTTGTAAAAAATTTAGCTCATCTTTGATATGAGAAAGGGCTTCTTTGCTCTCCTTGCCAGCACTTACAAAAAGCATAAAATCCCTTAATATATCAAGGCTTTTCCAGCCTGGATACGTATTATAAGAGACATAAGCGATGCCATCTTTGCTAAGTAGTGCCTTTATCGTAGCAAGGAGCGCATCTCTTACATTTGGACTCACCCAACTATAAACGCCATGAGCAATGATATAGTCGAACTCGCCAAGCTCTTTGATGTCATTTTCATTCATATGCAAAAAATCACGCTCAAAAAGTGTGAAATTTTTTAAACCCATCTGCTTGGCTATGCTGTTACCCTCTTTTACCTGATGGCTTGAGATATCGATGCCAACGACTTTTGCATTTTTATGCGAAAGTGCAAATGGCAAGATATTGCCACCATAAGATGAGCCAAGTTCAAGCACCCTAGCCTCTTTTAGACTAGCTGCTTTAAGCCCTAGAAATTTAGCAACCGCCTCTATCCTAACTGGCGAGCAGTCACTAAATGCGGCTGAGAAGTAAGGAATTTCATCGTAAGCTTTTTTCGCTTTGTTCATCAACCGTGCTTTCTTGCAAATTCTCTCATAAACTCGCCAAGTTTATCAACGTCACTTTGGCTAACAGCATTATAGATAGAAGCTCTTATACCACCAAGATGTCTATGGCCCTTTAGCCCTATCATGCCCTCTTTTAGTGCCTCTTCTACAAAAATCGGCTCAAGAGCGTGATCTTTTGGGATAGTAAAACTAACATTCATATCCGATCTACTTCCGGCCTTTGCGTGTCCCATGTAAAAGCCGTTTGAACTATCGATGATGTCATAAAGCGTGCTTGCTTTTTTGGCATTTATCTTCTCAACCATGCCAAGCCCACCAAGATCAAGCAAATACTGCATGGTTAAATTTAAAAGATAAATTCCAAATGTTGGCGGTGTATTATAAAGCGAGCTCGCATCCGCGTGCGTTTTGTAGCGTAAAAACATAGGGATGTTTTGGCTACTTACACGCCCTATCAGATCTTTTCTAATAATAACGATCGTAACGCCACTTGGACCTGCATTTTTCTGAGCACCGCCGTAAAGTAGGCCAATACTGCTAAAATCAAGCGGTCTAGCGAAAAAATCGCTCGATGCATCAACCACAAGCGGTGACTTGGTCTTTGGCACAGTTTTATACTGCGTGCCGTAGATAGTGTTGTTTGAGCAGATGTAGGCATAGTCGGCATCATCACTAAATTTTATCTCTGGGATATAAGAGAAATTTTCATCTTCACTGCTTACGACGACGTCTACATTTACGCCAAGTACTTTAGCCTCTTTGATCGCCTTGTTTGTCCAAACGCCTGTGTTTGCGTACTGAGCCTTGCCACCTTGATACAAATTCATCGGTATCATGCTAAACTGCAAATGCGCACCGCCCTGTAGAAATAAAATCTCATACTCATCGCCGATATCATAGAGTTTTCTTATCTTATCCATCGCACCAAAATGGATTTCCTCAAAGGTCTTGCTTCTGTGGCTTATCTCCATGATCGAGTAGCCTTCGCCTCTATAGTCCGTAAATTCGGCCTTCGCGTGCTCTAAAACACTTAGGGGTATCGCACTTGGACCTGCACTAAAGTTGATTTTTCTGCTCATTTTTACTCCTTGATGATTGCTTTTTTATGTGTATTTTGCGAGATAAGCTCTACCTCATCGCCTGAATTTAGCTCTCTTAGGTCGATCTTGTTACCATTTTTTCTAACCTCGATAAGCCCCTTTGTACTCTCAAAAAAGAGCTCTCTTATTTCATATGCCTTCTCTAGCGAGCCAAGGACTGAGCCAAGGACTAAAATTTTTCTTTGTACTGCATTCGCTAAGGCATTTTGCTTGTTTATCACTTCGCTAAATTTTAGCTCGATCCTAGCCTTTAGGGCATTTGATGAAAATTTAGTTAGAAGAACATTTAGTAGATTTTGTTTTTTAGTGATCTTTAAATTTAAAGCACCATCAAGATCGTCGCTAAGCCTATCAAGATACTGGAAAAACGCCTCTTCATCAGGGAGTAAATCAAGCATAGCAGCACTTGGAGTAAGCGACCTACGATCAGCCACAAAGTCACTTATGACATAATCTATTTCATGCCCTATGGCACTAATGACTGGCGTTTTGGTAGCATAAATTTCACGAGCCAAGCACTCATCGTTAAAGCACCAAAGATCCTCTTTACTGCCGCCACCACGAGCTAGCACTATGACATCAACGCCGTATTTATCGGCTCTGCGCAAAGCTTTTATAAGTGAACTTGGGGCATTTTCGCCCTGAGTTAATGCGTCAAATATATAAATTTCACTTAGCTTCCAGCGGCTCTTTACCACCTTTAGCATGTCCTGAAGTGCGGCTGATGTGGCACTTGTGACAAGGGCTATTTTTTTAGGTAAATTTGGTGTCTCTTTTTTTACAGCGATGTCAAAAAGTCCCTCTTTTTCGAGCTTTTCTTTAAGCTGCCTAAATGCAAGCTCAAGCTCGCCCTCGCCATCAGGCAGCATCGTACTAGCCACCAACTGATATGATCCACTTGGCGAGTAGATAGTCACTTTGCCATAAATTTTTACTTTTAGTCCATCTTTTGGCAAAAACTTAACCTTTTGATTATTCATGCGATACATCACAGCCGAGATGCTTGATTTTTCATCCTTTAGCGTGAAGTACCAGTGTCCAGAAGCATGTTTTGTTAGGCGAGAAATTTCTCCGCTTACTTCAACGTAGTCAAGAGTAGCTTCAAGCAGTGCCTTTGCTTTTTCGTTTAGCTCAGATACGCTTAACATTAAATTTCTCTTACCTTTTTAGCGATAAATAGCGTCGAGATATCCATGCTAAAACCCTTGCATAGCTCTATCTCAAAGCCAGCTTCAACAAGCTCTTCACAAAAGCTCTTAGCATCCAAGAAATTTTCGATCGAACTTGGCAGATACTCGTATGCTTCTTTATTTTTTGAGATAAATCCGCCAATTTTTGGCAAAATTTTACTTAGATAAAAATCTCTTAGCGAAGTTACGATGCCCTTTTTTTGGCGTTTTGTAAACTCTAGTACGACGACATAGCCACCAGCAGCTAAAACCCTATTAAATTCTCTAAGTGCCGCCTTTCGTTCGACCACATTTCTAATGCCATAGCTTATGCTTAGAATCTGTGCTTCGCCACTTGCAAGAGTAGTATTGTCAGCGTAGGCTTCTATAAATTTAAAATTTGGAAATTTTAGCTTTGCCTCTTTTAGCATGCCACTTGATGGATCAATGCCGGTTAGACTATTTATATTTACATTAAATTCTCTTGCTAGCTCACTCCAAAGCCCCATCATATCGCCGGTACCGCAAGCAACATCGACGACATTTATGTTTTTATCTTTAAAAATTTCTAGCATATATCTGCAGGCAAATTTTCTCCAACTCACATCCACGCCAAGACTAAGCACTCTATTTGCGACGTCATAAGTCGGAGCGATTTGATTAAACATATCAACGATTTTTTCTTGTTTTTGCATAAATTTTGCCCTTTATATATAGTAATTTTTTAAATTCCTAGAGATCTTGCGAGTAATTTTTATAAATTTAATCCGCATTTTTAGGATCTCTTCTCTATTTTTATAAATTTGTTTGTAAATTTTACTCTCAAGCTTCTCTTTGACTGGCATTTCTGGAAGCTTATCTAAGATACTAAGCCACACATCACAATCTTGTAAATTGCCAAAAATTTCTTGCATCTCTTTTAGTCGCTCATTGTATTTTTTAAGTCCATTAAAATAAAAAATTTCACATAAAAATTCATATGTGTATCTTATCTTTTTAAGCTCGATCCTAAGCTTGTGAAATGTCTCGTTTGGACAGTCTTGATTTAGACTTTTTAGCCTCTTTTGCCCTATAACCAAAAGCGTTCTTAGCTTAAATGAGCCAAGGCGTGAAAGGCTCACATCAAAGAGCTTTGATTTATAAAACTCTCCCTCGTTTAAAAATATCTCCCACTCTTTTAAAAATGCGTAGTTTTCATCATCACTAAGATATGATTTTATATTTTCGTACTCTAAATTTAGAGCTTTTTGCACAAAATAGGCTATCTCATCTGCGTGCTTTTGCTCACTTAAAAAGCTCAAAAATACATCTAAATCTCGTTTTTTATTTGTAGAATTTGCCAAAATTTTAAAATTCTCGCCAAAGTAAAGCGTCACTTTCTCATCAAAAACACCGTTAAAAATTTTAAGGATCGATCTAGCTTTCCTTAAATTTACTCGAAACTTGTGTAAAGTTTCTTCATTTTGATCTTTTAGATATTCATCTTTTAGTCTTTTTATATCTTTAAAAATGCCTACAAATAAAGCTCTTAAAGCTTCTCCACTTTTTATATTTGGAGAAAAATTTGGCAGAATCTCTTTATTTTTAAAGACAAGGTAAGCTTTTTTATAATCAATTTTTTCATTTTCGTTTGCGTGGATAGAGAGAAATTTATTTTTATATCTTTTATCGCAAGTTACGTCTTCTAGACAAAACTGCTCCAAAAACGTTGGAAGTTTAAAATAGACAGCCTCGTTTTCATCACTAAATTCTATTTCAAATGTGTAAAGCCCATTTAGGCTCTCTTTAAAAATATCAATATTGCATGGATTATTGTTTAACTTAAATATATATCTATCTTTTGTAATGACCTGGCCTATGCGGTTTTTAAGTGCTTTTTTAAATTCGTCTTTTTCACAAAACTCTTCGTTTTCTTCTCTGATTAGACCATTACCAATTTTAATCGTTTTTATAAATTTATCTTCTTCGCTTCTATAGCGAATCTCTTGGTTTTGCGTGATCTTTGTGTAAAACTGTAAAATTTTAAGGTGCTTGAAGCTTACTCCGGCTTCTTTTAAAAAATCTAGAATTTGAGAATCTTTGAGTAAAAATTTACGCTCTATCTCCAAACCCACATTTTTCTCCAAAATTTTTTATTTATTTTAGCAAGTTAGTGCTTAAAATAATGAGAAAATGCTAATTTTGGGCTTATTGGAAGTAAAAATAAATATGGTTGGATGAGAAATTTATGCTGCAAATTCGCAACATAAATTCAATTTTTAACGACAGTGCTTACAGCTTTTTACGCTAGCAACGATATTTAGGCGCTCTATAATGTTTCCGATCTTTTTTTCAAGTGCCTCTTGATATTTGCCAAGATCGGCATCATCATAGCTCACGTCCTCAACGCTTCCACAGCTTTCGCAAACTACGTGGATATGTGGATGCTCGTAAATGTCGTATCTTGCCTTTTGATTAACAATATTTACTTCTACCACAAGACCTTCATCTTTTAGCGTATTTAAATTTTTATAAACTGTTGCAAGAGAAACTGATGGGCTCTCTTTTAAAATTTCATCATAAAGCTCGTCAATCGTTGGGTGCGTATGACGATCAAGAATTCTTAAAACGCTAAGGCGTTGTGGTGTAACTTTTAGTCCAGATTGTTTTAGCAATGATACATATTGCATAATGAAGTTCCTTGTTTTAGTTTTGCTTTATGTTAGCAAAAAAATATTAAACGTTTCTTTATTAAATGATATTAATTATTCTCTAGTAAATTTTTGGTGATCTGCTCGGCACTTATACCAAGGTACTTTTCGACCTCAGCGGTTGATCCATGAGGGATAAATTTATCTTCATACTCAAAGCTAATGACACTTATATTTGAGATTTTATGTTCTTGCAAAAACGAGCTCACTATCTCACCAATGCCACCCTTTTTGGCACTATCACTAAAGATGTACCACTTTTTAGTACGTTTTGCAAGATCCAGTAAAAGCTCACTATCAAGTGGCTTTGCAAAAACAAGGTCAACTAATACCACATTAAGCTTGCCAGCTAGTAAATTTCTGACCAAATTTGCCCTGCCAACACCATTGCCATAGCCCAAAAATACAACATCAGACTCTGCATCGGCTAAAATTTCACCCTTGCCAAACTCAAGCTTTTTGGCTTTAAATTCATCTCTTAAGATAAATGCTCCACGCGGATATCTAAATGCGCTTACGCCCTTGTAAGAGTAGGCAAATTCCATAACATTTTTCATGCTCTCTTCACACCTTGGAGCAAAGAGAACCATATTTGGCACAGCGTTTAAAAAGCTAATATCAAATGCGCCTTGATGAGTTTCGCCATCCTCACCTACGACGCCAGCCCTATCCATGGCAAAGGTGATGTTTAAATTTAAAATAGAAGCGTCGTGAATGACTTGATCATAGGCTCTTTGCATGAATGTCGAGTATATTGCAACAAATGGTTTAAAACCCTCTTTTGCCATGGCTGACATAGAGGTTACTGCATGCTGCTCGGCTATCGCCACATCCCAAAAGCGATCTGGAAATTCTTGTATCAAGGCGTCCATGCCAGTACCTGTTGGCATAGCTGCTGTGACGCCTACGATATCACTATGTTCTCTTGCCATTTTTAAAAGCTGTTCGCTAAAGATCGCAGTAGCTGATTTGCTTGACTGTCTTTTGATAAATTCGCCACTTTTTAGATCAAATGGCCCAACTCCGTGCCAATTTTCATAGTAACCCTCAGCAAATTCATACCCTTTGCCTTTTAGTGTCTGCACGTGCACGATGACTGGCTTTTTCATACTTTTAGCTGTCTCAAAGGTGCTAAGAAGTGCCGCCAAATCATGCCCATCAACTGGGCCAATGTACTCAAGTCCAAGCTCTTCAAAAAACATGCCTGGAGTAATTAACCTAATACCCTCCTCCATGCGTCTAGCCATATATGCTGCAGAGTCTGGCATATAGCTTAGAAATTTCTCGACTCTGCCTTTAAATTTTTGATAAAACTGACCCGCCATCATCTGACTTAGATACTTGCTAAGCGCACCTATTGGCTTACTTATGCTCATCTCGTTGTCGTTTAGGATGATGACGCAAGGATATTTTCTATCGCCTAGCTCATTTAGCGCCTCGTAGGCCATGCCGCCACTTAGCGAGCCATCGCCTATGACAGCCACTGGCAAGCGATCTTCGTTTTTGAGTTTTATTGCCTTTGCTGCACCTACTGCTAGCGATATAGATGTAGAGCTGTGCCCTGCTACAAAGTAGTCAAATTTACTCTCGCTTGGCTTTGTATAGCCGCTGATGCCATTAAATTTTCTAAGCGTATCAAAACTCTCCCAGCGCCCAGTTAACAGCTTATGTGCATAGCTTTGGTGGCTCACGTCAAAGATAAATGGATCTTTTGTGACGTCAAAAATTTTATGCATCGCAACGATGATCTCAACCGCACCGATATTTGAGCTAAGGTGACCACCATTTTTGCTAACGGTGGCTAAAATTTTATCTCTGATGTCGTGGCAAAGTATGTTTAGCTCATCGACGCTTAAGCTTTTTATGTCTTTATTCATTATTTACCAACATTTTTAGCTTTTCTAGCCTAGTTTGCATCGTCGCATCGATATTTCCGCCATCACTTATAATAATCACGCCGCCTTTGCTTATAGCATCGTCTGCGCTTATCTTGACGTGTTCATTCTTTCTAAATTGTTCTTTTATATATTCGCTATCTTCAGGATTTACACGAATTTCTATATTTTTAACATTACTTAGCTCTTTTATAAGCAAATTTGCTAGATTGTGAGCGATCTGACTCGAAGATGTCGATACCTCTTTTTCGATCACTTCCTTTGCGATTTTTATAGCAGTTTGGCCAAGCTCCCCTTCGGTCTTATTTAAAAACTCATCAAATTTAACATATTGCTCTTCAAGCTTTGCTGCAGATGAGTTAAATCTCATCTCAAGCTCTTTTATCCTTGCTTCATTTACTGCATTTGTCTGAGCTATTCCCTCGTTTTTACCATCTTCTTTAGCACGAGAAATTTCAGCCTCAAGGCGTTTAGCAAATTCATTCTCTTGATTTTCTATTTGCATTTGAAGCTTGATGATATTGCTACTTAACTCATCTGTTTTCTTAAGTAACTCTTCAACAAAACTAGACTCACTTCCTTGCTGCATTTGTGCACTTTGGGCTTGAGAAGCAAAGTGATTTTGTGAATTTGGCTGCGTTTGATGACTAGCTTGTGGAATAAAATTTTCACCATTTTGTGCTAAATTTTGTTCAATTGACTCTTCACTGAGGTTATTTCCTTCTATAGATGAAGGGGCATTTTCTATGGCTCTTTCTCCTGCTCCAAGCACTTTAAATCTATAATTTTCTATAAAGTGAGTTGAGGAGGTCTCACTGGTTATTACGCTACTTCTCATTCTATCATCTCATCTGCTTCGCCAACCTGGAATACACCTTGATCAGCTAGTGTTTGTACTGTCTCTACTATGCGCCTTTGAGCCTCTTCAACATCCTTTACGCGTACAGCACCGAGATATTGCATCTCCTCCTTAAAGGCTTCTGCTGCACGTTGAGACATATTTGATAAAAATTTATCCTTTATACCGTCGCTAGAGCCTTTAAATGCGATCATAAGATCTTTTTTGTCGACATTTTTAAGAATTTCTCTAATCGCAGTTGCATTAAGGTTGATGATATCTTCAAATGTAAACATAAGCTCTTTAATCGTAGTAGCAAGCTTATCATCACTTTGTTCAATACGTTCAATCGTACTCTTGCTAGCTTTTTGTCCGAGTCTATTAAGCATTTCCGCAACAGCTCTTGGGCCGCCAACCTCGACTTTGTATGATGTAAGGCTTTCGAGTTTGCCCTCAAGTACGGTTGAAACACGCTTAATAACCGATGGGCTAATGTCACCAAGATTGGCCATTCTAATGACAACTTCGCTTCTTAGCTCGTCAGAAAAGAAGCTAAGCGTTTCAGCAGCACTAGTAGAATCCATATGAGCTAGTATTAGTGCAATGGTTTGAGGGTGTTCTTTTATAATAAAGTCTGCAAGCTGTTGTGGCTTTATCTTATCAAGATAACCAAAGCTTTTTGAGTTTTCCATACTTTTTGCTAACTTGTCTAAAATTTTCTGAGCTGCCTCTGGACCAAATGTACGGTATAAAATTTCTTTTGCGTACTCTAAACCACCACTTCTCATATATTGATTTGACTGCATTAGAGCATAAAATTCTTCTAGTACGGCACCGGCAACTTGCTTATCTATATTTTTTGCAGTTGCAATATATCCTGAAATTTCAGTAATGACATCAACATCCATATGAGAAAATATAAGAGCTGTGGCCTCTTCGCCAAGTTGAATCAGCAAAATAGCGATCTTTTCAGGCATTGATAGATCATCATAAATCATTTTTTGCTTATCATTTAACTTTATTGACATCAAATTTCCTTACGCATATTAAAATCGCTGTCATTTTTTACCATATCTTGAAGCAGCATTGCTATCTCTTCACTTCTTTCTGTAATGACCGCTCTCATCTTTTCAAGCAATACTTCATATTTTAATTCATCTTCGTTAAACTCACCGCTAAGTCCAAGTTGCTCTTCGACTTTCTTTCGAGCAGCTTTAAATTTCTCAAGCGTATCTTCCGCATCTACCTCAATATCTTCAAGGCCATTCTCATTTTGTTCTTCTTCCTCTTTTGTCTCTTCAAGCATCTTTTGCATAAACGGTACAATGACTTTTTTGTAGAAAATATAAAGCAGTAATGCTGCAAAAATATATTTTACTAGCGGTAAGAATGGCATTACATAGTTATTTACAAAACTATCCATCTTCTCGCCAGTGCTTACATCCTTGCCAGTTTTAAACTCGAAATTATCTAAACTTACCTCGTCGCCCCTGCTCTGGCTATAGCCTATTGATTGCTTGATTAAATTTATGATTGACTCTCTTTGCTCTTTTGTAAGTGGCGTAAATTCTAGCTCCCCAGTTGGCTTGCCATCTTTATCTTTTTTGCTCTGATAAAGCCCATCTATAACGACAGCCGCACTTACTCTATTGATGCTAGCAAACTGCCCTTTTATATTTGTAACTTTCTTTGAAATTTCGTAGTTTGTCTGTTGTGAGCTCTTATTATATTGCTCTTTTAAAGTGCTGTCATCTAGCCCTTGAACTGGGCCAATATTGCTGACTGCACCTGGTACGCCACCCACTTCATTTGGAGATGATCCTTGGCGTTTTTCTTCTATATTGCTTTCACTTCTAACAACGTTATTTGGGTCGTAAACTTCGCTTTTTGTATCTTTTTTGTCAAAGTCAAAGTCAATATTTACCTTCGCTACGACCTTATCAGCACCGCCTACTATCGGAGCCAAGACATTTACTATCTTTTGCTCATAGTTGTTTTCGAACTCGCGCTTATAGCGGATCTGCTGAGCTATAGCGTCACTATCAAACTCGCCATCTTCGTCGCCAAGTGCGACACCATCTTGATTTACTATTTTTACATTTTCAGTACTTAAGTTTGTAACAGAAGCTGCGACTAAATTTTTAATACCAAAAATTTGCTTTGCGTTTAGGCTAACACCTGGCTTTAACTCAACCACGATAGAAGCTGTTGGAAGTGCTTGACGCTCAGTAAAGACGCTCTCTTTAGGGATGGCGATACGCACGGTCGCTTTTTGGATAGATGAGAGACTCTCGATCGTTCTAGCCAACTCACCTTCTAATGCTCTTTGAAATTTTACCCTTTGCTCGGCATCGGTTGCACCAAATTCTTGCTTATCAAAAATTTCAAAGCCAATCTTGCTCTCTTTTGGTATTCCAAGCGTTGCAACTGCAATCCTCTCTTTGTACACATCTCCTGTTGGCACAAGGATAGTACCCTCATTTGCGAGCTTGTACTTAACGCCATCTTTGTTTAGCTGATCTACTATTAAAGCTGAATCACTCGGACTGATATTTTCAAAAAGGATGCTGTAGCCTGCAAAATTTTCGCTTTTATTTTTATAAAGCGTCAGAAAGACCAAAAATGCCACTACCAAGACAATAGAGCTAGCCGCAACAATCTTTTGTTTTAATGAAAGCTTCTGGTAAATTTGACTTATTTGATGAAGTAATGCCTTAAAATCCATATTCCTACTTTAAAATCTGCTTTAATTCTTCAAAAACTCTATCATTTTGCCACCCAAGTCCAATAGTAATTCTTATTGCATTTAGGCCATAGCTTTTTAGATCTCGCAAAATTATACCTTTTTTTAACATCTTTTCGCATATCTGGCTTGATTTTGGCTCATTAAATTTAAATGTTATGAAATTTGTATAGCTTGGGATAAATTCTATGTTGTTTTGCTTTGCAAATTCTTCGTATCTTTTCATTTGATCAAAGTTATTTTGCATGGTTTGTTGCACAAACTCATCATCGCCAAGAGCCACAATTGCGGCTTTTAGGCTAGGAGTTGTTATATTAAAGGGTGCTCTTAACTTCGAAAGTGCACCTATGATCTCCTCGTTTGCTATGCCGTATCCCACGCGCATGCCACCAAGTGCGTAAGCCTTTGAAAATGTTCCAAGATAGATGACATTTTTAAGCTTAGCCACATCGCTTGGTCTTATCTCTTTTTTGCTATCTTTAAATTTTGCAAATTCGTTGTAGGCACAATCAAGCACCACAAGTGTATTTTCATCGATCTTTTCTATAAATTTAAATATCTCTTCAGCATCTAAACACTCACCCAAAGGGTTGTTTGGCATACATAGAAAAATGACTGAAATTTCATCTTTTTTGGCGTTGTAAATTTCCAAAAACTCATTTAGATCGTGTCCCATGCTCTTTGTGCGATAAATTTTTGCTCCAGTTTGCTTTGCATAAATTTCATACATTGCAAAGGTCACACCAGCCATCAAAACGCCGCTTTGTTTGTTCGCTTTTGCGTGTAGTGCATACTCTATGATCTGGTCGCTTCCAGAGCCGATTATTAAATTTTTACTGCTAACATCATATTTTTTAGCCAACCCCTCTTTTAGCTCAAAATAGCTATCATCAGGATATAAATGTGCGTTTTTGGCAACATCTTTTAGCGCCTCTTCTACCATTTTACTCGTACCAAATGGATTTTCGTTGCTAGCTAGTTTTATCACATCTTTTGCCTCGATGCCAAATTCTCTAACTACAAGCTCAATTGGCTTTCCAGCCTCGTAATTTACTAGATCATCTAAAAAATCATTAAATTTCATCACTCATCTCCGTTTAAATAGCTTCCCAGCCACGTAATCTCAGCACCGCTCTCTTTTGCAAGTTCAAAGGCATTTTGTACCTTTTCATCGTCTATGTGCCCCTCAAAATCAAGATAAAACATTGACTTAAACTCGCGCTGTTTTATAGGACGTGACTCAAGTTTTGTGATATTGATATTTTCATTTTTAAAAATTTGGAGCAGATCAGCAAGGCGTCCTGGACTGTGATCGGTCTTGGCAAGTATTGAGGTTTTTGAGTTTTCAACTCTTGCGTTTTTAAAATCACTTAAAATCAAAAATCTCGTCCTATTTGCCATATTATCTTCGATCGTCTCATAGATGATCGGCACGTTGTAAATTTTAGCTGCGATCTTTGAGCAAATGGCGGCTGCATTTCTATCCATAGAGGCCATATATGCGGCTGCTGCGGTTGATTTTGCTGGGACAAATTCGACTTCGTTTAGTAAGTGATCTTCTAAAAATTTACGGCACTGGTTGTATCCTTGCGGATGCGAGTAAATTCGTTTTATCTCTTTTAAATCTTCATTTATGCTGACAAAACTGTGGTGGATGTCGATATAGAGCTCGGCGACGATTTTTACATCGTTAAATTTACCCAAGCAGTCAAGTGTAGCGCCTACAGCACCTTCTGTGTTATTTTCTATCGGCACGACGCCATATTTTGCCTCTTTGTGAGCAAGTTTTGAAAATACAGCTTCGATAGTCGCAAGCGGCAGATAAGAGCTCATCGCACCAAATCTACTCTGCGCTGCCTGATGTGTGTAAGTACCCTCAGGTCCGAGATAGACGATCTTTTGCGGCATCTCCAAATTTCTACTAACGGCAAAAATTTCAAGATAGATAGCTTCGATCGCAGCCTTGTTTAAAGCTTTTTCTTTGCTAAGGCTTGTTAGGCGGTTTATGATAGCTCGCTCACGCTCAGGGCGATATATAGGCGTCCCAGTAGTTTGTTTTAGCTTGCCGATTTGCTCAACTAGTCCCATTCTCTCATTTAGCTTATTTAAAATGAGATCATCGATCGCATCGATCTCTTTTCTAAGTTCATTTAGCTCTTGCATCGCCATTCTCCAGAAAATCTCTCTCCAAAGCCACGACATCTTCGAAGCTCTCGCGTCTTCTTATCAGCCTATCTTCTCCGTCAAGCAGGCAAACTTCAGCGGCTCTATTTCTTGTATTGTAGTTTGAGCTCATGCTAAATCCATAGGCGCCCGCCCCTTTAACCACGACTAGATCGCCACTCTTGCACTCTGGCAGTTTTATATCTTTTGCCAAAAAGTCGCCGCTTTCACAAACTGGGCCAACCACGTCGCATGGGCTTAAATTTTCGTCCTTGCCGTAGACAAAAATTTCGTGATGAGCACCATAAAGGCTTGGTCTAATGAGATCATTCATCGCGCCGTCAGTGATAATAAATCTCTTTTTGCCGTTAAATTTCTCATATAAAACACTTGTGACAAAATAGCCAGCATTGCCCACGATAAAGCGGCCTGGCTCGCAAACGATAGTTACATCTTGACCCTTTAGTGCACCCAAAATTCCTTGTGCGTAGTCGTATAAATTTATCTCTTTTTCGTCGTTATAGATGATGCCAAGTCCGCCGCCAACGTCAAAGAATTTGATATCTATTTCAAGTGCTTTTAGCTCTCTTAAAAGCTCGCTAACGATATTTGCAGCGTCAATTATCGGGCCTAGAGAAGTTAGCTGTGAGCCGATGTGAAAATGTATGCCAGTTGGCTCAAGAAAGTCTGAATTTTTAGCGTGGATGTACATTCTCTTAGCCGTCGTTGCATCAACACCAAATTTATTTTCGTTTAGCCCAGTTGAGATGTAAGGATGTGTTTTTGCATCAACACCTGGATTTACTCTAATGCTTATCCTGGCTCTCTTATTTAGGCTTTTTGCAATTTCTTCAAGTCTTACAAGTTCGGCAAAACTCTCGACATTTATTAGTAAAATTTCATTTTCCAAAGCCTCTTTTAGCTCTTCATCGCTCTTGCCAACACCACTAAATATGATTTGATATCTCTTAGCACCTGCTAGTAGCGCCCTTTTGACCTCGCCAATGCTGACGCAGTCAAAACCAGCCCCAAGACCAGCTAGAAATTTCAAAACGCTTAAATTTGAGTTTGCTTTTACAGCGTAGCAAACCAGAGATTTTCTAGCATGAAATGCGTTTTTTAGTGCTTCATAGCGGTTTTTTATATGATTAAAATCATAAATATAAAGTGGGGTTTTATATCTACTTGCAAGCTCTTTAAAATCCATAAAATAGCCTTTGTTAAAATGGCTTGATTTTACAAAAAAGTTGCCAAAATTTGGCTTAACGATGCGATTTTATGAGATAAATGGAGTATGCAAAAAGCAAAATGACTGGCAAGACTATGCCAATTTCCGGTAGGATAACTGAAGCCTGAGCAAATTTTGCAAGGACAAAGAGTAGTCCCCAAACAACAAGCGTTATAACAACAAAGATAAATGTTGAAAGGGCAATGTTTAAAAACCTACCGGTTACTGGCAAATAATAGTAAAAAATAAGTAGTAAAAATGGGGCAAAAAATGGAGCAATAGCAAGATTATATAAGGCCGTTTTTGCACTATCAAGACCTATGCCCTCATTTTTAAATGTCTTTATAAAATTTATCGCATCAGGTATATTAAACCTCGAATTTTCAACACTTGCAGCACTTTCTATGCTTTTTGGCTTAAAGCCTTTTAAAGCATCCAAACTCTCTATTTTAGTTTTGATAAACCCAGCTTCTCCAAGCTCTAAAATTTGTGGCAAAACGGTTTGATTAACATCCTCTAAAACCCACTCATTGTCTTTAAATTTAGCATAATCTGCAAAAGTAGTAGAAAGTAAATTTGTTCCATTTATGTCAAAAATTCTAACATCATCTGCTCTTTGCTTGGCAGAATTTAACTCCTTGATATAAATAAATTTCCCCTCAAATTTCAAAAACGAATCAGTTGTGCTTTTTGAAAAAGCCGTATTTTTAGCAATACTTTTTTGATAATCATGCGCATAGGCAAATGGAGTAAAATTCAAACCGACATAAATAATTATAATAAAAAGAGAGATAAAAAATGGTGTCAAAATCAATCCATTTTTACTAATGCCAAGAGCATAAAGACTAATTAGTTCGTTTGAACGAACCATATTTACATGCAAGATAATGAGTGCAAAAATGAGGGAAAGCGGCAAAATATAACCAATGGCACTTAGAGATGTAAAACCAACATAAAGAAGCTGAAGGTTTGCAGATAGCGGCAAATCTTTTAAATTTATCAGTAGATCAATACCAACATAAAAAAGCTCTAAAGCTAAAAATACAATAAGAAAAGATTTTATGTAGACCCAGCCAACATATCTGGCATATAGTTTCATTTGATAAGACCTTTTTTTACCGTAAATTTTTGTGAAATTTCGTTTATATCACTTTTCAACAGCTCACAAACCGCATTTTTTGTATAGGCTAAAATTTCATCTAAAGCCATTTTTTCTTCACCGCTAAATTCACCAAGGACGAAATTTTTAGCATCCCCAAGGTACCCAATGCCAACACGCACCCTTTCGTAGTCGTTGCCAATTAGCCCATCAATTGATTTTATGCCGTTGTGTCCGCCACTACTGCCGCCTTTTTTAAATTTAACCGCACCAAAACTAAGATCAAGGTCGTCATGGATAACAATGATCCTATCTGGCTTATAAAAGTCTTTTACTGCCTTTACGCTTTGACCTGAGAGATTCATAAAGGTCGTTGGCTTTAGTAAGATAATGTCGTTAAATTTAAAAACTTCGCCTTGAAATTTGGCTGAGCTAACATCTTTAAAATTTGAGTCTTTTAGGAGGTCTATAAGCATAAAGCCTATATTGTGTCTAGTGTTTTCGTATTTGGGGCCAGGATTTCCCAGCCCCGCTATTAGTGTCACAAAGGCCCTTTTTATTTAGCTTTTATGACTCCAAGTACCGCAACACGGTCGGCATCAATGATAGTGACGCCTTCTGGAGCTTTGATATCGCGAACTAGGATAGTGTCGTCGATGTCAAGCTTGCTTACATTTACTTCAAATGAATTTGGTAAATTTTCAGCTGTACATTTTACACAAAGACGTCTTTTTGACTGGATCAAAACGCCCTTGTTTTTAAGACCAATAGGTGTTCCAACTGGCTTAACTGGGATCATATATTTTGATAAAACACCAGGAAGTGCTACTTTTAGATCTACGTGTTTTAGATCGCTTGTAACAACATCTCTTTGGTAATCAACAATAACGACATTATAAACTTTTCCGCCTACTTTTACATCAAAAGCAAGGCTCTCTTTTTTGCGTGCTTCTTTAATAAAGTCATTTACTTTAAAAGCAGCTGCAATATTCTCTAATCCCTTGCCATAAATGTTGGCGATTAGATAACCATCTCTTCTCAAAGCCTTTGCAGACTTCTTACCGATACTCTCTCTAACGATTCCTTCTAACATCGTTTTCCTTTCATAAAAAATAGGTGCTGATTTTATCCAATACTTTATAAATTTCAAATAAAGCTTACTTGGGAATGATTGCTTTTTATATTTATATTATTATCTTAGTTCTTTGTTTAAAGGGATTTCATAATATCATCAAATGCTGATACAAACTGTTTCAATCCATCATTTAACAATTCTTTATAAATAATATTTATGTCTATATCATTATTTTTTATAATTTGAAAAAAGCTTAAGATATTTTCTTTACTAGGCACATTTTTTATCTCTGACTTTGCTTTGATAAATTCTTTTATAGTTTCGATTGGTGCTGTATTGATGGAGTTTTTATACATTAGTTCTCTAACGTAGTAATCCCCTCTTAAGCTACCACCTTTTACGCCTGTACTTGCAAAAAGTGTTCTTACATTTTCTAGCCCAAAATCTTCAATCATGTGATATATATTTGCAGCATTCATGATTCCAACCTGTCCAGTAGGCAAACTCTTTGCAGCCATTGCATCATCAAGTTTTCTATCAAATCTACTAACAAAAACACTTACTACACCTTTTGGCATAGTTGTATTTACAAAGCGACTCGTGTAAATTTTAGAACCTTCGCTAAAAGCCTCAAGACATTGTTTTGCTTGATCTGGAGAAAAAATGAGCGTTGCATTTACACTAATACCCTTTGCCATAAGTGCGCTCATTGCCTCATAGCCCTCTTTTGTGGCTGGAATTTTTATCATGACATTTGGCATCGAAATTAAGCTGTGAAGTCTCATGCCTTCTTCTATTGTGGCAGCTGTATCTTCACATAAATTTGGATCAACCTCAATGCTAACAAAACCATCATCTCCATTTGCATAGTGCTTTAGCATTTTACATGCAGCGATCTTTATATCTTGTGTCGCTAAAATTTCATAAAGGTCTTTTGGATGACGTTTATTGCTACTTTCTATAATCTTTTTATAAGCTGGCGAAGTAAATGCTGTTTTGAAGATAGCTGGATTGCTTGTTGCTCCGTTTATAATGCCACTTTCTAGCATATCACTAAACTCGTTTTGTATAAAATCTCTTTCTATAAAGTCACACCAAAGAGAAAATTTAGCTTCATTGTCGTACATTTTTTACCTTATAAATTTTAAAATTTCACGCAAATCTTTGATATCTACACAATGTGTCGCCTCTTTTTTTAAAATTTCTTTTGCGCAAAAGGCGATCTTTAGATCACATTTTCTAAACATCGACACGTCGTTAGCTCCGTCACCAACGCACATAATCTCACTTTTTTCTAAATTTAATAGCCCTTTTAAGCGATCTATCATATCACCTTTTGAGCTACCAAACATCATTTCTCCACCAACTTCACCAGTCAAAACTCCATCTTTATGATGCAAAATATTTGCGAAATTTGCATCAAATTTAAGCTTCTCTTGCATGATGTCAGTCGCTATGTGAAATCCACCACTAAAAACCACGACCTTGATACCTTTTTGCTTTAAAGTAGCGATTAGCTCGCTAGCTCCTGGCATTATAGGTAAATTTTTACAAATTTCATCAGCCTTTGAAAGTGGCATGCCTTTTAAAAATTTTACCCTTTTAGTAAGGCTTTCAAAAAAATCAAGTTCGCCGTTCATCGAACGTTTTGTTATGCTGGCCACCTCATCGCTGGCATTGTTGGCAGCGGCGAGAATGTCTATCGTCTCGCCGTCCATTATCGTAGAATCAAAATCAAAAACACAAAGTTTTATCAAGATGAGTCCTAAAAATCACGTTTTAAAAGGCTTTCAACCTTTAAAATCGTAAGGATATTTTGATCGCGTTTACCGATGCCATAGATCATGCCTTTGTCTTTTACCAAAGTCTCTGGTGGCGGATCGATTCTATTTCGGTCTATTCTGATAGCTTCTGTTAAGCGATCTATCACAAAGCCCGCGATGTTATCTCCGTCTTTCATGACAATATATCTTGTGTTTGTACTTTGTTTTGTAACATTTAACGAAAAACGTTTTCTTAAATCAATAAGAGGAATAACGTTGCCACGTAAGTTAAATACACCAAGGACATAATCAGGCACGCTAGGCACACGTGTGTATTCAATAGGCTTGATTATCTCTTGAATATTTAAAATAGGTATTGCGTATTCTTCCTCTCCGACCACAAAACCTACTAGCTGGACTATGTCCTCGTTATTTTTTAGCTCGGTTCCATTTATCTGCTGTTTTTGTTTATTTAAAACTTGATTTAGTTTATTGTCCATCCTTTACCCCTAAGCTAATTTTATATTCTTTCTAACAACATTTTCTAGGTATTCGGCTGAATATGGTTTTGTAATATACTCAGTCATTCCAACTTCTACGCCACGTAATCTATCTGTTTTTGACGTCCTTGATGTAACAGCAATAAGTGGCAAATTACGATATTTAGAATATTTTCTAATTTCACCAGCTAGTGTATATCCATCCATTCTTGGCATTTCAATATCAATCAAAATCGCATCAAAAGAGTGCTCACCAGATTTTATAACACCTAACGCCTCAACACCATTTGTGGCTTCTACTATTGTTACTCCGGTTGGTTCAAGTGCTTTTTGCATGATAGTCCTATCCATTTTGGAGTCATCAACTATCAAGACTTTATAATCACTTGGCTTTTCCTTTGCCTTTGTACTATCTTCTATTTCGGCTCTAATGTCTACCTTGATATCTTTTGCCATCTCCATCATAGCACCAACATCTATAATCAAGGTCACACGGCCATCACCTCTAATAGTAGCACCAGCAATACCTGGAATATTTTGTAGATAATCACCCATTGATTTGATAACAATCTCTTCTTGCCCAACCAAAGTATCAACTATGATGCCTAGTTTTGCTTCGGCGACACCGATTATTACGACATAGGTTTGCTCTCCACCATCAAATGCTTTTTCTACACCAAATACATCAGAAAGTCTAACAAGAGATAAGACTTCATCTCTTAGCCTTAGTACATTTTTGCCATCGATCGTGTATATATCGTCAATAGGCACACGAACAGTCTCAAGAACGCTAGCAAGTGGAATAGCATAAAATTCTTCTTGTGTTCCAACAAGTAGTGATTGAATAATCGCGAGTGTAAGTGGAATTTTAAGCTTCATAACCGTGCCTTTTCCAACTTCACTTTCAATATCAATGATACCATTTAGCTTTTCAATATTTGTCTTAACAACGTCCATACCAACACCACGGCCAGATACGTTTGTGACTTTTGCCGCAGTTGAAAATCCTGGTCTAAATATAAGGCCAAATGCCTCTTTTTCACTCATCGCATCAGCTTCGCGTTCGGTGATGATGCCTTTTTCTATCGATTTAGATTTAAGCATATCCGCATCTAGACCCTTACCATCATCAACTATCTCAACAACGATATGATTGCCTTCATTGTAAGCTTTTAGCTGAACAAGGCCTTTTTCAGGCTTGCCTGCTGCCTTTCTTGTCTCAGGATCCTCGATGCCGTGATCGCATGAATTTCTGATGATGTGCACTAGCGGATCGCCGATCTCTTCTACGATTGACTTATCAAGCTCAGTCTCTTCACCTGAAATTTCAAGATCGATTTGCTTACCAAGGTCGCGGCTAAGATCGCGTATCATACGCGGGAATTTATTAAAGACTTTTGCTATTGGAAGCATTCTTGTTTTCATAACAGCAAGCTGTATATCAGTCGTTACTAAGCTTAGACTTGAAACTACTTGATTTAGCTCTTCTAAAAATTTCTCTCCCTCGTATCTCTCTTCCACGTCATCATAAATTTTTAATAAGCGGTTTTTACCAAGAACAAGCTCGCCGATTAAGTTCATTAAGTGGTCAAGCCTTTTTACCTCAACACGTATAGTTTGTTCCTGAGCTACTGCACCACTACTTGCTGCTGGGACTTTTTTATCTCCATCCTTTTCTTTACTTTCTGCTTTTGCAGCTGGAGCTGAAGTGCTACTTGCAACCGGAGCTATCTCACTAGGAGATTTTGGAGCTATGCCTTTTGAAGCACGCCTAGCCTTATCTTCAGCTTTCCTAACTTTTAAAAGTCTCTCTATCTCGGCTTCTACTTCAGAGTCGCTTAGTTTTGAAAGTTCAGCATCACTTATCTCTGGTGCTTCTTCGGTAGGTGCAGCTAGTTCTGGCTCTTTTACCGGTTCTGGTACTGGCTCAGCTACTGGTGTGATAGGAGCTTCAGGAGCTGCTGTTGGGGCCTCACCTTCAGAAATTTGAGTAAGTCTTGTACAAATGTTTTTAATATCAATACCAGCAGCTGTATCATTTCCATGATCTCTAATGCTACTTAACAAGCCCTTCATCATATCAACTGACTCAAGAACTACGTCCATAATGTCTGGAGTGATCTTTAGCTCGCCTTTTCTAGCTTTATTTAAAACATCCTCCATATGGTGAGTAAGCTCTGTTAAAACATCAAAATTTAAAAAGCTTGAACTACCTTTTACTGTGTGAGCAACACGGAAAATTCTATTTAATAATTCTAAATCTTCAGGATTTGACTCAAGCTCAACAAGGTCATGATCTATCTGCTCAATAAGTTCGAAAGCTTCTATTAAAAAGTCTTCCATTATTTCTTTCATATCATCCATGTTTCACCTCATTTTGCAGATTTAGAATGTGCTTCAATAACTTTTAGCACTTCTTGATAAAATATACTCGCATCAAATTTAGTAAGATACGCAGCACCACCAGCTTCTTTGCTCTTGATTTCGCTAAAATCATTACTCAATGAGGAGTTAAATACTATTGGAACCTCTTTAAATCTTTCATCATTTTTAAGAGTTGAAGCAAAGCGGTATCCGTCCATCTGTGGCATTTCGATATCGCTTAAGATAACTCTAAGCTCTTTTGATAGGTTCTCTCCGTATCTTTGATAAAGCTCTTCCATTCTCTCCAAGCCCTCAACGCCGTTTTTGGCCTCAACCACGCTAAGTCCCATTTTCTCAAGAGCATCTTTTACTAGTTTTCTAGCAGTCGAGCTATCATCTAAAACTAAAGAAACACCTTTTAATTTTTGATCGTCTGTTACATCAAATTCGATCTTTGGTGAGTAAATTCCAAGCTCTTCTACTATGCTTTCAAGATCAAGAATAAGCAAAACTTCATCATTTTCTATTCTTGTTACGCCTGTTATTTTGCCTTTATCTAAAGCCCCAGAACCTGAAGCAAAATTTGCAGGCTCGATATCTTTCCAGCTTATACGCCTGATCCTTTTTGCCTCATGAACGATAAAACCGATCAAAATACCACTAAACTCAGCAATAATAACACGTGGCTTTATAACTACGCCTTCGGTTGGCTCGATAATATTCATCCATCTTGCCAAATTTATGACAGGGATCACCACGCCCCTTAAATCAAAAATTCCCTCGATATACTCGGGAACGCCAGGAAGCTCTGTAAGATTTGGCATCTTAATGATCTCCCGCACCTTTGCGACATTGACTCCGTATATTCCTTCATATACTTTGTTTTCGGTCTTTTTAAAGATACGAAAATCAACAAGTTCCATCTCGTTTGAGTCCGTTTTTAGTACGTTATCTCCAAACATCAATGTCCTTTCAAACTCATTTTGAGCAAATTTAATTTTTGCTGGGCGTATTCTACAACAAAATAACTTTGCTCGCATGCAAAACAAGGTAAATTTATATAAAATCTATCATAAATATTAAATTGCCTACCTTGATGATAATGCCCTTCTATTATTATATTAGCGTTGTAGCCACGTAAATGCCTGCTCATCAACTCTTCAAAATTAGGAATTTTGTAGTCTAAATTTTTCTTGGTAAGTCTAGCTAGTATCGCTTTTGATATTTTAAAATGTAAAATTTTATCCAAAGCATTCATAAATTTTAAAAACCATCTTACACGTAAAAATCTAAGCGCGTATTTATCTATAAAAGGTAAAAATATATCACCATGTGCGATCTGGACGCGCTCTTCATTGATCGTCTTAAAATTTGCAGGCTGTGCAGAAATGTCATAGATTTTGACATTTTTATAGCTTTGCACCTCATGCCCATCCCAAAAATCTCTTGTTTTATTAAATAAATTTGAAAGTCTAAAGTCGTGATTGCCCTCAAAATAAAAGATCTCTATCTTTTCTGAAATTTTATTTATCAGTCTCAAATGCTCGGCGTAAAAATTTATAGTGTATTCACTCTCACCGCTTAAAAAATCAAACATATCTCCTAGTAAAAAAATTTGTGGTGGCTTTGGGATTTTTCCGCTATCAATGGCGTGCAAAAATTTTAAAAAGCCGTCCCTATTTACATTTTCATGTGCGTCAGATATAAAAATCGCACCATCTTTAATAACGGGTGTGTATAAAAATTCACTCAAATTTGGCCTTAACTAAAAGATATAAATTTAATCCATTTATGAGCCAAAAGCTTGCATACTGGCTATTATAAAGCATAAATTTTGGCTCTAGTGATATCGCTTTTTAATATTTTTAATTAAATTTTATAGGCTTGTAGCAGATCTTTACGATCTCGACGTCGCTTCTACCCTTTGGTAAATTTAGCACCACTTCATCGCCCTCAGCCTTGCCTAAAAGTTGCTTTGCAAGTGGCGAATTTATCGAGATATAGCCTTTATCTATGTCGCTTTCACTAATACCAACTATCGTGTAGGTATGCTCTATTTCGGTTTCCTCGTCCATTATCGTAACACTTGAGCCAAACCTAACTCTATCATGCTCATAGCTGCTTGGGTCGATCACTTCAGCATTTGCAAGAAGTGAGCCAAGCTCTGCGATCCTAGCGTCGATAAAAGCTTGCTTTTCTTTAGCAGCATGGTACTCGGCGTTTTCTTTTAGGTCGCCGTGGCTTCTTGCGATATCTATCTCAGTTACGATTTGAGGACGCTGCACGAGCCTTAAATCCTTTAGTTCAGCTTCTATTTTTTCATATCCGTATATTGTCATTGGTTCACTCATTTTTTACTCCATATTCTTTAAAATTTTTACTACATTTTTGCTGCTGCCATGTGACAAATACTCTCTCAATTCATCACAGCCTTTTAAAAATTTCTGCCTATCACAGCACTCATAGGCTTTAAGTAAATTATCAACTGTCGCAAATTCTTGTATAAACTCCTCATGAAGTGGCTCTTTGCCCATGAAGTCAAACATTATATTTGCAAGTCCTGCGTGCTTGATCTTTACAAATTTCCTAGCGATGAAAACATCTATCGCTTTTGCTTTATATGCTAGCACAAATGGCGTGCCAATGAGTGCTGCTTCAAGCGTAGCTGTGCCTGAGCAAATAAAGGCAAAATCGCTATCATACAAAGCCTCAGGCGTGTTTGTGATGGTCTCAAAGTCGCTTGTATCACCATAAATTTCACCCACTTTATCAAGCAAAAATGGTGGTACGACAAGTAGCCTCCTAGCCTCTATCTTCTTAGCAAGCTCCCTATAAACTGGCATAAGTCTTGAAATTTCAGACCTTCTTGATCCTGGCAAAAACGCCACTTTGCCGCTACTACTAAGGCTTGTTTTTTTAAGCCTTATCTCATCCATCAAAGGATGTCCAACATATGTTGAACGGCTATAAAATTTGGAGTCAAATGGCAGGATCGAAGCAAGGTTGTCACAATACTTCTCAACCGCACTCACACGCTTTGGCTTCCACGCCCAAACTTGAGGCAAGATGTAATATGTCACGGCTGCCTTTACCTCAGCCTCTTTTATCGCCTTTGCAAGAGGCAAGTTAAAAGCTGGGCTATCGATAAGTAGCACTGCGTCGGCCTCTTTTGCCATTTCGCTCATCACCTTCATCGCCTTTTTTGCTTTTAAAATGAGCGGCAAAACCTCAACAAAGCCCATCGCAGAAAACTCGCTGCTTTTCATATATGGCGTGCCAAATTCTTCGCTAAAAATTCCCATTAGTTCAAATTCGCCCTCGAAATTTTTCAAAATTTCTTTTAAATGCAAATTTGCCGATGGCTCAAGAGCGGAGACTAAAATTTTCATTTTCATACTTTCGGTTGGTCTTTTTTTAGGGGCATTATACGCAAAAATTCTTTAAAATTTTAAGAAAGCTGTGATAAAATCCAAGCCTTTAAAGGATAAAATTTGAAAGAAATTTTGATAACAAATGACGATGGATTTGAGGCAGCTGGACTACTTGCCCTAAAAGAAGCTTTAAGCGAATTAAAAGACATAAATGTCACGATCGTAGCTCCAAGCTCAGAAAAATCAGCCTGCGCTCACTCGCTAACTCTCACAAGACCGCTTAGATTTATCAAGCTTGATGATAACTTTTTTAAACTCGACGACGCCACACCAAGTGACTGCGTCTATCTCGCACTTCACGCACTTTATAACAAAAAACCAGACCTTGTAATAAGCGGTATAAACCACGGAGCAAATTTAGGTGAAGATATCACCTATTCTGGTACGTGTGGAGCAGCGATGGAGGGGGTTTTGCAGGGCATTAGAAGCATTGCATTTTCGCAGTTTTATGCAAATAACTCATTAAATGAACTTGGCTTTAATCTAGCAAAAGAGGTCGTGAAATTTATCGTATCAAAGGTGCTAGAGGGTGAAATTTTGCTAAATCATAGGGAGTTTTTAAATGTAAACATCCCAGCCGTAACAAGCAAAAATTTCAAAGGCTACACCGTCGTACCAGCTGGCAAACGCACCTATGCTACGCATGCTACGCTTAATCGCAACCCAAGAGGGATCGAGTACTACTGGCTTGGAAACGCAGCACTTGACTACGAGGGTGGCGAGCCAAGCGACATCAGCAAGGTAAATGAGGGCTTTGCGACGCTCACGCCAATAAAACTTGACATGACTTCCTATGAGAGTCTAGTTGCGCTGCAGGGGAAATTTTAATGCAAGATGATAGATTTACAAGAATAAGATGGCTTTTTGGTGATGATGGTTTTAGTAAGCTACAAAATGCAAAAGTGCTAGTCTGTGGGGTTGGAGGTGTTGGTGGAATTTGCGTAGACGCGCTTGCCAGAAGTGGAGTCGGACACATCACATTAATCGACAAAGACACCTTTGATGTGACAAATCAAAATCGCCAAATTTACAGCGAAAACGTTGGCAGTGTAAAAGTCGATGAATTTGCCAAAATTTATCCTTGCATAATGCCTATTCAGATGCTGATCACGCCAGAATTTATTGCTAGCTTTGACTTTAGCAAATTTGACGTGGTGATCGATGCGATAGATGATATAACAGCTAAGATCGCCCTTGCAAATGCAGTAGATCCTGGCAAATTTATAGCCTCGATGGGTGGTGCAAAAAGGATCGATCCAACCAAAATAAAAGTGGCCTCAGTATGGAAAACATCGGTCGATCCGCTAGCTAGAAAATATAGATACGAGCTAAAAAGATCAGGCTTTAATGGAAATTTTGACGTAGTTTTTTCTACCGAAGAGCCCATTTGCAAGCCACTTGGAAGCTTTATGGGCGTAACCGCATCTTTTGGACTAAATCTCGCCTCACTGGCTGTTAAAAAGATAGTTGGGTAGTAGGTCTAAATTTATAACAAATTTTGAAATTAGAGCTGGCTATCGCGGTTTTAAATTTAGTGGTCTGCTAAGGTGAGTATGTAAAATTTTAAAATTTGCTCAAAACATATAAATTTACAAAAAACTCTTATAAATTTTAAAATTTCATGAACGAGTAATTTCGGTTCTAAAATTTGAGCTAAGTGATAAGCGAAGCCAAATTTTAGTAGTCAACTCTTGCGAGTGAATGGAATGTTAAAATTTACTCAATAATATTAAATTTATAGAAAAGGGGACAAAGGGGTCTGAATTTTGCTTCCCACTGCATGCAGGTAGAAACCCCCTAGTAAATTTTAAGCTTTATTCAAAGAGAGTTAAATTTGAAGTAGCCAGCTGCAAATTTAGCAGCCAGCAAAAAATTTAGTTTTTGTATATACGCAGGTAGCTATTTAGTGCGCCAACATAGGCTTTGGCACTTGCTGTCATCGTGTCGATGTCAAGTCCGTGTCCCATGACAGCGCTTTTGCCCTCAAACTCGACCTTCACGTCAACCTTCGCAAGGGCATCTTTGCCCTGCGAAACGGCCGTAACCTTATAGTCTTTGAGCGTGCCATTTATGCCACTTATGCGGTCAACCACCTTAAATATTGCATCAATCGTGCCATTTCCAAGTGCTGAGTCGCTGATGATCTCGCCATTGTGTTTTATGCTGACCGAAGCACTAGCAAGGCTACCGCCGCTACTTTGAAGAAGCGCCGTGATCTCGTAAGCTTGTGGGATCTTAGTGATCTCCTCAGCTACAAGCGCCCTAATGTCATCGTCAAATATATCTTTTTTCTTATCCGCCAAGTCTTTAAATTTCTCAAAAGCCTTATTGAGCGCCTCGCTATCAAGATCAAATCCAAGGCTAGCAAGCTTATCTTTAAACGCATGGCGTCCACTGTGCTTGCCAAGAACGAGTGAATTTTTCTCTAGTCCGATACTCTCAGCACTGATGATCTCATAAGTCTCTTTGTGTTTTAGCACGCCATCTTGATGTATGCCACTCTCATGCGCAAATGCATTTTTGCCAACTATCGCCTTGTTTGGTTGCGGCTCGATACCTGTGATACTAGCTATCAGCCTTGAAGTCGGATAAATTTCTTTTGTGATAATGCTTGTATAAAGCGGAGCAAAGATATCTTGGCGTGTTTTTATGGCCATCACGATCTCCTCAAGTGCAGCATTTCCGGCACGCTCGCCTATACCATTTATCGTGCACTCTACCTGCCTAGCACCAGCTTTTATAGCGGCTAGCGAATTTGCTGTTGCCATGCCTAGATCGTTGTGGTTGTGCACAGAAATAATAGCCCTATCTTTTACAAACTCAACCATTTGCGAGATCATATCTAGTAGCTCATTTGGCAGACGGTATCCCACGGTATCTGGCAAATTTAAAGTCCTTGCACCAGCATTTATTGCTGCATCGCAAATTTCTTTTAAAAAGTTTATCTCGCTTCTACCAGCGTCCTCGCAGCTAAACTCCACATCATCACAAAATGTTTTTGCGTATTGTATCGCCTTAACAGCATGTCTTATCACCTCGTCTGGGCTCATTTTTAACTTGTACTCCATGTGGATCGGGCTTGTTGCTATGAAGGTGTGAATTCTTTTATTTTTTGCTGGAGCCACCGCCTCGCCAGCTGCCTTTATGTCACGCTCAACCGCACGAGCAAGCGAACATACCGTGATATTTGAGGCCTGTTTTGCTATTTGATTTACTGCATCAAAGTCTCCCGGGCTAGCCGCTGCAAATCCAGCTTCCATCACATCGACTCCTAGCCTTTCAAGCTGAAGTGCTATCTGAAGTTTTTCAGCTGTATTCATCGATGCACCAGGACTTTGCTCACCATCTCTTAATGTCGTATCAAAAATTATAATTTTATTCTTATCCATGATTTTTTCCTTTTGTTTTATTTGTTTTAAATTTGATGAGATAAATAGAGAGAAATTTGCTACCAAAGTAGCAGTAGAGAGTTTTTGATTTCGATTTTTGGTAAAAATTTTCGTGACTTTATGACGCCATTTTCACTCATTCGCTCTCCTTTTTTTTGGAATTTTTACTAAACATTATAGTGGCTCTTACAATACCATAAAGCACATAAACACTCATTACAAAAGTTGCACTTTCAAATGGATATAGATAAAGCATTGAAAATGCGACTACAAGAGCTACTAAAATTCGTATAACATGGGTTTGTTTTAAATTTATTTTTTTAAAACTTGGATAGCGGATATTACTAACCATTAATACCGCTAAAACAGCCTCTAGCAATACTAAGCACCACTCAAATCCAGCCAAAAATGTGTAATCTAAATAAACCCCAACCCAAAGTACGCTAACAATGGCAGCTGTTGGTATAGGGAGTCCGATAAAAACATTTGGCTCATAAGTACCGGTGGTGACATTAAAACGCGCTAGTCTTATCGCTCCAAAAACCACAAACATAGCGGCAATAAGTGCTCCAAATTTACCAAAATTTTTACCGATAGTTAGATAAAATAAGATAGCTGGAGCCACACCAAATGCGACTAAATCGGCAAGGCTGTCAAACTCTACACCAAATTTACTAGTTGTCTTTGTAAGTCTTGCCACACGGCCATCAAGTCCGTCTAGGATAAGCGAAAGAACGATGTAAATAATCGCCTTAAAGTAGTTTCCCTGTATCGATGAAATGATGCTTATAACGCCCAAAAAAGCACTGGCGGCCGTAAATAAATTTGGCAAGATATACATTAATTGCATTTTTTGCATATTATTCATCTTATTTTTCCTCTTCAAAGTATCCTAAAAGTGAAGCAGCTTTCACACTCTCACCAACGCTAACACAAATTTTTGTATCTCTTGGCAAGTATAAAACTATCTCGCCACTTCCTAAAAAACCAAATTTCCTAGAGGCCTTAAGTGTGCTTACATTATAAATTTCTAAACTTCTACTAAAAACTCCGGCTATAATTTTCATGGCAAATCTAATATTTTCTTTTTCAAAACGAATAATCGCTCTTTCGTTTAATATCTCTGAAATTTTCATTGCTTGACACAAAAATAGTCCATGTCTTCTTTTAATATCAGTGACCTTAGCGTCACTAACCGCCCTTAGTGTACCAACACCAAAAAACGGCTTTTGTATGACTATCTTGGCGACCTCATTATCATCAAATTTTGAAATACTAATCTCTTTTATCTTGCCATCTATCGGTGAAAGCAAAGCTAGCCTGTCGTCTGTAAACGGCTCCCTTTCAGGATCTCTAAAAAAATATAGAAAAAATAAAAACAAGAATGTAAAAATAAGCGGCAATATCCCAAACAGCAAAGACAAAACAAACAAAATCAAAAAGATAAATATATATTTATACCCTGCTTTTGCGATATAACCGTTCATTTTTATTCCTCTTTTTTACCTTTTTCGTCTTCTTCGTGCTCTACAAGCCTGCTCTCAAGACCATTTTCTTCTTCATAATTTCTAATGATCTCTCTAACTCTTTTTCCTTCGATCGTCTCTTCTTCATAAAGAGCTGAAACCATATTTTCAATAGCACCTTTATAAATTTCTAGCAAACCAAGTACGGCTGTATATCTTTCATGAAGCAATGTTTTTACAAAGTCATCGACTTTCTCAGCCATTTTATCACTATAGTCTTTTATACTCTGTCCGCCATTTAAAAATGTCGCACGTTGCTTTTCAAGCACCATAAGACCTGCAACATCGCTCATACCATACATGCTAACCATAGCTTTTATGATATTAGTTGCACGCTCTAGGTCATTGCTAGCCCCAGTTGAAATTTCTTTTATAAAGACCTCTTCAGCCGCTCTACCAGCTAAAAGCACATCCACTTCAGCTAAAAGCTCGTGCTTTTGCATCATAAATTTATTCTCTTCAGGTGTATTTAGAGTATAACCAAGTGCTGCAAGGCCACGTGGTACGACAGAAACCTTTGTAACTCTCTTTGCACCTTTTGTCACTTCAGCTATCAAGGCGTGTCCGCACTCATGATATGTAACTATCTTTTTCTCTTTTGGATTTACGCGGCGAGACTTCTTCTCAAGTCCAGCTATCGATCTCTCGACAGCCTCAACTAGATCAGTCTGCTCAACAAATACCTTTGACTTGCGTCCTGCAAGAAGCGCAGCCTCGTTTATGATATTTTCAAGATCAGCTCCGGCCAAACCAGTAGTTAGCCTTGCTATATCTTCGATGCTTACATCTTTGTCAATCTTAACATCTTTCATGTGAACTTTTAAAATATCACAACGTCCTTTAAAGTCAGGCTTATCCACAAGTACTTGCCTATCAAACCTACCCGGTCTTAAAAGCGCGGCATCTAAAACCTCAGGTCTATTTGTAGCAGCTATAACTATAACTGGGGATTTATCTGCATCAAAGCCATCCATTTCAGAAAGAAGCTGATTTAGCGTCTGCTCTCTCTCATCATTTCCACCCATTGGGCTAGAATTTCTACTTTTACCAATTGCATCAATCTCATCTATAAAGACGATTGCTGGAGCTTCTTTTTTAGCATTTTCAAAAAGATCCCTAACCCTACTTGCACCAACGCCGACAAACATCTCGATAAAGCTTGATGCTGACATAGAGAAAAATGGTACACTAGCCTCGCCAGCAACTGCTCTTGCAAGAAGTGTTTTACCTGTACCTGGAGGGCCAACTAGTAAAATTCCTTTTGGAATTTTTGCCCCAAGTCTTAGATATTTATCAGGACTTTTTAAATAGTCAACTATTTCCTGAACTTCTTCTTTAGCCTCTTCAACACCTGCAACATCATCAAATTTTACTTTTGGTTTTTCAGAATTTATAAGTTTTTTCGCACTTCCGATACCAAGTATGCCACCACCTATATTTTTTTGCATACGACCAGCAATAAACATCCAAATAGCAAAAAATATAAAAACAGGAATAATCCATGAAAACAAAAGATCACCAAACCAGTTATTTTCACTATAAACACTATAGGTTATACCATTTTGTTCAAGCAAACTTATAAGTGTTGGATCATTTATGCGTTTTGATAAATATATTATTTTATCACCGCCAACACCTTTTATCGTTGTTTCAGAGATTGCAACTTCATTTAGCTGCTTGCTTTTTAGCATATCTTTAAATTCAGAATAAGCTATCATTTTGCTCTGAGCATTACCGTTGAGTCCAAAAGAACCTCCCAGTCCATCTCCACTAAAGCTTCTAAAAGCTAAAACTATAACTATTGCGAAAATAGCAAAAATAAAAATAGGATTTTTATTAAAAAAACCGTTATTATTGCTATCATTTTGGTTATTATTTTGGTTATTCATCTATTTCCTTATAAACAAAGCTACTCCAATCGTTACTTTGTTTTATCTCAATTAGCTCCAAATCCTTAAAAGTATCTTTAATCCTATCTTCGTACTTGTTCAAAATTCCTGACAATACTAAATAGCCGCCTTTTTTAAGCGATTTTTTCAAGTCATTTGAGAGCATAAAAATAACATCAGCAATGATATTTGCCACTACGATGTCATATTTTTGTTCTAAATTTGCGATAGAGCCTGTCCAAATTTTATTAAATTCAACCCCATTTAGCTTAGCGTTGCTAAGTGAGCTTTGTGTGGCCTGCTCGTCCGTATCGCAAGCATCTACTATACAACCAAGCTTCGATAAAGCAATGCTTAATATTCCACTTCCACAACCTACATCTAGAGCGGCTTTTCCACTTTTCGAATATTTTTGCAAAAGAAGAAGACAAGAATTTGTGCTTTCATGATGCCCTGAACCAAAAGCTAGAGCTGGGTCAATTATGATGTTTGTTACATCCTTAAGCGGTTCTTCCCAGCTAGGTCTAACATAAATTTTATCAACCAAAATAGGTTTAACAGCCTTTTTGTATTCACCTAGCCAGTCTTTATTTTCTTTGAGATTAAGAGAAATTTTTAAATCATTTGGAATTGCTAAAGCATCAGAAAGACCTTTTGCGTACTCACCTATACCCCAAGCTATATCCCCTAGATCATATTCTTCCCTGACAATGATCTCATGATCTAACTCTTCAACGCAAGTGACACCAAAAGAGAAAATTAACTCTAAAATTTCATCATAAAAATTTGATGTTTTTATACTTAATTCGTAAAATTTATCTTTCATTAACCAAGGACGTCTTCAAGCTTCTCTTTTAAAACTTGTGGCGTAAAAGGTTTTACGATGTAGTTATTAACACCTGCTTTTAAAGCCGTTATAACTTCAGCTTTTCCGCCTTCTGTTGTTACCATTATAATAGGCATATCAATATACTTTTGTTCTGCTCTTACTTTTTTAACAAGCTCAAGACCATTCATTTCAGGCATATTCCAGTCTGTAATAAGAACCTCTATACCTTCGTTTTGAGTCAAGATATTCCAGGCTTCAAGCCCATGCTCAGCCTCTAGAATTTCTTGATGTCCTAGTCTTTGTAAAGTATTTTTTATAATTCTTCTCATTGTTGAACTATCGTCTACAACCAAAATCTTCACATAATATCCTTTTAGTAAAAATTGCTCTATTCTAGCTAATTTAAAATTTATAAAAGCTTTAATGCTAACTAAGTAGCTTAAAGGCTTCTTTTAGATCAAGTAGTCCTTCATAGTAAGCCTTGCCAACAATAACGCCGCTAATTTCATTTGTAGATTTTAACATCAATATATCATCTAGTCCGCTTACTCCGCCACTCGCTATGGTCTCAAGCTTACTACTTCTAGCTATTTGCAAGCTAAAATCAACATTAACTCCGCCAAGCATCCCATCTTTGTTAATATCGGTGCAAATCACAGCTTCTACACCCACATCTGCAAATTTTTTTGCAAGATCGACTGCTTTTATATTTGAAACCTCACCCCAGCCTTGCACAGCCACATAGCCATCTTTTGCGTCTATGCCAACCACGACCCTATAAATTTTAGCCATTTTTGCTGTAAATTCTGGATCACGCAAGGCAACTGAACCAAGGATCACTCTACTAACACCTAAATCCAAATAACGTTTTATGCGATCTTCATCTCTTATGCCACCACCCGCTTGTACCTTTAAATTTGTGGCTTTTACAATTTTTTCTATCGTTTTAAAATTTATAGTTTCTCCAGCAAATGCTCCATCAAGATCAACCACATGAAGCCATTTTGCGCCATAATCTTCAAACCTCTTGGCAAGCTCACTTGGCTCATTGCTATAAATTTTAGCACTTTGCATAAGACCTTTGCTAAGCCTAACCGCTTGTCCTTCTTTCAAATCAATCGCTGGAAAAATTTCCATCACAACCTCGCAAAATTCTCCAAAATTTTAAGTCCAACCTCATGACTTTTTTCTGGATGAGGCTGAAAGCCAAAGACATTTTCATGCCAAACCGCACTTGTAAACTCATAGCCATAAGTAGTCTTTGCAAGCGCAAATTTATCGTCACAAACCACGTGGTAGCTGTGAACAAAATATAAATATTCAAGCTCTTTTAGCCCAAAATTTAAAGGGCTTTTTTGTTTAAATTCAAGCGTATTCCAACCGATGTGAGGTATTTTTAGTGGTTTATCAAATCTACTCTCGTCAAATTTTACGACATCGCCAGCTATCAGCCCAAGTCCGGCATGTTCGCCAAATTCAAAACCTTTGTCAAATAAAAGCTGCATGCCAAGGCAAATTCCTATGAACGTCTTACCGCTTTTTACTGCCTCTTTTATCGCTTCATCCATGCCGTTATTTTTTAGCTTTTTCATCGCTTCACCAAAAGCTCCAACGCCTGGCAATACAATGTGAGAATACTCTTTTAAATTTTCTGGTTTATCCACTAATGTGCATTTTTTGTCAAGAAAATTAAAAGCATTTATCACGCTTTTAATATTTCCAGCGCCATAATCAACTATCGCGATCATTTACCATCCTGCTTTTTTACACTAAAAAGATAAAAGCTAAGTGCAGCCATCAGTACCGCAACACCGCCTATTAGATAGATAGCGTTTATGATATTTTCAGGCGCGGTTATAGCAAATTTAAACACAAGCATAAGCGCTTCTATCGCAAGTGCGATGATAATAGAGCCAATAAATCTAACCATCGTTTTATAAATCACACTATTTTCGTCGTGATTTTTTCCTAAAACTTCCTCTTCAAATATCGTCTTCACAAGGTCAAAAATGGCGAGGGCTAGCGTTAAAATAATAGTTGATTCAAAAATTTCTTCGACATTTATATGCTCGATACTCTTTGATATAAAGCTCTTAACACCGTGCCAAAACAAAAATGCACAGATCATAAAAAGTGAGGCACAAAATAGTGTGTAAACAGTCTTTAAAAATCTACCAAAGTGCTCCTCAACAAAGCCACCATCGACCATTTTTAGGATATTTTCTAGGCTTATATCGATGCAAGCAATAAATTTAAGCTCATTTTTTTCATTATAGATAGGCACGCTTGCCGTGACGCATAAATTTCCATTTAAACTTGATGGATAAGGATCACTTAAAACACACCTTTTCTCGCGCACTGCAGTATAGTAGTATGCCTTATTTGCACGGTTTTCGCCTTTTGGAATTTTATATTTCTCATTTAGACTGATCGAGTCTTCGATCTGCACGCCATTTTCGTCTAAGATATATAATGCATCAAAATTTTCTATCTCGTGGCTGATCTTGTCAAAGCCAGCTTTTATATTTTCTAAACAAACTCCAGGCAGTCTATTTGGCAAATTCCTACTAAATAAATAGCAAATATACGCCCTTGCCTTATATCTCGTATCACTAAATCTCTTAATATCTTTTATAACCAAATTTAACCTTTTAAATTTAATGCGTGATTGAACTCTGGAACGATCTTTTTAAGCGCAGGTGCGATCTCACTATCATCTTCTAGCTCCAAAAGCTCATTAATCTGCGAATTTAAAAGCGTCAGATCATAAGGCTGCGAGTGCGTCACAAAGATCGACTCGTACTTGGTTTGAACGTCGTCTTTGTTAATAAGTAGCTCCTCATAAAGCTTCTCACCCGTCCTAAGTCCTACAAATTCGATACCCAGATGCTCTTTGTTTGAAAGAAGCAACATCTTTTTAGCCAGATCGACAATCTTGATTGGCTCGCCCATATCAAGCACAAAAAGCTCACCACCTTCTGCAATAGAGGCAGCTTGAAGTACCAGCTGACACGCCTCAGATGTGAGCATAAAATACCTTGTAATCTCTGGGTGAGTAACACTTAGTGGCTTGTTTGCAGCTATTTGTGCTTTAAATTTCGGTATAACAGAGCCACTTGAGCCAAGGACATTTCCAAAGCGCACGCAAACTATCTCACAAACACCTGCTTCATTTGAATTTAGTGCATAAAGTTCGCAAACACGCTTAGTTGTGCCCATTATATTTGTTGGGCGTACGGCCTTGTCTGATGAGATCATGACAAATTTTTTAACACCATATTTTTTTGAAAGATCGACAGCATTTTTTGTGCCAAGGATATTGTTTTCGACAGCCGAGCGAGGGTTTAGCTCACAAAGCGGCACGTGTTTATATGCTGCAGCGTGGATAACAATCTCTGGTTTAAAGTCAGCAAAAACTTCTTCAAAGTCCTTTAAATTTGTGATATTTACAAGCTTGCTGATAGTCCTTTTATCTTTTGTATCTTCGCCTATTTTATAGAGATTAAACTCACTGTGCTCAACCATTACAAGCTCGCTCACTCCAAATTTTAAGCACTGCTTACAAATTTCACTTCCTATGCTACCACCAGCTCCAGTAACAAGCACTTTTTTGTCTTTTAAAAAATTTGAGATAGCTTCAGGATTTAGGTCTTTTGGCTTTCTAGCGAGCAAATCTTCGATAGAGATATCCTTGATCGGCTCGTTTTCGATAAGTGAAAATAACTTCATATCTCTTATGCCATATCCTGTTAGCTCATCGACTAAGGCTTGAAGCTCATCTTGGTTGAGTGCCAATGCAATAATAGCTGTCTTTACATCATAATCTTTTACTAAACTTGGTATCTCTTTTTTATCTTGCACCAAAAATCCATCACAATAAGTATCTATAAGATCACTTCTGCCATCCACCACACCAACTGCGTAATAGTCGAGATAGCCTTGTTTTAAGCCACGCAAAACATGAAGTGCCTTTGAAGTAGCACCTATAACCACACAGGGCTCGCCTTTGTGGGGTTTGTTTGAAAAGTCAAGCACCATACGCTTTGAAATTCTGAACATTCCAATAAGCAAGCATGACACAAGCATATCTATCAAAATAACACTTCTTGGATACATTGCAAACATATCTTGCAATACAAAGAAAAGAGGTGTAAATAAAATCGCCGAACAAACGTGAACTAAGAAAATTTTGCGAGCTTCATTTAGCCCAAAAAATCTCCACGGAACCTTGTAAATTTTAAATATCCACAGAAAAATGAGTTTAAAAACTATCAAAAATCCTGCCGTTACAAAAAGCCCTTGGATGTAGATATCTGGGATATTTGCATTAAATCTTAAAAGATAGGCCGCATATATCGAAAAGGCAAATATAAAAACATCGCCAATAAGGAAAAATATAAGCCTTTTTAACTTTGTTGTATGAAACATTTAGGCGTTTTCCTTGACTAATTTGATCACTCTTGCTTGTATCTCCTCACTCATATCGCTACCGCTTGGCAAGCAAATTCCTCTTAAAAATAGATCTTCACTGCAACCATCAATAAAGCTTAGCGCGCCCTTAAATACTGGCTGCATGTGCATAGGCTTCCAAAGTGGTCGACTCTCGATATTTTGATCAGCTAGTGCTTTTATGACCTTTAAATGCGCATCTTTTTTAGCAAAAACGCCAGTTGTGAGCCATCTGTTGCCACGAGAATTTGCTAGCTCTGGCATAAATTCTAAAATACCGCCAAGCTCTTTTTCATAAATTTCAAATACTTTTCTCTTTTGTTCAACTCTTTTTTCTAAAACCTCCATCTGTGCCACGCCAATAGCGCCTAGAACGTTGCTTAAACGGTAGTTGTAGCCATAGTCTTTGTGCTCGTAGTGAAGTAGCGGCTCTCTTGCTTGCGTGCTGTAAAATCTAGCTTTTTCCACAAATTCGCTATCTCCAACTAGCATACCGCCGCCTGAAGTGGTGATGATCTTGTTGCCATTAAAACTATATGCACCCATCACGCCAAACGTGCCAAGTGCCTTGCCAGCGTAAAATCCACCAAGTGCCTCAGCTGCGTCCTCGACCAAAGCGATACCCTCGTTTTGGCAAATTTCGCAAATTTCTTTCATCTTTGAAGCTTGGCCGTAAAGATGAGTAACGACTAATGCCTTTGGCTTTTTAGGTAAATTTGATATCGCTTTTTTAAGTAGCTCTGGGCTTAAATTCCAGCTCTCGTCGCTATCTATAAAGACTGGAGTTGCTTTTTCGTAAAGTATAGGCGAGACTGAAGCCATAAATGTAAAGCTAGAAGCCAACACAAAATCGCCCTCTTTCACGCCAAGGACGCGAAGTGCTAGGTGAAGCGCCGCCGTTCCAGCACTTAGTGCTAGCGCATCTTTTGCTCCAGTGTAGTTTTTTATACTTTCTTCAAATTTATTTACATACTCACCAAGTGGCGCTATATAGTTGCTTTCAAAAACTTTTTTTATATATTCCTGCTCTTTTCCACTCATATTTGGCGGAGATAAAAAAACCCTATCCATGTTCATACCTTTCGTGATTTTTTAGCGATTTTAGCACTTATTTTTAAATTTATATCCTGCCATGCTCGCACGCTGGCACTCCGTACGCCTTTGTGCCACCTTTTATATCTCTAACAACCACGCTTCCAGCGCCGATGATACAGCTGCTGCCGATACTTATACCTTGAATGACGCTTGAGCCAATACCAACATGTGTAAATTCGCCCACTCTAACATTTCCAGCAAGGGCTGCATTTGGGCTGATGTGAGCAAATTTGCCTATCACGCACTCATGCTCGATCACTACGCCAGAGTTTATGATAGCGCCCTCTTTTATATGAGCTTTTGCGTTTATTACGGCATTTGGCATGACAACTACGCCTTTTTCTATCACAGCACTTTCGCTCACAACTGCGCTTTTGTGGATCAAATTTACTATCTCAAAGCCAGCAGCTTTGACTCTTTTGCTTATCATCTCTCTAGTTTTGTTTTGGCCGATGGCTATTATGATGTCCGCTTTTTCAAGCTCTGGGCCAAATTTAAACTCACTAGCATCATCTAAAAAAACTATCTCATCATAGCCGCTACTTCTAGCGATGTCAGCAACCACAAGCCCGTGACCGCTCGCTCCGTAGATGTAAATTTTTTTAGTTTTTGCCATTAAATTTCTCCGTCGTTGCCTGCCCCTCTTTGCTTACACCACTTCGTTTTAGCACCTTTTCTATTGTCTGCAAGGCTATTTTTACGTCAAGCATAAAGCTTAAATTTTTAGCGTAATAGACGTCGTATTCAAATTTTTTCTCCCAGCTTATGGCGTTTCTGCCATTTACCTGCGCTAGGCCTGTAATACCAGGACGCACGTCGTGGCGGTGCTTTTGCGTTTCGTTATAAATAGGCAGATATTCGACCAAAAGCGGCCTTGGTCCAATAAAGCTCATGTCGCCCTTTAGTACGTTAAATAGCTGTGGTAGTTCATCAAGGCTAAGAGAGCGGATCAGTTTGCCAAATCTACCAAGCCTTTGCTCATCTGGCAAGAGCTCTCCATTTGCATCACGCTCGTCACTCATCGTCTTAAATTTATAAATTTTAAAAATTTTCTCATTAAGACCTGGTCTTGCCTGCGTAAAAATGACGTCGCGGCTTACTTTAAAGTAGATAAAGATCGCCGTTGCTATGATGATAGGCGAGGTTAAAATGAGCAAAAACAAAGCGCCAAATATATCAATCACCCTTTTTAAAAAATTTCTATACATCTATAAATTTCCTATAAATTTCTATATATTTTTTCGCGATCACTCGCTCGTCAAACTCGCTTACCGCCCAGCTTCTACCATTTTGCCCAAGCTTTACGCAAAGCTCCTCATCATCAAGCAAAATTTTTATCTTACCAGCAAGGTCGCTTGCATCTTTTACCTTACATAAAAGTCCGTTGTAGCCCTCTTTTACAGCCTCATTACAGCCTGTAACATCGCTAGCAACGACTGCTTTTGCCATACTCATCGCCTCTAAAACCGTTCTTGGAAAGCCCTCTTTGTAGCTAGGAAGTGCTAGCAGGTAAGAAGCCTTTAAAAGCTGCGGGATATCGTTTCTAGCACCAAGATAACGTACTTTGCTACCTTTTAAAAAGGCCTCGTCTGCGGTTGATTTATTGCCAGCAAAGCCCTCGCCAACAAAGACAAATTCGCAGTTTTTGTAGCCATTTAAAATTTCTGCTGCCTCGTAAAATTCACGCACACCCTTATGCCACATCGCCCTTGCGATCATTAAGATCACTTTTTTCTCACCAAGATCAGCCGCCTGCGTGATGGCTGGGTCAAATTTAATAGTATCCACGCCGACACTTTTTATGCGGCAAACCTTGCTATTTTCTATCAAATTTTGGCTGATCATATAATCAGCATCCGAGTCATTTACAAATACGCAAGCATCGGCCTTTGTAAATGAAATTTTATAAAGGCTCTCCATAACAAAACGCACAGCTCTTGTCTTAAGATCATCATCGATATAAAAGCTGCCAAGGCCTTCAACTAAATTTATCACATGCTTTATGCCAGCATTTTTGGCAGCAAATGTGCCAAAGACATTTGACTTGTGAGCGCCAGTTTGTAGAAGGTCTAAATTTAGCTCACCTAAAATTTGAGATAATTTTTTAGAGTTATTTATAACAGTTAGCGGATTTAGGCTCGCCTTGTCAAGCTCGTAGGTGACGGTGTGAAAGCTCTTTGCAAGCTCGCCTGTGAAGTCACCTTTTGGAGCGATAGCAAAGACCTCGTGCCCCATATCTTTTAAAGCCTGCATAATAGGCCGTCTAAAAAAGTGTATGCTCATATCAGCGTGGCTTAAAAATCCTATCCTTGCCATTTTTACCTCTTTAACTTATAAATTTTTGCCGCCCCGTCAAGTATGACTGGCTCAAAAATTTTTGGATCGTACCTTTCAAGCACAAAAAGCTGTATATAAGTGCTCTTTAAAATACTCTCATCAAGGATGATAAATCTGCCGTAATCCCTCATAAAAATGACAGAAATGTTTGAGAGTTCGTTATTTTTATACTCTTTAACATTTAGTTTGCCAGACTCGTCATAATCAGTCTCTATGAAAGATCTTAGCGGTAAGATGTTGTTTTCATAGATCAAATTTGTCACATCACCTGTTAGCGTAAAGCCACCGCTTAGCCTGATGCCTTTTTCATTTTGTGAGATCGCTCTTGTGACAATAAAAAGCCCATTGTTTAAATTTTTGCCACTTTTTAGATCAATCTTACTAAACTGCAAAATGGTCGGAAAGATACCAAGCATTCTATCTGGCAAGTAGTAATAAATATCTCTTGTCTTTGCGGGCAAGCTAAAATTTGCCTCTTTTATATCGCTAAAGAGTTGATCCAAGCTTACATTTTTATCTTTTAAAATTTGAACCAAGTTGCCATTAAATCGCTCTTTAAAATGTCGCTCCCTATACTCCACATCAAGCCTTGCCATATTTGCTGAGCTCATCTCATCGCTACCAAGCGCGAAACTCACGGCAAAATTTTCACGCCCAAGGTGTTTTCCGCCGTCTATTAGCGTCTTAACATCGCTGTAATATCTAATCGGATATCCATAATCCCACCATGCTAGAACGTAGTCTTCGCGATCTGCAATGCTTTTTAGCTTATTTAAAATTTCAACCTCTTTATGCATAAAAACTGGCTCAGCTTTGTAGCCATAGATATGAATAAGTGCTGGAGTGAGAGCAAGTGCTATTATAGCAGCTCTTAATAGGCCCAAAAACATACCTTTTAGCTTTAAATTTGTAAGCACAAACTCTACTAAATACCCAAAACCAAGAGCCATGATAGGCACAGCGTAAATAGTAAATCTAAGACCGCTTTTAAATGCCAAAAACCCAAGTGCCAACATGCCAAGTGATACTGTAAACGAGCGATTTTTAAAGCAAAATAAAGCGACACCAACAAGCGAGATCAGAAATGTTATGATATTTGCGCTGATCCTCTCGCAAAATAGCGTAAAATCAACTATACTTGACTCTTGGATAGTTTGATTGACGTTAAAAAAATGAAAGCTCGTGCCACCAAGCTCTGGCCTGCCTCTAAAGACGTAAAATTTAAGCTGAAAAATGATCGGATTTAGTCCGCCACGAATCGCAAAAACAGCAAAAACAATAGTTAAAACACCAAGAGCAAATTTTAAATTTATTATCTCTTTTTTAAAGAGACAAAGCACGTAAAATGCAAATACTATGGCAAATTTAAGTGTTAGATCAAGATTTGAAATGGCAAGCAAAAGCAGCGAAATTTCAAGATAAAAAAGAGGATTTTTCCTATCAAAAATGAGTGTGTAAAACAAAAATAACGCCGTTAAAATACTAATAAGCGAAAAAGCACTTGAATACCACCACATATAAATAAGTGCGCTTAAAGGCGCGATTATTAGGCTATTTGCGTCCTTTTTTTCAAGCACCCTAATAAGGCCCCAAACGACAAATACACTAAGTGGGATGATGAGCATGTCGGTGTCGTAATATCCTGCCATCGTGCGGTTGTAGTAGCTGTTTGCTATGACAGCAAGAAGTGCGGCGATGAAGCCGGCAAATTTGAGTTTATATTCATTTGCGATCAAAATGACTGGTACAGCGACAAGCGATGAGAAAAATACGCTCATATAAATCATCGCTGTCTCAAGCTTAACGCCCAGAAATTTCACGATCCAATAAGTCAGTGTCGAGAGTGGATAGCCGTAGTAGCTAAGGTCATTTTCTTGGTGAAAGCCAGCTAGCATATCTCTGGCACCCTCGGCAAATGCGTAGCCATCGTTTGTGCTGATCATTAGCTCGTTATTCCAAAAAAAGACTGGGTATTCACTCGCCCAAAAGACCCAGTAGAGCCTACAAACCATGCCAAAAACTACGGCAATAAATATCATCAAATATAAAGAGTAATTTTTAAAAAATAAATTTCTATTCATTAGGATTTTCCAAAAATTTTATAAGCTCGCTCGCTATATTTTCGCTATCAAAAAATTTAGCCCGATTATACGCAATATTTTCAAAATTTTGCCTTATTTTAGGCGTATTGAGCACCTTTATCATCGCTTCTTTCATCGCATTTTCATCGTCAACTGGCACCAAAATGCCAAACTCGCTCTCGCCCAAAAGCTCCTTTGCCCCGCTTTTATGTTCTGTCGAGATAATGGTTTTCTCGCAGGCAAGCGCTTCAAGCAGGACGTTTGAAAAGCCCTCAAAGCGCGAGGCACAAAGCAAGCAAGAGGCGTTTTTTATGTGTTTGAAGGGATTTTTATCGGTGCCAAGAAGCTTTACACGCTCGCCGACATTGAGCCTATCTATCAAATTTTGAAGTTCATCTTTTAAAGGCCCTTTACCCAAAATTCCAAGCGTAGCACGAGGGTCGTTTATGGAAGAGATTATTTTTATTAGCATAGCTTGATTTTTACCGCTATCAAGACGGCCTATGTTTATGAAAAATGGCTTAAAATCACTCTCTAGCGGCTCATCTTTTAGTAAATTTATAATTTTTAGATCAAGGGCGTTATAAAGCACCTTTGTTTTTGCCTCGCTCATACCAAAATTTCTCACCAGATCCTCTTTGTTGCCAGCTGCATTTGCCAAAATGAGATCGGCCTTTTTATAAAGATGAGTGAGTAAAAATTTATTAACTCTACCGCTTAAATCGTTTTTATATAAAATTGAAGGACAGCTTCGCTCGCTGATAACTAGCCTAGTTTTTAGCCCTAAAATTCTTGCAACTCCTGCAATATAGCAAGGGCGATTCATTAGCACAAACTGCACGTCAATGCCTAAATTTTCACAAAGTTTTTTATATTTAAATGCAAGCATTGGCAATGACAAAAAGAGCCTTACTCGCTTTTTAAATACTTTCTCATAAGGATCACTGTTTTCGATGAAGTGAATTTTTACCTCACTTGGTATCTCGTAAGCGATGACATTGCTCATGAGTACCAGGTGAACTTCATATCTCTTAACTAAAAATGGCAGCAAATTTGAAACGTTTCGCTCAGCCCCACCAGGCCCCATCGAGTATAAGAAAACGGCTAATTTTTTCACTTACCAACAACCTTTTTTATAAATTCTCGCCACTGCTTGCTGATATTTTCTATGCTAAATAAATTTGCATTTTTACTGGCGTTTTTTGCTAGTTTTGCCCTTAAATTTTCATCTTTTAGAAGCATCTCAAGCTTATCTTTTAGGTCATTTGCGTCGCCATTTTTAAAGATAAGTCCGTCTAAGCCGTCATTTATAAGCTCTCTTGCGCCCACAGTGTCGCTACTTATCCTAGCGCAATTAAGGGCACCTGACTCGATTAGCACGTTTGAAAGACCCTCGCTTCTTGAGCTTAGAACAAAAATTTTTGCCTCGCTGTAAAGCTTACTAACATCACTCATGTGACCTAGAAATTTGATATTAAGCCCTAAATTTGATGCCATTTGCTTTAGCTGCGCCTCCTGCCTGCCACTACCTGCGATCTTTATCTCCCAGCCATTAAGCAAGCTCTTATCCACCTTGCTAAGTGCCTCAAAATAGATATCATAGCCCTTTACCGCCTCCAGCCTTGCCACACTTAAGATGACATTTTGCTTCTCGCAAATTTCAAGCACGTCGATAAAAAGTGGATTGTGAATGATCTCGCGATTTTTGGCAAATTTATAGTAGTCGTAGTCACTTTTGCTTAGCACGCTTAAGCCATCTACAAAGCGATAGGCAAGATCACGCATAGCACTTGCGACCTTGCTTTTTAAGTAGCTATGCTCGTGGTGCTCGGTTGCTATTAGTTTGCTCTTTAGTCCAGCATTTGCGATCACGCAAGCGACGTTTGTCCAGTCGATAAAGCTCATTATTAGATCAGCTTTTTGCTTTTTAAAAAGCGCTCTAAGGACGAAAATTTTCTTAAATTTTAAAGCGACTCCTGAGCCAGTGACGTTAAGATTTATGATGCTTATTTTTTCACTAAATTTATAGAGCCCAAGATCCTCTTCAAGCACGGCGATAGTGATCTCATTGTCCCTGCTAAGCTCATTTGCAAGCACGTTTAGCACGCGCTCCGCTCCGCCGTTTCTAAGCGCAGCGATGACAAAAAGAATTTTCACTTCACACCTCCAAGTTTTAAAAGCTCCAGCCATTTTTTATAAATTTGCTCCACACCAAACTCATCAAGTCTAGCTCTTGCGTTTTTGGCAAATTCGCCCATCTTTGCCTCATCTTGCAGCATTTTTGCAAGCTTTTCGCTCATCTGCCTAGCGTCATTTACCTCGCAAAGTAAGCCATCAAAGCCATCTTTTATAAGCTCTTTCGCACCGCTTGTCTTTGTCGCAACCCTCACGCAGTCATAGTTTATTGCCTCTATCAAAGTATTTCCAAGACCCTCGTGATTTGAGCAAGAGAGCAGCACCTTTGCCCTTTTATAAAGCTGGGCTATGTCGCTTACATTGCCTAAGAATTCGACATTAGCGCCTAAATTTTTAGCTAAATTTTCTAAATTTACCCTCTCGCCGCCATCTCCAGCAACAGCGAATTTATAGCCACTTTGCTTTAGATTTGCAGCCACTCTTACAAACATTTCGCAGTTTTTTATCTTATTTAGCCTGCCAACAAAGATGACTAAATTTTCTTTAGCAAAGCTCTCATCGTAGCACTTTTCAAAGAGCGGGTTATAAATTTTCATCACATTTTTACAAAATTTAGAGTAGTAGCCAAGATCCTCGTCGCTTAAGACGCTAAGTGCGTTTGCAAATGGGTAGCTAAGGCGTCTTAGTACTTTAAAGATAGCTCTTTTTGGCGCAAGATAGTTTGTGTGCTCGCTTATGACAATAGGCTTTTTTAGCCCAGCTGAGCTAAAGAGCACCAAGGTATTTACGGCATCTAAAAAAGATATCACAGCGTCAAATTTGCCTTCTCTTATGAGCGCTCTTAAGGCAAGCACCTTTAAAACTCTCTTTTTTAAATTTCCAAAAAAACCAAGCTCATCAGCCCCAACACCTAAATTTATGAGCTTCACGCCACTTGCCAGCTCGTAAAATGGCTCGTTCTTGTCAAATTTAACAAGGCTTACATCATGATCCATGCTAAATCTTGATGCGATCACCGCGCAAACTCGCTCCGCACCGCCACTTCTAAGCGTTGATGTGACAAATAATATCTTCATACGCCAAACCTTTGTTTTATCTTTACGCGTAGCTTTGAAAGTGCCGGTAAAATGCCGCTTGGAAGTGGGCTAAACAGCAAAAATATAAATGCTTCTTTGCTAAATTTAATACTAATACTTTTAAATATACACCTTAGCATAAGACCATATTCACCTGCTATTTTGGCGTAGTAAGCGGCATTTTTATACTGCAAGGCTAGAAATTTTGGCTCATGCTTGATCGCTATGTCGTAGTGCATATTTGCCGTTTTGATGTAGGCGTTTGCAACATTTAAAGCATGCTTGCCTGCATTTAGCGTCGCACTATCACTTCTTGCGATACGATAGATGTAAAGTGGCTTTTTAAGGTAAAAGACATTTTTTTCAAAAAAGCGGATATAAAGCTCATTTTCGCCGCCAAAACTCGTCTCATCAAACCTAAAATCATCTATAAATTCATGCGAAAAAAGCTTGAAATACTCGCCATTTATCCGTCCGCAGTGATAATCAATCTTACTCATCACCCCGCTTTGCTTATATGGGCTTCTACCAGCCATTACTTCGGTCATAACGCCATCTTTTTCACAGATCGCGTCTGCAAAAACGCACGAATACTCGCCACTTTTTAAAATTTCATAGCACTCTTTGATCGCCTCTGGTAAAAGCTCATCGTCATCATCAAGCAAGCAGATAAACTCGCCTGTTGCATTATCAAAGCCGTTATTTTTATTGCCATTTGGACTCTTTTTATGGGCTGTGTTTTTTACAAATTTGATCCTTGCGTCGTTAAAACTCTTGCAAATTTCACTCGCACTATTATCGTCGCCGTCATCTGTAACAATGATCTCTAAATTTTCATAGCTTTGAGATAGAGCGCTTTTTAAAGCCTTCTTTAAAAGCTCAGGGCGCTTGTAGGTTGCGGTTACGATGCTGATTAATGGCTCACTCATCTAGTCCCTTTTAAAAATTCTCTCATAACCTTGAAGCTTTTCAAGCCTTGAGAAAAATATAAATTTAATTGTTTTAATATAGGCCTTTAAATTTGCGTTGTATCCTCTCTCAAGGCGCTCTCCTTCGATGTTTGAGCCGCTAAGATCAGTAGGGTGCGAAAAGAGATCGCAAAAATACATCTGCATGCCATTAACGCCTAGCAAATAGTCCCAAACATCAGTCGTACAAAGTGCTTTTTTGTGGATTTCAAGCAAATTTTTAGCACTTTTTTTAGTTAGCACGTAAGCCCCTGCTCTATAAATGCTTGAAAATGAGTACTTTGAGACCTGCCAAAGTGGCTTGCTTAGGCTAGTATCCACCTTTTTACCAAAAGCACTAAACCTGCCTTCTAGCCCATCTTGCATGCCACATATCAGCACGCTGTTTTCAGGCATCTTACTAGCTGCTAAAAAGGCCTCTTTTATAGCCGAGTCGTCTCCAATCACGTCATCTTCAAAAATGAGGGCAAATTTTGCATCACTTGCTAAAAATGTCTCGTAAGCCTTGACGTGCGAGAGCGAACAGCCAACCTCAGCTGGGCTCAAAACCTTGCCGTAAGCTTTAAACGATGGCGAAATGATCTTATAGTACTCCCTTGCGCTTAGCTCCCTGCCATCCACTGCGTCTATTAGCTTAAAGCTATCATAAGAGCCAAATTTCTGCTGCAAAAGCTCGCGCCTTTTGATATCTTTAGCCAAAGAAATCAGGTAAATTTCATCCATTTAAGACCTTTTAATTTTTTTTAAAATTTTACGCCAGACTATGCCTCTCTCGAAGCTATTAAAAAACAAAAAATATCCCAAAACATAAGCTGCACCGGCATATATCGCAGTAAAGATAGCAAATTTTAGCCAGTTATCTAAGCTCACAAAGTCCTTGCAGGCAAACATCGCAAGCACACAGAGCGCAAAAACAGCTAAATTTTTAAAATAGACCCCATAAAAGGTGGTGAGCTTTACCTCTAAATTTAAGGCGGCATTTATGATGTCAAAGCCAAGAATTCTTATGCTATAAAAAATGGCTGCGACAATGACGATACCATAAACGCCGTAGCCACTAAGCTTAAGCAGTGCGATCTGCGCTATGATCGTGCTAACGCCAAGTATGGTGTTGGCAATGGCTGGTCGGCGAAGCTTGTTTGTCGCGCTATCAAGGTTAAAAAGCGAAAAAACAAAGCTGATAAATACAATCGGCACAAGCGCGATCATCGAGACATTGTAGATAAATTTTATTTCCTCATTACTTTTAAAAGGTAGCCAAAGCGTATAAAAATCAAGCCCAAAAACGACAAAAAAAGCCACTGGAGAACTCATCACAAAGGCAATCACTTTCATAGAGAATTTTGCCTCTTCTATAAGATCAGTGATCAAATTTTTAGAGTAAAGCTCGACAAATTTTGGTAAAAATATACTGCTAAGCTCCGCAGCAAAACTTTCAAGTATGATTGGAGCGGCTTTGGCGACTGCAAGAAGTCCAGTAGCATTTGCATTTACAAAGATATTGCAGATAAATAGATCCATGCCTGTTAAAAGTATGCGGTTTAGTGCATTAAAGCTATTCCAAATGCCAGAGCTTAGAAGCTCTTTGATCTTAGAAAAGTCAAATTTGCTAAAGCTAAATTTTAGCTCTGGCGTGATGCGAGCCGACATAAAAATGGTGCTAAAAAAGACAAAGAGGCTCGCCACAAGCGCCGAAATAGCGATATATGAGATAAATGGCTTAAAAAAGAAAAAGAGCGCCACGATGAGGATTGCTAGGATCGCACTTGAGATGGCATTTCTGATGGAGAGTAAGTATAGCTTATTTGTCACAAAGGCGCAAACTGTAAGAACGCCATTAAATAGTCCAACGCAAAAATTTATAAAGTAAAATAAAAGAGTCATCCTCACGTCAAAGAGTAAATTTTCAGGGACGTTTAAAAAGCTTTGCAAATTTAGGATAAAAACGGAGCTAAGCACCACTACAACGGCACAAAAGAATATATTTACAACAAGTACAGACGAGTAGTAGGTGTTTGCAAGGCTTAGATCCTTTTTGTGCCACGCATGAGCGACAAAGCGACCACTAACCGAATTTATCGCCACACTTATGACTGCTGCGTAGCTAACGATGGCGTTGCTAAGGCCCACAAAGCCAAAAGCTTCGTTACCAAGGCTTTTTAGGATAAATGGCGCAAGAAAGAAATTTATGCCCATTGATACGACAAAAACGACAATCGAGCTTATTAGATTGATTAGCATTAAATTTTTAACCTATAAATTTTTACACCATTTGAAATGATAAATGGCTCAAAGTATCTATCATCAGCCTTTTCAAATATAAAAAGCTGTACAAAAGATGAGTTAAAAGCATTTTCATCAAGCAACAATATCTGCGCATAATCTTCCAAAAAAATGACATAAATTTTAGCATTTTCATCTACGATTTTTTCATCTATATATAAATCTTTACCAGCTCCTTTTACCTTGAAAAATGATTTTATAGCAATTTTTTCACCGTTATGTATGATAAATTTTTGCTCATTTATAGGCAAACTATAGCCATCTCCAAGATCAATAGTAGTCTCACTAATACCATTTAATGCACTAACATGGTAAAAATTCTCTTTTTGCTTTTTACCAGTTGTAACATCGATATAGCTATATCTAAAGATATTTGGAGCAATATCAATCATATTAGGCACAAGATAGTAATAAACAGCCTTCTTTGCTACCGGCGGAGAAAAATTTTCACTTTCAAGCTGACTTAAAAATTTATTTACATCGCTTGTATTGTGATCTTTTAAAATCTCCTCTATCAGCCTACTATTTTGCTCAAGCGAGATGTCATTATACGTAACTGCTACTCTTGCAAGTTTAGCTGAAAATGCCTGATCTTTTCTTAACGCAAGACTTACAAAATAATTGTGTTCATAGCCTTGTCTGCCAGGATCATTTAATGTCTTAACATCAGCAAAATACCTTATAGCATAACCATAATCCCACCATGAAAAGATATAGTCATCACGCTTTGCTGACTTCCTAATCCCATCAAGCGCGACTGCCTCATCGTGTGTAATTAGTGTATTTGGTCTATACGAATAAGCAAAATCTAAATTTATAACAAGAGTAGCTGCAGCAAAAACCAAAAATGATAAATTTTTAATAGAGTTTCTAAGATCAAACAAATTTAAAAAAAAATGTAAAAAATACCCAAAACCAAGTGCAACAAGTGGTGTTATATACATAACAAATCTAACTCCACCAAAAAAAGAGAGGAGACCTAGACCAAACATTGGCAATGTAAGCAAAAATGGGCGAAATTTAAAGCATAGTAGCAAGTATCCAACGATGGCCGCCATCAATATAAGGATATTGCCAGACATGAAATAGATAAAATATAGAGGACTAGCACTTTTGACCTCATTGATCAAAACAAGTAGGCTTATAAAGTGAAATTTATTGGTAGGCTCATCGGTATTTTTAAAAATATAATTGCCTATCTTTGAGATAATAAAATCAAAACCGCTAAAATAGATAAAAACCACTAGCATCAAAGCCAAAAAAATACTCAAATTTCTAGGTGAAAGTAGCTTTTCATATTTACAAAAAACGGCGTAAGATAGAGCTATGATGGCTGTATTAAAAATTAAAATTTTATTTGATATTAGTGGATCTTTGGTAAAAATATTTAAGCTTACGACACTTATAAACATAAAAAATATTGCTTGATAATTTTCCAATCTATTTCGCATAAAAATAAGCGTATAAAATAAAAAAACAAATACAATACTTAAAATAAGTGGATATGAGCTTTGATACCACCAAAGATAGATCGCTACAAAAAGAGCTGGAAGAATGATAAATTTACGCTCTCTTGTATCTATTAATTTAATTAAAAAATAGATAATAAAAAGTGCAAATGTGACATTTAGCATATCACTATCAAGATACCCAACCGATGTTCTTACAAAATATCCTGGCAATATAACACTCATAAATGCTGCCACAGCTCCTACGTTTAGAGCCTTAAACTCATTCGAGATTAAAATAACTGGAAGTGCGATAAGAGGAGCCAAAAAAGCGCTCATGTAAAACATCACGCTTTCGATCTTAAAAGGAAAAATTTTACAAATATAAAAAACTATAGTCGAGATTTGGTGATTAAATGGACTAAAGTCATTTTGCTGATGAAAACCGGCCAGCATGTCTCTAGCACCTTCTGCGTAATAGTAGGCATCATTTGTCGTAAGCATAAACTCGCCATTAAAGTAAAACTCTGGCATATCCTTTGCCCATAATACCCAGAGCATCCTAGCTGCAAATCCAAACAGATAAGCAGCTAGAAATATAAGTAAAATTTTTAAATTTATGCTTACTTTATGCACCAAATTCCTTACAGTCTAGCATCAGCCTCTGGATAGATATTTTTTATATCATAAACTAAATGACCTTTTAGATTGAGCTTTTTAAACTCATTGTGAGCGACCGCGATCACAACGCAATCATAATCTTTTAAATCATACTCTTTTACAAGTTCAAAGCCATACTCGTGTTTTACCTCAGCACTATCAGCCCAAGGATCGGTCACATCGACCTTGCAGCCAAAGTCTTTTAGCTCATCAACCACATCTATAACGCGCGAGTTTCTTATATCTGGGCAGTTTTCTTTAAATGTCATACCAAGCACTAGTACACGTGCTTTGTTTATCAAAACACCCTTTCTTATCATTAGCTTTATCACCTGATCAGCTGCGTATTTGCCCATGTCGTCGTTGATACGGCGGCCAGCTAAGATCATTTCCGGATGATAACCTACCTCTTGAGCTTTATGAGTTAGATAGTATGGATCCACACCGATGCAGTGTCCACCAACCAGACCTGGGCGGAAATTTAAGAAATTCCATTTCGTACCAGCCGCCTCAAGCACGTCAATGGTATTAATATTAAGCTTTTCAAACAGCATTGCAAGCTCGTTTATAAAGGCGATATTGATGTCGCGCTGTGTGTTTTCTATAACTTTTGCAGCCTCTGCTACCTTGATACTTGAAGCCTTATGTGTGCCAGCTGTAATAATAGAGCGATAGACTTCATCTACCTTGTCTGCTATCTCTGGAGTTGAACCGCTTGTGATTTTTTTGATCTTAGTTACAGTATGCTCTTTGTCACCTGGGTTTATACGCTCTGGCGAATAGCCGCAGAAGAAGTCTTTATTAAATTTCAACCCACTCTCTTCAAGAAGTGGTACACAAATTTCTTCTGTAACTCCTGGATAAACAGTGCTTTCATAAACAACAATGTCACCTTTTTTAAGCACTTTTGTTACACTTTGCGTAGCTTTTACCACTGGTGTTAGGTCTGGGCGCTTGTTTTTGTCTATCGGAGTTGGGACAGTCACGATGAAGAAATTGCAATCCTTTATATCGTCCAAATTTAGGCTAAATTTCATGCCATTATCGATCGCTTTTTTCATCTGCTCACTACTAAGCTCTAGCGTGCGGTCAAAGCCACTCTTGAGCTCCTCGATACGCTTTACATTTACATCAAATCCTACTACTTCGTACTTTTCACTAAAAGCTGCTGCAAGTGGAAGCCCAACATATCCTAGTCCAACTACTGCTATTTTCATTTACTTTTTCCTTTCTTTTTTGCTTCTATCTTTTTTACGCGTTCATACATTCTTATTTCTGCACTTACACCTTTTGGAGTTATGATTTTAATAGGGCTAATACCTGGTAAAATTTGAGTGAGCTCATAATAAACCCGCCTCTTTTTCTTTCCATCCTTGCAGAGCATCATCGTTTGCGCCAGCTCATCTCCACCACTAAATTCGTAATAAATACCGCGCGCGTCCTCTTTTTGTTCAAGCTTTCCGCCGAGCAAAAAGGCGAAGTTGCAGTCTATTTCTATTTCTTTAAAAAACGCGACTTCGTATTTAAAATAATCAGGCGGCATCTTTGAAATAGGTAGCTCAAAAATATTTTCCTCGGTTTTCGCCGCATTTTCGCTCGCCAAAAGCGTAAACGGCAGCACGCAAGCTGCGACAAAAAGTAAAATTTTTCTCATGCCTTTACTCCGATTTGGAAATATTTAAATCCGTGTTCGGTTAAAATTTTAGCATTGTATTGATTTCGTCCGTCAAATATGACGGCGTTTTTTAGCCTTTGCTTGATCTCCATAAAATCAGGCGATCTAAACTCGCTCCACTCAGTCACAAGCACCATAGCATCGGCGTTATCAAGCGCATCGTACTTATTTTTAGCGTATTTCACATCTAAATCTGGCATATATTTTTTAGCTTCTTCACTTGCTTTTGGATCGTACGCCACCACTTTTGCGCCAGCTTCGTCTAAAAGCTTTATCAAAGTTAGCGAGCTAGCCTCTCTCATATCATCGGTATTTGGCTTAAACGCAAGCCCCCAAAGTGCGATCGTCTTGCCCCTTAGGTCGCCACTAAAAAAATTATAAATTTTCTCAAATAGCACCCTTTTTTGAGCCTTATTTCTAGACTCAACCGCGTTTAAAAGCTCTGGCTCAAAGCCATTTTGTCTAGCTGTGTAGATGAGCGCCTCTACGTCTTTTGGAAAGCAGCTGCCGCCGTATCCGCAACCTGGGTAGATGAAGCTATATCCGATCCTTGAGTCGCTACCGATGCCTTTTCGTACCAAATTTACGTCCGCACCCATACGTTCGCAGATATTTGCTATCTCGTTTATAAAGCTTATTTTTGTTGCGAGCATCGAATTTGCAGCATATTTTGTCATCTCGGCTGACTTTACGTCCATACAAATAAGCCTGTCGTGGTTTTTCATAAATGGCTCATAAAGCTCTCTCATCACGCTAAAGCCCCACTCGCTGCTAGCTCCGATAACTACGCGGTCTGGCTTTAAAAAGTCCTCAACTGCGGCGCCCTCTTTTAAAAACTCTGGGTTTGAGACGACTTCAAATTTGACGTCTATGTTTCTCTTTTTTAGCTCGCCCGCGATCACCTCATGCACCTTAGCTCCAGTGCCAACTGGAACGGTTGATTTATCGACTACAATTAGCGGTTTGCTTAAATTTTCTCCGATAGACTTGGCAACCGAGAGAACGTATTTTAAATCCGCCTGCCCATCAGCGCCCATAGGTGTACCAACTGCGATAAATAGCACATCTGCATGCCCTAGCGCCTCAGTTATCTGCGTGCTAAATTTAAGCGAGCCGTTTTTGTAACAGTCGCTAACGATATCTGCAAGCCCTGGCTCATATATCGGCACGATGCCGTTTTTTAGTGCCTCGATCTTTTTTTCATCGACATCAACGCAGATCACGCTGTTGCCCATTTTAGCAAAGCATGCGCCACTTACTAGTCCAACATATCCGGTTCCAATTACTGCTACCCTCATGTTTATCCTTAAATTTTCTTTTCCCACTCAAGGGCGGTTTTTATGATGAGCGCTAGATCATCTCTTTTTGGCTTCCAGCTTGTTTGCGAGCGCAGTTTGCTTGCGTTTGAGATAAGGATGGCTGGGTCGCCGTCCCTTCTTGGCGCGTTTAGCACCTTAAAATTTACCCCACTTACCTTTTTTGCGGTCTCGATGACCTCTTTTACACTAAATCCTCTGCCATATCCCACGTTAAAAGTTTCGCTGCCATTTTGGCTGATATATTCAAGTGCGCTTATGTGGGCGTCTGCTAGGTCGCTAACGTGGATGTAGTCTCTAACGCATGTGCCATCTTTTGTCGCATAGTCATCGCCAAAGATGCCCATACTCTCGCGCTTGCCAAGTATAGTTTGCACAG